>PNAJ01000076.1 GCA_003170295.1 Bryobacterales bacterium | reverse complement strand
CCGTGCTTGATGATCCCGCCGAACTCCTGCGCGGTGCCGGGGAGAAAGCCGGGCACGTCTTCGAACGTCAGAATCGGGATGTTGAAGGCATCGCAGAAGCGGACGAAACGAGCGCCTTTGGTCGAAGAATCGATGTCGAGGCATCCGGCGAGAAAGGCGGGTTGATTGGCGACGATGCCGACGGATTTTCCGTCCATGCGGGCGAATCCGACGACGATGTTGCGGGCCCAGTGTTCGTGGACCTCGAAAAAATCTCCCTGGTCGACGATGCGATGGATGACGTCCTTAATGTCGTAGGGCTGATTGGATTCGGCGGGGATGATGGAGTCGAGTGCGATGTCTTGACGATCTTCCGGGTCGTCGCACGGGCGCTGCGGGCCGTCGTCGCGATTGTTCTGGGGGAGGTAGGCGAGAAGAGCGCGGATCATTTGCAGGCATTCGGTGTCGTTGTGGGCTAGAAAATGCGCGACGCCGCTCGTGGAGTTGTGGGTGGTCGCGCCGCCTAGGGTTTCCTTGGTCACGTCCTCATGAGTGACGGTTTTTATTACGTCGGGTCCGGTGACGAACATGTAACTGGTTTTGTCGACCATGAAGACGAAGTCGGTGAGGGCTGGGGAGTAGACGGCTCCCCCGGCGCAGGGTCCCATTATGGCGGAGATTTGGGGGATGACGCCGCTTGAAAGAGTATTGCGGAGAAAAATGTCGGCATAGCCGCCGAGGGAGACCACGCCTTCCTGAATGCGCGCGCCTCCGGAATCGTTGAGGCCGATGACGGGGGCTCCGGTCTTGAGCGCGAGGTCCATGATCTTGACGATTTTTTTCGCGTTGGTCTCCGAGAGGGAGCCTCCGAAGACGGTGAAATCCTGTGCGAAGACGTAGGCGGGGCGGCCGTGGATGAGTCCGTAGCCGGTGACGAATCCGTCGCCATCGACGATCTGTTCGTCCATGCCGAAGTCGCGGGAACGGTGGCGGACCAGCTTGTCGAGCTCTTCGAAGGTTCCTTCGTCGAGGAGGAGGTCGATGCGCTCGCGGGCGGAGAGTTTTCCTTCGGCGTGCTGGCGGGCCTTGCGTTCGGCTCCGCCTCCAGCTTCGGCATTGGTATGGCGGCGGCGGAGTTCGTTGAGGCGATCGGACATAAGAGACTAGCGTAACGCTAATGGACGTCGACACGAATGTCGACGCGGCACGCGTGGACGCGTGCGCCACAAGCGCGACGATTCTCGGGGACGGTACGAAGATTGCTGGTAACGTAACGGTATGGCGCGCCTGACCGTCCCATCAGTGTGTTGAAGTCTCTCCCCGTGACGTGTGCGCTCACTGTGGCGCTGATCGCACAGGAACAACCGATCAAAACCAAAGTACACCTTGTGCTGGTGCCGGCGACGGTGACGGACAAGAAGGGCAACCTGATCGACGGCTTATCCGTTGACGATTTTGTTGTGACGGACGAGGGGGTGCGGCAGAAGGTCCACATGGACACGTCCGACACGGTGCAGGCGCCCGTGTCGCTGGTGGTACTGGTGCAATCGAGCGGAATCTCGACGCCGGCGCTGCAGCGGATTAAATTAGTGGGCGCGATGATTCAGCCGCTGGTGATCGGGGAGCGCGGGCAGGCCGCGGTGATCGCGTACGACACGGAGGTCCGAGTGTTTCAGCAGTTCACATCCGATGGCGGAAAAATCCGCGCGGCTCTGGAGAACATCGAGCCGCGCACGATCAAGCAGGCGAAGATGATCGACGCGGTGATCGAGGGAATGACAATGCTCGACACGCGGCCGGAGAATTACCGGCGGATCATGATCGTGCTGGGGGAATCGCGAGACCGGGGGAGCAGGAAGAAGCTCGGCGAGGCGGTGGAGATGGCGCAGAGGGCGGGTGTGGTGATTTACTCGCTGACGTATTCGGCGCAGGGCGAGGCGTGGACGTCCAGTTCCGAGAATGCGCCGCCGATGCCGGGAGGGCCGGATTATATTGGGGCGATCGGGGAGCTGGCGAGGATGGGGAAGACCAACGAAGCGGACGCGTTTGCTCGGGGAACGGGGGGGCGGCATCTCTCGTTTCTGAAGGTGGGGTCGCTCGAGGCGGCGCTTTCGCGCACGGGCGAGGAGATCCACAGCCAGTACCTGCTGAGCTTCGTACCGCAGGAGTCGAAGAATATGGGGCTGCACCATATCGAGGTCAAGGTGACGAACTTTCCCGACGCGGTGGTGCGGGCGCGGCCGGGGTATTGGCCGGAGAAGTGAAGATATACTGGGTCTCATGAGGCTCTCGATTGAACTTGATCGCGAGGACGACGGACGTTGGATCGCCGAGGCGTTGGAATTGCCTGGCGTGATGACTTATGGCGCGACACGCGAGGAAGCCATCAGCAATACGGAGAGGCTGGCGATCGAGGTAATCGCGGATCGGATTAAGCACGGGGAGATGCCTGCGTCGGCGCTGACGAGGTAAGTCAATCAAACGCACGAAGAGCCGCTTTGAAAAGCGGCTGCCGCCAAAATTGGCCGCCCCACAAGACGGACTGATGCCACTGCGGTTCGTCTGGGCGGACTTGTGGTGTTGCAATGGGGAGAATGCGGATCGCGATGTGAATTTTACGCGAAAATCGGCATTCTCCCACTGCAAGAAGTTCCTATTGGAGCGCTCCCACCGTTTATTTGCCCGCAACGGCGTGGGTCATCGCACAATAGCCAAATGGCGAGGGGAGAGCTTCGAAGACTTGCACCCTCGCGGTAGCGGATCGGGATACGACGAAATGACCGATCTCTTAATCACATTGTGCGGGCCGGACGCGAGAATCATTGCGAGTGAAAGTGCGAAGTCGCTGAGAGGGCGGGAGAAAGAGTTTTTTACGAACATGCGAATCCCAAAAATGGACAGTAAGCAGCCGGATATTCTACATCTTTTCAGTGGTTTAGCAACGGCCTGGGGATTGCATTCTTCCATCGTTTACAATTTCACCAGATGAGTAGAGAAGGAAGAGTTCTTATCGCCGACGATCAGCCGGACGTTCTGGAAGCTCTGCGGCTGCTGCTCAAAGGCGAGGGATTTGAGATCGAATCGGCTGCGTCGCCGATGGGGATTTTGGCCGCGCTCGAAACGCGCGACTTCGATGTCGTGCTGATGGACTTGAATTACACGCGCGACACCACGTCGGGGCAGGAGGGGCTCGACACGCTGATGCGGATTCAGGCGATCGACGGCAATGTGCCGGTGGTCGTGATGACGGCGTGGGGCAGCGTGGAACTGGCGGTGGAAGCGATGCGGCGGGGGGCGCGCGATTTCATCCAGAAGCCGTGGGACAACGCGCGGCTGATGGCGATTGTACGGACGCAGGTGGAATTGAGCGGTGCACTGCGTCGCGGGCAAAGGCTCGAAGCGGAAAATCGTCTCTTGCGGACCGAGGGCCGTCCGGCGCTGATCGCGGAATCGGCGGCGATGCAGCCGGTGTTGCAACTGATCTCGCGGGTGGGTCCTTCGGATGCCAACGTTTTGATCACGGGGGAGCCGGGGACGGGCAAAGAGGTGGTCGCACGGACGCTGCATGCGGTTTCCCTCCGTCATTCGCGACCGATGGTGACGGTGAATGCGGGCGGACTGGCCGAGGGGATTTTCGAAAGCGAGTTGTTCGGTCACGTCAAAGGCGCGTTTACCGACGCGAAGATGGATCGGGTGGGGCGGTTCGAACTGGCGGACGGAGGCACGCTGTTTCTCGACGAGATCGCGAACGTGCCTCTCAATCTGCAAGCCAAGCTGCTGCGGGTTTTGGAAATCGGGGAGATGGAGCGGGTGGGGTCATCGAAGACGCGTCGGGTGGACGCGCGGGTGATTTCGGCGACGAACGCGGCGCTTGGTGAGGAGGTCTCGTCGGGGCGGTTTCGGCAAGACTTGTTATTTCGGCTGAATACCATCGAGATCCATCTGCCTCCGCTACGAGAAAGGCGCGAGGATATTCCGGTTCTCGCCGCGCATTTTCTGGGCGTGCATGCGCGGCGGTATCGAAAAAATCTGCAAGGGTTCGACGCGGCGGCAATGCAGGGGCTGCTCGAAAATCCGTGGCAGGGAAATGTTCGCGAGTTGAATCACGTGATCGAGCGCGCGGTGTTGATGGCCCAGGATACGCAAGTGCGGCAGGCCGATCTGGCGCTGCGGTCCGGCGCGCAGGGGTCGTTGCGATTGGAAGATATGAGCCTCGAAGAAGTGGAGGCGTTCCTGATCAAGAAGGCTCTGGCGCGATACAACGGCAACGTCAGCCACGCGGCCAATGCACTGGGACTGAGCCGGAGCGCGCTCTACCGGCGGCTGCAGCGCTACGGGTTGTAAGTGGACTTCTCCAAATTCAAACCCGTCCATGAACAGCGCATGCTGCTGCTGGCGCTGGCTTCCGGATTGCCGGCGGTGGTAACGGCCATGGTCATTCTCTGGTGGCTGGGAAATTATACGCCGAAGGTGCAATGGACATTGACGATCGTGATTCTCGCCGCGTGGTGGGCATGCGCGGCGGCGGTGCGGGACCGGGTGGCGTCGCCACTGCGGACGCTCGCGAATCTTCTGGAAGCGATGCGGGAGGGCGACTATTCGATCCGGGCGACGGCGGCGAAGGGAGAGGACGCGCTGGGCGACGTGATGCAGCAGGTGAACGCGATGGGTGCGACGCTGCGCGCGCAACGGCTGGGCGCGCTCGAAGCAACGACGCTGCTGCGCAAAGTTATGGAGGAGATCGACGTCGCGATCTTCGCGTTCGACGGCGATCAGCACCTGCGGCTGGTGAATCGCGCGGGGGAGCGGCTGCTGGCGCAACCGGCGGAGCGAATCATGAACGCGAGCGCGGCGGCGCTGGATCTGGCGGAGTTTTTAGGCGGCGATGAAACGCAGAGCATCCAGAGGACGTTTCCGTCGGGTCCTGGACGATGGGCGATACATCGTTCGGGGTTTCGCGAAGGAGGGCTGCCACATCACCTGCTGGTGGTGACGGACCTGACGCGTGCGTTGCGCGAGGAAGAATTGCAGGCGTGGCAGAGACTAGTGCGCGTGCTGGGGCATGAGATGAACAATTCCCTCGCGCCGATCAAATCGATCGCGGGGAGTTTGGAATCGCTGGTGAAGCGCGACCCTTTGCCCAGCGATTGGCGGGAGGACACGAGCCGGGGGCTCTCGATTATCGCTACGCGCAGCGAGGGCTTGAGCCGGTTCCTGGGCGCGTATGCCCGGCTCGCCAAACTGCCGCGTCCGCAGTTGGCGGCGGTGGATGTCGGCGCGTGGATTCGCAACGTAGCGGGGCTCGAACAACGCATTCAGGCGACGCTGAGGGCGGGGCCGGAGTTTACGTTGCGAGGCGATCGCGATCAACTCGATCAGTTGCTTATCAATCTGTTGCGGAATGCTGTCGATGCGTCGCTTGAGACCGGCGGCGGCGTCTCGATCGCGTGGTCGCGGATGGGCACGCTGCTCGAGGTGCTGATCGAGGACGAGGGGCATGGACTGTCGAACACTTCGAATCTGTTCGTTCCGTTTTTCACGACGAAACCGGGAGGCTCGGGGATCGGACTGCTGTTGAGTCGGCAGATCGCGGAGGCGCATGGCGGTTCGCTGGATTTGCAGAATCGCGTTGACGCGCAAGGTTGCCGGGCGCGGCTGATGTTGCCGGTTTAGCTGAAAGCTGACCGCTCCCGATGGTCGCGGTTCCAAAAACGCGGCACGGCCCAGGCAGGGAGCTGTTAGACTCAACGGCCGGCGTAGTTTTTCTCGTAGTAGCTCTGGTATTCGCCCGATTTGACGCGGGCCATCCAATCGCTTTTCGCACGATACCAATCGATGGTGGCCCGCAGGCCTTGTTCAAACGGCATTTCAGCTTTCCATCCCGTTTCGCGCATCAGTTTTTCGCTGGATAGAGCATAGCGGCGGTCGTGACCGGGGCGGTCCTTTACGGTGACCATCAGACTTTCCGGCTTGCCGAGCAAGGCGAGCATCATCTTCACGACTTCGACGTTGGCGAGCGAGCGGCTGCCACCGATGTTATAGACTTCGCCGGGGCGTCCATGCTCGATGGCGGCCAGGATCGCGCGGCAATGATCGTCGACGTAGAGCCAGTCGCGCACCTGCATGCCGTCGCCATAGATGGGGAGCGGCTGATCGGCGATCGCGTTCGAGATCATCAGAGGGATCAGCTTTTCGGGAAATTGATAGGGCCCGTAATTATTGGACGCACGCGTCACGGTGACGGGGAGCTTGTAGGTGACGAAATACGACAGGGCGAGCAGATCGGAACCGGCCTTGGACGCCGAATACGGACTGCTGGCGCGCAACGGATAGTGCTCATCGGCTTCGTGCGGCGCATCGATGCTGCCGTAAACCTCGTCCGTGGAGACGTGCAGGAAGCGAGGCGTATTGTTCAATCGCGCCGCTTCGAGCAGCGTGAAGGTGCCGCGAAGATTCGTTTCAAAGACGGGAGCTGGGGACAAAATGCTGCGGTCGACGTGCGACTCCGCCGCGAAATGAACGATTACGTCGGGCTTCAAGTCGGCGACCAGATTGTTTACCAGCTTTGCGTCGCAGATATCTCCGTGCACGAAGCGATAGCGAGGGTCGGCGTCGACCGGCAACAGATTCTCTAAGTTGCCCGCGTAGGTCAGCTTATCGAGATTCACCAACTGGGACGCGCCTCCGGAGCCCAGGACGAGTCTCACAAAGGCGCTGCCTATGAATCCGGCTCCGCCCGTGACCAGAAGTTTCGTCACTTATGTTGCGTCTCCCAGTCGTACTGAATGGAGGGGTCGTCATAGGCGATGCGGCCCTCGTCATGCGGGTTGTAGAGCTGATTCGTCACATACACCAGCACCCCCGACCTTTCGCCAACCACTTTATAGCCGTGCCCGATGCCGGGCGGAATCAGCAATTGCCAGGGCCGCAACTCGCCCACATACAAAGTGTTCTTGACGCCGTAGGTGGCAGAATCAGGGCGCAGATCGACCAGCGCCACCTGAAACAGGCCGGACATGGGAACCCACAGGTCAGTCTGGTGCTGGTGATAGTGGAATGCCTTGATGGTACCCGCATAGCTGAGGGCGGAAGAGACCTGCGTGGTCTCCGTCGCGAAGGATGCGGCCAAGCCCTGCCCCATGCGAATTACTTCCAGAAAGTATCCCCGGTCGTCCGGCCAAAGCTCGTATGGCAGGATGCGTACGCCCTCGATCAGATCGGCGGAATCCGGGGTGCGAATAACCTTGCCGATCCCAGCTTCACAATGGGGAGTCGATATGCGGATGGGGCCCGCGACGGAAGTGCTCATTCACTGTTAAGGATAACGCGAACGAGTTATTCCGCGGTTAAGGTGATATTTCCGATGCCGCCTTTGACATCGAGATGGATGGTGACCGGCGAATGCTCAAACGCGGCATTGGTCCAGCGTCCATTACTCTTTTCCAGACCGCGTACTTCGATATCGCCGATGCCGCCGGAGGCGTTCGCGACGATGCCGACGGTCGAAGGCAGATGAACGATGGCCTGGCCGATTCCGCCATGAATCTGCACGTTGTAATCGCGGGTAGGCTTGCCGCGCAGGTCGAGTTCCACCTCGCCGACGCCCATGTGCACTTCCACGCTTCGCAGATTCATCGTTCCGAGGTTCAGGTGTGCTTCGCCCGCACCGAGATGTGTCACGACGTCGAGGGGCAACTTGTCGTTGAGACGCAGATTCCACGTGTACTTCGAATTCGTGCCGCCGTGGAAGCCGCTCGGCTGCTCAATGGACAACTCACCGCGAAAACTGCTGGCGCTGTAACGGACCATCGGCTTCGAAGAGGAGATGTTGTACTCGAAGTCGGCGTCCATGAGCCTGGGCGATCCTCCCTCAACCCTCAATTCGCCCGCGCCCATCTTGATTTCGACGCGCCCCATTTCCGATTTGTCGAGCTCGATCGATTTCTGGAGATGCTGCAACGGACCGCCAAAATCGGTATTAACGACGCATCCGCTGAGCGCGAGCGCCGCCACGGCAACCAAAGCAGTTCGCATGATAGCCATAATTACGCGTCCTCCATCCTGGATGTTCCCTAAATTTAGCGGAGCAATCCGCGCTCGCGCAGCCAGTTTGCCAGAAGTCCGCCCCACGCCGAGAGGGTTGCATCGGTGGGAGCCAAACCAACGCCGTGCGGTCCATTCTGAAAAATGTGCAATTCCGCCGGAACGCCGGCTTTCCGCAGGGCGAGGTAAAAGCGCACGCTGTTTTCGGCCGGAACCGCGGTATCGGCGGAAGTGTGAAACAGAAACGTAGGCGGCGTTTGCGCGGTGACGCGTTGATCGTTCGAAAGGTCGTCTACAAGTTTTCGATCCGGAGTCTTGCCCAACAGGTTGTCGCGCGACCCAACGTGCGCGTACTCGCTGTTGAGCGAAATGACGGCGTACGAGAGAATTGCGAAATCGGGGCGCGAACCGGCGCGATCGATGGGGTCCGATGCGTTGGGATCGCCCGCATCGAAGTGCGTCGCGGCGGTGGATGCGAGATGGCCGCCGGCGGAAAATCCCCAGATCCCGATGCGGTCGGGGTGGATGTGCAGCGATGCCGCGCGCGTTCGAACGGTACGGATGGCACGGTGCGCATCGTCGATCATCGCCGGATGATGATACTTCGGACCGAGCCGGTATTGCAGCACGAATGCGGTGATTCCGAGACTGTTCAGCCATTTCGCGATCTGCACACCCTCGTGATCCATCGCGAGATGAGCGTAGCCACCTCCCGGGCACACAATAACGGCGGTGCCATTGGGCGATTTCGCGAGATACGGCGTAATGGACGGTTTGTCCACGTCGCCACTGCCGAGGGCCTCCGGCGCGCCGTTGGGCCACAACAACTCCGGAACTGGCGCCGTCTGCGCGCAGGCTGCAATCGCGATCGTGAAAAGAAGATACTTCACACGCGCCAATTGTCCGCTCTCCAGTTTTGGACGGCTGCCTTAATCTGCTTGCGGTCCCAATTACCACCCAGGGTTTTTTCGACAAGACCCGGAAGTTCGGCGTCGGATGCGAAGCGCAATCCAATGAGCTGATCGACGCTTAAATCGCCGATGCGCGGTTCGAGCGAGGCCGGCAGCACCGCCTGTAATCGCAAACGCTCCTCCAGGCGAATCACGCGATCCTGCACCTTGAGCGCATAGATGCGGGTCTTAAACACCAGCACTACCAGCCACAAGATGACGAGGACGTGGACGCCTGTCATCCAGCTTGGATTCCTTACGACGTCGATGATCGACAAGATCAGCAAAATCAATCCCACCGGCGCCAGGAAAAAATGGAACGGCGGATCGAACATCGTGTGATTCTTCAAAGATTGTGTTTCAGCCATTAGTCGTCTGCCCTCACCCATCCATAGACTTTGATTACCGCGACCGCGGGAAGCGGTGCCTGCATAGTGCATAATATAACCGTTCTAAGTCCAGCACAAGAGAAGAGAGACATCATGTCATCTGTCACCTCAACTGTGAACCGCCAATTCGTCCTCGCGTCACGACCCACGGGACTTCCCGAAGAATCGAACTTCAAACTGATCGAAACTCCGATTCCCGAATTAAAAGACGGCGAGTTCCTGGCGCGCGCCATGTATCTGTCAGTCGACCCGTACATGCGCGGCCGCATCAGCCAGGCGAAGAGTTACGCGGCGGGAGTGGAGATCGGCGGCGTGATGGTGGCGGGCGGCGTGGCGCGCGTAGTCGACTCGAAGAACCCGAATTTTGCAGTGGGCGATATTGTCGACCCTTATATGGGCTGGCAGGAATACGTAGTATCGAATGGACGGGGCGTGCGCAAGCTCGATCCCTCGGTCGCACCGGTGTCGACCGCGCTCGGCGTGCTGGGCGCGACGGGACTGACCGCGTATTTCGGGCTCCTGGATGTTTGTAATCCCAAGCCGGGAGAAACGGTCGTGGTGTCGGGCGCGGCGGGAGCGGTGGGGTCCATCGTCGGACAAATCGCAAAGATCAAAGGATGCCGGAGTGTTGGAATCGCGGGCGGAGACGACAAGATCGAGTGGATCCTGAAGGATTGCGGATACGATGCCGCGTTCAATTACAAGACCACCGCAGATTACGGCGCAAAGCTGAAGGAGCTTTGCCCGAAAGGGATCGACGTGTATTTCGATAACGTCGGCGGCACGATCACGGACGCGGTTTTCATGCAGATCAACACCTTCGCGCGCATGTCGATCTGCGGCCAGATATCGCAATACAATAACGCGAAGCCGGAGATGGGTCCCAGGCTGCTAGGGATGCTGATTGTCGCGCGCGCCAAAGCGCAGGGATTTTTGATCACCGACTACATGCCGCGATTCGGTGAGGCGCTCGCGGAGATGTCAGGCTGGCTGCGCGAGGGAAAGATCAAGTATTGCGAGGATATCGTCGAGGGATTCGAGAATTTGCCGAAGGCGTTTATTGGGTTGTTTCACGGGGAGAATATCGGGAAGAGGATCGTGAAGGTTCTGGACTAAAACGCACAATATTCACTTCATCTTCCGCAGCCGCCACACACCGCCGATCGTCACCAGGAACAGTACCACCGCGCTCCCGTAGAACAGGTTGACGATTCCATAGCGCGTCGCCCATCCGCCGGCGAAGATCATTGCGACTCCTTGTGCCAGTGCAATCAGCGACATCGAACTCGAACTTACCCGGCCTCGCATTTCCGGCGGCGTTTCACCTTGTAGCAGTGCCGTCGCCGCCACCATAATAAAGGCAACCGAAACCCCGATGCCAAACGACCCGGCCAACGTCGCAACGGGAGTGCGCAGAGCCGCGAGCATCAGGATAAACATCCCGACGCCTCCCAACCCGAAGCTCACCATATGCGCCGGCGACCGCCCTTTCGCCAACTTCTGGACCAGCACTGCCCCGCAGATCGATCCCGCGCCGATGAGAGACCCCAAAGCCCCAAACAAATTCTTGCCGCTATGGAGAATGTCGCGCACGTAAACAGACAGCAGCGCTCCAAAAGCGGCGATGGCGAACATGCCCGCCGTCATCGAAAGGATCACGAAGGAAAAAGTGGGATGGGTAAAGATGAACTTCATTCCCTCGCCGAGATCGCGGAGCACTGCGCCCACCCCTCGCGTCGAAGGAACCGCCGGCCGGTGATAGGACAGCGACAGCAGGATCCCTGCGGAAATAAAGAATGTCACGCTATCGGCGTAGTAACAACTCGCCTCGCCAAACCAGCCCACCAGCGCGCTGGCTGCCGCCGGACTGAAGATCCTGACGAACTGCATGGCCTGCTGCATCAGCCCGCTGGCGGCCATCAGGCCTTCCCGCTTGACGAGGATCGGCACGGTTACCGATTGCGCCGGCATGAAGAAGCTCGACACCGTGCTGAGGGCGAAAAAGATCGCATAAATTTGCCACAGGTTCGACGTGAAAACGAGCAGAATAATCAGCAAGCCGCGCGTCACATCGCTGGCGATCATAGTGATGCGAGGATTCCAGCGGTCGACGAAAACGCCAGCAACCGGGCCGATCAGCGCAAACGGCACCAGATACGCGACCATCACTCCGGTGACGTCTTCCGGCGTGCCGTGCATGCGGAACGTGATGGCGACCTGCACCGCGAATAACGCGACGAAGTCGCCGAAAATACTGACCATCTGGCCGAGCCAGAGGCGGCGGAACTGCGGCTCGGCAAGCACCTGCCGCATCGAGAGCATTGCTGGAGGAGGAGCCTGAGCGGCCATATTCTATTTTCTACAAATTCCCCGCTTGCTGCCACGGATGAATGCGACAAGATGTTGCGTGTGCTCGGTCAACGCCTCCGTTTCGATGCGTGACAGCGCGTCGTCGAGTTTGAGGCCGGACTTATAGAGGAGCTTGTAAGCTTGCTTCAGAGCATGAATTTCTATTGCGGTGAAGCCCGCGCGCCGCAGTCCCACCAGGTTCAGACCTTTGGGCGACACGTTAAAATCCGAATACAAAAAATAGGGAGGCACGTCCAGATTCACACGCGTATTGCCGCCGATCATGGCGAGCCGTCCGATTTTCGAGAACTGATGAATCACCACGCCGCCCGAAATAAACGCCTGATTCTCGATCTCGACATATCCGGCGATCAGCGCGCAACTCGCGATCACGATGTTATCGCCGATTTTGCAATTGTGGGCGATGTGGCCGGAGGTCATGATGTAATTTTCATTGCCGATGATGGTTTCCGATTCCGGAGCGGTGCCGCGCGAGATAGTGTAATGCTCGCGGATCTTGTTGCCGTCGCCAATCTTGAGATAACTGCGTGCCCCGCTAAAGTTTTTATCAAGGGGATCCGTGCCGAGGACGGTGCCCGCGGAAATTTCGTTGCGCTCTCCCAAAGTTGTCCAGCGCTTGACGAAAACGTACGGTTCGAGCTTTGTTTCCGCCCCTATAAAAACGTCCTGCTCGACGATCGCGAAATCGCCGATGACCACGCGCGGTCCGATCGCTGCATCAGGATGCACGTGCGCCGTGGGGGCGATCACGGCCGAAGGATCAATTGGCATTCTCGAATAAGCCCGCCGCGCCCTGGCCTCCACCGATGCACATCGTCACGACGCCGTAGCGCGCTTTGCGCCGCGTCATCTCATTCGCGATCGTCCCCACCATGCGCGAGCCGGTCATGCCAAATGGATGCCCGATGGCGACTGAGCCGCCGTTGACATTTAGAATCTCCTGCGGGATACCGAGCCGGTCGCGGCAGTAAATCACCTGCACCGCGAACGCTTCGTTGAGTTCCCACAAATCGATATCGCCTATTTTGAGACCCTGCCGCTTGAGTAATTTCGGAATCGCAAATACGGGACCGATCCCCATTTCGTCCGGCTCGCACCCCGTGACCGCGAATCCGCGAAAAATCAGCTTATACGGAATCCCGAGCGCATCCGCCCGTTCTCTCGACATCAACAGCGTCGCCGATGCTCCATCGGATAACTGCGACGCATTGCCCGCCGTGACCGATCCTTCGCCGCTTGTCTGATCGAAGTGAGGCTTCAACGCCAGCAATCCTTCGAGCGTTGTATCGGGGCGATTGCACTCGTCGCGATTGCAAGTGGCGGGCTCCTCGCCGATTTTCTCGCCGGTCTTTTTGTCGAAGATCGCCTTCGTTGTCTGCATGGGCGCGATTTCGCCGCTAAAAAAGCATTCCTGCTGCGCGCGCGTGGTCCGCTTCTGGCTCTCGAGCGAATACTCGTCCTGCGCGAGCCGGCTGATCTTGTAACGCTTGGCGACCACTTCCGCGGTCTCGCCCATCACCATGTACAACGCGGGTTTGTGCTCCTGAATCCAAGGGTTCGGAGCATTATCGCGAGGCGTCATGGAAATGCTTTCCGTGCCGCCGCCAATAGCCGCGTCCACGGCCTCGTTGATAATTTCGTGAGCCGCCATCGCGATCGCCTGCAAACCCGAGGAGCAGAATCGATTCACAGTGGTCCCAGCGACCGTGACCGGCAATCCAGCACGGATCGCGGCGATGCGCGCGACGTTCGATCCCTGCGGTCCGTGCGGTTGCGCGCACCCCAGAATCACGTCCTCAATCTCCGCCGGATCGAGCTTCGGCGTCTTCTTCAGAACATCCTTAATACAGTGGGCGGCAAGATCGTCCGGCCTCGTCATATTGAAGGATCCGCGGAACGATTTTGCAAGGCCAGTCCGGGAGCTGGCGACGATGACAGCTTCACGCATGTGTTCCAGGATACCTTACGCGCTCATCAGAACCCAGTAGAGTGCGATCCACAGGACTCCCAAAAAATGCCAGTAGATCGTCGCGACGTCCACCAGTTCGCGCCGCTTCGATTTCCCCAGCACGACCACAAACAACACCACCAATCCCCCGATCAGATGCGCGGCATGCAGGCCCGTGAACATATAGAAGAACGAGCTGTGCGGATTCCTAGCTAAGAAGGCCCCGTGCATCACGAGCGATCGCCACGCCGTAAGCTGACTGGCCAAAAATGCCATTCCTAAAGAAGCGGTCGCCAGCAGAAAGTGCGATGCGACGCGCCAGTGTCCGCGCCGGAACAATCTTCGCGCAGTCTCAAACGTCGCGCTGCTGATCACGATCAAAACGGTGCTGAGCCACAACGTTTTGGGAATCGGAACCGGCTCCCAAAACGGCGGCGTCATCTTGCGCCAGTAATATGCGATCACCAGCGCGATGAAAAATGCCGAGATCGAGATGCACGCGGTGAGCAGCCCCACTCGATAGAGTCCCGGCGGAGAATTCCTGGGATCTTCGAGCGCGGATGGCAGAACAACGACCTGATCGGTGTTGCCGGCCCGGTCGCTAAGAAGACGCGACATCTTGTCTCAGCTTAGTCGATCACGAACCGCGCGATTCGTTCACGATGATACGTTGCGTCGCCGAACGCGATCTCACTCGCCTTCGCGCGCCGGTAGAAAAGGTGGGTGTCGTTCTCCCAAGTGAAGCCCATGCCGCCTTGCACCTGCACCGCGCGATTCCCGGTCTCGCGGCAAGCGTCGCTCGCGTACGCTTTGGCGACACTGACCGCGGTCCGAGCCTCGGCGCTCCCTTCCGTCATCGTGTAAGCCGCGTAATATGCGGCGGACCGCGAGCTCTCCGTATAGAGCAGCATGTCCGCGCACTGATGTTGCACCGCTTGATACTGCCCGATCGGTTTGCCGAACTGTTTGCGCGTCTTCGCGTACTCGACCGCAATGTCGAGCATGCGCTGCATCCCGCCTGTCATCTCAGCGCACAACGCCGTCGTCACAACGTTCAGCGCATGATCGAGCGCCTTCCGCGCCGCGCCGCCTTTCGCGAGTAGCTCCGCCGCCGGATGATCGAACGTCACCTTATAAAGACGCCGCGTCAGATCCATGGCCGGCATCAGAGTCTTTTTCACAGCATGACTCTCCACCAGATACAGCGCCGGAACATCGGCATCGCGCGCCGCGACCACAATCAGGTCGGCGGATTCGGCGTCGGGCACGAATAACTTTTCTCCAGCGAGCGTCGGCATTCTTACCGCGTGCGGATCCCAATTCGCGCTCGATTCGAGCAACGCGACTGTAGCCGTTTTCTCACCACTGGCGATCTCCGCCAAATGCTTCGTCGCACCCGCCGCATGAAGTGCTGCGCCCGCGAACAGGTTTGAGAGAAACGCCCCCGGCACCAGCGCCCGCCCCATCTCCTCCGCCAGCGCCGCGAGCTCGACGAACCCGAGCCCCATGCCTCCCGCCTCTTCCGGAAACACGACGCCTAGAAACCCCTGCTCCGCCATGCTGCGCCACAATTTCTTGTCGTGCGCCGTGTCCGTCTCCATAATGCGGCGGACCTCCGCGATCGGACATTCCGTGGCGAAGAATTTCCGGGCGTTTGATTTTAAAATCTGCTGTGATTCACTCAATCCGAATTGCATATTAGTAGCTCTTAGGCAGCCCGAGCACAAAGTGCCCAATAATGTTGCGCTGAATTTCCGAAGTCCCCGCTTCAATCGTGTTGCCGCGCGAACGCAAATATCCGTACGCCCACTGCCCTTCGTCGAACGCATCGGCCGATCCATGCGCGAGCTGTCCATAGGGACCCAGAATCTCCATCGCGACCTGCTGGAACCGCTGATTCAGCTCGCTCCAGAAAATCTTTTGGATCGACCCCTCTGGCCCCGGCACACCCGTCTCGTTAATCCGCGAGAACGCCCGCAGCTGATTCAACCGCATCACTTCGATCTCCGCGTAACACTGCGCCAGCTTCTGCCGGATCACCGGATCTTCCGACGCAGGCTTGCCGCTGCGATCGATGCGCTTGGCAATCTCCACCAGCCGGTTGAAGTTGCGCCGGTAGTTCACTTGCAGAGCCGCGCCGAACGTTCCGCGCTCGTGCATCAGCGTCCCCATCGCGACGCCCCATCCCTCATTCACCTTGCCGACCACGTTTGCGACCGGCACGCGCACATCGCGGAAAAATATCTCGCCGAATTCGCTTTCGCCGCTCATCTGCTTCAGCCCGCGAACCTCGACACCCGGGCTGTGCATGTCCACTAAAAGCGCCGTAAGACCCTTGTGTTTTGGCGCCGCCGGGTCCGTCCGCACCACCAGCTCGCACCAATCCGCCGCCCACGCATAACTGGTCCAGCACTTTTGCCCATTCACTACAAAATGATCGCCATCAAGTACGCCGGTGGTCGAAAGCGCCGCCAAATCGCTGCCCGCGTTCGGCTCCGAAAATCCCTGGCACCAGATTTCCTCAGCCGACAACATTTTGGATAGATAACGTTTTTTCTGCTCCGGCGTCCCGAAAGCGATAATGGTCGGCCCGATCAACCCGAGCGCAATGACGTTCGCCATGGGAGGAGCCTCGGCGCGCGCCATCTCCTCGATGAATATCACCTGCTCCATTACCGGCGCGCCGCGTCCGCCGAAATCTTTAGGCCACGAAATCCCCGCCCATCCGGCGTCGAAAAGCTTGCGCTGCCAAGCGCGCAGATACTCGAAGCGCCCTAGCATCGATTCCTCTTCATCGCGCCGTTTCACCCAGTCCTTCGGGACATTCCCGGCGAACCACGCGCGCGCCTCGTTGCGAAACCGCAGCTCTTGCGGCGTCAGATTAAGATCCACCTGGATCCTCCTATTTTGAACTCGCTGACCTAGCGATGCCGCACAGCGCGAAAACCGGGACTGACCACTCTGTCCCAAGGCGTCACCATCTCCGGCGAACACTCTTCATCCTGTCGCCGCGTGGACAGAGCGGTCTGTCCCGGCTTTCGCCCCACGATCCCCATTTCTACGCTTTCTTCGCGCCCGCGAGCCCCAGCTTGTCGATCTCGTTAAAGTTCACGCGCCGTTCCTGATCGGCGCACATATTAGAGAACATCACCGCGATCGAATCGTGCAGCCCCACCTCGACGTCGGCCAGCGGCCGCTTCCCGTCGCGGCAGCATTGCAAAAATCCCTCGAGCTCGTTATCCACCGGATTCTTGTCTTCCTCGGGCACCATCACGCCCTTGTTGTACAGCCAGCGCCGCGCGAACTTCAGCTCTTTATTGACAAAGCCGTCGTTGCTCGTGATCTCGTCCTTCGATAGAAGAATCGGCAGCGACTTGCCCGCGGCCACCGACACCATGGTCGCTCCCGCCTTATGCTCCTTCTCTTTCTCGGTCGAGGTCGATGTTTGCGGCTTCGGCGGCTCCGGAAACCACATCGCCGTCGCCGGATGCGTATCGTCGCCGACAGTAATGTGGACCGATCCCTCGGTGCCCATAATCAACTCGCCCATCTCCGTCCGCGTGCAATTGAGCAGCGGCAGATGCGAGGAAGTGCACACACCGCTCCAGATCGTTTTCCTGCCGCCCGGATATTTGAAGATCAGCTCGAGGTTGTCGAAAATATCGCGCCCGTCGTGAATGGTGCTGGTATCGCCCACGCCCACCACAAAATCCGGCGTACTGCCGAGCATCCAATCGGCGATGTCGATCTGGTGCGAAGCAAGCTCAGCCGCGGGGCCCCCTGAAAACTCGCGGAACAATCGCCAATTCCCCGGATTGGTTCTACCGCCCGGTTTCATCGTCCATGAGGATGTCCGCCGAAACACATCGTTGCGATGCCACTGCGCGTAGACGTGTTTCACATCGCCCAACACGCCTTTGGTAACCATGTCGTTCACAGCCTGATAAAACTTGCTGTAGCGCCGCTGCAAGCCCACCTGCATCACCTGCTTAGGACGCGCGGTCACCAGCGCGCGCAATGCGTGAACTTCTTCCGGCTTGAACACCAGGCTCTTCTCGCAGAACACGTGTTTGCCAGCTTCGAGCGCGTCTTTGGTAACGCGGAAGTGCTCGTACAAGGGCACGGCAATCAACACCGCGTCGATATTCTTAGCCGCCAGCAGCTCGCGATGATCTTTAAATTTCTGCGGATTCGTCCCGATAACGCCGGCCGCCTTGTCGGCATGCGCCGGATCGAGGTCGCACACGGCGACGCATCGTCCGCTATCGATCTTGGCAAGATGGCCGAGCAAATAAGTGCCCCGGCTGCCAGTGCCGATGAACCCGTACTGCACCTGATCGTTCGCGGCTCTGACTTTCTGAATAAACGGTCCAACAGCGGCGGACGCAGCGCCAGCCATCTTCACGACATCGCGGCGGGAAGGATTTGAGTTCATTGTGATCGAGGATGCTCCTTGAAAGGATGAGTTTATCACTGAGAGAGCGACGGCGGCATGAATCGCTCATTTTGGGTGAGACGTAATGTGGGTCATGATATAGGCCTCACCCGCGATCCGGAAGTAGAAGCGCCAGTCTTGATTGACGCGAGCCTGCCACTTGTCCTCAGCGCTGCTGTACTTTTTTGCGCGCAGGGAAGGTGACGCGGGTTCTGAAGCAAGAGCAGCGACTGCTTCTCAAACGCCCGCTGAACTCGTTTCGGAGCGTCGTTGAAGGCGCGATTGAAATGAGCGGTGAAGAGGAGCCTCATGGGCCTGCACGCGCTTAGGATTGGTTCTTTGAACGAAGCTTTGCGCCTTCCCGGCGTAGCGAGGCGATGAATTCTTTGTGAGTGTCAAACGGACCATAAACCCGGCCGCGCCGGATGTCGTCATCGGATTTTGCGAGGCGCGCGTCAATGACGCGGCGCTGCGCCGGCGTATATTCGTCGTCAGCGGTTGGGAATTTAGACCGATCGATCACGAGTTGCGGCGTAATGACGATTTTCTTGCCGACCGCCTTCACCTCGACAAGGTCGCCATCAACCAAGCCGACGGCGGAACGCACGCGGCGGGGGATGGTCATTTGGCCCTTGGATTGAACTTTGACGAGGGTGCTCATAGTGCCTTAGTTCGGAAATCCGGAATTTCCGCGCTCTTGCCGCTAAGGATAGCAGACCGAAAAGAAGCGCTGCCCGAGACCATCGCAATTCCGACACTGAACCGCGACCGTCAGGGAACGAACAGACGAGGCGGTTCCACCACAAAAAATGAAACGCTTTAAAAACCACTCCGTCTATTTTACCAATATGCGATTAGTGCCGTTCAGCGTAGGTCTGGCGATTCTCGTGTGTGCGCTCGCCTTCGGGCAGCCCACCCGCGCCCTGACGTTTGAAGTGGCGTCGGTCAAGCCGTCCCCTCCCCCACGCGAAGGAGTCTACTTTGGACCAGCTCGCGGCGGTCCCGGATCGTCCGACCCCGGACAAATCAAGTGGGAATACGCGAGGTTGATAGATATGCTCATGACCGCTTATGACGTGAAGTCCTACCAGGTGCGGGGTCCCGTTTGGATGTCGACCGAAAGATACCACGTCATCGCGAAGGTCCCGGAGGGAGCGACGAAGGATCAGGTCATTGTGATGTGGCAGAGTCTGCTAGCGGAGCGGTTCGGCGTGGTTCTGCACCACGAATCCAAAGAGTTCCAAGTAGAGGAATTGGTGGTCGCCAAGGGCGGCTCCAAGTTGAAGGACACAGCCGTGGATGATCCCAACGCCGAAGGTCCTCCTAAGTTGGACAAGAACATGGCGCTGAACGGCCCCGGATTCGTGACGACGATCACGATGGGCTCGAACAGGCCGACTGCCCACACCGTTGCGAAAGCGCAGCCGCTCTCCAAATTGACAGTGCTCTTGGGGAGCCAGCTCGATCGTCCCGTGCTGGACAAAACAGGGCTGACCGGCAAATACGATTTCAGCATCGAGTTCGCCCCCAACCTTCCGCCGGGACAGCTCCCACCCCCAACGGATAACGCTAGCGAACCAAGTCCAACGCTAGTCGACGCACTGGAGCGTCAGCTCGGCTTGAGACTGGTGGCCAACAAGGCGAAACTCGACCTACTGGTAATCGATAAGGCAGAAAAGACCCCCACCGCCAACTGATCGGTAATCGCGTCTTGTAGGGCGGCCAATCCTGGCTGCAGCCGCCTTGAGGCGGCTCTTCCGACTGCGTTTTCATTCCCATTCGTTATCCACCCGTCGGCCCTCCGGACCGATTGGCAATCGGTCCATCCGGGAGCAGCCCGGAGGTTGTAGAACCGCGACCGGCAGGAGCGATCAAACCCGAGGTTTTCGAGAATGTCGCCGAACCGCGAGCGGACAGACAAGGCCAATTCACACCTTCTGCTTCCGATACCTCTCCGCCCCCTTCGCCGACATCTTTCGCAACGCCCACCCCGGCAGCGCCTTCATGAACATCACAATCAGCTTGTACCGCCACCCCGGAATCACGATCAACTTCCCTTCGTCGAACCCGCGCAGCGACTCGCTAACGACGAAGTCCGCGGTCATCCATAAGCTCTGGGGAATCGGACTCCGGTCGATTGCCGCCGTGTCGTGAAATTCCGATAGCGTAAATCCCGGGCACAGCGCCTGCACCTTGACGGGCGATTTCTGCACCTCCAGTTCCGCATGTAAAGCCGATGTGAAATCGTTCATCCAGCCTTTGGTCGCGCAATAGCTGACGCTTCCCGCCGACTGTCCGAATGCCGCGACCGACGATACGTTGATCACGCCGCCCTCTCCGCGAGGAATCAAATTCGTGAGCGCCGCATGAGTCAGATGCATCGCCGCGAGCACGTGCAATCGATGCATCTGCAACTGGCTCTCCAGATCGCTGTCGGCGAAAAATCCCAGCGTCCCGAATCCGGCGTTGTTCACCAACAATCCCAAATTCGACGCGGAGCGAATCCGTTCCGCCACTCGCTCCCGATCCGCATCCGCGGCAAGATCGGCGACCATAACGTCGCTGTCGACATGATACATCTCCGACAATTCCACCGCCAGCGATCGCAAACGGTCTTCCCGTCGCGCTACGAGAAGCAAGTCATATCCGCGCGCAGCCAGCTTCCTAGCGAACATCGCACCGATACCGCTCGACGCACCCGTGACCACCGCCAGTTTTCTCTCAGCCATCTGCTTTTTCATCCATTCTGTGACCGCGAGCAGACCTATCCGGGACCATCACAAATTCCGACACTGAACCGCGACCGTCAGGGAGCGGACAGACGAGAAAAATTCTCGCTTCTGCTTCCCATACCTCTGCGCCCCTACCGCCAATTTTCTCTCAGCCATCTGCTTTTTCATCCATTCTGTGACCGCGAGCGGACCACTCCGCCCCGGCCAGCACCAGCATCGATACCAGGAACCCGATCAAAATCAGAGTGACCGAGTTCTTAAACACGTTATATTCGCGGCCGAGCTTTTGATAGAACCCCGGCCACACCCACTTATTGATCTGTTTCAGCACTTCGAGCAGCACACCTACCACGATGGCCGCCGGAATCACGCGCTCGATCGGAGGCTTTCCGTTCGGCAAGTATCGATAGATCAGAAACAGCACGAAGACCGTAATCGGAACTGCCGCCATCTTGAAGGTCAGAATCGGAACCCAGGTGAAGAACGAAGCCGGCACCCAGGAAGGGTCAGTTCCCATGAGTTTGCGGAACGATTCCTGGCTGAACGCCGTCATTAGCAGCGAGCCCAGTGCCAATCCGCCGCAAATGAAAATTAACGCCAGGCTGACCAGTTGATTTCGAAAGAAACTGCGATTTTTGTGAATCCCCCAAACGTTGTTCAACCCGACTTCCAACGGTTCGAAAATCCCGTTCGCCGTGAATAGCAGCAGGAACAACGAAATAATCTCGATCTTCCCCTGTGGAGGAGGATTGTTATGGAGAAAATTTCCCAGCGCATCCGGGAAAAAGTCGCTCAGCGCCAGGTCGATCGCCGAGAGTGCCGTTTGCCGATTGAAGAATTTCGATGCGACCGCGACGCTCACGATCAGAAAAGGATAAAACGACAACAGCACGTTCGCCGCAACCGAGAATGCGTAGACGTGCACCTCGGTCTGCATCCAGTAGCGGAAGGTGGGGCGCAGCGCTCTAATAATTCCCGGCATATTACACTATAGACACGTTGCGTATTGTTCTCGTCTCGACGTACGAACTGGGCCATCAGCCGTTCAGCTTGGCATCGCCCAAAGCGTGGCTAGTCCGCGCTGGACATGAAGTAACGGCGGTAGACCTCGCCAAAACCAAACTTCCGGAAGACCTGATCCGGCAAGCGGATCGAGTGGCGTTCTCGCTGCCCATGCATACCGCGACGCGCCTTGCCGTTCCCGTGATCGAACGAGTCAAACTCCTGAACCCCAGCGCAAGAATCGCCTGCTACGGCCTCTACGCGCCTCTCAACCGGGAGTTGCTCGAAGGCCTGGGCGTCGAAGCAATTATGGGCGGCGAGTTCGAGCCGGCGCTTGTCGCGTGGGCAAACGGCGAGAATTTTAGCGAAATCTCGCTCGACAAGTTAACCTTTATCAAACCCGACCGCAGCGATGTTCTTCCTTCGCGCGTCGCGTATACCGAAGCCAGCCGAGGCTGCAAACATGTGTGCCGCCATTGCCCCGTCGTGCCTGTCTATCAAGGCGAATTTCGAGTCGTCCAGCGCGACGTGGTGCTCGACGATATCCGCCAACAAATCGCCCAGGGCTCGAGCCACGTAACATTTGGAGATCCCGATTTTTTCAACGGCCCAACCCACGCAATGCGCATCGCAGAAGCGCTGCACGCCGAATTTCCGCAAGTGACCTACGACGCCACCATCAAAATCGAGCATCTGCTCAAACACCGCGATCTACTCGTTCCTTTGCGCGACACCGGATGCCTGTTCGTCACCACCGCAGTCGAATCGCTCGACGATGCTATCCTCGCAAAGCTAGAAAAAAACCACACCCGTCACGATTTTTTCGAAGTTGTGAATTTAGCCCGCAAAACCGGACTCGCGCTGCAACCGACATTTATCGCGTTCACGCCCTGGACCACAATCGAGAATTATCGCGAATTGCTGAGGGTTTTGAAGGATCTGGAACTGGTTGAAAATGTCTCGAGCATTCAGTTGGCATTAAGGCTTTTGATTACTACCAGTTCGCGGCTTTTGGAGTTGGACGACATTCGATCGATCATTGGGCCGTTTGATCGGAGGCTGCTGGTCTATCCGTGGCAGGGGCCACTGGATGACTTGGCTGGACGGATCTTTCGAATTGTTGCTAATAAAGGACTTAACCGCACGGAGATGTTCGCCGCGATCTGGGCTGAGGCGAGCGACGAGCCGCTGCCTGAGAATTTTCATCTGGTGCCGCGCGCGGCTGTTCCTTACCTGGACGAGCCTTGGTATTGTTGAGCGGAACCCACCGAAGAGCAGGTTGCTCTTCTTTAGCAGGCCTTAAATAACGTTAAAATACCAAAAATGCGCGATTGCGATGCCTTAAACGACCATAAATGTGCGACAATGAGGCGTAGTAAATTTTCGGCTCTTTCGCATAGTCCGGTCCAACCGCCCTTGTCCGATCCTGCCCCTATCCACCGTTTGTAGAATCAGAAGGAATTTCAATTGAAAAATATATTTGTAGGAAACCTCAGTTTCGGGGTTACTGAAGACGCCGTGCGTTCGCTGTTTGAACAGTACGGAGCCGTCGAACGCGTCAGCATCGTAACGGACCGTGATACGGGCCGGGCCAAGGGATTCGGATTTGTCGAGATGACCGGCGATGCCGAAGCGGAGCGTGCCATCAGCTCCTTGAACGGACAGGAACTCGACGGACGGAACCTGACCATCAATGAAGCGCGTCCGAAGGAAGATCGCGGCGGCGGCGGTGGTTTTGGCGGCGGCCGGGGCAACGGCGCTCCCCGCCAGAATAAGCGCTGGTAGTCAGATAGCCGGGAGGGGACTTTGAGTCCCCTTCCCAAAAACCCATGGCGAAAGTTCACGAGTACATCCTGGTGGCCTCCGACGGCACCTGCGGTATTACGAAGTCGAACGGGCCGATCTGTTTTCAGCAATCGCGGCAGGAAGTCGGCGGGCACTTCGAATCTTTCGATCCGAAGCTGGGCGATGGGTATACGGCCCAAATCAACGAAGACGGTGCGCAGCGCAACTTCAAGCAGAACGCGGCATTCGAAGGAGTCGCGGGGAATGTCCTGATTGGCCGGGCTCACGGAACCGAGATGTGGGGATTGTCAGCGGAGCAGCAGGTGGAGATTCGCCTGCGGATAAAAAGTACTCGATAAATGTAGGCATGCGCGTTCTCCTTATAGCCGCCACCACCGGTTATCAAACGCGCGCCTTTTCCGATGTAACTCGGCAGATGGGGCTCGATCTGGTGCTTGCCACGGACCGCTGCCACGTGCTCGACGATCCGTGGGGAGACAACGCCGTCGGGCTGCGTTTTGACGCGCCTGAAGAAGGAATCGAAGCGATTGTCGCGCGCGGACCCTTCGATGGCATTGCAGCCGTCGGCGATCGTCCGGCGTACGTGGCCGCGCTGGCCGCAAAACGGCTGGGCCTCGCGTTCAGTCCACCGTCGGCGGTCCTCGCCGCGAAGAACAAGTTCCTGGCACGGCAGAAATTTCGCGCGGCAGGGCTGCTGACGCCCAGGTATGAACTTGTTCAACAACCCACGGGACCGCGACGGTATCCATGCGTTTTGAAACCTCTCGGGCTCTCCGGAAGCCGCGGCGTGATTCGAGCGAATAACCCTGCCGAGTTCGCCGCGGGGTTCGGGCGGATAAAAGACATCGCCCGCGAGCCTTCCGTGCTCGTCGAAGATTTCATTCCCGGCCACGAGTACGCCCTCGAAGGGATTGTCACGAACGGGCGATTGCAGGTGCTTGCGTTGTTCGACAAGCCCGACCCTCTCGACGGTCCATTTTTCGAGGAGACGATTTATGTGACGGTCCCGATGCAGGACGCGATCAGGGAGACGACGCAACGCGCCGTCACCGCGCTCGGCATGACGCACGGCCCGATTCACGCCGAAATGCGGGTCAACGATGAAGGCGTGTGGATGCTGGAAGTGGCGGCGCGGCCGATTGGAGGGTTGTGCTCTCGGGTGCTGCGTTTCTCGGGCTGGCAGGGCAAGTCGCTGGAGGAACTGATTCTAAGGCACGCGGTTGGAGAGGACGTGAGCGCCGCTCGTCTCGAAGAGGGTTCGCACGCTGTGATGATGATCCCGATTCCGCGCGCCGGTAGCTACGTGGGTGTTTCCGGCGTCGATGACGCTCGGAGCGTGGACAGCATTGTGGACATTGTTGTGACAGCGAAAGAAGGGCAGGCGATGATGCCACTTCCGGAAGGCGCTAGCTACCTCGGTTTCATCTTTTCGCGGGCGGATTCTGTGGAGCGTGCGGTCGAGAGTCTGCGGGACGCCCACGCTTGTTTGCGATTCGAGTTTGCGAACATGCTGCCTGTAGTGTCCTGAACAAAAACTCAATTTGCGCGTTTGCCTCTGTTTCTCGGGTAGTGGCCGAGCCGGACCGGGGGGTCCGGCGCGGACCAGGGGTCCGCCCCACTTCTGACTCCGGACGCAACTCATCTGTTTGCGATTCGAGTTTGCGGACATCCGGCCAGTTGTGTCCTGAACAAAAACTCAATTTGCGCGTGTGCCTCTGTTTCTGACTCCGGGCTCCTGGCTACTTTCGATCCCCCAGGCGCCAGAAAACGCTAACAGTTGGCCGTCGTAAAATGAAAGTCATGCCGACCTATAACTGGGATTCCGTCGAGAAAGAGCAAATGAATCCTTTTCTGACGCGACAGGTGATTCACGGCGACATGATGACGATCGCGCGCCTGGAACTGAAGAAGGGCTGCAACGTGCCGGAACACAGCCATGAGAATGAGCAGATCGCGATGGTCCAGTCGGGGCGGATCAAGTTCAATCTGGGTGGCGTGGAAGCGACGGTGGGCGCGGGGGAGACTGTGCGCATCCCTCCGAATGTGCCGCATTTTGTCGAAGTGATCGAAGATTGCGTGGTTTTTGATCTCTTTTCGCCGCGACGGGAAGATTGGATTCGCGGCGACGACGCTTATCTTCGCTCAAAATGAACCATCTCCGGTACATTCTCGAAGAAGACCCGGAGAAGGGGCGTTTGGACCGGGCCGCACTGGAACTCGCGACGATTCATTTCCCGGATCTCGATCCCGAGCCTTATCTGCTTCAGCTGAACGATCTCGCGTCGCAACTGGGCGATCGTCTGCGGAATTTCAACGATGGCCGGGATTTTGTGGAGACGGCGCAGAAATTTTTGTTCGATGAACTTGGTTTTCGCGGGAATGACGCTGAATTTTTCGATCCGCTCAATAGTTGTCTGAACGAGGTGCTGACGCGGCGTACGGGCATTGCAATTACGCTGTCGCTGCTTTACATGGAAGTCGGGCGGCGATTGCACATGCCTCTTTTCGGCATCGGGCTGCCGAGGCATTTCGTGGTTCAGTATGACGACGGGAATTACAACACATATATCGATCCGTATGGTGGACGCCCTATTAACGCCCGCGAGTGTTTCGCTCTGGCACAGACGCAGGTCTTCGATCCATCGATCCTGGCGCGGGTGACGAAGAAGCAGATTGTGATGCGGATGCTCCACAATTTGCGCCATGTCTATCTGCGCAACAACGATTTTGAGCGCGCCGTCACGACGATGGATTGGCTGATTGTCGGCTTTCCCGAAGCCGCGGCGTTCAAAAGCCGGGGGGCGTTGCTACTGGAGCTGAAGCGTTACCAGGCGGCTCGGCGGGATCTGGAAAAATATCTGGAGATGGAGCCGGAGGCGGCTGATCGGGAAGATATCCAGAAGAGCCTTGGGAAGATCCACGAGTGGCTGGCGAGGGTGAATTAGGAAGAAGTAGCCAGGAGCCAGTAGCCAGTAGCCAGTTGGGGTGGTGGTCGCTATTGAAGCGCTACGGCATCCACTCGTGTTAACATTCAAATCGAATGGTACGAACCCACGAATATCGGTATGCAGGACTCCCTACCCGATAGCGACGCAGTCTTGGCGCAGTTTAACCGCCTTATTCAGGAACTGCTTCGCGGCAACATGCATCGCAACACCTTCCGGCCCTGGGAGGTTGAATTGCTCCTGGATATCGAGAGCTGTAACTTGCGCGAGTCGTCCAAACGGGAGACCCTGCGCCGGTACCAGAAGGCGGTTCAACGCCACATGGAGAAGGGGGCTCGACTGCCACTGAAATTATCAGAGTATATGGATGCCGTGAAGGCCAAGCGCGCCGCTCAGTCTCCCGCCCCAGCGGCACCTTAGACTGCTATCCTAACCACTATGGGTTGCGGCAGCGGTGCGATTAATCCCCGTTCGGCGGATGAGCCTAACAAAACCGGGCACAAGGTATTCTGCGTCAAGTTTCAGCGGGAAATGCCCGGCCTGGACGAAGTTCCCTTCGACAACCCACTGGGCCAGCGAATTTACGACAATGTTTCGCTTGCGGCGTGGAAACTGTGGCTGGAACAGATGAAGATGATCATGAACGAGTACCGTCTCAACCTCGGAACTACCGAGGCCCAGGAATTTGTACTTAAGCAGATGGAAGATTATTTCTGGGGCGAAGGCGCGGCGTTTCCGCCCGGCTATCAGCCTCCTCAGGCAAAAAACTAACAATTTAATAGTTTGATAGGAACCGATGGGGCCGATGTGCGTCTGAACGTCCATGCGGACCCTATTTTCCGATCTGCGCTTTGCCCTACGGATGCTTGGAAAGCGTCCGGGATTCACGACGGTTGCCGTGGTCGCTCTGGCGCTTGGGATCGGAGCCAACACTGCCGTCTTCAGTGTCATCCGAGGCGTCGTGCTGCGGCCGCTTCCTTACGGCGACCCGGACCGGCTCGTGGTGCTGTGGGAGTCGAATCTCAAGGCGAATGCGCCCCGCGAACCTGCGTCGCCGCCCAATTTTAAAGACTGGAGCGAACAGAACCGGTCGTTCGAGGCGATGGCCGCCTACACGCGCAGTGCTGCTGTGCTCACCGAATCTGGCGAGCCGGAGAT
Organism: Bryobacterales bacterium; assembly: GCA_003170295.1. Lineage (GTDB taxonomy): Bacteria > Acidobacteriota > Terriglobia > Bryobacterales > Bryobacteraceae > Palsa-187. The sequence goes on along the minus strand of PNAJ01000076.1, from coordinate 65,771 downwards.
GCTTATGGGCGGTCTGGTGACGGCGAATTATTTCCAACTTCTTGGCGTCGCGCCTGCGCTCGGCCGCAGCTTCACGGCTGACGATGCTGAGAAAGAGGTGATCCTACTGAGCAACGAGTTGTGGGCGAGGCGTTTTGGGCGCGATTCGCAGATTCTCGGGCGCCAGCTCAGAATCGGAGGAACATCGCGAACCGTCATTGGAGTTATGCCGGCTGCATTTCGCGAGCCCGACATCGATGGTCGCCGGCCCTCTGAATTGTGGACGACGCTGCACGCTGCCGATCTGGTGGCGAATCGACGCGCCGATTTTCTGCGCGTGCTGGGACGCCTGAAGCCCGAGGTCACGGTGGAGCAGGCCCGCGCGGAAATGACGACCATCGCCGCACGCCTTACGAAACAGTATCCGGATGAAAATTCCGCATGGACACTCAAGACCCATTCGCTTTCCGAGGCGATCTCCGGCGACGTGAAGCGTCCGCTATGGCTGCTGCTCGGCTCGGCGGCGGTCCTTCTGCTGATCGCGTGCGCGAATGTTGCGAACCTGAGCCTCGCGCGCTCGACGGAACGACGACAAGAGTTTGCCATTCGCGCGGCACTTGGGGGAGGAAGCGGCCGGCTCTTTCGTCAATTGATCACGGAAAGCCTGGTGCTCGGCCTGTTTGGCGGGGTGGCTGGGCTATTGCTCGGCGTCTGGACTTCGCGCGCGATGATCCAATTCGGAGGAGCCTTTATCCCACGATCCGCCGACGTGAAACTCGATCCTTGGGTCATGCTGTTCGCGCTTACGGCGTCATGCGTCACGGCGATGTTATTTGGGGTTCTGCCCGCGCGGCAGGCGTCGAAGGCGGATCTCAATGAAGCGCTCAAGTCATCATCCCGAGGAACGGTCGCGGGGCGCAGACGCGTTCGGTCGGCACTGGTTATCGCGGAGGTCGCTCTATCGCTGGTACTGGTGGTTGCCGCGGGACTGCTGCTGCGCAGTTTCTGGCAGATTGAAAGCGTCGCTCTCGGATTCGAGCCGGCACGTCTGCTCACGGCCACGGTACGCTTGCCAACGGGTGGGGCTCGCACGGTCAACTTTCTGAACGACCTGTTGCAGCGAATCGAGCATCTGCCAGGCGTCACATCCGCCGCCGCCAGCGCCGGTGCTCCCATGACTGGCGCGGGTCACAACGCGTTTGTGATCGAGGGGCGCCCTGCTCCGGGAAACGATGTAGTGCAGGATGCGATTCTCGATCCGGTGACGCCCGGCTATTTCCGCACTATGGGAATCGCACTACGGTCGGGCCATTATCTAACCCCGAGCGATTTCGCGGACGCGCCGAAAGTGGTGGTGATCAGCGAGGCGATGGTGCGACGCTACTTCGCGAATGAAGATCCCGTCGGGCGCCGTATCAGCTTCGACGGCGGCAAGACGCTGTTGACGATCGCTGGAGTGGTCGCCGATGTGCATCAGCAAGGTGTGGCTACAGTTCCCAAGGCGCAGGTCTACATATCGCACGCGCAGGTCCCCATCTCGCGGGTTACGCTCGAAGTTCGCGCGGCGCTCGATCCGCTGTTGCTCGTTTCCGCTGTGCGCGGCGAACTTCGTGCGATGGACCGGGATGGACCGCTTTCCAACGTGGCCACCCAAGAACAGATCATCGCGGAAAATGTTGCACCACGGCGATTTGCTCTTTGGCTGACCGGATCTTTCGCCGGACTCGCATTGCTAGTGGCCGCTATCGGCATCTACGGGGTGATCTCGTATAGCGTCACGGAATCGACCAGAGAACTGGGCATTCGCATGGCGCTCGGCGCTCTTAAATCCGATGTTTTGCGGATGGTTCTCGGGCGTGGATTGAAGCTTGTGCTGATCGGGATCGCTGCGGGAGCGATGGTCGCTTTTGCCACTACTCGCGTCCTGGCGAGCTTTTTGTTCAACATTTCGGCGTACGATCCCGTCACTTTTGTAGCGGTGGCCGGTATATTCGTTATGGTCGCTCTCGCGGCATGCCTGATCCCTGCGCGGCGGGCGATTGATGTCGATCCGATGGTGGCCCTTCACTATGAATAATCTTCGTTATGCTGTCCGGCTGCTGATGAAATCTCCAGGATTTGCGCTGGTGGCGATCCTCACGTTGGCGCTGGGCATCGGCGTGAACAGCGCGATTTTTAGCGTCGTCGATGCGGTGATGCTGCGGCCTTTGCTTTATCCTGAGCCTGAGAGACTCGTCTCCATTTGGGAAGAGAAGGTTCACGAAGGCCCGAACGACACGAGTACCTCCGGCCAGAACATCGGCGGCCGTTCTTCGCCTTCGCGTATGACCGTGGCACCTGCGAACCTCATCGACTACCAGAAGCAAGGCGCCTCATTTACCAGTTTGGCCGGATTTAAAATCAATGGCATGAACCTTACAGAAGCCGGACCATCAGAGCGGCTTGCGGGCGAAGCGGTTACTGCGAATTATTTCTCCGTGCTTGGAGTCTCACCCTTACAAGGGCGCGCGTTCCTGCCCGAGGAGGATCGGCCCGGGGCGAATCGCGTCGTCATCATCAGCGACGATCTGTGGCGAACTCGTTTCGGTTCCGACCAGCGCATGCTCGGATCGGCGATTACGCTCGACAGCGAAAAATATACCGTGGTCGGCATCTTGGCTCCGGGCTTCCACAGCCCAAGCCAGTTCAATATGACGGACCGCGTTGTCTTTTTCGTGCCCGCCGCGTACCCTACCGATCTGCTCTCTCATCACGGAGACCACGAGATCAACGTGATTGGGCGATTGAAGCCTGGGGCGACCCTTGCATCCGAGCAGGCGGAGATCGACGCAATTTCCGCGCGGCTGGCCCAGCAGTATCCGCCCACAAATAAAGACATGAAGACTGGCATGGCGCCTCTCTCCGCCGATATTTCCCGCAACGCGCGGACGTCGCTCGCGGTGCTGCTGGGGGCGGTGGGTCTAATCCTGCTCATCGCGTGTGCGAATCTCGCGAACCTTCTCCTGGTCCGCGCGATCGGGCGTCAGCGCGAAATTACGATTCGCTTCGCTCTTGGAGCAAGCCGAGTTCGCGTCATCGGCGAGTTGCTCGCGCAGAGTATGGTGCTCGCGGTTCTGGGTTGCCTCACGGGACTGGTTTTTGGCGTCTGGACCCAAAAACTGCTGGTTACACTCGCGCCTGGGAACCTGCCCCGCCTCGATACCGCCGCGCTGAACGGACGCGTCCTGTTGTTTACTCTGTGCCTCTCTCTTTTGACCGGGCTCCTGTTCGGGATTTTTCCCGCGTGGCAAGCTTCGAAATCGAAGCCGGTTGCCGCGATGCGGGCGAGCGAACGCAACCTTGCGGGAACGTCTGTTATGCGCTGGCGCAACCTACTGATGGTCACTGAAATCGCAGTGTCGATGGTGCTTCTGGTTGGCGCCGGCCTGTTGCTGAAGAGTTTCATCACACTCAATGGTGTCGATCTCGGCTTCACGACGGAGCGTGTTCTTGCGATGAACATCAATCTTCCCGATACGCGCTATACCACCGGTGATCGCCGCGAAGCGTTCTTTCACGATCTCGCCGACCGCGTGAGCCAACTGCCGGGCGTCGAACAAGTAGGCTATGCCAATCGCATGCCGATGCGCGGTGGATGGTCGAGCGATGTGAGCGTCGAGAATCACGATCGTCTGATCAGCGCGGACTATCAAGCGGTGAGTCCCGGCTACTTCCCGACTCTTGGCATCACGCTGATGCGCGGACACCTGCTTACTCCCGCCGACCGCTGCGGATCCCTGCCGGTTGCCGTGGTGAATAACGAATTCGTACGACGAGCGCTTCCCAATGAAGATCCCGTGGGACGCCGTTTTCGCCGTACCAACGATTGGATAACGATCGTGGGAGTGGTTAGCGACATTCGCCGCTCCGGCAAAGCGGGCGAGGTCAAGCCGGAGGTGTATCTGCCCGCGGCACAACCCGCGCTCTATCCCGTCCGCCTCGCCGATTTCGCATTCCGCGCGGCGGGCGATCCGAAAACGCTGATGGCCGCGGTCCAGCAACAGGTTTGGGCCATCGACAAGGATCAGCCGATCACGAACGTGAAGACGCTCGAGGAAGTAATCTCCCAATCGGTCGCGACGCGCCGATTCCAAACACTGCTGCTAGGTCTGTTCGCCTCGCTTGCGTTGATTCTCGCGATGGTGGGGATTTATGGCGTGATCTCCTACTCGGTTTCGCAGCGGACGCCGGAGATTGGGATTCGCATGGCGCTCGGCGCATCGCGGGGAGGCATTTTGAAGATGGTGATCGGCAGGGCAATGCTGCTGGTCGCGGTTGGGATCGCGACAGGCGCGGCGGGCGCGTATGCGCTCTCCGAATACTTGAAGAGTCTGCTCTTCGAGGTCAAGCCCGGCGATCCGTGGACGTACGCGAGCCTAGCGATTTTGCTGGCGGTGGTTGCGCTCACTGCTTGTATGGTTCCCGCGCGGCGGGCTACTCGCGTGGATCCGATGATTGCGTTGAGGTATGAATAAGTCTCCTTAGCAGGAGATGGCTTAAACCACCGCTCCCTTTGGTCACGGCTCGGTAAGCAATTGATTGCGCCTCGCGCCGATTCCGAGCCCTCTTCAAGCAAAGACGCCGGCTGAAGCCGACTCTGCAAGCTGAAGCTCGCGCCACATTGGAGAAGTCCGGCTATTTCGGTTTGTGCGCGACGCAGTCGATTTCGACTCGCATTACGGGGTTGACGAACTGCGCCTCGACCGTAGTCCGCGCTGGTTTTTGATCGCCGAAAAATTCCGCGTAGACTTCGTTCATCTGCGAAAATTCGCGGCCGTCTTTTAGAAAGACAGAACACTTCACTACATCCGCGATTGACGCGCCGCAGCCTTCGAGAATGCGTTTGATATTGCCGAGCACCAGCCGCGTCTCATGCTGGATGTCGCCCGGCGACAGTTGATCGGTGGCGGGATCGATTGGTCCCTGGCCGCTCACGTAAATAAAATCGCCGGCCCGCACCGCGGGGGAATAGGGGCCCCGCGGAGTCGGCACGGATGACGGAAAAATCCGTTCAATCGACATACTTAAGAATTTCCATCGCTCTTCTTACGCGGTCTCGGAGGACGGCGCGTGCCCGCTCCACCACCGGGACCCTTTGTCGGTGGGCGTTTTCGCGCCGGAGCTCTTTTCGATTTCGCTGGGGGCGGATTCGGCTCGAAAATCGTTGGCTGGCCTTCCACATAGGGCTGTGGCTCATCCTCTTCAATCTCCGGCACGGCTTCCGGCTCGGGCTGCGGTGGCACGGCGGGAGGATAGAACTCCGCCCCCAACGACACCGACAAGCCCTGATCCTCATGCGGTTCGAGGCGCACGACCGTTTTGTCCTGGGCGTAGTTCAAGAATTCGACGAAAGACTGGAAACCATATGCGCTGGGGTCGAAGTGCGGCTGCTCCGCTTTGAACCATCCGGCCAGATCCTCAACCGGACAGTTATTCTCCAGCTCCAAGCGGTGATTTTCGAGCACGTCACGCAGCGGCGGCAGCAAATCTTCCGGCTTGAGATTCGCCCTCTCCTGCGTCGAAGACGTTTTGCGCTCGATCACATATCGACCGCCGGTGCCCGTCACGTTCACCAGTTCAGCGCGCTTAAGCTTCTCGACGAAATCGGAAAAGCTGGAAGCTCCGTAGGCTCTCTCATTGAATGCGGGGTCGAGTTGCAACATCGTCGACTTCAGCAAACCAAGTTGCGGCTGTACCGCGCGCCGCTCGAGAACCTGCAACGCACGCTCGACCAGTGGAATCGCTTGGCCCAAATCGAGCGGCGCGGGTCTTTGGCGGCCTCGATCGGGGCCACGATCCGGACTTCGATCGGGACCACGATCCGGACGATCCACCCGGGGTCCACGCTCCGGACGGTCTCCCTGACGGTCCCCTTGAGGACGATCGCCGCCGCGGGGCGCGCGAATCTCGCCGGGCAGCGTAACTGGCCGCTCCGGCATATCCGCCATCAGCGATTCGAAGCTGATGAACTCGTGACAATTCTGTTGCAGAATTGTCGAGGTGAACGCCTTACCGCCGACGACGAATACCGTTTTGCCGTATTCCTTCAGCTTATTGACCAGTGGAATAAAATCGCTATCGCCGCTGACGATGGCGAACGCGTTCACATGCGTGTGCGTGAACGCCATCTCCAGCGCGTCGAGCGCGAGATTAATGTCCGCTCCATTCTTATCGCCGCGCGGCGAAGGAATCCGCTGCACCATCTGCACCGCGTTTTCCGCCATTTGCCGGGTTGCGCCGTCCTGGCGTCCCCAGTTCGCGTAGGCGAATTTCGCGACGATGTCGCCACGCTCCTTCAGAGCGTCGAGCGCCAGCGATACGTCGAACTCGCGGCGGAGCGTCGACTTCAGTCCGATCTCGATGTTGTCGTAATCGACGAACACCGCAATATTGAGTTTGTCTTGCATTCTATCTTTCTTGATAATTTTCAAATGCGGCGAAGTGAGTCCCATTCAGGCCGTCTGCTTCACCGAGCTGCGGATGAAATTCACTATTGAATCAAGAGTCGCGCCAGGTTGATACACCTGCGCCACGCCGATTCGTTTCAGTTGTGCGGCATCCTCATCCGGAACGATGCCACCCACGATGACGAGCACGTCGCTCATCTGTTTTTCCTTTAACAACTCCATCACCCGGGGCACGATGGCGTTGTGCGCTCCCGACAGGATCGACAGGCCAATTACCTGCACATCCTCCTGAAGGGCCGCATTCACGATCATCTCCGGCGTTTGCCGAAGACCGGTATAGACGACTTCCATCCCGGCATCACGCAACGCGCGCGCGATTACTTTCGCGCCGCGGTCGTGTCCGTCAAGGCCCGGTTTTGCGACCAGTACCCGGATCCTGTGATCCATGCCGCCATGATCCATAGTCGAGTGGAGACTTCGTCCGCCGTCTTCATACAGAAGCCGGTGGAATACCTCGTTCTCAGTATAGACCTAATAAAGACGCCCGATTGACTGGCGAACCGGCGAGCCCTAAACTTGACCAATGCCGGAGTCTGAATCGCCCGACCCGCTTCCCTCAGTGGACGCGCTGCAATTCCGCCGCGCCCAGCCTATAAATAGCGAGGAGTCCCCAGCGCAGGAAAGCTGCGTCGCCTGTAAACAACTGATTCAGGGTGAATATTTCAAGGTCCAAAGTCAGGTGATCTGCCCGGAATGCGCGGAGAAAATTCAAGCTGGGAGGCAAGCGGCGAAATCAGTTCCGTTGTTCCGGCCCGTGATTTATGGCGCAGGAGCGGCGGTCGCGGGATGCATTCTCTACGCCATCCCGCTCGCGATTGGCTTTCAAATTGGAATCGTGGCACTCGCAGTCGGGTGGATGGTGGGCAAGGCGATCCGCTACGGGTCTTACGGATTAGGCGGGCGCCCGCTGCAGATCCTTGCCTTGACGCTAACTTATTTCGCGATCAGCACCAGTATTGTCCCAGCTCTGTTTTTCACTGGGATGAAAAAGGCCGTTGCGGCACGATCCGCCGCGAAGAGTCAGTCGGCCTCGGCCGCTTTGCCCAAGGTCCAACCCGCGAAGCCGGTCATCTCTCCCGTGAAAGCACTAGCCGGACTCGTCGTGCTCGTGATCATTTCGCCTTTCCTGGAACTAAGAAGCTCACCGGTCGGCGGCCTCATCTCGCTATTCATCCTCTTTATCGGGCTGCAGCGCGCCTGGGCCATGACCGCGAGACACGAGATACTGGTAACAGGACCGTACTCGTGACCACTCTCGTTCATCAAGGAGTCTGCAAGGATTGCGGAGCGAGTCTCGAAGAGTCCGCGCTCACCTGCCCTTCGTGCCACGCGCTGACACATGCGAAGGAACTGGAATCGCTCGCGGCGCAAGCGCAACAGGCGGCGGTGCGCGGAGACCTCTCTGCCGCCCGCAATCTTTGGGAGCAATCCGCCGCCCTTCTGCCGCCGGACACCGTGCAATACCGGGCGATCCGCGCGCACATCGACAATCTCAAGAATGCTCCGCAAGATCCACATAGCAAGTGGTGGAAGAAGGGCGCGGCCGGTATTGGACCCGCGATTCTGCTGTTGTTCACCAAGGGCAAGTTGCTGCTGCTCGGGCTGACGAAGCTCAGCACGCTGCTCTCGATGCTCGCGTTCGCCGGCGTGTATTGGGCGCTCTATGGATGGAAGTTCGCGGTCGGCATGGTCTTCTCGATTTACATTCACGAGATGGGGCACGTATTGACGCTGCGTGAATACGGCATCCCGGCGAGCGCGCCGATGTTCATTCCCGGGTTTGGCGCATTCATCCGGCTGAAGCAGCTTCGGATCACGCCGATTCAGGATTCTCGCGTCGGGCTCGCCGGCCCGATTTATGGACTCGGAGCCGCTGCGTTCGCACTTGCCGCCGGATACGTGACGGGCGCAAAAGCCTGGGACGCGATCGCGCATTTCGGCGCGGTCATTAATCTATTCAACCTGATCCCTGTGTGGCAACTGGACGGCGGACGAGGATTCGCCTCCCAGACGCGGCAGCAAAGGCTCGTGATTCTGGGAGCCGCGGCGATTCTGTGGTGGTTCACCTCGGAACCGATGCTGTTGCTCGTCACCATCGGCGGGATTTACCGAATCTTCACGAAGGACGCGGCTCAGGAACCCGACAACACCGGCATGATGCAGTTTCTAGGCCTGCTCGGTGCATTGTCGGTGGTCGCGATGCTGGCGCAGCGTCACGCGCAATAGAACCGCGACCTTCGGGAGCGGTCAGCCGACGGGTGACTCACAGCACGCTGGTTTCGGTGTAGCTCCCGAATACTTCGCCCAGCGACGCGGAAATCTCCCCGACCGTCGCATAGGCGCGCACGGCGTCGAGGATGAACGGCATCGTATTCTCGGTACCCTCCGCGACCTTTTTCAAATTCGCCAGCGCTTTCTCGACGTCGCTCGCGCTCCGTTTCGCCTTAACCGACCGCAGCTTCTCCACTTGCCGCTGCTCGGCTGTTCTGTCAATTTGCAACAGCTCGATCGGCTTCTCGTCCTTCTCCGTGAACTTATTCACGCCCACAATGACACTCTCGCCCAGTTCCACCGAGCGTTGAAACTCGTAGCTCGCATTGGCGATTTCCGTTTGCGGAAAACCTCGCTCGATGGCTGGAATCATGCCGCCCATTTCGTCGATGCGGCGAATATAAGCGTTGGCCGCTTCTTCAACGTCGAGCGTCAGCTTTTCCAGGAAATAACTCCCGCCTAGTGGATCGGGCTCCGCAGTAATGCCGGTCTCGTACGCGATCACCTGCTGCGTCCGCAACGCCACCGTGACCGCATGCTCGCTCGGCAGCGCATACGCCTCGTCGAGCGAATTCGTATGCAGAGACTGGCATCCGCCGAGCACTGCCGCCATCGCTTGTACCGCGGTTCGCACGATATTGTTTTGCGGTTGCTGCCATGTGAGCGAACACCCGGCCGTCTGCGCATGAAACCGGAGCCTCTGGCTCCTTTCATCCTTTGCGCCATATCGATCGCGCATGACGCGGGCCCAGATCTTCCGCGCCGCGCGATACTTCGCGATCTCTTCGAAAAAATCGTTATGCGCGTTGAAGAAGAAGCTGAGGCGAGGCGCGAACGAATCGACGGCTAGCCCCCGTTCGAGCGCCCAATCGACGTACTCGATTCCATCGCGCAGCGTGAACGCCAACTCCTGCACCGCGGTCGATCCCGCTTCCCGAATGTGATAGCCGCTGATCGAGATTGGATTGAAGCGCGGCGTGTATTTTGTCGCGAACTCGATGGAATCGGTCACCAGGCGCATCGAAGGTCGAGGCGGATAGATGTACTCTTTCTGCGCGATGTACTCTTTCAGAATGTCGTTTTGCAGCGTTCCCGAGACGCGATCCCAGCTCACTCCCTGCTGCTCGGCCACCGCCAAATACATGGCCCAAAGAATCGAAGCGGGCGAGTTGATGGTCATCGAAACCGTCACCTCACCCAGCGGAATCCCTCGAAATAGTGTCTCCATGTCGGCCAGCGACGAAATCGCCACGCCGCACTTTCCCACCTCGCCCTGCGACGCGGGATGATCGGAATCGTAACCCATCAATGTCGGCAAGTCGAACGCTACCGACAGTCCGTTCTGCCCTTGCGCGAGTAGATAGCGATAGCGCGCATTGGTGTCCTCAGCCGTGGCGAACCCCGCGAACTGGCGCATGGTCCACAGCTTTCCTCGGTACATATTTTCGTGAATACCGCGCGTGTACGGGAACTCGCCGGGCTTGGCGGCATCGATTGGTTGGGAGTAGACCGGGTCGAGCGGCAATCCACTGAGCGTCCGGTACGATTTAGTTGCCGTGAGCGACATGGCAACTTTATTCTACGCCCCGAGCGATACTAAGAGCGTGCCCGAGATGCAGGATGACAAGCCTTTTGACGACCCGCGTATCGCTCTGAACCGGATTTATACGAAACGTGGCGACGCCGGAGAAACCGATCTCGCCGGAGGCCAGCGCGTCTCCAAGGACTCGGTGCGTATTGAAGCTTATGGCACCGTCGATGAGTTGAACGCGTTTACGGGTCTTGCCGTCGTCTCGTGCGAGGAGATGATTAGGACCGACCCTCGGATCGGGCTGCTTCTCGTCATCCTGCGTCGCGTCCAGCATGAGCTGTTCAATCTGGGCTCGATTCTCGCCACACTGCCCGAAGACGTGCATCCAAAGCAAGCACGGATCACGCCGGCTGAGATCGCGCAACTGGAGCGCGAAATCGACGGGATGAATGAGTCGCTTCCCGCTCTCCGTAGTTTCGTGCTTCCCGGCGGCACGCGCGTCAACGCCGAGCTGCATGTGGCGCGAACTGTCTGTCGCCGCGCGGAGCGCCTGCTAATCGCGCTCGCGCGCATCGAAGATATTCCCCCCGAAGCGATTCAGTATTTGAACCGTTTGAGTGACGCAATGTTTGTGTGGAGCCGATGGGTGAATCACACGGTCGGTGCGCCGGAGATTCTATGGCAGCCGAATGAGGCCGCGTCAGCGCAAAATATCAAGTAGTGCTTCGTCGAGCTTTGGGTAATGGAAATCGTACCCAGCTTGCAGCGCAGCTTCGGGAATTACGCGCTGGCTCGCATAGATGATTTGGGCCATGTCTCCATAAAGGAGGTGCAGCGCAAATTTTGGCACGGGAAGAATCGCGGGTCGATGCAGCGCGGCGGCCAGTTCGCGCGTGAACTCGACATTTGTCGCCGGATTCGGCCCCGTTGCGTTGACCGCACCCCGCAACGTAGAAGATGAAATCGCAAACTCAATCAGGCTGACCGTGTCGTCCAGATGAATCCAAGGCATCCACTGGTTGCCGTCGCCAATCCTGCCGCCGATTCCCAGTTTGAAGGGCAGAATCATTTTTTCCAGGGCGCCGCCGTTGCCAAGAACAATGCCGTTACGCAGGCAGATCACGCGCACACCAAGCTCCTCCGCCTTGCGCGCTTCCCGCTCCCACTCGACACAAACATTGCCAAGAAAATCATCGGCCGGCGATGACGATTCGGTCAACACTTCATCTCCGCGCGACCCGTAATACCCGACCGCCGACGCGCTCACAAACACTTCGGGTGGAGCGGCGCGCATCGCGTCGACCAGTCTGCGCGTTCCCTCCACGCGGCTCGAACAAATCATTTCGCGAGCCTCGTTCGTCCATCGTTGAGCGACCGGCTCGCCAGCAAGATGAACTACGGCATCGGCTCCCGCGAGCCCGTCCAGATTGCCCCGCACGGAGACTGCTCGCGCCTCGCTTCCGAGTTTCTCCATCAGCCGTCTGCCGAGGAAACCCGACGCGCCGGTCACAGCGATTTTCATGGTGGGCTCAACAGCAACCGCAAACTCTTCCGTGCCAGGCTGCCCGGCCTTCCTTCAGGAGCACAGGTACGGCCACCAGCGCGGCAAGTGAATCACACCAGGCGATATGGAAAAGTGCATTTATCGCCAAGCCAGCTAACGCAGTAACGGCCAGATAAGCACAAGTGGCCGATTGCACTGCATCGGCCGCGAGCGCCGGATTGTTGCTACGGCGTGCTTCCCAGCGCTTCAGCTTCGCCAAAATCGGCATCACGATCAAGGCAGCCAGAGTGATTCCGATTCCGAGGCGGCTTGTTTCAGGGCGCAGGCGCAACGCCAAGGAACCAATTGCCATGATGGAGACAATAAGAGCAAGAGCGAACAGTAGAGCGCCAGCAGCACGAGCGGCGTACCGTTCGGAAATGGAAACTTGAGGCACAAACTGCAAAAGCACCACCCCCGCGGACAATAGCTCCACGAAGCTATCGGAGCCGAATGCGAGCATTGCGGGGCTGCGTGCCGCCTCTGCCGCATAGAGTGACAGACCGCACTCGACCAGCATCCATATAAGAGTGATTCCCTGAAGCCAGAACACCGTGGCCGAGCGGCGCATCGGCGCGCCACTCACGGGACTAAACGTTGAAAGCTGGTTTTCGATCCTGACTAGCTCGGACATCTTTGCTGCCTTAAGCATAGCTCCTGACTCGTGGGGTCGGCTCCTAATGAGATGATAGAGAAGCGCATGCGGCTTATAAATCGCGCAAAGCTTCTGTGGTCCTATCTGCTCCGCCGCGAGCGTGTGCCCGCGCTACCGGTCGAGTATATCGTCGAAACGACGGCGAAGTGCAATCTCTACTGCCCGATGTGTCCTCGGGAGACGCATCCGCAGCCAAAAGAGGACATGAACGATGCGGTGTTCGATGCGCTCATCAAGGGCGCCGCGCGCACTGGCGAACACATGATGCTGATCGGACTGGGAGAACCTCTGCTCGATCCCAAAATATTCGATCGAATCGAGTATTGTGAGCGCCACGGAATCTCGACTCTGCTTTCGACCAATGGCGTGCTCCTCGACGAGGTTACCGCGGAGAAGTTACTTTCGACGCCGCTCGCGCACATCACCCTCAGCTTCGACGGCGCATCGAAAGAATCCTTCGAGGTGTATCGAAAAGGTGCCAAATTTGACCGTGTTCGTGACAATTTTGTGCGTTTTTCGACCTTAAAACACCAAAAAAACGCCAAAATACAGATTGTCGTGCAGATGATCCGCATGCAGAACAACGCGCATGAAGTGCAGGAGTTTAAGCGCTTCTGGACTGCGGTGCCGGGCGTCGATCAGGTTCGGATCAAGGAGGACGAAACCAACGTTCTGCAGCCGGAAGCGGCGCGAACTGGCGCAGGTTCAAGGGTTTGCCATTATTTGTGGCGCGGCCCAGTCTACGTGAAACACGACGGCCGTGTGTTCCCGTGCTGCCAGAGCTACATGCTGGATGGCGAGCCGATCGGCCGTTTGCCGGAGCAAAGCCTGGATCAGATTAACAATTCCGGCGAAATGCGCCGATTACGGCGCCTTCACGCCGAGGGGAGGGCGGGCGAAATCGACATGTGCGCCCGTTGCTGCGTCGCGATCCCGCATCCGCTCCTGGTTGCCGGAAGTCTGGTCCTGCATGGAAAATGGGTACGGCGCGTGGTTCCCGTCATCGAACGATTGGTTTACGGAGCAAAGTTGCCGAGGCGCATGTTAGCCGCCCCGAGAGATACACTGGTGCAGATTGAACGTGAATAAACTGTGACAACGATGTAGAATAAGGAAACGGCTGATCCATTAAACTTATGAAAGAAGCTCCCATGGAGAAGCAGGCTCAAAACATACAAGAAGCATTTCTTAACAATGCTCGCAAAGATAAAACGTTCCTGACCATCTACTTAATGAGCGGGGTGAAGCTTTCCGGCCGGATCAAGAGTTTCGATAAGTACTCGGTGATTCTGGAGACGAATAATCAGGAGCAACTGATTTTCAAGCACGCCATCTCGACGGTTGTGGTGTCGAAGCCATTTCATGCTCCGGCCCAGTCGAACTCGGCCTCGGTGGCCGCTCACGCGGCTCCAGGGGTTCCCGTCACAGACTCGGAATAGCGCGATCATTTGGCAACAGGCGAAGAAGTAGCAATTCTAGTCGGCTTGCATCTGACGAGCCGCTCCGGAGCGGAGTTGATCAGCGCGGAGGACTCGATGGAAGAGCTCGCCGCGCTCGCGATGTCCGCGGGTGCGCGGGTCGCCGAGCGGCAAATCCAATCCCGAGGGCGTGTCGATTCGGCGACGTTCGTCGGCTCCGGCAAAGTAGAGGAACTGAAGGCGCAGGTCCTCTACCACGAAGCGACAACGGTCATCTTCGACCGCGAGTTATCGCCCACCCAGCAGCGCAATCTCGAAAAAGCGCTCGACGTCAAGGTGCTCGACCGGACGCAGTTGATCCTCGACATTTTCGCGCGTCGGGCCCGAACCCGCGAAGGTAAGCTGCAAGTTGAACTGGCGCAACTGAACTATCTGTTGCCCAGACTTACTGGCCACGGAGCGGCGATGTCGCGGCTGGGAGGCGGTATCGGTACCCGAGGTCCCGGTGAAACCAAGCTCGAAACGGACCGGCGCAGGATTCATCAGCGCATCTCCGCAATCCATCGATCGCTCGAACGGGTGCGCGGCGGCAGAACTACTCAGAGGCGGCAACGGCAGGCCGTTCCTCTCGCAACCATCGCTCTGGTTGGGTATACGAACGCGGGAAAATCGACCCTCTTCAACCGGCTGACCGGCGCGGAAGTGCTGACCGACGCGAAGATGTTTGCGACGCTCGATCCAACCGTGCGCCACGTTACGCTCCCATCGCACCGACGGACGCTAATGAGCGATACCGTCGGGTTCATCCGCAATCTTCCGACAACCCTGGTGAAGGCGTTTCGCGCCACGCTCGAAGAGGTGGTCGAGGCCGAGCTGCTCCTTCATGTGGTCGATTCCAGCTCGCCTGAAGCGGCGCGGCAAACCTCACACGTCCTTGCGACCCTGAGTGAAATCGGCGCCGCCGCCACGCCGCAGATCCTGGTGCTGAACAAGATCGACAAGATTCCCGGAGATCCGGATACAGCGTCGATTGCCCGGCGGATCTTGAGTGATCCGGACCACCAACCCGCGGGTGCGGTCGCGATCTCGGCCCGGACCGGTGACGGATTTGAAGCGCTGCTTCAGAAGATCGATGAAACATTGGTGCTGGATCCCGTTTCGAAGTGCTTGTTCCACTTTCCGATCGCCGAAGGAGCTCCCTTGCATCTATTGCATGAGCATGGGCGCGTCACGGCGACCCGCTACACCGGAGAGTCGTGCGAAGTGGAAGCGCTGACGCCAGCGTCGATCAAACGCAAGCTCGAAAAATACCTCATACACGCGCAATAGGCAGGCGAAACCGCCTGCCCCACCGGGTCGGACGTTACAATAGACCATGTTTCGGGCTCAGGTACGCGAAAACGTCTATTTGCAGTTGCTTGAGGAGCGCCATGCGGCAGAGGTGTTCTCGCTGGTAGATCGGGATCGCGCCTATCTGCGGGAATGGCTCCCCTGGGTGGACGCGACTGAGACTCAGGACGACACGCTCAGCTTTATCCGATCCTCGCTAGAGCAGTTCGCGGCGAATAAGGGCTTCGCGGCCGGAATTTGGAGCGAGCGACAGTTCTGCGGCGTTGTCGGAACCCACCAGCTCGACCTGCTGAATCGCAAGGGCGAAATCGGCTACTGGCTCGGCCGCGCTTTTCAAGGCCGGGGCGTCATGACCGCTGCGTGCCGCGTCCTTGTGACGCATCTGCTATGCGAGATGGATCTGAACCGCGTGGCGATTCATTGCGCGAAAGGCAACGAAAAGAGCTGCGCCGTGGCCCAGCGGTTAGGGTTCACCGAGGAGGGGTTGGTCCGCGAGGCGCAGTTGCTCCACGGCCGTTTCCACGACCTTCGGCGGTTCGGGATGTTGAAAAAAGATTGGAACCCGGGGCCTAGTAGGTTATGATCTTAGAATCGGGATGAATCTGCCCAATTTACTTACGCTGGCGCGAATCTTCCTCGTGCCTCTGCTGGTCGCCGCGCTTCTGGCGGATGGCAGCAGTGTGAACTGGGACAAGTGGGTGCCGGTTTCCCGCGAAGTCTTCGCGCTCTGTGTGTTTCTAGCCGCCGCCGCAACGGATCTTTTGGACGGTTTTCTCGCGCGACGCCTGGGGCAGGTGACCACGGTGGGAACGCTGCTCGATCCCATCGCCGATAAGCTGCTGGTTTCGGCGGCGCTCATCTCGCTGGTCGACATCCATCGCGTGCCGGCGTGGATGGTCATTCTGATTATCGGCCGGGAATTCGCCGTGTCCGGTCTGCGATCGATCGCCTCGGCGGGAGGCTACACCATCGCGGCCAGCGACCTGGGAAAGTCGAAAATGGCGGCTCAGGTGTTCGCGATCGCGCTGGTGATTGGCAGCATCCGCTGGCCATGGCTCAGCGAACCCGCCGTCATAGGCATGTGGGTAGTGATGCTGTTCGGCATCGTTTCGGCCGCGGATTATTTCCGCACCTTCTGGCGCCGCGTGGACGATTCGGTCAAACTCCGGAGGCGCCGGGAATTGCTTCGGATGGAACGCCGGAAGAAGCGGAGTGCGATGGCGTCGGGACAGCAGCCGATTTAGACTCGGGCAGCCCACACGCCCGCCACGCGTCAAATCCTCCGATCACGTTCATGACATTCTCATACCCCGCGCGCTGAATCAGGCTGCATCCGATCGCACTGCGATAGCCTCCCTTGCAGTGCACCGCGATTGGCCGGTCGTGATCGAGTGTCGAAATCAGAGATTCGAGCTTATGGAGAGGCATCAGCTTTGCGCCCTCAATATGTCCATCCGCGAATTCAGCCTCGCGGCGCACATCGACAATCTGAATGTCCGCCATTTCGCGGCGCAGATCCTCGGCGGATACTTGATGAATCTCCGCGACCGGACCAGTCCACTGTGGCATCCCACCTTTGAGCGATCCGATTACGCGCTCGATTCCGACCCGAGCCAGGCGTAAGCGCGACTCTTGAAGATGCTCTTCGTCCTCGGCGACCAGAACGATATGCTTCTCCAGCCCGAGAATCGTCGCCGCGAACGACGCATACTGCCCGGCCAACGCGATGTGAACCGCACCCGGAATATGACCCGCAAAAAACTGCGGCGACGGCCTGGTGTCCAGAACGATCGCGCCCGGCGGAATCTGCTCCGCCGTCAATTCCGGTATCGGCTTCATCTCCGTCAACGCCGGTGCTCCGCTGCGATTAATTTCGGCGTCCAGCGCGAAGTACCCTGGCCTCTCCGGCAACTCGGCAGTGAGCAGTCGCACGAATTCATCCTTCGATGCGGGACGTAAAGCGTAGTTGAGGGCGCGCTCCTTGCCTATCGTCGACTGGCGCTCCGGACGCATCTGCTTGCCGCACAACGACCCCGCGCCGTGCGCCGGATACACTTCGACATCGTCTCCGAGCGGCAGTAGTTTCCGATGCAGGCTGTCGAACAGCATTCCGGCTAGCTGCTGGGGCGTCAAATCTGGCGACAGATCGGGCCGGCCCACGTCGCCGATGAACAGCGTGTCTCCCGTAAGCACCGCGTACGGAGTTTCGCGACGGTCCAGGTCCGTGACCGCGACCGACACGCTCTCAATGGTATGGCCCGGAGTTTCGAGAAACCGCAGAACAACGCGGCCGAACCGGATTTCGTCGCCGTCGCGCGCATCGACGTGCGGAAATGTGGCTCCCGCTCGCGCGCCCAGATAAATCTTCGCACCGGTCCGCTCCGCGAGCTCGCGATGCCCGCTCACAAAATCGGCGTGCAGATGAGTCTCTATGATGTACTCGATCTTCAGACCCTGGGCTGCCGCCTCGTCCACATAGAGCGAAACATCCCTCTGCGGATCCACCATCGCGGCAACGCCTTCCGATCCGAGCATGTACGACGCATGCGATAGGCAGGTGAGATAGAACTGCTGAAAGTACATTCTTATCTATTGTAGATGTGGACCCGGAACATCGGCTTCGCTTTCTCGGCCGTTTCCTGCTCGTAATTCTGCTCCGTCTTGTTCGGGTCGTAGTCGCGCCACAGCCAGGCGAGCGACATCGGCAACTGCGAATTCGCGTCGGCGCCGTTGTGCGAACCGTTGCCGAACGCCAGATGAAAATCGTAGCCCTTCATCTTGAGCGAATTCGCGAGCTGGATATTTTGCAGCGGCCAGCTTCCGTGATCGTTCTCCAGATCCTCGCTGCCGTCCTGCAAATAGACGCGAATATTCCGCTTCGCCTCTTTTCGAACCCTGTTCGGATAAACGTTGCCGCCGTCGATCTGACCTGGATGCCACTGAATGCTGGTGTAGCTGCCGATGGTCGAAAGGACTCGCGAAAACTCTTCCGGATGCTGCCAGGCCGCGTTGAACGAGCAGATTCCACCCGACGAACTGCCCGCAATTCCATGGCTGTAGGAATCCTTGCGGATGTTGTATTGCGCGTAAACGCCGGCCAGAAGCTCGTCGAGGAAGTGAACGTAGGTGTCGTTCACCGTGTCGTACTCGATGCTGCGCATCGCCTTATCGCCGATCTTTCCGGGCGAAATAAACACGCTAATCATCACCGGGATGCGTTTCTGATAGGTAAGATTGTCGAGCACGTTGAGCGTCCGCGGGCCATTGCGAGCGATGTGGCCCTGTCCGTCCTGCCAGATCGTCAATGCGGCGGGCTTGGCGGGATCGTACTGCGCCGGAACGTAAATCCAGTAATCGCTCTGCATTCCGTCGTAGACCTTGCTCGTGTGCACCAGCTTGTCCGACATCTTTCCTTGCGGCACATCCGGCTGCTCATAGGACGACGGCAGGAACACTGGAATGTCGAGTCGTCCGCCGAACGCGGCGCCGTCGATCACGTAGTGAAACTGGTGGGAGCGGCCGGGAGTCAGCCTCACGATCGCCGTCCACAAATTCCCGTCGCCGCGTGTCATCGCGACCGGCTTGTCGTCGTCGGTAATCAGTGCGGGCGTTTTCTCGGTATCGATTGCGAACAACACCTCTTCGTGATCGCCGACGTAGGCGAGTCCTTTTTTCAAGTCGTCAGCCTTCAACG
Source organism: Bryobacterales bacterium (assembly GCA_003170295.1). Classification (GTDB taxonomy): domain Bacteria; phylum Acidobacteriota; class Terriglobia; order Bryobacterales; family Bryobacteraceae; genus Palsa-187. Next base: position 46,824 of record PNAJ01000076.1, on the reverse strand, counting down.
TGGAACGAATCTGCGCGGCGTTGTGAGCCAGATCCGTCAATTTCGGCTCGGCGGCGAATGCGGCGGCGACAAGGCCGCCGAATAATACGATGTGTCTCATGCTTTCCCCATTTTCTCTTCAATCAGGTCGAACAGTTGATCGATATCGGCGGGACGCGTATGGATGTGCGAAGAGAGCCGGACGCGTTTTCCAGCGCTCACGAAAATCTTGCGCTTCGCCGCTTCCTGCCACACCGCGCTCGCGTCCTTCTTGAACTCAATACCCACCAGCGACGCGAACATGCGATCGTCATTCGGCGTCAGAAGTTGAATGTAGGGCAGCCTTGCGGCGCGCTCATACGTCCGCCGCGCGAGCTGATGGATGCGCGCGTAGATCCGGTCCGGCCCCACCGCTTGGGCAAAGTGTAGACCCGCCATCATGCCCTCAAAAATCGCCCGGTTGTTCGTCCCCTGCTTCATGAAGCGCGCGGCCTTCAGCGATTTGTCGTCCCAACCACCGGTGACGTTCAATGGCCACAATCGATCGAGATTCTCTTCGCGAATATACAGAAAACCCGAGCCCGCAGACGCAAACATCCACTTGTGCGGACTCCCGGCAAAAAAATCGCAGTGTAAATCGGAGAGCTTCAGCGCCATCTGACCGTGCATATGCGCACCATCGACCAGCGTCATCACGCCCTTGGCGCGCGCCGCATCACAGATAGTCTTGATCGGCATGATCAAACCGGTCGGACTGGTGATCCCGCTGAAACTCAACACGCGCGTCCTCGGTCCAATGGCGGAGATCATCAAGTCTGCCAGTTGTCCGGGATCCTTGGGCGGCAGAGGAATCGTTACCTCCCGCACCGTAATCCCGAAACGAGCCTGCTTCTGGGCCCAACCGGCTTTGCCCGATGGATGCTCCTGGCTGCTCATCACGACTTCGTCGCCCGCCTTCAGATCGAGGCCCGCGGCAACGGTGCTCATCGCCTCCGTCGCGTTGTGCATCAGCGCGAGCTCGTCTTTCTTGCACCCGAGATAGCGCGACAATTCCTCACGCTCTTCGTCGAGCGTCTCGTAGCCCCAACGCGGATACGGATACGGTGTTTCGAGCGCGGCCGCGTTTTCGAGATACGCCGCCACGGTTTGATACACCGGTCGCGGCAGCACGCCCAGGCTGCCGTTATTCAGGAACGATCGCCATTTCGGCAGGAAGAATTGCTCGTCCCGGATGCGCGTCCAGTAGGTCTCCGGATCGCGGGTAAACAGCGCGTCGTCCGGCAGAGAAGAGGGAGCGGCGCCCAGCACTTTCTGCCAAGGCACACCGAAAAGAGTCACGCCTGCACGAAGAGCATTGCGTCGATTCATGAGCATTAGTCTACTTTGAGCGGCGATCTGTCGATAATTTGATTTGACCAATCAAATTAACTGCAATACCATAGTCCTGTGATCGCCGCTCAGATTGTGACCCTGATGGACTGTTACCCGAAAATCTATTTCGCCTGTCACACCCGCCATGTCCAGGACCGGGAGACGGACCAGCGTCTCAGTGCGCATCAGGCAAGCATTCTCGATCATCTCGACGAACTGGACCCGACCAGCATGCTCGCACTCGCCGGACACATGGGAGTCACCGCGTCGACCATGTCGCTGACGGTCGACCGCCTGGTTCGCGCCGGTTATGTCTCGCGTGATCGCGATGTTGTCGACGCCCGTAAAGTCGCTCTCCGGTTGACCAAGGACGGCGCGCGGGTGAAGGAACGAAAATCGGTCCTCGATCGCGAGCTGGTGTCCGCGATGCTCGGTCGAATGAAGCCGCGCGACCGCGCCACAGGGCTCGCCGGACTGCAAATGCTGGCGAAGGCGGCAGCGGAGTTCGTCGAATCGAGACGATTTAAGGAATTGACCAGGAGGATTGCATGAGGTGGCTGATCGGTATTGGTCTCGCCGTGACGATCATTTCAGCGATAGTAGTGCTGATCGGTGCGGCACTGCCCAAGAAACATGTCGCCAGCCGCAAAATCGTGCTCAATGCCCAACCGGATGTTGTGTTCGCTTCGATTGCCGGTCCCTCAGATTGGCGAGGCCTGAAGTATGAACTGCTCGTGGAATCGCCCCTTAAGTGGCGCGAGACCGATTCAGGCGGCGACGCCATCACTTACGAGCGTGTCGAGACGATTGCCCCAAAACGCCTCGTGAACCGCATCGCGGACCCCAAACTCCCCTTCGGCGGAAGCTGGACTTACGAGATTGCACCAAACGCGCACGGAACGGAACTAACCATCACCGAGAATGGCGAGGTCTACAATCCTCTGTTCCGGTTCGTGAGCCGCTTTGTTATGGGCCACGCCGCGACGATCGAGAAATATCAACACGATTTGGCCGCGCGCTTCCCTTAAGTTGGCAGATACTGGCGCAGCGTGCTGAAGAGCGCGCGTACGAACTCAGTCCCGGTGCGCGTTGCTCTATCTTCATCGTGAGGGGCGATGGGGACAATCACTCTTACCAACGCAGTATCTGTCCGGTTCAGCCGCATCGCGTCGGCCACAACCCAAAACTTCGCCTTAAACTCGTCCGCTACCACGCGATCGCGCGATTGATACCAATACAGCACCATCTCCCGTTCCTCGCCATGCACAATCACGTAACGGTTCACGACGATGGGAGCGGCCAAGCCGGCGTCGATCGTGTAATTTTCGGAGCTCAACTGCGTCCACCCGCTTCCCGGCAGGCAATTCTTCGGAGAATGAGGCGATTTGCCGTTGCGCTGCGTGCGGAAAGCCGCCACGAACAGGCTCGCGCTGGCACCGGTGGAGGGATCCTGGTATACGCGATTCAAAGTGTCGTCGGCTTTGAGTACGTCCTGCGTTTCCTTGTCCACGAAGCTTTCCTGAATCATCTTCCAGCCACCGAGCTGGTGCGGTAACTGATTCAACGGTCGGCTCTCCGGAATGAACTCAGTTCGTATCGAGCTATACAGCAAAGCCGTCTGGATCACTAAAAAAACCGTCACCAGCCGCGCAGGAGTGGAATTCAGAAACTTAAACAACGGGAGCCTCTTTCGCGAACTTCCAACGATAGATCCAGTTTATCAGGAGGTGCAAGAGGTAGAGCATCGCGAACGCGATGGCAAAAATAAGAAAGCCCTCCAGCTCGTGAAAAAATCCACGCGCGAGCTCGGTATTGTACTCACTCAAAATTCCGGTGATGGTCACCCGGCCGGCATTTGCGAGAATCGCAATCGGCAGGACTCCGATGAACAGCGCCCACCTCATCCAGACTTTGCTGTCGAAGAAATACGCGTACACCAGCGAGAGAAACGATAACGACAGCAGGCTCCGAATACCGCTGCACGCTTCGGCCACCGAGAGCTTTTGACTCGCCAGCTCCAGAACGTTGCCTTCGCGCAACACCGGGATGTTCATCAATCCGAGAAGAACCTCCGCCACGCGGCTCGCGAACAGTTGCAGCGGAAACGTGATCCGGTTATAGATCACCGTGGGAATCGGGATCATGAACGGAAGCAATAACAGAGGAAATGCCAGTTCCAACACCAGGGCGGTGCCACCCAGCACCAACAGCAACCCGACGAGCGAAATCAGGAACGCGCTCCGCTGAAGAAACAGCTCCGCCCCCAGCATCCCGATATAAGCTTGCACTCCGCCCCAAGCGAGCAGTGCCATGCCCCACCAAGCGGGCTTCCATTCCAGCGCCATCAGCCGGTCGCGCCGCTGCCACGCGACGTACCCGGAGACTAAAGGTACGAAGAACCCGTGCCCGACATCCGGGTCGTTCCACCACTGCTCCACCAGGTGCTTCAGAATAGGTAAATAGGCCAGGATCAGCAAAATGCCGAACCAGGCGATGGCAGCCCAGGGCAGATCTCTCCTGACAGACTCCGGCTCCCGCAATGGATCTTCCCCCGACGTCATAATATCGAATCGAAACTTCAGTTAAACACACTAAACGCGACGACGCCAGTTTCGCTAAGGGTAAAGGGGGAGTATTAATTCACGAGCGGCGGCGGAGCGTCGGCCTTAAGGCGGCTGGTGACGCGGCCGACCAGGCGGCGCGGGTCCAGAAGATGCTGCGGACGGAAATGGCGTTGCGACCAGCGGCTGCCCGCCTCGAACTCGACCCCGAGAAAATATCCGATTTCGCGAAAAACGCAGTATTTCACGATACCCGACAACTCCCCGTTTGGATAGCTCATCCGCAATATCGTGCCTTGCGGTACGGGCCGGTCCACTTGCAAGCACGCGCCCGAAAGCGAGATATCCTCCAGATTGGCCACGCCACGCCGGGTCCGCCCACTCTGGTCCTTCCACTGTATGTCCACAAGGTCCGCACACAGCATCCGAGGTTCCACACGCCTGTCGTCGAGCATTGTTAATAGTTCCGTCTCTGCCTCTTCAATCGGCGGGAAATGCAAATAATCGGAGTTGCCGCCTTAGATAAAATCGCCCTAAGCTACCTAGGGCGAGTCCGTAGGCATATGCCTATATGCCCGATTGGTACCATGTTTTAGAAGAATCCGCAATGGAAATATTTTCTGCTGAAATCCGCAGTTTTGCTTCCAGAATTGGCAGTTTGCGTTCTATTTTGATGCACTTAGCGTTGCTGGCCGCATTCGGAATCTGGATCCCGCAGTGGAAGGGCGTGGATTTTCTCGATTCCCCAGTACTGGGGGCGTATGCCTGCCTAGCGCTGATTTTTGCCGGTCCGGCGGCGGCTCAGGCGTTCCCGGAAGGGATTTCGTCATCGTTTGGCCAGGCGAATGCCCGGATTCTTGTCAGCGTGCTGTATGGCGAGCTGGTAGCGCTCGCGCTTCTCGGAGCAGGCATCGCAACCGTCTATCTGACCCATCGGGGCGGTTTTGTGCCGACGCCTGATTGGGAATCGCTGGCGAAGTCTGCCTTGTTCGGATGGAGTGCCTCCGTAATGCTCGCGGCGCTCGCGGCCTGGGTCGCGGTGCGGTTCTCGCGTGGCACAGCCGTGATTTGCCTCCGGCTGGTATTTTTTGGACTCCTCATCCTTTTTTACTATCGCGGACAATCGCTGCCGGAGGTCGGTTTGAGCGGGGCGGCCTCATGCCTTGCGATGGCTGGGCTTTTCATCCTAATGCTCAAAAAGGCTTGCCGATGATCGCGGTTCCCTATCACCTCGGCCGCCGCGCGGTCGAAGTTGGCAGCGGCCCTCTGGCGATTCTTGATTCGCTCCGGCAGCGGTGCGTCATCATCGAGCGCACCAACGGCGAGACCCACGAGCTCGCCGCCGTCGCTGACGTAAATTCCCAGCTCGCACTGGCAGTTGCCGCGCAGAATGCTCCCGTCATCGTGCTCGCGGGGAATTGCAACACGTGCCTTGGAACGCTTAGGGCTCTGGAGCAACCTGGCATCGTGTGGTTCGACGCGCATGGCGATTTCAATACGCCCGAAACGTCGATCAGCGGCGCGCTAGAAGGTATGTCTCTCGCGATCGCGACCGGTCATTGCCATCGCGACCTGATGCCTCATCCGGTTTCCGAGGAGAATGTCGTGCTCGCCGCGACCCGCAGCCTCGATGTTCTCGAAGAGGTGCGCCTGCATGCGTCGAAGATTACACTCGCGTCGCTCGATGCACTTCCGCGTGCAGTTGATTTGCTCGCCGCGCGCGTAAAAACGATCTACCTGCACCTCGATCTCGATGTGCTAGACCCATCCATCTCTCCCGGCGTCAATTTCTCCGCACCCGGCGGTATTTCCCCCGATCAGCTCTTCGACGCGGTGAAATACGTGATCGCAACCGGCAAACTGGGCGCCGTGGCCATCGCTAATTTCAATCCCGGCCGCGATCGCGACAAGCGGACATTGAGAATCGCCGAGACATTGGTTGCTATCCTGAGCCAAGCTCCCCGACAAGAATGAAAATCTACTCGCAAGCCCCGTGCCGCGTCGACCTTGCCGGCGGCACGCTCGATATCTGGCCTCTCTACCTGTTTCACGAAAATGCTGTGACCGTGAACTTCGCCGTCGACCGCTACACTCGCGCGCGCATTGAGCCCCGGCCGGAGAAAAAGATCACGTTCCATTCCACCGATCTGAATCGCGACGCCTCCTACGATTCTCTCGATCATCTTCTCGCCGCGAAAACCCACCAGCTCCCGCTTGCAGCCGAGATCGTCCGTTTCTTCCGGCCCGATGCCGGGTTCCATCTCGAAACCGGCTCTGAAGCTCCTGCGGGCGCCGGAATTTCTGGGTCGTCCGCGTTGATCATCGCCACCACGCGCGCGTTCAATAAATGGCTGAAACGCGGTTATTCGCTCGAAAAACTGCGCGAAATATCGCAAAATATCGAAGCCCGCCTGATTCACGTGCCCACCGGCTGCCAGGATTATTACCCCGCCATGTACGGAGGCGTCAGCGCCATCGAGCTCGGCTGCGCGGGCATTCGAAGGGTCGCGCTCGACGTCGCCCCAGACGACCTCGAAGCGCGCGTCGTCCTCGCCTACACTGGGGAGCCGCGCAATTCCGGCATCAATAATTGGGAAGTGACCAAGGGCCATATCGACGGCAACCCGCGTGTGTTCAAAAATTTCGAAACCATCGCGTCCATCGCCTCCGCCATGCGCCGTGCCCTCGAAAAACAGGACTGGAGGGAAGCCGCCCGCCTCCTCGCCGAGGAATGGTCCCACCGCAAGCGCAACGCACCCGGTATTTCCACGCCCCTCATCGACCGCATGATGCAAGTGACCCGCCGCAAAGGCGCGCTCGCCGCGAAAGTTTGTGGAGCGGGCGGCGGCGGCTGTGTCCTGTTCCTGATCGAGCCCGATGCGCGCGCCAGCGTAGTCTCGCTGATCGAAAACGAAGGCGCGACGGTTCTCCCCGTAAAAGTCGCGCGCCGCGGTGTTGAGGTCCGCGTCTCGAAATGACGGACGCAAAAAAAACCGACCTCCTCGGTCTGATCCTCCGCGTCGGTCTCTTCGTTCTGATCGGCTGGCTGAGCCTGCTCATATTTGGAGTCGTCCTTTTCTGGCTTACCGGCAGCAAGGTCATCACCGCGACCATGGCCACGTTCGCCGCCGCGTCCCTTGCCAACGCGATCACCGTGCGGATTTACGAACGCGGTCAGCTCTCCGCCCTCGGTTTGGGCTCCTCACACGCATCGTCGCGAGAATTTCTGTTGGGGCTCGGAAGCGGCGCGGGCGCGGCATGCCTGGTGCTGCTCTCGCCGGTCGTAGTGGGCGCGGCATCTTTTGAAAAGGTCCCCGCATCGGAACACATCTGGGCGAGCCTGGCGTTCCTCAGCCTCGTGCTGCTGTTCGGGGCGTTCGGCGAAGAAATGCTGTTCCACGGCTACGCCTTTCAATTGCTGATCCGGCGCCTGGGAGCCTTCGCGACGATTCTCCCCGCCGCGATCATTTTCGGACTCGCGCACCTGGGTAACGACAATTCCAGCCTGCCCGGCATCGGCAATACCATGCTGTGGGGCATCCTATTTGGTTATGCTTACCTGCGCACCGGCGCGCTCTGGCTGCCCATCGGTCTGCATTTCGGATGGAACCTCGTACTCCCGCTGTTCGGCGCGAGTTTGAGCGGGTTTACAATGGGGGTGACCGGGTACGCGCTCCACTGGAAGGCTGGCGACCTCTGGAGCGGAGGCGCTTACGGACCGGAAGGCAGCCTGCTGACGACCGCAACTGTCGTCGTGCTGTTTTTCGTCCTGCGGCGTCTCACTATAGAGCAAGATACGAACTAGAGGTGCTCATGGCGCGAATTTCTCCAAGAGTCCTGGCCGCATTCATCGCCGTCGCCTCGCTAAAAGGCGACCAGAAGAAGCTGACCGTCGATCAACGCGTGGAGCTGCTGCGCGGCCTCCTCAGCGAGTACGCCACCGTCAAAGCTCCTCTGCCGCGATCGCGCAAGCCTCTCGAATTCAACTCCGACGGCACCTACGATAAGGACCAATGGCTCCAAGTAGGCAAGCAATCGGGCCCCGCGGCGCGCATCGGCGATCTGGTCCAGATCACCCACGTCGGCATTGAAAAAGACACCATTCTGTTTGAGATCAACCACGGACTCAAGAGTCAGGGATCGTGGAAGGATCATGTTCAGATCGGCATCGGCGGCAATACGCAACCCATCTCCCGCAGCGACGCCAATGCTCCCGGAGGCACCAATATCGTTCTGAAATTCCCCGACGCAATCGGCGAATTAACTTCGTCTCAGGTAAAAAAGATGCTCGCCCCGGTGCTCGATTTCGAAAAGCACAGTGCGACCGAGAATTATGTGGATACGCTCACCCCTGAAGTGAAGCAGGCCATCGCGGAGAAGAAGCCGCTCGAAGGAATGGACCGCGACCAGGTCCTGCTGGCGCTCGGCCGCCCGCTACGAAAATCCCGCGAGAGTAAGGACGGCGTGGATTTCGAAGACTGGATCTACGGCCAGCCCCCCGGCCGCGTGACGTTCGTGACCTTCTCCGGCCCCAAAGTCGTAAAAATCAAGGAAACCTACGCCGGCCTGGGCGGCAGCATCGCCGAACCCCCCAAGCAACCGTGATATCCCATTTCGCCGCTACTTGTTTATCCGATGCTCGACCGAGCCGCGACCACAGGGAGCGGAGGTGGGACCACTTCAGGCGTCATTTTACTGGAACCTGGCTCATTGACCTTTCAGCCCGTGTCCGAGTGTCCGATCCCAGAGCGCCCGTTCGGCCTGTTCTTCCTTCCATTCCTTGGGATCGCTTCGGAGCCTGGCATAGGCCGCATTTACTTCATCGAGAAATTTGTCTCGCTGATAGTGCTCAATGGCCTTATCAAGAACGGCTTGCATCGGCTAACCTTCCTGCTTTGACAAGGCGCGAAGAATATCAGTATACCTTGTGCGCTACCCAGCCTTAGCGAGCATTTGTTCCGCCAACGCTCGGCGTCGCAGATCACGAATGATACATTGGTCCAATGCAAATGACGACGTACCGCACGACGCAAATGGTCCGACCTGATGCTGCGCCGACTTATCGCCGCTCACCAAATCGCATTTTGCGCCGTCATCGTATTTCTTATCAGCTTCGCTTCGCTTGCGTGGAATATCAATCAAGCGGGAATTGCCGCCGCATACAACGACCCAATCGCACACATACGAGCACAAGACGAAGCTGCCATCGTTAGCGCGACCATAGGCGTGACGAAGGATTCCGATTGGATGACGCCAAAGCTGAAGGGTCGCCCCTTTATTCTTAAGCCTCCCCTCTTGATTTGGCTTTCCGCCCTGTCGATCCGCCTTCTTGGACTGAGCCTGTTTTCGGTCCGTCTACCCGCTCTTATATTAGGCGCTGCGGGTGTTGCAGCGGTCTTCGCATGGGCAGCGCATGCCCGCTCGATGGCAGCAGGCATGCTGGGGGGGGAATCCTCTTATTGAGCACTTTCTGGCAGACCTTCTCGCGAGTGTGCCTTACAGACGTCCCTGCCAGTTCGTTCGCGGCACTGGCGCTCGCCGGGGTCGCTTTCGACGCGCAATTAGTACACCGGCGAACCCGAGTCTTATTCGGCGTGATGGGTGCGGCGTCTGTCCTATCGAAGAGCGCAGCGGGCATGCTTCCCTTCGCGGCATTGATTCTGTTCTGCGTACTGACTTCGCGCGCAAACAGAGCTAAGTTTGCAAACGTCGCTGAAAGCGTGTTGATAGCGGGTGTCCTGGTGGCTCCCTGGTACGTTTATCAAGCCGCCGTTCATCCAGAGTGGCTATGGTCCGATTACTTCAAAACACAGTTGATTAGCACCGGCCTTCACTGGGACCGAAACAGCATCGTTCGCGATTCGCACATCGTCTATTATTTGCGCCGCCTCATTGAGATGGACTCGGCGGTGCTGGCGCTCGCGGCCGTAGGTCTGGCGGGTGGATTACGGATCGTCCGATTACGACGGTCACCCGCCGCACTTCTGGCCGCCTGTTGGGTGGCTGTCGCAGTCGCCGCGCTTTGTGCTTTTCAAGCCGCAAATTTGCCGTACGTGGCCCTTGTGCTGCCGTCGCTCTGCGTCTTTGGCGCCGTTTGCGGACCTGGTTTCGTGGATAGGCGCCCTGCGATCACCGCATGTGTTTTGGGCATCCTATTTTTTGCGAAGATTGCGGTGAGCGGACAGCCGTGGTCGCTGCGCCCAACGGCGCCTCCTCTGACTGGCGCCAAGGCGATGAGGGAATACTATGACCTCAATCGCGATGCAGAGCTGATTTCCATCGACCCTGACGACGAGTTTTACAGTTTGACGATTCCCCTTCCCCGTGTACGTTACTGCGTTCTCGATCCAACTGGTGTTTTGCAAAGATACGTCCCGCACTACTTGCCACTGGGCATTATCGTGACCTCCGACCAATTCATAAACCTCCCCAGGCTTGTTCCGCAGTTCGAGAAACAACTGCACACGTGGGGAGTTGACTCACAGGAGCCGATTGGCACAACGATCACGATGAGCGCGCCTTCAGAAGTCTCAGATTTAGTTAACGCTAGACCCGAAAGCGATTTCTATCTTCCCGTCCGGTGGCTGGACGTGATCGATGGTCCGGAGCGAGCACACCAATTGGTTCGGTATTCCTCCGAAAGGATATTCCTGCTCAGTCGCGCAGCGAAACCAAGGGCCCAACCCGTCCCGGTAATCCCGCTCCACTGGTGACTACGGATGATACATTAGTCCAATGCAAACGACGAAGTGCCGCAAGTGCGCGAGCGACCTTCCCGAAAATAGCCGCTTCTGCCTCTCCTGCGGCACGCCGGTTCAGCCCGATTCCATGGCCACCGAAACCGTCGCGACCAGTTCGTCTTCGAAACTCCGCAGTTCTTCCTCCACTTCCTCATCCTCCGACGGCCGATTCCTGCCCGGCACTCTCCTCGCCGGACGATATCGCATTGTCGCGAAACTCGGGCAAGGCGGCATGGGGGAGGTGTATCGCGCCGACGATCTGGTGCTGGGCCAAACAGTCGCGCTGAAATTCCTCCCGCCTGAGGCCACCAATAATCCGCAGTCTCTCGACCGCTTCCGCAATGAAGTTCGCATCGCGCGCCAGGTCTCCCATCCCAACGTCTGCCGCGTCTACGACCTCGGCGAAATCGATGGTCAATTGTTTCTCTCAATGGAGTACGTCGATGGCGAAGACCTCGGCGTCCTGCTGCGCCGCATCGGTCACCTGCCGGAAGCCAAGGCGCTCGAAATCTCCCGCAAGCTCTGCGCGGGTCTCGCTGCGGCGCATGAAAAGGGCGTCCTCCATCGCGATCTGAAGCCCGGCAACATCATGCTCGATTCGCACGGGCAGGTGCTCATCACCGATTTTGGGCTCGCCGCATTGGCCGGCCAGGTCGAAGGCGCCGAAGTCCGCAACGGCACTCCGGCCTATATGGCGCCGGAGCAGCTCGACGGAAAAGAAGTCACCGTTCGCAGCGAGATCTACTCGCTCGGTCTGGTGCTCTACGAAATCTTCACCGGCAAGCGTCCCTTTGAAAGCGCCACCCTAGCCGACCTCGTTCGCACTCGCAATGAGAGCGCGCCCGCCAGCCCATCGACGCTGGTCCACGATATGGATCAAGCAGTGGAGCGCGTGATTCTCCGCTGCCTGGAGCGCGATCCCGCGCAGCGCCCCGCTTCAGCCTTGGCCGTCGCGGCGGCTCTCCCCGGAGGCGATCCTCTGGCCGCCGCGCTCGCCGCGGGCGAGACTCCCTCGCCGCAAATGGTAGCCGCCGCCGGCGACGCTTCGGGATTGTCGCCGCGCATCGCCGTCGCCTGCCTTGCCTTCATCGTCCTCGGGCTGGCCGCAGTCTGCGTGCTCGGCGTGAAGGATAACGCGCTCGAAGTCGCAGGCTCCGATACCACGCCGGAGGTGTTGCGGCACCGGGCGCGTTCGGTCCTCAATCACTTGGGTTATACCGAGAAGGCAGCCGACACGACCGACGGGTTCACTTATGAAATGGGTCCCCTGCGCTATTCGGAAAAGCAGGCCGGCGCGAAGCCGGATTGGGCGGCGATCCTCACCCATCGGCCCCGCCTTCTCGTTTTCTGGTATCGCGAAAGTCCAGACCAGATGATTCCGGCCTGGTGGCGCGATCAGAGTATGACGCCCGGCGTCCCTCAGGAAGAAGAGCCGCCGCGCAACACTCCTGGTATGACGTTTCTCAAGCTGGACGATCAGTCGAGGCTGACTTATTTCGAGGCGATCCCGCCGCAATTGCGGCCAGCCGGTGAAACAGCGCGCCCTGCGGACTGGAACGAACTATTCAAGCTCGCCGATCTCGATCCCTCGAAGTTCGAAAAGGCCGAGCCTCTGTGGGCCCCGTCCGGCGCAGCCGACGAGAGAGTCGCCTGGACCGGAGTCCTGCCCGGAACCTCTTATCCACTGCGTGTCGAAGCCGCATCTTGGCTCGGAAAGCCTGTGTTCTTCAAATTGGTCGGACCCTGGAGCAAACCCGCCAGCGACCGGTCGCTCACCTCCAGCGAAAAAGGAAAAATCGTCATTCTGATGAGTCTGGCGATCGTCATTTTCCTCGTTCCCGCCTGGCTCGCGTGGCGGAATATCGCGCGCGGCAAGGCGGATCGCCGCGGTGCGTTTCGCCTCAGCGTAGTTATTTTCAGCATCAGCCTCCTGCTGTGGATTCTCCGCGGCCACTTCGTGGCAGGGTTCGGCGAGTTCGCCCTGTTCGTTCTCGCGCTCTCCTCGGGGATGTTTAATGCCGCCCTGGTCTGGACCCTGTATCTGGCGCTCGAACCCTATGTGCGGCGTCATTGGCCGCAAACGATTATCTCTTGGAGCCGCCTGATCAATGGCCAGCTACGCGATCCCGCCGTGGCCCGCGACACTCTTTTCGGCATTGTCATGGGAACCCTCTGGATCCTCATCTTCGCGATCCGCTCCATGGTCAATCTCGCCCACGGAGCCCAGCCGTCCTTGAACAATGCCGACTATCTGGAGGGTGCACGAAGCACTCTGGGCGCATGGACGGTCCAGGTGTCCAGCGCCATCCACGCCACGCTGGTGTTTCTCTTCCTTCTGTTTATCCTGCGCGTCTTGTTGCGCAACCAGTGGCTTGCCGCCGCTGCATTCGTCGCCCTCTGGACGCTGATCCAGACTCTGGGAACCACTCACCCCGCCGTCGATATTCCTGCCGCGATGGCGGTTTACTTCATCGCATCCATGGCGCTCGTACGATTCGGCCTCGTAACGCTGGCCGTCGCCATCTTCACTACCGATTCTATCGGCAACGTTCCCATCAGCACCAATCCGTCGATCTGGTATTTCGGAAGCACAGTATTCGCCGTAGCCGCCGTAGTATTGCTCGCCGTCTGGGCCTTCCACGCCGCCACCGCAGGCAGAAAATTCTTCTCCGCCGACCTATTTGAATAGCAGGTGGCTCGGAGCCTTGTGGGGCGGACCCCCCGGTCCGCGGCCGATCCCCGGATCGGCCCGTCCGTCTTTCCGCAACCTCGGTCAACCTCCTGTTTTCAAGAGCGTTACTGAATCGGAATATACACCATGTCCGTAAATCCCTCGTTCGTCTGCACCGCGAGGCTCACATTCCCCGAATTCATGCTCGCCGGAATCATGAAATTCACCTGGTACAACCCCGCCAGCGTCGGCGCGAGCCCCGCATAATAAATCTGATTCGCCGGAACCACCACGCCCCCCACATAAATCGCGAGCCCTCCCGTAATCAGTGCCAGCGGAGCCGACCCCGGCGCAGCCACTCCATCCAAAACCTTCGGATTCGTCGCTCCCAGCCCCGTCAGGTAAAGGGAAATTATTTCGCCCCGAACAGCCGGATTCATTGTACTAATCACCGAATAATTACCGTGCAACCCCGCCGCGCTGCCGATCCCATTCGCCGGAATACTGAAAATCCCCGGCGAAGTCGCCGCCAGCGGCACGACCACCGAGTTTGATTTCGCGCTACCGACTGTCACCACCAGCGTCGCAGTCGGTCCCGTCACCGCGAACGGCACAATCGCGCTGATCTGTGTCGACGACACCGAATACACCGGCGCAGGCAGTCCGTTCACCGACACCTGCACGCCTCCCAGGTTCGGGCCGAAGGGAGGAGCCGATGCCGTCACCGCCCCCGCTGGAAACCCGGTGCCGAACAGCGTCATCACTCCGCCCGGCGATATCGGATACCCCGGCGGCGCGAAGCTTCCCGCATTAAGCACCCCTTGCGGATTCAGAAAAACTCCCGTCCCCGTTTGCGGCGCGAGCAGCGCCCCGAAGTAAATCTCATAGCTCGGCGAATTCGTAATATCCACTCCGCTCGAAGAAAACGTCGTCGTGTTCACATCGACATTCACATGTCCCGGCGTCGATGAATACAGCCCCGACCCGTCGCCAGTCAAGCTGTAAGTAATCAGTGGCGACGCGTCGAACAGACCGTCCGACTGCCGCGTCCGCCGCGCCCAAATCGAGTTGCCGTCCGCATTCGCGTGCACTCCCCCCACCACCGCCGCCAGCCGCGCCGGCTGAGTATCGTAGCGCATCCCCGCAGCGTAATAAACTCCGTTCCAGCTCGCGTTGGTCGCCGATCCACTGCCGTAATTCTTGATTCCGACCACCAGCCCGTGCCCGCCCGCCGCCATCGATCCTCCAATAAAGTACACGCCCCCGTTCGCCACGAAAATATTCTCGACCCCCGAAATCAGTTGCGTGTTCGCATTCAGTCCGGCCCCCAGCGGAAACGTCAGCGTCCCCGTCCCGTCCGGCGAAATCGAGTACGTCATCGGACTCACCGTCTGATTCGTCAGAGCATTCGCGAGATTCGCCGCCTGTCCCGTCACCGTAGTCTCGGCGAAACTCCCCGCCCCATTCGCCGTAAGCTTGAAATTCGTGTCCCGAATATTCGCCAGCCCTCCGCCCGGAAATTCCAGGCTCGATACCCAATACGATCCCGTGAGCGTCGCATTCGACGCCCCCACCGGCGCTGGAATCGCTATAAATATGTCGAACACCGTCGGCCCCGCCTCCGTAGACGACCCGACCAGCGCCCCTTGCCCCAGCCTCGCTTTCAGCGTCACTTCGCTCTTTAAAGGATTCGTCAGCGTCATAAATCCCCCCGGACTCACTGCATAAGTTCCGTTCCCGCTCAGCGACACCGCCGCTGCCGTCCCCACCAGTTGGTTCCCGCTGATCGTGAAATTTCCGTTCCCTTCGAACGTCAGCGTCCCCGCGCCGCTCATCGTACTAGTAACGTTCGGCGATGTCGTTGACGGATCGGTCAACAATAGAACTTGCCGGAAAAAGTACTTCCCCGTCAGCGACGCATTCGTCGAGACCTGCCCCCAGGCCATCGCGCCAACCAAAAACAACCAGCTTGTTTTCATATCAATCCCCGTCATGTTAACTCTAACCCGTCCCTACCCCCATCGGCCCAGCGGTAAACGGGTTTTAATGCTAGGGTCGAAAGAAAATCGCCCTACTTTGAGAACTCTAGTGGCACCGCAGGGTTTTACCGTTCAGACTGGTTAATGGCGGAGGACACTCCATGAAGAAACGTCTTATTCTCGTGACATCGTTAGTAACAGGTTTGGCCGTCAGCGGCTTGCTGGTGATGCAGGCCCAGGAACCCGAGCAGTTGCACCAACGCGCCCAAGCCGCATCCGCCACCGAGCATGCCGATTGCACCATGTTCGGACCCCAGCGCGAGCGCTACACCAATCAGACCCTCCACGGCATCCGCCTCGGACAACTTACCAGCCAGGTAACGAGCCTCCGCGCCGAGGCCATGGGCAACGCCAGTATAATGTCGATGCCCTCCGCTCCCGGCGGCAGCCGTACCTACTCCGCTTCCACCACCAGCTCCAATCTGATCGACGGCTACATCTTCACCGCCCTCAAAGCCCAAGGTGTGACCCCGGCCCGCGCCACCAACGATTACGAATTTGTCCGCCGCATCTACCTCGATATGACCGGCCGCATCCCCACCGCCGCCCAGGTGACCAACTTCGTTGCCAATACCAGCGCCACCAAGCGCGCCGATCTCATTGAGACGCTTTTCGCCGCCCCCCAGTGGCTCGATAAATGGACCATGTATTTTGGCGACCAGTTTAAGAGCGCTTCGAGCTTCCCTTCGAGCGGCACGCAGCTCTATTCCGGTGGCCGCGATGGGTTGAATACCTATATCCGCACGGCCCTCACCAACAACACCAGCTACGACAAGATCGCCCAGGCCTTCATCGCCTCGCAGGGAACGAATAACTACACCCAGGGCGAACTCAACTGGATCATCACCTCGCGCGTCACCGGAGGCCCCATTCAGGACGTCTGGGACGGCGAAGCCGCAGCGGTGGCCGAAACCTTCCTCGGGATGTATCACATGAATTGCCTGCTATGCCACAACGGCCGCGGCCATCTCGATACCATCAGCCTATGGGCCAGCGGCTTCACGCGCCAGCAGGCATGGGGCATGTCTTCGTACTTTTCGCACGTCGGTCTGCGGAATCCCGCCCTCGATTCGACCGTCAAGAACGGCCCCACTTACTGGTACGCCGACGATAGCGTTTATAAGACCGATTACGCCTTGAACACCACCACCGGCAATCGCCCCGCCCGCCAGCCGATCGGAACGGTGAAAACGATCCCGCCACAGTATCCCTTTTCGACTCAGGGAGCGCTCTCCGGCATGAACTATCGCCAGTCGCTTGCCGCCGCCGTCGTGGCCGACCGCCAGTTCGCCCGCGCCGCCGTCAATTATATGTGGGCGTACTTCTTCGGCATGGGCATCGTCGATCCACCCGATCAGTTCGATCCGGCCCGCCTCGATCCTAACAATCCTCCGCCCGCGCCCTGGACCCTGCAACCCTCCAATCCCCAGTTGCTCGAAGCCCTGACCAGCGACTTCATCGCTAGCGGATACGACACCAAGCACCTCATGCGAACGATCGTGAACTCGCAGGCCTATCAGCTCTCTTCCGATTACGACCCCGCGGTCTGGAATGTGTCCTGGCAGCCTCTGTTCGCGCGCAAAATGGTCCGCCGCCTGTGGGGCGAGGAAGTAGCCGACTCCATCTCGCTCTCGAGCAACATGCCGAACCTGTTCAAGTTCGATAACGGAACCAGCTCCGCCTGGGCCATGCAGTATCCCGAGCCGGCCCGCGAAACCAGTGCGCTGCTCGCCGCCTTCCTGCCCGGCAATCGTGACGATCAGCCGCGCAAACAGGATGGAGCCATCCAGCAAGCCCTCGCCCTGATGAACGATTCGAGCGTGATGAGCAAGCTGGTCGCGACCGGCTCCGGCGCGTCGCAAAGCCTGCTGGGCCAGGCTACCGCCCTGACCGACAACACCGCCGCCACCAATCTTCTCTTCCTGAATATTCTTTCCCGCTATCCCACCACCGCCGAGCTGGCGTCGGCGAATTCATTCCTTGGTAGCGGAACCAGAGCCCAAAAAATGCAGGAGCTGATGTGGACCTTATACAACAAGGTCGACTTCATCTTCAATTACTAAGGAGCCCGCCATGAATAAAGACAACATCAAAAAAGTATTGGCCTCCAACCCGGTGGCGCGCCCTTCCTACTTCCGCCGCCCTCACTGGACCCGTCGCAATTTCTTCCAAATTGCCGGCGCGGGCATCACCGCTTCTTTCCTAGCGAAGGAAGCCGACGCGCAATCCGCGGGCACCTGCACCAACCAAGGCATGACGACCATTAACAAGGCCACCAACGTCATCTTCATTCTGATGGCCGGCGCGCCCAGCCACGTCGATACCTTCGATTTCAAGAACACTCCCGGTGTCACTCCCGCCGCCGCCGCGCCCGCCACCGTCAACGGCATCCTCTGGCCCACCGGAATCCTGCCCAAGCTCGGAGCCATGACCAATCAGTTTTCGCTGGTTCGATCGGTGCAAGCCCACGCCTTGGTCCATAGCCTGGGTCAGACCTGGGTGCAGATTGGACGCAACCCCGCCGCCGCGCTCGGCAACATCGCCCCCAATATCGGCAGCGTCGTCGCGCTCGAAAAAGTGACCGAACGCCTGCCCGGACACGTTTTGCCGACCTTCCTCGCTCTCAACTCCGACGGTGCGGTCAGCTCCGGTTATCTCAATTCGACCTATGCTCCGTTCAAGGTCGATCCCACCACCGCCGGTCTCCCGAATACGACGAATTCCCTCGGCCAGTCCCGCTGGCAGGAAATGTACGCGCAAATGCACGCCGAAGACGATACATTGCGCGTCAACTCTCCTCTAGGTCAGTCCGTGGTCGATATGGATAGCCTCTACACCGCCGGGCAAGGCCTCATGTACGATTCCACCGTGCAGAGCGTGTTCACGTATTCCACCGCCGATAGCGCGCGCTACGGTAGCAGTTCCTTCGGCAACGCGCTGATCGTCGCCAAACAAGCGTTAGCCGCGAACCAGGGCACCCGCTTCATCCAGGTCACCCTCGGCGGCTGGGATATGCACGTCGATATATACGGAGCCGCCTCGAATAAAGGCAAGACCAACATCTTCACGCTAGGCAACCAGTTCGATTCCGCCCTGGCCGCGTTGATCGGCGATCTGCAAGCCTCCGGCGCGCTAGCCAACACCATGATCGTCGCGCTAGGCGAGTTTGGCCGTACCCCAGGCTTCACCGGCGCCCTCGGCCGCGATCATTATCTGAACCAGTTCGCCTTCTTCGCCGGAGGCGGCGTGAAGGGCGGCCGCGTCATCGGCACCACGGACGCAACCGGCGCAAATATCCTCGATAACGGCTGGTCGCAAAACCGCCCGGTGAATCCCGAGGATATCGAAGCCACCATCTACTCGGCCATGGGCATCGATTGGACCAACATCTGTTACAACGACCCCTTCCACCGAGGCTTCGAATACGTCCCTCAGTCGCTCGGTGCGGATTACTACAACCCCATCAACGAACTTTTCAAGTAGCGCGAAAAATGGGGACTGACCTCTCTGTCCCAAGGCGCCACCAGCTCCATACAAACAAGCCATACCGCAGCGCCGGTGGACAGAGCGGTCCCTATTTTTCGCCCCGTCCACAACACTTGGGCGCGGGCGGCTAACCTGTCTCCGCAGGCTTCGCCGCCTGCACCGCAGCCCACATCGCCTTCTTCAACTCATCGATCCCCTCGCCAGTAACGCTGGAGATCTTCATAAACGGAAGCTTCCGCTTCTTAGCGATCTTCTCCAACGCCTTTATCCTCTTCGGATCCTGCGCCGCGTCGAGCTTGGTCGCCACCACGATCATCGGCTTCTCCGACATCGATTCCGAAAAACTCTTCAGTTCCCCCATCACGATCTCGAAATCGCTCACCGGCTCCCGCCCCGACCCTTCCGACACATCCACCAGATGCACCAGCAGCCGGGTCCTCTCGACATGCCTCAGGAATTGAATCCCCAACCCGTGCCCTTCATGCGCCCCTTCAATCAGCCCGGGAATATCGGCCACCACGAATGTCGCGGGCGTCGCCAGATCCGCGCTCATGCTGACGACTCCCAGGTTCGGCTCGAGCGTCGTGAACGGATAATCGGCGATCTTCGGCCGCGCCGCGGAAATGCGCGAAATCAGAGTCGACTTCCCCGCGTTCGGGAATCCCACCAACCCCACATCGGCAAGCAGCTTCAGCTCCAACCGCAATCGATGTTCTTCGCCCGGCTCCCCGTCGGTGTGCTCGGTCGGAGCCTGATGCGTCGCCGTCGCGAACCGAGCGTTCCCTTTTCCCCCGCGCCCGCCATGCGCGACAATGTACCGGTCGCCCGCCACAGTGAAATCGTGCAGCACCTCGCCCGTATCGAGGTCGTACACCACTGTCCCGATCGGAGTCGGAACATCCACGGACTCGCCGTCTCTCCCCTTCCGGTTGCTGCCCTCGCCGTGGCGTCCGCGCTCGGCTTTGTGTTCAGGATTAAAACGGAAATGCAGTAAAGTGTTGTGGTGCGGACTCGCCACGAGAACGACATCACCGCCCCGCCCGCCGTCGCCTCCGCTAGGACCGCCGCGCGGAACAAACTTCTCGCGTCGAAAAGCCAGGCACCCATTTCCCCCGTCGCCGGCTTTCACGAGGATTTTTACTTCATCGATAAACATTGTTGTGTTCGGTGTATAGCGCAGCAGGTAAACACTACCGCGCGCTTGTAGGGCGGCCAATATTGGCTGCAGCCGCATTTTCAGGCGGCTTTTATGGGTAGGTTAATGCCGCTACAGCGTTACAGGAACCGGATTCGGAACGTAAGGATGAACATTAACAAACTTGCCCATGCGCCCGCGATCGCGGAATTCAATCACACCCGTGATCTTCGCAAACAGCGTGTCGTCCTTACCCAATCCGACATTCACGCCCGGCTTGATCTTCGTCCCGCGCTGCCGTACAATGATCGAACCGCCGGGAACCAGTTGCCCGCCGAACGCCTTGACGCCCAGCCTCTGCGCATTGGAATCGCGCCCGTTTTTAGAACTGCCTAATCCTTTTTTGTGTGCCATTATACGATCTCGCTCACCTGTATGCGGGTAAATGCCTGTCGATGCCCCTGCGTGCGCCGGTACTGCTTCTTGCGCTTGAACTTGAAGACAATCGTCTTCGCGCCCCGGCCATTCGCGACAATCGTGCCCTTCACCAGCGCGTTTCCCACCGCCGACCCAGCCTTGACGGATTCCCCGTCAAACAGCCCCAGCACTTTGTTGAACTCGACCTCCGCGCCAATCTCGCCCTCGATGGACTCAATCTCCAGGAATTCCCCCGGAGTGGCGCGATACTGCTTCCCGCCTGTTTCAATAACTGCGTACATACCGATTCCCTCTTGTGGATTCTTCTGAAGAATCTCAGAACTTCCAGCTTACTACAGCCGGGCGCCGCCTTGCAAAAGCCCCCCACTTGTATGAACCCACTACCCGCTTGTATCGCAACGCTCTACCGAGCCGTGACCATAGGGAGCGGTGCTACACCGGCCGGTGGGATCAGCCTCACTCGTGACGCTCCTCGGCGCTGAGTTCCAACCGGAGCTCCGGTTCGATGTCGGCGAACTGCGGAACGTTGTTGGCGCCACCGCTATTTTCAGGACACACTCGAATGCCATCCGGTCCAGGCCTCATTTCGATAAGAACAAAATTGCAACCAATATGCTACAATCCCCATCGAGAAAGTAGATTATGCAGCTCCTCGCCGCAGCCGTCCTCGCTCTCGCTCCCCTCAGTATCGCCCAATCCCTCGCCGGACTCTGGGATGCCACCGTCAAAGTGAAAGACCTCGAAGTCCCATTCCGCTTCGAAATTTCAGGCAACGGACCGAAGATTTCCGCATCGTTTTTCAATGGCGACGCGAAGTTCACGTCGTCGAGTGGAAACTTTTCAAACGGCGCGCTAACGATCAACTGGGATTACACCGCATCGAAGCTCGAAGCGACCGTGCATGACGGCTTGATTGAAGGCAAATATTTCCGCTCCGGCCGCGATGCGAAAACAGTTTATCCGTTTCAAGCGAAGCGCTTCACTCCCTCGCCGCTCACGACTGAAGACGTTCCCTCCATCGCCGGCCTGTGGGTGATTCCCCTCGCAAGCGATAAAGGCGAATCCGCGTGGCAATTCATCGTGCGCCAATCGGGACCCGAGGTTACCGCGGCGATTCTGCGCATCGATGGCGACACCGGAGCACTACAAGGAACGTACAAGAACGGAAAGTTGGTATTAAGCCACTTTTCCGGCGCGAGGCCGTCAGTGTTCGAAGTGAAATTGTTGGCCGATGGCTCTCTCGACATTCTTCAAAACGGTAAAACGAAATTGACCGCGGTCCGTTCCGCCGAAGCGCGCGCGAAAGGCTTGCCCGAGCCGACCGATCCTTCCAAACACACCAGCGTGAAGGACCCGACCAAGCCGTTCACCTTCGCGTTCAACGACCTCAACGGAAAACTCGTGACCAACGAAGACGCGCGCTTTCAAGGCAAAGTAGTGCTGATCGACATCATGGGAAGCTGGTGCCCGAACTGCCACGATGAAACTCCGTTTCTCACCGAGCTCTATAAAAAATATCGTTCCCGAGGTCTGGAGATTGTCGCGCTTTCGTTCGAAGAAGCGGACCAGTTGCAAGATCCCGCGCGCCTGCGCGCGTTCGTCAAAAAATACGGAATCGAGTACACCGTGCTGATGGGCGGCGATTGGGAACAGGCCTCGGGCAAGCTAACGCAAGCCGTGAATTGGAATGCGTGGCCGACAACTTTCTTCGTAGGCCGCGACGGCCTCGTGCGCGGCGCACACGCCGGCTTCCCGAGCACCGGGAGCGGAGAGTTGTTCACGAAAGCGAAGGAAGAGTTCGAAGCGAAAGTGGAAAAGCTGCTTTCCGAGAACGCGCGATCGTCGCGTTTTTAAGGTCATTTAAGGCTTCATCAGAGCATGTTTTTGGTGAATTATGGTCGGTTATGCTACGCTAGGAAGCGTTATGTCCATTCCCAACGTCAAGCGGTACCGCATCACCAGCCCGGATGGTTCCACCACCGCGAGCCTGATGGCGGTCCTGCCCAAGAGCGTCGACGTGAACAAGTATCTTTCTGAAGCTTCTCAGCGTTTTGACTGGAAGGCCTACCAGGAAGCACAGGCGAAGCAGTTCAAAGTCCGCGTCGGCCAACAGAAACAGAAGAAGGCGAAGTAGCTTCTTTCCCGCTGCTTACGGCAATCGCGCCCGAAGTGTGCGCAGGCTCCGGACAGCTTCCTGCGCCACGTCGTGGTCCGGATCGACCGACAAAGTCTCCAGGTACGAAAGCGTATCTTTTTCTCCGGATCTCGCAAACACAACACACAACTGGATTTTCTCGTCTCTAGTGGCGCGCGGCAGCATGGGGTAGATCGCAAGGCGAACTTTTAAATCGCGCGCCAGTTCCGTCACGTAAGCAAGCGCAACCCCCTGATACGACTTCACGTTAAGAGTGTTGATCAGATAGCGCAGAGGGCTGAATTCTCCCGTATCGAGGTTCCCCAACGAAACAAGCGCAAACGCCGCAGCTAGGCGGGGGCCCATTCTATGTTCGTTCTTGAAAGTGCCGTCGAGCGTCGGACGATCGATCGGATTCTTAATGCGCGCGAGTCCTTCGCAGGCGGCGGAGCGCAGATTATCGTCTTTATCCGATAGATAACCAAGGAAGATGGCGTGATCGGCTGGATTCGCGAGCATCGCCAGCGCGGTCAACGCGGCGCGGCGAACTTTGACGGTGCGCGCATGTTGAAGCGCGTCGCGAACATCGGGAGCGGCCTCCCGGTTGAGCAGAATTCCGGTGGTTGAAAGAGCCGCAACTTGAATTTTTTCTTCCAGATCGCGCAGCAGGAAGGCGATGCGCGGAGCCGCCGATGGATCGCGGATTTTCTCGATGGCATTGAGCGATTCAAACATCACCGAATTGTCTTTAGAATGCAGCGCTTCAATCAAATCCGGAATAGCCGCGCGGCCACGCAGAATGCCGATCGCTCTTGCCGCGTTGGCTCGCGCTTCGGTGCCGGCCCCTGTGCGGACCATTTTGCCGAGCGCCGCGATCACCTCCGGGCGGACTTCCACATAGGCCTCAATAATCTGGTCGTTGGAATCGCTAAACTTTGCCTTGATGGAACTTCCCGCGCGCTGCAAGGTGCCGCTGAGGCCGGTTTTGAGATATCCGGGCAGGTACGCATTCACCAGACCGTCGGTCGCGCGGATCTCGATCTCAGGATCGGGGTCGGCCAACATGCGCAGCAGCGGATCGACTGTTTTAGGCCCGCCGATTTCATCGAGCGCCTTCACCGCTTCGATGCGCACCGTGACATCGGCATCGCTCAGATAGGGAAGCAGTTGCGGGATGGAATCCGCCCCTTGCTTCGCGAGCTCGCGAGCCGCGCGGGCGCGCTGTTTTACGTCTTGAGAAAACGCCAGAGACGCGAGCAGCGCGAGAATAATGGTCAGTTTCACCGAACGAACTCGACGGTCACGCGATGCGGGATCAAGCCGGCTTCGAAACCCATATCGAGCAGTTTCTGCGCGGCCACCGGCACCAGTTCGCCGCAATCCACGGTGTAATGGTTGACGTACATACCCACGAATTTCTCAGCCAGAGCTGGGTCCATATCGCGGGCAAACTGCATCGCGTAATTTAACGCCTCTTCGCGATGATCCAGAGCGTATTGAATACTCTCGCGCATCAGGCGGCAGCATTCAGTGCCGACTTCAGGCGCCAGATCGCGGCGCAGCACATTGGCGCCCAATGGCAGGGGCAAATCGTAGGTATCCTTCCACCAACGGCCCAGATCGACGACGTTGTGAAAGCCGCTTTTCGAAAACGTCAACTGCGCTTCGTGAATGACGAGGCCGGCGTCGGCGCGGCCTTCCTCGACGGTGTCGAGAATTTTGTCGAAAGGAACCTCGACGGCTTCGAAATCGGGCTGCATCAATCGGAGCGTTAGATAAGCAGTGGTGAGCTTGCCGGGGATCGCGATGCGCTTGCCTTTCAGGTCCTGGATTGCCATGGGATGAAGCGCCACCACCATGGGGCCGTAGCCATCGCCAACGCTCGAGCCGGAGGCCATGAGCTTGTATTTATCGGCGATAAACGGATAGGCGTGATAGGAGACGGCGGTCAGCTCATATTCACCCATGCGGGCTTTTTGATTGAGGGTCTGTATGTCGCCGAGGACATGGCGGAACTCGACCAGCGACGAGCGGATCTTGCGCGTGGCAAGCGCGTAGAACATGTAAGCATCATCGGAATCCGGGCTATGAGCACAGACGATTTCGGCGGCAACTGAGGTGGTCATTCAGGGGTAAATTCGATGATAGCAGGATCGGCATACCCATCAAGTGAGATAACCTCGCATGATGAGCCAGGAGTTATGGACGGCGGTTGACCGCTATATTATCGACTTGCTGGCGCCGTCCGACGCGGGGCTCGATGCGACGCTGCGGGCTTGCGCTGAGGCGGGGATGCCGGCGCATGCTGTTTCGCCCAATCAAGGGAAATTCCTGATGCTGCTCGCGCAGATGCAAGGGGCGCGCAAGATTCTCGAAATTGGCACGTTGGGCGGGTATAGCGCGATCTGGATGGCGCGGGCGCAGCCTGCGGGTGGGCGATTGATTACGCTCGAAGCGAATGAGAAGCACGCTGAGGTTGCGCGATCGAACATTGCTCGGGCTGGGCTTGGCGATGGGGTCGATGTGCGGGTTGGGCGGGCGCTTGACTCGCTTCCTTTGCTGATTAACGAAGCTCCGTTTGACCTGATTTTCATCGACGCCGACAAGCCGAACAATCTGGAGTATCTGCAATGGGCGATCCGGTTATCGCGTCCGGGGAGTCTGATTGTCGCCGATAATGTCGTGCGTGAAGGAGCGGTGATCGACCCTGATTCGAGCGATCTGAACGTCGCGGGCGTGCGGCGTTTCCTGGAGGCTCTTGCTGCAGAGACTCGGGTGAGCGCGACGGCGATTCAGACGGTTGGCGGCAAGGGGCACGACGGGTTTGCGATTGCGCGGTGCTTGTAGAGCGTTGCCGGAGAGTCCCCTCGCTGACCGTCGGGGTTCGGTGTGGGAATTGCGATGGTCCCGGGGCGGCGACACTCTGACCGGATGGACCGATTGCCAATCGGTCCGCAGGTTGCCACAGGCTGATTATTAGGAGACCTTCGGAAACCCCCTGGTCCTTGCGCGATCCCTAATCGCGCTCTTGACCAATAAAACCAGGACTGCGGACACCGGACGGGCCGATCCGGGGATCGGCCGCGGACCAGGGGGTCCGCCCCACCCGGAGGGGGAAATAGCCAGGAGAGGGTGACTCTCCTGGCTTTGATTGCTTCTATTTATTACTCGGGCAGGGTTCCGCTGAGGAACAGGGATTGCGTTACCGAAGTTGCCGATTGACGGCCGCGCGTTGCGCCTGCCGAGCGGATTACGCGGAACGCCACAGGATCGCCGGGCTTCAACTTGCCTTGCACCTTCTTGATGTCTTCGGTCGAGTTGACCGGCTGGCGGTCGATGGAGGTGATGATATCGCGATCCTGCATGCCGATATCGGAGGCGAAGGAGCCCGGCTCGACGCGCGTGACCAGCATGCCGTGCTTTTCGGTGGTCTGCGCCTTTTCCTCATCGCTCAAAGCGCGCACCTGGATGCCGAATTGCACTAGCTTGCTGACTTCGGGCTTGCCCACGTCGCTATTGGACGTGGTCAGATTATTCTCGCCCGCGACGCGGGGGTCGTCGGCGAAAACCTTCAAGCGATCCTGCACGACTAGCTTGAAGTCCATCTTCTTACCGTCGCGATCGATGGTGAGAACGGCGGGAGTGCCCACGGGCATATCGGCAACGCGGCTCATCAGATCGTCGCCGTCTTTCACCGGCTTGCCGTTCATGCC
Source organism: Bryobacterales bacterium (assembly GCA_003170295.1). Lineage (GTDB taxonomy): Bacteria > Acidobacteriota > Terriglobia > Bryobacterales > Bryobacteraceae > Palsa-187. The sequence goes on along the minus strand of PNAJ01000076.1, from coordinate 20,557 downwards.
GATGATGATATCCTCAGCCTTGACGCCGGCTTTATCCGCGGGGCCGTCCTTGTGCACGTCGCGGAGGATGACGCCGTGATCGAAGCCCCAGGCCTTTAGCGTTTCCGGCTTGACGATGGGATCCCAACTGACGCCGATGGAGCCGCGGGTGACATGGCCGTCATGGATGATGTCGTTGTACACGCGCACCACCATGTTCACCGGGAGCGCGAAACCGATTCCTTCATAACCGCCGCTGCGCGTGGCAATCATAGTGTTGATGCCGATGACTTCGCCGCGGATATTGAGCAGCGGTCCTCCGCTGTTGCCGGGATTGATGGCGGCATCGGTCTGGATGAAGCGCTGGAACTGGCCGTCGCCGATGTTGGCGCGATTCATGGCGCTGACGATTCCGGCGGTGACGGTTTCCTGGAGTCCGAACGGAGAGCCGATGGCCACTGCCCAGTCACCCACCTGCACGCCATCGGAATTGGCGAGAGGCACGGGTAGCAGAGGGTGGTGCGTATCGATCTTCAAGACCGCGACGTCGGTCTCGCGGTCAAAGCCGATGAGCTTGGCGCGATACTCGGAATCGTCGCCGTGCACCTTCACTTTGATGTGATCGACGGGGTTGCCACGCTCGTCGGAAACGACGTGCTTATTGGTGACAATGTATCCGTTCTTATCGACGATGAAGCCGGTGCCGGATTGTTCGCGTTTGGAATCGTCCTGGGGCATCACGAGGCCGGGAGCCTGGCCGCCGAAAAACTTGCGGAACAATTCGCCGGATCCGTCGTCAGTTCCGTTGCCTTCCTGATCGTCCGGATTGGCGGGGCGGACGCGGTTCCGGGTGGTGGTTTGCCTCTTGGGCATGTAGTCGGCGGTGATGTTGACTACGCTCGGGCTGATTTTTTTGGCGAGCTTCGAGAATTCATTCCCGGTCTCAATCGCGGCGGGAATCACGAGCGGCGTCGCATCGGGGGCGATGTTTTGCGCGCGGGCCGCATTGACTCCCGTGTTCACGAGCGTTCCGATCACGATTCCGAGGGAAAGCGTGAACAACATCAGAGTCGTTGACAAGAGCTTTTGCTGTCTCATTCTATCTAGCAGCTTCATGTTTTTTCTAAACCTCTTTTCGGAGCTTTGGGCGCACCCCGCCTACCGTCTACTTCCATCCTAATAGATGTCCGCGCACTTCGGGAGGTTTCAGGCAGGCTGACGTTCCCCGCTCACAGGGATATAGACGAGGGGTGTGGAAAAACGTCACTGGGGGGCGGACGGGGCGGCGATCTCGAAAACTGGGGTTGTGACAGCTCCCGTTGGTCGCGGCTCTACAAAGCATCCGGCCTCGCGGCCGGATGGACCGATTGACAATCGGTCCGCAGGTTGCCAACCTGCCCCACGACGCATCGAAAAGCGCGATTTTGATCGGTAGGCCGTAGACTTCTGGCCTCAGTTGCCAGGCACTCATTCGTTGGTTAGCAGGAGGCCGAGGGCTAGGAGGATGCGGCGGAGGCCTAGTTCGCGGCCTTCGGGTTGATACCATTCCGCGGGCGTATGGGCGCCGCCGCCTTGGCCTCCGGTGCCGATGGAGAGGGCCGGGATGCCGAGAGACAAGGGAATATTGGCGTCGGTGGAGGAGCAGTCGAGATGGCTGCGGATGCCGAGATGCGCGTCGACGGCGCGCATATATTCCAGGATCGGCGCATCGGAGGCGAGTCCTCCGCCGGGGCGGGAACCGATCTCTTTTATCTTTGAGGACACGCGCGCGGTGCCACGGGTGTTTTCGATCACGATTGCTTCGTCGACGGCGGTCGCGAGGAGCGCCGCCATTTCATCGATACGCGTGGCGCTTTCCGAGCGGAGGTCGACTTTCGCGCGAGCCTCGCTCGGGATGGAGTTGATGCTCGATCCGCCTTCCATCAACCCAAAATTGAAGGACGATTTGGGGCCGCCTGTCGGAACGCGGTCGGTAAAAAAAGTTACGGCGCGGCTGAGGGCGTGGACGGGATTGCCGACGCCATAATCGCTCCAGCTATGGCCTCCGGGTCCGGTAACGCTGACGTCGAAACGGCGGCTGGCGAGAGCTTGCGAGGTGATGCGGTCGGTGCCGGGGCCGTCGAGGACGAGAAAGGCCTTGATGCGGGTGGTCCCATTGGGTCGGCAGAGATAGCGCATGCCTGAGAGATTTCCTTCGCCTTCTTCGCCGACATTGGCGATGAGGACGGGGGCGAGTGGGGAATCGTTTAGAGGCTTAGCAGCCTGCCAAGCCGCGGCGAGAGCGAGGAGCGCGGACAGGCCGGCTCCGTTATCGGACACGCCGGGTCCGAACAGCTTGCCGTCGGAGGAGAGCTTGATGTCGTCGGGAGCGCGCGGGGCGAGGACGGTATCGAGATGGGCGGTGACGGCGATGAGGGGGGCGTCGCGACGGGATTCGAGGGATGCGACGACATTGCCGGCGCGATCGATTTTAGCGTCCCATTCGAGGTCGCGAAAACGGGCGGCGATCCATTCGGCGCGCTTCTGTTCAAAAAATGTGGGCGCGGGGATGCGGCAGAGCTTGAGATGCTGATCGAGAATCCAGGCACGCTCGCGGCGGAACCAATCGAGAGCGGCGCGCACGCCGGTTGCGGCGGAAAGGTCGGCGACGGATTGAGCGAGCGCAGGCAAGTCCTAGTTTACACGCGGGTCTGGCGCGGGTGTTGGGGCTATAATTCGAGTGAGCTTGCGCTATGTCACTGGTTTCCGTCAAAAACAAATTTCAGGTCGTGATTCCGCAGGAGGTGCGCGAGCGGATCGGCATTCAGGTGGGCGATGTGCTGGAGGCCAAGGTAGAGCGGGGGAAAATCACGTTCACTCCGCGAACGGCGCTGGATCCCGATATCGCAGCCAGCATAGAAGAGATTAAGAACGGCCGTTCTTATGGACCGTTCGATAGCGCGGCCGATGCCATCGCCGCCATGAAACGCGAATTGCGCAAACGGGCTGAAAAGGGGCGACTGAGAGGCCGGTGAGGATTGTTTTCTCGCCGCGCTTTCTGGATTTGCTCGAAAGCGCGCCGCCTTTGGTTCGCCGGGCTTTCTTCAAACAGCTCACATTCCTCAAGCAGAATCTGCGACACCCTTCTCTGCGCGCAAAGAAATTCGACGAAGCGTCCGGACTATGGCAGGCTCGCGTGAACGGCGACTGGCGCTTTTACTTCAGCATTGAAGGTGGCGCTTACCATCTCCACAAAATCACGGCGCATTCGAAATAAATAAGAATGCACGCAAAGGCACGAAGCTCGCCAAGTATGATTTTGGCTCGCTACCTGGCGCTGAGAAGGCATTGCGCTAGATGCCGGATTTGGGGAATTTCTCGCGAACCCAAGCGACGAATTTTTCCGGGACAAGCATGGTCGACAGGCGGCCTTGACGGACCAGCGCCCAATCGTCGAACTTTTTCGACTGTTTTATTTCGGCGAGGGTGACGGGGGAATCGAGGGTCGCGAGGAATTGCAGGTCCACTACGGCGGATTTGGGGCTCTTCGGATCCGGGCGACCCGCCGATAGTACCAGAGCGAGGCCCACGATTGCGGACACTCCGCCGCTGTGATAGATGAAGATGCGGTCGCCGGGTTGCATGTCCTTGATAGCACGCACGGCTTGCGGATTGGTGACGCCGTCCCAAACGGTCTTTTTGTCGCGTTGCAGGTTCTCGATGGAGTAGACGGAGGGCTCGGTCTTAGCCAGGTAGTAGCGAATAGGCGTAGGGTGTGACATGGCGAAAGTTACGGTACCGAGGTAACTGGACAGTGCTCGCAAAATATTGTTTTAATAGATAATAACAGAGCGAGCCGCTCTCGAGGAGGAACGTGTCCGTGGTTTCCAGAAGTTTAGTACTCTGTCTACCAGTATGTCTGATCTCATCGGCCATGCTGGTGGCGCAGGCCCCGGCGAAGCAGCAGCCCCCTCCCGAAAAACCCGCTGAGGCGCCGAAGACTCTGCCCAACAGCGTGGGGCCGGATACCCCTGGAGCGCCGGTGGATCTGAAGGCTTACGTGATCGGGCCGGAGGACGTTCTCTATGTGAGTGTGTTTAACGAAGCACAACTCACGAGGGCCGTATCCGTGCGGCCAGACGGGAAGATCACGATGCCTCTGATCGGCGACATGCAGGCGGCCGGGCTGACGCCGGAGCGTCTAAACGCACAGATGAAGCAGGCGCTTTCGACGTACCTGCACAATCCCGATGTCACGATTACGGTGGCGCAGGTGAACAGTAAGCGCTACACGGTGGCGGGAGGAGTGCTGCGGCCGGGTCCGTATCCGCTGGTGTTGCCGACCAAGGTTTTCGATGCGCTGAGCAGCGTCGGGTTCAAAGATTTTGCAAACGTCAAGAAGATCGTCATCATCCGGGGCGATAAGCGAATCAAATTTAATTACAAAGATGTCCTGCACGGCAAAAATTTAGACCAGAACATTTTTCTGGAGCCGGGCGACACGATTTACGTTCCAGAGTAATAAGGAGTCACAACGCAATGCAGCCAACCGAGGGGATGAGTATTCCGAGAAGGGCGCTCGATATCGAGGATTATATCGATATCATGAGACGGCATAAGGGGTGGATTTTTGGGCCGTTTCTGTTAACGCTGGTGGTGAGCGTGGTCGGCGTCTATATTTGGCCGGATAGTTATACCTCGACGGAAATTATCAGGGTTGTGCCGCAGCAGGTGCCGGAGCAAATGGTGCAGGCAGCGGTAAATCAGGCGATGAGCGATCGTCTCAACTCCATGGCGCAGACGATTCTGAGCCGCTCGGTGTTGACCAATGTCATCAACACATATGGTTTATATCCGAAGGATCGCACGCGGCTGCCGATCGAGGATCTGGTCGAGGACATGAAGACCAACAAGATTTTGATTGCGCCGGTTGCGACGATGACCACCGGAGGAGAGCACCGCGGGGTGCCGGCTTTTTCCATCTCGTTCAAATACGAAAATCGCTACCAGGCGCAAAAGGTGGTGCAGGATCTGGGGAGCCGGTTCATCGACGAGAGCATCCGGAACCGTTCAGCGGCGACCTACAACACCACGCAGTTCCTGAAGGACCAGATGGATCAGGCCCACAAGGAACTGGACGATGTCGAAGCAAAGCTGCAAGCGTTCCAGGTGGCGAATAATGGCCGGCTGCCGGATCAGATGGACGCGAACATGCGCCAGCTCCAAACTCTGCAAACGCAAGTGGCCTACCTGGGAAGCCAGATCAGCCGCGCCAATCAGGACAGGCTGCAGATGCAATCGCAGATTCAGATTTTGAGAGATGGGCAAACGGCAGTGGCGAAAGAGCAGCCCATGGAACAACAATCCTTGGCCTATCAGAAGAAGAACGAGAAGCTGGCGGAGGCGGAGCATGACGTTCAGAACGTTGAACTGCGGTTAAACTTGCTGCTGCAGCATTACAAGGAAGATTGGCCCGACGTGCGGACCGCGCGAGGCCAACTGGCGATCGCCAAGCAACGCCGCGATGAGCTGCTGGCGGAAGATGCCGCGACGAAAAAGGCCGACGCGGCGACAGCCGGCACGGCGGTCGCTCCGGCTAGACCGGTGAATCCCTTGCAGGCGCGCGAGTTGCGCAATATCGATGCTCAAATCCGCACTCTTCAAGCGAACATTGAGGCAAAGGACATGGAAGTGACGGGATTCAACAAAGATATGGCGCGGGTGAATGCGTCGATCGCGAATTACTCGTCTCGTGTTGAAACGGTTCCGGCGGGCGCACGCGAGTATGGCGACCTTCTGCGGGAGAAGGAAATCGCTCGAACAAAGTATGTGAGTCTGGATCAGAATCTGCAAAAGGCGCAGATCGCTCAGGACATGGAAGGACGCAAACAAGGCGAGACGCTGGAGCTTCTCGACCCCGCCTCCTTGCCGCTGAATCCGACAGAGCCGAAACGGCCGGTGATTATCTCGATCGGCGCCGGTATTGGATTGCTGCTGGGCATCGTGATTGCGGCCGGCCTGGAAATGAAAGACACGTCTCTCAAGAATTTGAAAGACGTGCGGGCGTACACACAAATGGCGATCCTGGGCAGCATTCCACTGCTGGAGAACGATTTCGTGGTGCGCCGCCGCAAGCGGCTGGCGTGGCTGGGATGGACCACGGCGTCTTTGGCCGCGGTCGTGATCATGTCAGGGTCGGTGGTGTATTACTACGTAACGAAAGTTTGAGGCGGAACCTATGAGCCGAGTACATGATGCATTGCGACGCGCCGAACAGGCGGGATTGTTATCGCCGCCAGTTTCGCGCCAGAACGCGGACGCGCGCGCCGCGGCTACAGCCGCCCATCAGGACCACGGTCCGAACCTGGCGAATCTGCTGGAGCAGGTGGAGGAGATTCCTTTCCGGGCCGCCACCGACTCGCTGCTGATCGACGTGGCGCGGCCTCATGAAGCGCCGATGGAAGAGTTCCGTACGCTGCGTACGCGGCTCAACCACATGAAGACGCTGCAGCCGATTCACACGGTGGTGATCACCAGCCCTTCGCCGGCGGAAGGCAAGTCGCTCTCGGCCGCGAATCTCGCGTTGGCGCAGGCGCACCTGGCGGGGAATACGACGCTGCTGGCGGATTTCGATTTCCGCCGCCCAATTGTGCATACGCTGTTCGGTGTGGATCGCAGCCCCGGGATCACGGACTATCTGCTGGGCCGGGTGCCGCTCCACAAGGCGATCAAGAAGGTGGCGGGAACCAATCTCTACATCATGCCGGCGGGCGAGGCGGTGATCAATCCGCTGGAACTGCTGAACCTGCGCGAAGTGAAGCACCTGCTGGACCGGTTGCCGACGCTGTTCAACTGGATCGTTCTCGATAGTCCGCCGCTGCTGTTCGCGGCCGACGCGAATCTGCTATCGACGCTGTGCCACGGTACGCTGCTGGTGGTCCGCATCGGTCACACGACCATCGATTCGGTGACGCGCGCGATGCAGTCGTTGTGTAATAACAACGTGCTCGGCATCGTAGTGAACGGCGCACGTCGCGGAGAACTCTACAGTAAATACACGTACTATCACTCGTACTACACGCCGAAGGAAGAGGAAGAGAAGAAGAGGATCGACGAGGCGCACGTGGAGGGAGTTCGCGAGGCAGCTCATCATCCGGCTGCTGGCGGAACGTTCGGCCTGGGACTCGGGGCGGACCCCGCTTCCGCGCCGGTCGCCGTGGCGGAGGACAAGGCGGAAGAGCATCCGCCGGCGTAGGTCTCCTAAAAGTCTTTCACAGGCTGAAGCCTGTGCCACCATGTGCTAACAGGAGGTGGCACAGACTTTAGTCTGTGTTTAGAATGAGCCTCCAGCTCTGGCTTTCGGGCGAAACCAGATTATGGCCCGATAGAGCATCAGCACTAGCAGGATCGCGCCGTACATCAGAGGAAGCCGGATATCCGACTTCACAAGCCAGTAGTAATGAATCACTCCTGCGAGCGCGCTGAAATAAATCAGACGGTGCAACAACTGCCAGCGCTTGCCGCCGAGCTTTCGGATCGCCCATGAAGTCGAAGTCAGCGCCAGCGGGACCAACAAGATCCACGCCGTGAATCCTGCTGTGATGTACGGCCGCTTATAAATATCCTTCCAGATCCCCGCCCAATCGAAGAATTGATCGAGCCACAAGTATGTCGTCAAGTGCAGGCATCCGTAAAAAAATGCGAACAGCCCGAGCATCCGGCGAAAGCGGATGAGCATGGGCAGATGGAGTAGTTTCCGGAGCGGTGTGACGCTAAGCGTGATCAGTAGAAAGCGAATGGTCCAATCGCCGGTCGTGTGAGTGATGTTTTCGACCGGATTCGGGCCTAACGCCTCTTTATACCAGCCCGAACCAAGCAGCAGCGCAGGCACCAGACACATCAGGAAAACGACGGCCTTGGTCCAGCCGCTCGCCAGGATCTTATTCATGCGTCAGGTTAGTAGTATTTCTTGAGATCCATGCCAGTGTAGAGGCCTGCGACCTGATCGCCGTAACCATTGAACTTCAGAGTGGGCCGCGTCGCGAAACCCGGTAGTCTGCGCTCCTTCGCCTGACTCCAGCGCGGATGATCGACCTCGGGATTGACGTTCGAATAGAATCCGTACTCGTGGGCGTTGGCGAGATTCCAGGCGGTGGGCGGTTCCTTTTCGACCAGCTTGATTTTGACGATCGACTTGATGCTCTTGAAGCCGTACTTCCACGGCACCGCAAGCCGCAGAGGAGCGCCGTTCTGGTTCGGCAACACCTCGCCATAGAGGCCGACGACCAGCATCGCCAGAGGATGCATCGCCTCATCGATCCGCAGCCCTTCCAGATAAGGCAGCTGGATGCCGGCGTGCTTCCCCTCTGGCATCTGCTTAGGATCGTAATAGCTTTGGAAGGCGACGTATTTCGCCTTGGAGTTAGGCTCCACTTGCTGGAGCAAGGCGCTGAGGGAGAAACCGATCCAAGGTACCACGATCGACCATCGTTCCACGCAGCGGTGACGGTAAATACGCTCTTCGAGCGGCGCAATCTTCATGATGCCGTCGAGATCGAGCGTCTTCGGCTTCGCCACATTGCCTTCAATCGTGAGGGTCCACGGCGAGGTCTTGAAGTTCTGGGCGTTTTTGGCGGGATCGCCTTTGTCGGTGCCGAATTCGTAGTAGTTGTTGTAGCCGGTAATGGCTTCGAATGGAGTGGCGGGCTCGGTAGTGCTGAGAGGACTTTTAGTCACACCGCTCAGCTTAGCGCCTGCATAGGTCGAGACAGGCAGAACAAGAGCGCCGACTGCAGCCGCGCCGCCGGCAAGAAACCGGCGGCGGTTCAAATACTCGGACTTGGGCGTCACCTGGGAATAGCGGAGATTGCTCATCGGCTCCTCTATTCCCATAATACGTGGAGCGAGGCTAGTTCAGATGGGACGATGTGGTGGTCAGCGGGGTCCCGAGGATTTCGCCCGATACCACTAGTTCCACACGGCGGTTCACCTGGCGGCCAGCGGCGGTGGCGTTATCGGCCACCGGCATGGTTTTCCCAAAGCCCCGACTGGTCACGCCGGCTGCGGGCAGGCCTTGCGCAACTAGAAAATCGCGCACGGCGTTGGCCCGGTTTTCCGACAGTTTCATATTGTAGTCGTCGCCGCCGACGCTATCGGTGTGGCCTTCCACCGCAATCTTCAGCCCCGGATGTCCGAGAACGATTCCGGAAACCTTGGCGAGCTTTTCTCGCGCACCCGGCTTCAAGGTGTAGCGGCCGGTGTCGAACAACACATCGGACATGTTGACGATCAGGCCCCGGGCGCTGTCCCGCGTCTGCAGAATGGCGTTGAACTGGTCGAGCAATTGCTGGCGTAACTGCGCCTGGCCCTGCTCGGCTTGCATGCGCAGGCGGTCAGAGTCGGCTGCCGCCATCCTTGCGTGATCGGCTTCCGCCTTGGCCCGATCGGCCTCCGCTTTGGCGCGATCCGTTTCCCCGGCGAGCAGCTGCTGCTGAGCGATCGCGGCGGCGCGAGCCTGTTCCGCGTCCATGCGAGCTTTATCGGCAGCCAAGCGAGCCTGGTCCGCCTCCGCCTTGGCGTTCAGCGCCTCTCCCTTAGCGCGATCCGCGGCTTCTTTGTCGCGCCTTGCATTCTCCGCGTCGGTCTGCGCGTTTTGGGCCAGCGTCATCGCTTCGTTCTTCGCCTGCTCGGCTGCCAGACGGTCGAGCTCCGCCTTGCGGCGCGCGCGCGCCTCATCTTCGGCGAGCATGCGAGCGTCATCGGCCTTCTGCCTTTCGGCGTTCTCTCTCGCGGTTCCGGCTTTACGCTCATTATCGAGAGCCTCGGCGCGCTCCGCTCGCAATGCAATGATGCGGGCGTCTTCCGCGCGCAAGCAGGCTTCCCGAGCCATCGTGATCACAGGCTTCTGTCCGGGCTTCTGCACTTGATATTTGAGAGACTGCTGCAGAGCGGCCTCGGCTTTTTGGAAGCTATCGCTTGCATATTTCTGAGCACCCGCCATACGAGCCAACTGGACGGCGTTCTCCGCTTCGTATAACTCGAAGGGATCCTTCTTGCTGACTACGATCGGCGTGAATCCGGCAGCCTTGCCATGATTCGTATACATGCCGCGCGGCAGCAGTTCGAACTTCGCGCTGATATTTTCGACCACCCCTTGCGTCGTCGGCCGCACAATGTTCTCCATAACGACCGCGTCGCTCGGCTGCGTGACGGAGTAATAAGGCTCCGCGGTCACGATCATGCCGAAGGTTTGAATGTCGCTGGTGGTATCGATTTTACTGGTCGAGCCCATGCCGTAGTCGTTTAGCGTCAGCTCGCCGAGATTTACCGGACGTCCATCGGGCGAGATCGCCCACAACACGTAGGTCAGGTATTCCGGTCCGAAGCTGCTGGGAAGAGCCATGTTCTTGAACTCGGCGCCGATCTTGATCACGCCGCGCTCGCTTTCGACCTTCGCCGATCCTTTGCCCATAGACATGAGGGGAGTGCCGGCGAAATCGATTTTGGTGGATCCGCCTCGATGCAGGTAATTAACGGCCTGACTGGTATGCTCCACGACCTCGATCCGGAAGATGGCTTGCGGGAAGTTAGGGTCCGGTTTGATCTCCCCCTGTGGCTGCGGTTTGCGGGTTGGATTCGTCTCCTGCGCACTCAATGCGAAGCTGGCGAGCAGGATAAACGCTGCGGTCTTTGCGTAGGTTTTAGGTTCCATGACGGGTATACCGGCAGTTTATTCGCCAAACGAGGAAACGTATTCACTTCAAAGAGATGGGTGAATCTGGCTAGGGGGCACACAGCAGAATTTGCCGATCTTCGACCACCTACGGTCGATTATCCGCAGTGAGACCGAATTCGCGCAGCGGCTCGCCTGTGTCCGTCGTCAGACGCACCCAATAAGTCCCCGGAGCCAGTCCTTTGTTCAAATGAGCCGGTGTCCCGCCGAACCATACGCGGCGTCCCGTCGCGTCAACGACTTCCAGCCGGTAGCCTCCCGCCGGCCTGACATCCTTCAAGTCGATCGTGAGATCGAGAGGCCGTCCCGCAGGAACTCGCGTCGAAGCCCCTGCTCCGCGATAGGCCTCCAGCGCGATCGTTTCGGGATCGGCTACTGGTGTCCGCCAGGACAAAAGTGCCGTCAGACAGGTGAGAAGGAGCACTGCCGCCACAGCGGCGTTCCACCGCAAGCCCTTGTCCCCGAAACGGATCAGATGTGACGAGTTTCTAGTAGGGCGGGCCACATATGCCCGAGTCGCGGCCTTTAGAACCTGAATATATTCGTCGGTTGTCGCGAGCGTGTTTTGACACTGCTCGCAGATCAGCAGATGCTCTTCAAAAGCTGGTGTCTCTTCTTCGGAAAGGCGATCGAGTGCGTATTCCTCAAAGACATCCTCGTGAGGATGTCTGTCGCGCGTCCACTGAATGGTCACAGCGTTCCCCCTAGGCGACTTCGCGCCGTACCGAACTGAAACTCAGTTCCTTAGTGGGACACACTTGCCGAAGTTCTCACCATAACTGCGTGTAAAGCGCGGTGAGTCAGTTTTTTCTTACCTAATTCTCCAAATCTGGCCTTGGCTCTCGACTTTAAGAGCCGGAATTGTGTCTCTGAGAGGGCCATCTCAGAACAGATCTGATCCTGACTTTGTTCCAAAAGGTAGAACCGGGTCAGAATTTCCCGATCGCGATCTGAAAGCTCTCCCAAAACCCGATTAATCAAGTGCGTTCGTTCGCTGAAAATCGCCCGTTCTTCAGGATTCCCCTCCGGAGCCGCCAGCCGCACGGTGGAATCGAGATCGATCTGGTCGCGCCGGGTGTGGACCACCCTATCGATATGCGCGGCCACCTGCCGGCGCACGATCGTTCGCACAAACCCCATCAATCGAGAGGGTTCCCGCAATTCCCCGCGGCGGATCGCCTGGACCACGACCACAAATGTGTCGTGCACCTTGTCGTCCAGTTCCTGTGGCCCCAGTTGGCGGCACAAATAGAACCGGATGCCTTTGGAGAATAGCAGGTACAACTCCTCCATCCCGTCGGTTTCGCTCAACCGGATCCGGTCCACCAAGTCGATCCACTCGGCGTAGGATTCGGGTTCTCCGGCATCTTTCGCGGATTCGACGTCCTCGATCGGAATGGCAGCCTCTGCAATGGCCACCCCGACCGCAGTGACGATCAGGGCGTGGCCCATTTCCTCGATCTTCCTCATCGCGCGCCTCCCGTGATCTGATAAGGCGCCCAGTAGGATGGCATCGCCCGCCAAGTTCCCGAATGAAGCATTTCCAGCTGGCTCCGCCGCAGGGCCTCGGCCGCCGGAAAATGCCGCAAGTGCTTGTAAAAGCTGACAAAAATATCGCCCGTAGAGTCCCGCACCGGCCAGGACGTCGCGAGCACGGCGCTCGCTCCCGCCATCTGCCAGGCCCGGGTCAGTCCTTGCAAACCTGCCCCCGGTAGCACGTCGCCCGTGCCGGTATCGCAGCCCGTCATCGCCACCAGTGCCCCGGGCACCCGTAGCGAAGCGACATCGGTGGTGGTCAGGAATTCGCTCTCGCCTTTTTGCCCGAGCCCAAATGCAATAAAGGATTGTTTTTTGGAGTAGAGCACATGCGTCGCCAAGTGCACGACCGCGGGACTCTTGGCTAGTTCTCTTAAAAACGTGTCCCGCCGAGCCGTCGCGCCCTCCAGCAGCACAGCCGGCCTCCCGCCCCAACTCGCCGCGCTTCGGTTCAACTCCTGGGCGCTCCCCACCAGACGCCCGAACTGCCTGTCCGGACTGGCAACTCCAGCTCTTAGCGTTTGAAACAGATTCAGGAATCCCGCCGCTTTCGGCCGTTCTCCCCAACGCGGGTCCGCCGCGTTATGAATAGGATCGCCGACACCCAGGAACCATCCCGTTCCTGCCTCTGCGCGCGTGCTCAACAGCAGCGCTCCAGGTATCGTCTGCACTGAATGCTCCGACACCAGATAATTCACTTTGCCGCCCTTCTGCTCCGTCACAAGTGCAGCGAACGGCGCCTCGAACAATGCCCCTTCCAGGGAGAGCAACCACGCCGCCTTCGACGCCGCCTCCTGCCCCAGTTGACCGAAGAGCTCCCGATAAAGCCCTTCGCCCAACTCCACTGCCTCCGGCCGTCCTGCCCGAACCGCTTCCGTCAACGCCAAAACCTGCCTCCGAATCGCACCCGCTGCCCCAATCTTCTGCAAACGCAGCGTTTTTCGCGTTACCGCCCATAAGTACGATTCCCGATCCCCCAAGTGGAAGCTGAGTAGTACTTCGATTCCACTTAGTCCTTGTTGAAAATGTATAAGTGAACTCTGATCCCGAAAAATCTCGGTGTTCTTTGCTGGAAAACCGAGTCCCGCTTTGGCTTCCATTTCGACGAGTCCCAAACGGAGACGCCGCGCCTCCTCGCTCACTCGGGTTTTTCCGAGCATCTGAGAGTCGATCTTCCGAAGCTTTTCGAGCGTTTCCCAATACTCCGGCGGCACCTTCCGGTGCCACACATCCGCAAGCGCCAGGCTCTCGCGAAGGCTGGCGGCCCGATTGAGCTCCACTGCTTCAAACGCTTCCTCGGCCCACCGCTGGTTCCCGGTTCTCAACGCTTCCTGCGCGGCCGCCTCGATGAAAGAGGCAAATACTTTGGTCTCGAGCGCGACATTCGTCGCCGTCAACGACGAACTCGCTGGAAGGACCTTAAGCCGCCAGCGCGATGCCAATTCGACAGCTTCTCGAAAATCGGCGAGCGCCGCCGCCCGATCGCCCAAAGCCATGTGGATCTCGCCGCGCTGGTGCATGAGCCGATATTCCGGAGCCGCCCGCTTCGCTTTGAGCGCCAGATCCGTGTAGCGCGCGGCCTCTGCCAAATCCCCGCGAGCCAGCTTCAAAGCGCCCATTCGCCACCAGGAAAAGTCCAGATCCGCCGGCGAACACTTCTCCCGCAAACGCATTCCTTCTTCGATGGCTTTCTGCGCCTCCTCCAAATCCTTTTGTCCGAGCCGCTCCTCGCCGAGAAGATCCAGCCCGAACGCTGCAAGCCCCTGGTCCCCGTACGATTTCGCGCGTCGAATGCCTTCGCGGTAGAGCGCGACAGCCGTGCCGTCGCCCTTGATATCATGCAAACGTCCCAGTTGGATCAATAGATTCGGAAGGTAATACGGCCGCCTGAGAGAGCCTGTCGCGGCTCTCCCCTGTTCGGCTTCTTTCAGGGCGGATTCAAAATCCCAGACTTGGAGATAAAGATTGGAGAGATTGACCGCCAGCGCCCCTAATGCCTCCCGATCGCCAATCGATTTCGCGCGGCTCTTGGCCTCCAACATGGTTTGGAGCGCCGCACGATAGCGCAATTGCGTCAACTGGACAGCCGCGATGCCGTTGAGATAGCCGACCATGGCGCGCTCATCGTGGCGGCGCGCTCCATCGTCGTATCCTTGCCGGTAATAAATCTCGGCCTCGTTGAGATCGCCCGCTCGGCGAGCATCATTCGCCTGTCGGGCGATTTTTCTAGAATCCGGCGTGCCCCACCATGCTCCGAAAGCTGGCGCTTCGGGCTGGGTGGACGCTGAAGGACGCGAGCAGACCATCCATAGGGTGAGGATCACGCAAAGGCTCCGGGGGAGGATGGCCATTGCAAATCTTCACTTTCTACTGTGCAGACATACTACCAGGAAATTCCACTTAAGCCAAGCCTAGTAATATGCCTAAGTAATATGTCTAGTACTATGCCATGGACGAACTGCTCTTCTACTTGGACCTCCTTTCGGAACCCTAAATCGCGGACAATCGTCCTATGAGAGCCGTTGCTGTGTTCCCTGCCGATAGAAGATTTAGCGTCATCGATCACCCCAAGCCAACCGTGACGTCTCCCACCGAAGTGAAGCTCCGTATGCTCGATGTGGGCATCTGTGGAACGGACAAAGAAATCGTTGCGTTCGAGTACGGCACGCCTCCTGAGGGTTCGCCGTTCCTTATTATTTGGACACGAATCGCTGGGCGAAGTGATCGAGATTGGTTCCGGCGTCACCCAAGTCGAGGTGGGGGACATCGCGGTTCCCACCGTGCGCCGGCCGTGCTCCGACCCCGCTTGCATCGCTTGTCGCGCCGATCGCCAGGACTTCTGCTACACCGGAAAATTCACGGAGCGTGGCATTAATCAGCGGCATGGCTACATGGCCGAGCTCGTGGTAGAGCAGGAGCGCTACCTGAATCCGGTGCCGCGCGCACTTCGCGACGTCGCGGTGCTGGTGGAGCCTCTGACCATCGCCGAGAAAGGGATCGCGCAGCTCAATCAAATCCAGCAGCGCCTGCCCTGGCAGGAGAGAGGTTCGCGGGCCGTGGTTCTGGGCGGCGGTCCTGTGGGATTGCTCGGCGCGATGAAGCTGGTCCTCGAAGGTTGCGATACCACCGTCTACTCGCGCACGCCCGCCGCAAGCGATCTGGAAAAACTGGTGACTTCTTTCGGCGCGAAATTCGCGCACGCGGAAACCACTTCGATTGCGGATCTCGCCCGGCAAGTGGGAAACATCGACGTGGTGTATGAAGCGGTGGGCGCATCCTCGCTCGCCTTTGAGGTTCTGCCGTACCTCGGCACCAATGGAGTTTTCATTTTCACGGGAGTTCCGGGACGCAAGGGTCCCACTTCGGTCGATACCGATACCCTGATGCGCGACGCGGTGTTGAAGAACCAGTTGATTTTCGGAACCGTCAACGCGAGCATCGAAAGCTTTGCCGATGCGATTGCCGATATCGGCTCATTTCTCGAAAAATGGCCCGCCGCCCTGCGATCCCTGATCACGCGCCGGTGGCCTCTCGATCAGGCGGCGGAGCCTCTGGCGGGAAAATCCGGCTGCATCAAAAATGTTATCGCGATTGGGAGTTAAGGAGCGAGACGTGCCGAAAAAGGTTCCTGCCTTCCTAAAGCCAGCTTTTTTGCGCTAATTTATTGATCAGAGTTTAAAGCCCTTGAAAGTAAGGCGAAATATGTTGTAAAATTCAGTGTCTGCAAAGTTTTAGAGACGACCGCGCAGCATGAAAAGGTGAGGGTGTGAACAAGCTAACAAAGCTCCTCTTTTGGTCGACGTTTTCCCTCTGTCTAAACGCCCAGGTGACCCTTGGGCCAACGGTCACCACTTTCGGGGTTCTAGCTGGCTCGACCGTTACGAACACCGGTCCTACCACCGTCACCGGCAATGTTGGAGTAAGTGCAGGGAGCGCCATCACTGGATTTCCGCCGGGAGCGGTGTTCTCCGGGACGTTGCATTCGGCGGATGCTACCGCGGCGCAAGCCCAAGTTGACTTGACTGCAGCCTATAACACCGCAATGGGGCTGCCATGCCCTGGCGGTAACGTCCTGACCGGTGTTGATCTAGGTGGACTCACGCTCACACCGGGAGTTTATTGCTTTGCAACATCGGCGCAGTTGACCGGGACGCTCACTCTCAACGGCCAGGGGAATTCCAGTGCGGAGTTTATCTTTCAGATCGGAAGTACCCTAACTACCGCTAGCTCCTCGGCTGTTGTCCTTATCAACAACGCTCAAGCCGCCAACGTCTTTTGGCAAGTCGGATCCTCGGCGACTCTGGGAACCAGCACGACGTTTTACGGGAACATAATGGCGCAGGCGTCCATCACGCTCAATACCAGCGCAGTTATTTCGATCGGGAGAGCCTTGGCTCGGGTCGGCGCGGTCACGCTAGCTTCGAATACGGTCTCCAGCCCGGGTACTCCCGGGGGTGGCCCAGGAGGCGGCGGTGGAGTTACACCCGCTCCATCATCTCTGATTCTGGTTGCGCTAGGGCTGTTTTGCGCTGCGATTTACCAGGTGCGGGAACGGCTTCTTCAACAATTCAAGTGGAGATAAATGGTCGGGGCTAGAGGATTCGAACCTCTGGCCTCGTGGTCCCGAACCATAAATCATCCTATTTTCATATAATTAGCACTAGGCACAGTGAGTACTAACCGTTACGCATTGTTGCGAGTTATCAAACAGTTCCAGAGGGCTTGCGCCAGCAGGCGAGCAATGTTGAGTAATGCTGAAAAACGTGGAGTGGGCACAAGAATGGCACACTCTTCTTGGTAGCGGATCGTATCGAGCATCAGCCGAGATTTTCAAGTTTTGGCCGACTCCACGATTCATCGATGCCTGCGAACCATTGCATTGGCGAATGCGCTGGTTTTCTTCCCTAGAACGAGCCCATGTGCCGGATCGTTCGGAGGGTCAGTGTCCTTAACGACTGGGTATCCGTGCGCGCGGACATCTCCAGCCACAATAGAGGTTAAGTAATCCCCCTGGAAATCCCGTGAGCGCATCTTCAGATACCCGACCTTGCTCAATCATGAGGGATTCGATGTTGGGCATTAACGGTAGCCATCTGGACAGTACCTCTAAAAGATGGACTCATCAAGCGCGACCACGAACGGTGCCATTATTGGCCACTGGCGCGAAGCCGTTTCGATGTACGCGATTAGCGGCGAGCTGTTCGACAGATTCGCAAGTCTCCCGACGACCCGCCAGTTCGCTCCGCGCTTTAGAGTGTGCATCGAAATGGCATGTCAATACTCTGATACGCGCAATTCCGTGTCCATTCGGGCAATCGACCTGGGACGATTCCTACAGGGACGGACGGTTGTTCGTCAATGCCACGGGCCACTCCGGGAGCGATTATAATGAGCGTCGGTACCTTGAGATCCTTCCGTGCTCCATCGCGTGGGTGATGGGGCTGGAACGGAAAGGCTGTCCGGCAATGGCTGCCATGAGATCCGTTTTGTTCGGTTGAACGCGAGGAACATCGAAATGAGAAGCATTGTCCATCTGACGCTGGTCGCGGGCAGTATTGCCATCACTGGCGCAATCGAGTGCCGGGCGCAGTTGCCGGAGGGCGCTGGTAAGGAAACGGTCCAGAAGGCGTGTGGCACGTGTCACGCAGCCGAGATGGTGCTGGGCAAGGCGATGGGCAGGGAGCAGTGGAACACAACGGTTGCCGACATGGTGACGAAAGGGGCGAAAATAGGCGACGCGGAGTTCACTCAAATCGTGGACTATCTCGCCGCGAACTTAGGGCCACAGGCCACTGGCGGCGGTCGCGGCCGAGGGGCCCGGCCCGCGGGCGGCGGAGCGGGACCGAACGACATGCATATCGTGAATGCCGCCGCCGCGGACCGGGGCAGAACCGTTTATATCGCGGAGTGCCTTACTTGCCACGGCCCGAAGGCGCGGGGAGGCGGCGATGCCGTTCCGGAAAACCAAAAAGGACCCGATCTGGTCCGCAGCCTCACGGTACTGCATGACAGGTACGGGAATACCGTGGGACCGTTTCTCAAGAAGGGGCACCCGATGCAGAGCGGCAGGGCCAGCGCCAGCCTCACCATAGTGGAGGTGGCGGATCTTTCCCATTTTCTGCACCAGAAACTGAACGACACGCTACGCAGCGGGCCTTATTCTCAGATCCTGAACGTGCTGACTGGGGATGCAGCGGCCGGCGCCGCTTACTTCAATGGCGCAGGCAGGTGCAGCAGTTGTCATTCGCCGACCGGAGATCTTGCGGGCATCGCGAAAAAGTTCGACCCGCCCTCGCTGCAACAGCAGTTTGTATTTCCGCGTGGAGGACGCGGGGGACGCGGACGCGGCGCAGCCAGTACGTCGAAGCCCGTCATGGTCACCGTTACACCTCCATCAGGCGTTGCTGTTACCGGTGTCCTGATCGCACTCGATGATTTCAACGTGTCTTTAAGGGACGATTCCGGCGTTTACACGGACTGGAAAAGGACACCGGGACTCAAGGTTGAAAAGCACGATCCGTACCAGGCGCACATCGATCTGCTGGATCATTATACGGACAAAAATATTCACGATGTCGTTGCGTATCTGGAGACATTGAAATGACGTTCATGAGAACTTCGTTCACGTTCGCGTTGCTGGCCGCGGCGACGCTCGGCCAGGGACTGGATCCGGCAAAGTTGACGCAGCCGCCGACCGACTCCTGGCCAACCTATAACGGCGACTATTCGGGACGCCGATTCAGTCCCCTATCGAAGGTCAATGCCTCTAATGTCGACTCGCTGAGTCTCGCATGGGTTTATCGAATCAATACGGGAGGCGGTTTTGGAGGCGCGATCAAAGCCACGCCGCTGGTGGTCGACGGCATTATGTACTTCACGATTCCGGACCACGTCTGGGCGATCGACGCGCGAACGGGGCGCGAAATCTGGCACCACACGTGGGAATCGAAGGGCGGTATGCACATCGGAAATCGCGGCGTCGGAATATCCGGCAACTGGCTTTATTTTGAGACTCCGGATTGTCATCTCGTTTCTCTCAATCTCACCACCGGGAAGGAGCGCTGGCGGCAACAGATCTGCGATCCGGATCTGATGTACTACGGCTCCATGGCGCCGGTGATTATCAAGAATCACGTAGTCATCGGCGTCAGCGGCGACGATCTCGACATTCCCGGATACCTCGAATCGCGCGATCCCGAGACCGGCGACCTCCAGTGGCACTGGAATACCAGCCCCAAGCCTGGCGAACCGGGTTCCGAAACCTGGCCCAATGCCGAGGCTATGTCGCACGGCGGCGGCATGACTTGGTTATCGAGCACCTACGACCCCGAGATGAAAACGATTTTTTTCGGTACCGGCAATCCCCAGCCGGTCATCGCAGGCAAAGGCCGCCTGGGTGACAATCTCTACACCGAATCGATTGTCGCGCTCGATGTGGACACTGGAAAGCTGAAATGGCATTTCCAGCCCTCGCCGCACGATACTCACGATTGGGATGCCATTCAGACGACCGTGCTGATCGACGGCACAATCAACGGGCAACCCAGAAAATTGGTGGCGCAGGCCAGCCGCAACGGATACTTTTTCGTGTTGGACAGAACCAACGGGAAAAATATCGTTACGTCGGAATTTGTGAAGACCAATTGGGCGAAGGGTCTGGATGCGAAAGGTCAACCTGTCCCGAACCCCGCGAAGGAACCGCAATTGGATGGCGCCCTCGTCTCCCCGAACCAGGGCGGAGCCGCCAACTGGCCGCCTCCAAGCTTCAGTCCGGCCACGGGATTGTTCTATATCAACGCGACCAGGGCCTTCAGCATCTACTACATCTTCGATACCGATGAAAAGCCCGAGGGCTGGGGCGGGAACGATCGGGGCGGCTGGTCCGAATCCATGCTGCAGGCGATCGATTACAAGACCGGCAAGATCCGCTGGAGCCACAAATGGGAGGGCGCGGGCGGCCGTGGCGGCGTGTTAAGTACGGCTGGAAATCTGGTGTTCGCTGGAGATCCCGCGAATAACTTTGTAGCTCTCAACGCGAGTACCGGCGAACCGCTGTGGCACGCCAATCTCGGCAATGGAATCAGCAACGGCCCCATTAGTTATGAGCTTGATGGAACCCAGTATTTAGTAGTCGGCGCCGGAGATACGATGTACGGCTTCGCGATGTTGAGGAAATAAAGAGAACTTCGACGAGAAAGAGATCTCTGGCAACGCTGTGTTGCACAGCACAAACACCGCGAAACTTAGCCGGCGCCCAAACTGGATCATTCGGGAGGGTAATTCCCCCGCCGTTGCGCCGCCTGATGTGGCATCATTGAACTAAGCCGCTAA
>PNAJ01000129.1 GCA_003170295.1 Bryobacterales bacterium | reverse complement strand
TGGAGTCCACGAATTTCACGGCGTGAAAGGGCTACCATTCCTCGCCGCAGCACTGATGGCATAAGATTCGTGCGGCAATCGCGGCGTTTCAAGGCACGCTCCTTATTCTTTACATAAACAGGTCGAGAAGCACTTTGCCTTTGACCAGTTCGCGCGGTTGGTTCAGGTGGTTCCGGATTTCCATATCTGGATCTATTCCAAGCGCGTAGTAAATCGTTGCCAGCAAATCGTTGGGATGCACGGGCTTCTCTTTCGGACTCGACGCTGTGGCGTCCGATTCGCCGTATTGCATGCCGCGCGCGATCCCCGCTCCGGCAACAACGCCGCTATAGCAGTATGGCCAATGATCGCGCCCGTCCGGACTGTTGCTATTCCCGCTGGTGGAGACACCCATTCTCGGGCTTCTGCCGAACTCGCCGATTGCCACCACCAGCGTCTCCTTCAGCAATCCCCGCTGGTCCATGTCTTCGAGCAAGGCCGATAGCGAGCGGTCGAGCTTCGGGCAATGGAGATTCTTCAGCGGCGCAAAATTTGCGGCGTGCGTATCCCACGCAGTTTTCTCCGGATCGCCATTCGCTACCGAGGGCCAATTCACTTGCACGAACTTCGTTCCGGCTTCGATCAGCCGGCGCGCCATCAACACGCTCTGGCCAAAGGTGTGCATTCCGTAACGCTCCCGCATCTGCGAGGTTTCCTTGGTCAGGTCCATGGCATCGCGCGCCTTGCCACTCAGCACGAGATCGTACGCTTTGCCATAATACTCGTCGACCGCCGACTTGTTGAGCGCCTTTTCGAGCTCGGGCATCGAACCATTGATGCCTTTCAGCAATTCAAAACGCTCTTTCAGCCTCTCCGCCGGAATATCTTTGCGCAGGGACAGGTCGTCGAGAGTCACTTTGCCCGCAGGGTCCTGATACATGCGATACGGGTCGTAAGCTTTTCCGAGGAAGCCGGCGGCACCGCCTTTGCCGATGATTCCCGATTCCTGGAGCGGTCTCGGTAGCTCGACGAACGGAAGCATCGCATCCTTCATCGGCTTGAGTTTGCTGACATGACTCCCCGCTGTGGGAAAATCCGCCGCGTTGGGAGGCTCCAATTGACCGGAAGGCGAGACTTTGTCCGGCGGGTATCCCGTCAACATCTGATAGATCGCCGCAGTGTGGTTGAACAGGCCGTTCGGCGTGTAGCTCATGGACCGGATGAGCGTCACCTTATCCATGGCCTGCGCCATCATCGGCATGTGCTCGCCAATCCAGGTTCCGGGAATCTTGGTCTTGATCGGCTTGAACTCTCCGCGGATATTCTCCGGCGCCTCGGGTTTTGGATCCCAAATATCGATATGGCTCGGGCCTCCCTGGAGGAAAATCATGATGACGTTCTTCGCGTTGTCGAAGCCACGCGCGCCCGCGTATTTGTTGGCAGTGTCTGCGGCTTTGGCCGCCTGCTGCGAAAGAAAGAAGCCCGGCAGGTGCAACCCTGCAAGCCCCAGCGAGCCGATCCTCAGCAGCTCCCGCCGTGTGGGTCCTTCGCAGGTTTGTCCGGCGATTCGTCCAGGAATATTCAGCACAAATGCCTCGTTTCTCTAGTAAATGTAAAGGAATCCCTTGCTGTTCAGCAAAGCCCACAGCAAATCCTGCGCCTTCAGAGTCTCGGGTCCTCCGGCCAGATATCGCAATGCGTTTTCGGATTCAGTCTTGGTCGGCAATCTGGTCAGCGTCGCGAGGTACAGATCCTCTACCATGGCCGCGTCGGTCATGCCCGCCAGTACACTCTTGGCGATTCGGCCCTTCGAATCGGCCACAGCGTCTGAAATGGTCGTGCCATTAATCAGGTTCAGCGCTTGCGGAAGGCTGAAGTCGGCTCGCCGTTCGCACTCGCAGGAAGATTCGCGAGTGGGGCGTCCGAATAAGTCGAGAAATCCGTCCGCTCCCACGTGAGGATCCGGAAGTTGCGAAGCCGTCGTGTCTTCGGGCACCTCGGGAAAGTTCGGACGGACGCCCGCCGCCTGGGTCACCGCGTCCATCAACGGCTCCGCACTCAACCGCCGCGGAATGGCATGCGAGAAGTTGTCACCATCGAGAGCGTTCCATTCGTTCGATTGGAAAGAAGCCTGGTAGGTTCTGGACTTCACAATGACGCGCATCAGATGCTGCAAGTCGAACTGGTGGTCCGTCAGATCTTTGGTCAGAGCCGCGAGCAGCGCCGCGTTCACCGGTGGATTGGACGCACGAATATCGTCAACCGGGTCAATGATGCCGCGACCGAGGAAGTAGCTCCAGATCCGGTTTGCGATCGCCTTGGCGAAAAACGGATTCTGCTTCGATACCAGCCAGTCGGCGAACGCGTCCCGTCGTTTCTCGTCTGAAGGGATCTTCACCGCGCCGGCCGAGGCGATCAGAAATTCCGGCGCCATCACGCGGTTGTCTTTGGGGTGCCGCATCTCGTAGCCGGAGCGCTGATCGTAGACGATCTCCTCGCCCACTTCATATCCAGGCCGTAGTCCGACCGCTGAGAAGAAGGCGGCCATCTGGTAATACTGATTCTGGGTCCAGCGCTCGAAGGGATGGTCATGGCATTGGGCACAGACCATCCGGACGCCCAGGAAGACCTGCGTCGTCTTCTCCATGGTTGGCTTGGGATCGCGCGTGGTGCGGAAATAGTTCGCGGCTGGAACGTCGTAGACGCTGCCCCTGCCGGTGAGTAACTCGTGAACCATCTTGTCGTACGGTTTGTTCGCCGCGACGCTCGAATGGATCCATTCGCGGAACTCATACGTCGCCTTCTCTCCCAAAAACTTTCGGGAGGACTGCAACAGATCGCCCCACTTCACGGTCCAGCGGTCGGCAAATGAAGGACTGCCGATCAGTCGATCGATGCACCGTTCCCGCTTTACCTTCGACGGCGCCGGGTCCGCCAGAAACTCGCGAACTTCGGCGGGCGTAGGCAGCTGGCCGATCAAATCTAAGGTCACACGCCGCAGAAACTCCGCATCGGTGGCTAAACCGGACGGCTGTATATGCAGCTTCTGAAGCTTCGCGTCCACCAATTGGTCGACGTAATTGTACTGCGGGAGCGGCTTCCATGCGAAGCCAGGCTTCGGGTTCAGGACGTTCACTGGAATCGTGGCGTACTTGCCCTGATAACGAACCAATAGCGTGGCCTCGCCGATGCGTTCGCCGCTCACGGCTGCGGCCGCGTCCACTTTCGCGACATCGGGAGTATTCGATTCAATTACCGCCTCGTTGGTTACATCGCGGGTCAGCCCGTCGCCGAAGCGCGCGATGATCTTCACGCTGGTTTTCTCACCCGGACGGGGCATCGCAATCTCACCCGGCAGCACTTCGAGCGCAGCCACGCTGTCCTTCGCGGGATCCCCGAACGGAACCCCTTGCGCAATCCAATTGAAAATCGTCCGGTAATACGGCGAGTCGCGATCGAATCGCAATCCGCCGCCATGCGCTACCTGCTGCGTCGGCTTGGAGAGCATCAGGCTTCGTGCCGGATCCGCCCGATTGAACCGGCGGCCGGACAAATCGTACAGCAAAGCTTCGTAATCGAATTGCGGATCGTAGCCGCGCAGCGAGAGCTTGAATCCGTTTTTCCCCTTTGCTGCGCCATGGCATGTGCCCGACGTGCAGCTCGTCTTGTTGAGAATGGGAGCCACGTCGCGCAAGAAAGTAACCGGCTCGGCGGCGGCGAGCGAAACGGCGGCGCTAGCGAGCAGCGGAAGTATGCGCATTTTTGTCTTTCTCCTCGTCCATAGCTGGCACCGGGAACGCTACCAGCGGGACGTAAATATCCCGTCGAGTTCCGGCCACGGTCAAGCGTCCCAAAACAACCACGTTGTAAAGCGCGGGCAGTGTATTCCTGGTGGACGTTATCAGAAACGTTCCTGTTTTTCGATCCTTCGGATCGATCGCCATCTCAATGACGCGCAGATCGTTGAAGTTCGGAACGTCCACGTCCACTGTATCGGGCCAGTTTTGCATGGCTGTCGCGGTCCAGGTCCAACGGAACAGGAATTGATAACCCGCTTCCTTCTTCGCGACACTCTCCATCTTCAGTGCGAGCGTTGCTGGAGGCGGGTCGGTCAGCGCGGCAGGCAGCGCGTATCCCAACCACGCTCCGGTCAGCGGCCGTTGACGATCGACAACGCCCTGATCCGTCGCTCCCGCCACGCCTATTGAGTAGCCGAGTCCGGTTGCCAACCGCTCGATCCGCTGGCCTTGCTCGTCCGAGCCGATCGCGCGGAAACTGAGTTCTCCCGCAGTGAGCTTCGCTTCGGCCGTAGCAGTCAGCGTCAAGATGGCGGTGCGGCTGGTCGCGCGGTTGTTCGGGTCCGCGACCTCGGCTGGAATATCCCCACCCGCCGCTGTCACTCCGGGTGGCAGGTTGATGGCTTCGATCCGCAGACGTCCGTTGTAACCGCGACGCAACACATTCACATTCACAAGAGCCGTGCCACCCGCGGGAATGTTTATAAAGGGTGTACTGATGGACGCTCGAAAATCCTGCGCGGCGCGATACACCATCAAGCGGTATCCATATTGGGGCCCGCCTCGCCGCGCGAGATCTTCGACGGTAATCCAGATGCGGCGCACTTTCTCGGGCGCCTTGAACTGGAGGAAGGGATCGCCGAGCGTCCGGCTGCTGGCCTGCACCGCGGCCACATCCACGGGCAGCGGTCCATCGCCGGCGGAAGCAAGCTTCTTCCCCTGCTCATCCAAGATCGTTAAGAGAGCAGTGAGCTTCGACGTTCCGAGTTCCCTCGCCTGCAAATCGAAGAACAACTCCTGCCCGGGCTCGACGCTCAGTTCGTAGCGGTCGACCTCGCCCGGTTTCGCCAGTCGTCCGTTGACCGTAACAGGCAGCGTGAGCGGCCCGTCCACAGGCTCTCGAACCTCAGGATAGTCGCCTACGGCGAAGGGCAGCGGCAAGACTGGCGAATCAGGCAGGTTCACAAAAACTCGAGGCGTTTTGGCGCCGGCCAGATCCACGTTCACCTTGGTGCCCGAAAGCTCGACCTCGACTTTTTCGCCGCGCCTCCCGCCGAGCGGGAACATTTCGGTTGGGTACGCATACACGCCGGTCTTTAAACGGTAAAAGTTCTGGATCTGGGTCGAAAAACGCGCATCGTGGACCTCGACGTAATAGAAGCCTCCTTTCGCAAAGGTGACATCCACGCGCGCGTCGAGGCTCAATAACGGATCGTCGTCGCTGCGCGCCAACACCTTTCCTGAGCCGTCCATCACGCTGATGACCGGGTCGATGGCCGAACCCGCACGCCGCGCCTCCACTTCAAAAACCCGCCGCTCGCCGGCCTTCGCTTGAATCCGGTATACGTCGCGTTCCGGGCCTTGCAGCGTCCCGTTCACGGTTACTGAAGTCGATGGGAGCGGCTGGGCGCGCTCAATCGAGTCGTTCTGGTGAGGCGCGGCCCCGGGCAGACTTTCTTCTTCGGCGATCTCCGGAAACGCGCCCACGCTGAATAGCAGAACGTTAGAAAGTCCATTCGACCCCTTCAGGCGGATCGTGTAGACGCCCACCGTCCAGTCCGCGTTGGGTTCCACTAGAAACGCTGCGTTGCGATTGCCCATGCCCTGCTTTGCGGAGCCCATCGGGGTGAATGCCGCTGGAAGATTCGAAATCACGCTCAGGCCCTCGCCGAGGTTCTGCCCAACAACAGTCAGAGAAAACGGCCTGCCCTTCTGTGCTCCCCGCGGCTGCAACTCGACAATCGAAGGAGGCTGCGCCCACAGCGCGCATGTGACAAGCAACGCTGCCGCGACCGTTTTCATTGTGGTCTCCCCGGTGGTGTCCCCGCTGATAGCGGCGCCGGAACAAACGAACGGATCAGCGCGCAATCGGCTGTGCTGTAGATCCGAACCTTGCCGTCAAACCCGCCGGTCGCCAGCTTCGAGCTGTCCTCGGAAAAAGCCACGGCGTAGATACCCGCCTCGTGGCCCTTGCAGGACGCCTTTTTCTCTCCCGTTTCCGGATCGTACAAATTCACCGAGGGTGCGGCACCGGCCACGGCGATCCGCTTCCCATCCGGAGACCAGTCCAGCGCTGTGATGGCTCCGTCCTGTCTCTCCAGCGTTCTCACTAAAGTAGTGTCGTCGGCGATCTTCATGTTACGCGGCCGATCCAGCAGGTAGATATAAGGAAGCCGCTCCGCTCCGCCGATGACTACCACGTCCTTCTTAGGGTTCCGCGCGATGGCGGCCAACTCTCCGCGCAGCAGGTTGACATTCTCGAGGAAAGCACCGCTCGCGGCGTCAATCAGCTTTGCCGCGCGGTCTCCGCTGGCTGACACGAGTCTCTTTGAGTCTATGCCAAAGACCGTTGCCAGCACCCAGTTTTCGTGATTGCTGATCTTGTAGAGTTCTTTCCCGCTCGCTGTCTCGATCACGTGCACCGAATTGTCCGTGCCCCCGGCGGCAATCTTCGACTCATCGGGCGAAAGCGACGTGCCAAACACCGTATCGCCGGTCAATCGCGTGGACCGCAACAGCTTCCCGCTTTTCGGATCCCAAATCTGAACCTCGCCGAACTGCGCTGGTGTTCCGCCGCCCGCGATCAGCAGTTTCCCGTCCGAGCTGTAGACCAGCGACAGGATCCGCTCGGCACTGCCGGTCAATCGCCGCAGCGGAGCAGTGCCATCGACACCGTGGATCAGCACCTCGCTGTTTCCTGAGACGGCGATTTCGGAGCCGTCCGGCGAAAAACGCAGCGCCGTGATCACGGGCGGTTGCAGGTAGACCGGTGTTCGTAGTTCGGTGGTCTCTGTAGGGGAATCGTTTTTCGCACCGTCGCGAATCCACTCTCGAACCAGCGCGATCTCACTTGCAGGGAGCGCGGGTTCGCCCAGGGGCATCCGAGGTTGCAGGGTTGCGGTCAGGTAGCGGACGACGATGCTATCGTCCGGACGTTCCATTACAAATGCTGGACCCCGCGTCCCGCCTTTCGAGAAACCGTCAAACGTGGTGAGATCGAGGCCGGACATCCTTGACGCCGGCTGGTGGCAGCCTTGACATTTCTTTTGAAGGATGGGCTGTATGTCGCGTGAAAAGCTCGGGGCGGCGGCAGGCAGATTCGCCGCCACCAATAATATGATTCCTAGCGTTTTCAAAGACATCGATTTGTTCCCGGTCTCAATCAGAAGTATATATGAGACACTGACAAAACGCTCTCATCTGCGGCCGGAGGATTTAATGCAGCTTCCTGTTCGTGCCTGCTGATTGGCATCATTGCCGGTACAAGAGTACTTCCCGCTCATCTGGCGGAATCAAGCCCAACGGTCCGCCGACCGGGCACATGGCTCAACTCCCGGATACATCGTGATCCAGGCACAATTCCCCAATTGAGGGCCGAAGCGTGTCCGCGGCGTTCAGCAGGGAACGGCCATCGTGTACGATTTCAACGAGCTCAAAAACATCTTTGAGCAGAGCCTCAAGGCCTTGTGCGACGACGGCGTGATCGTCCGCAAGGAGCAACCGTGTCTTTGGCATACAGAACCTAAATGATGTGTTATTACTATTGCGCGCGGTGTGTAAAAACGAGGGCCCGCGACCGGAGTCTGGTCGCGATGAACGAGCCGTCTCTATTCCATCCAGTTTTTCCGCACACCGTGCGAAAGCAGCGCGATGGAAGAGCCGACAGAGCTTTTCATGACTAATCTCCTCTAACGATAGTCTAATTGCGGGAACCATATTATCAGACCTCGCATGGCCCGAAAACTGGATCCGTAAGAGTGTCGCGCTCTTCAGCGCAGGACCAGTTCTAGCCATAATGACAAATGAGATGACAAGAGTCCTGAATCCATTCCGGTTCGTGCTGATCGCCGTCTCCGGGTGGATGAACCAAAGCCAATTGCAGGTTATTGACTACCTTCGCGAAGAGAACCGCGCTCTTCGAGAGCAACTCGGCGGACGGCGACTACGGCTCAACGATGACCAGCGCCGTCGCCTAGCCGCTAAGGCCAAGGGGCTGGGGCGAAAGCTCTTGGCCGAAGTGGCCACGATCGTTACCCCCGAGACGTTGCTGGGCTGGCATCGCAAACTGATTGCCCAGAAATACGAGGTAGTGGCAAGCGCAGACCGGGGCGGCCGCGCACTGCGGGAGAGATTGAGGCTTTGGCGATGCGCATGGAGGAGAACCGGAATTGGGGCTATCGGCGCATCCAGGGCGCGTTGTCGAATCTGGGACACGAACTTGCCCGCAGTACGATCGCTGAGATGCTGAAACGTCACGGGATCGAGCCGGCGCCGGAGCGGAGCCGAAAGACGACCTGGAAGGAGTTTTTGACCCAACATTGGGAACTGATCGTGGCCGCCGACTTCTTCACCGTGGAGGTTTGGACCAGACAAGGACTGCAGCGGTTCCTCGTGCTGGTCTTCATGGAGTTGTCAACACGCAAAGTGGAGATTGCGGGCATCGCAACCGCCGCGAACGGCCTGTGGATGAGCCAGATCGGCAGGAGCCTGACCGATACGGTCGACGGAATCCTCTATGGCAAGGGCTACCTGATTCATGATCGCGACCCGCTGTTCACAGCGGACTTCCTAAGCATGCTTGCCGATGCTGGTGTGAAGTCCGTAAAGCTACCGCCGCGATCACCAAATCTGAACGCGTACGCCGAAAGATTCGTACGCAGCATCAAGGAATCCTGCCTGGAGCGCATGATCTTGTTCGCCGAGGAATCGTTGCGCAAAGGGATTCACGAGTTCGTTCTGCATTATCATGGCGAGCGCAATCACCAAGGTCTCGGGAACCGATTGATCGTGCCGGAGCAATCCGCAACTGGCGATCGTTGACCGATCCAGCGACGCGAGCGGTTGGGCGGCAAGCTCAACTACTACTACCGTATCGCGGCGTGAAGACTTGACAGTTGACTCGAAGCGACGGTGGCCCATTACCTTTGCTGACCCGACACGCCCGAGGCTCGGCTTGTCGCATTGGATCACGCGGAGTGAGGTCGGCTCGCCGCATGCTTCGCTGCATTCGCTCAAAACCGCAATCGACCGGCAAGAGCTAACGTTCGTGTTTTCGGTCCATACGGGAAGCCACTGCCGGGCTGGCACGAGATTGAAGACGGACCATAACAAGATGTTTGAGCGCTAGCGCCAGCTGCGCGCACCTTCGCACTAAGGAATGATGCCCGTGAGTGGCATGCGCACAGCCTCAACTCCGGCTTCAGGGCAGCACCAGGGCAGCACGTCAGCCATCCGTACGGCGCTGAACGCCCGGGTGGCGAACTGAGCAGGACCGAAAACACAACTACTTAAACCAACTGAGCCGAGCTATACTGGCAACCAGCGGGTTCGATTCCCGTTAGNNGTTAGCGCTACCATGTTTTCATAAACTTACGGGCAATGCGCTGTGACACGCTGTGACGCGCAACGGGCCAGCCGAAACAAACCCATCTGGTAGGACTGGTCCTCTAGCGCAAACGGCGCACCTGGGTCGGCTGATCCATCCAATGCCGGAGATGGATTCAAAAGATCCCGGAACCATTCACTGGCTCGCTGCCACTTCAGGATTCCCGGAAACTGCTGGCGGAATCCCCGGCCACAGACCAGGCACAACCACTTGCGCGCTTCCAGGATCAGCCAGCAATGCCGCATTCCCCAGCTCTCGTGCCGCACCATACGCAGATACCGGCTGTTGCTGCGCAACTTCTCATTCTGGCGATGCGGGCAGGTGATCGATCCCAGGTATCGCGCCGTAAACTGAATTCAGTCTCTGAAGCGGCGTTCGACATGCGCGGTCAGGCTTCAGTGCCACGGGATTTCGCATCTTGCTGGATGCGCGTGTAGACCTGGTTGCGCATAAGGCTGGTAACGAATTCGCGGACTTCGGGGTTATCGAGGAACCGTACGACCTGGTCGCTGTTGCGGTCCATCCGTCCGATGACAAGCTCTTCGAGCTTTCGGTCGAAGATGTGAGCGAAGTTGTCGATGGTATTGGCTTCGCCGGCATCGCGCACTGATTCGTCGGCGGTTGCATCGGCCCGGACCTGGTCCCAGAAGAGTTCATCGGCGTTGGTGAACTCGGTCCCGAACCGCTCGTTGAGCACATCCACGATACGGGACAACGGAACCTGTTCATCTTCGATGCGGCCAGTCCCGACGTCGGACGGTCCTTTGAGGGTGCCGGGGGTGCCGGGCTCCAACGGGATGCGACCCTCACTGATCTTCTGGAGGCGGTAAAACTTCAGCCGCACATCGTCATCGAGGTCGAGACGACCGGTTCCTTCCCGAACTGGGAGTTTAGTTTCGAGGAACCGGAGATAGGCATCAAACTTCTCGAGTTTGCTGTCTCCAAATGGGATGACCTGCGAGAGAAACGAGTAGAGACTGCGGAACGACTCCAGCCGATCGCGAAGCTCTTCCCTCCCGTCTTCCGTGGCCTCGGCAAAGCGGCCAACAGCTTTATCCACAATGGAATTCATCAGCGCGTTATCGGTCGGGCTTTCTTTCCGGCGCGGTTTGAAGAACACGGCGGCGAACTGCTCAACTTCGATTTCCTGAATGATGAAAGACGCGTAGAGTTCGGCGCGCAAAGAATAGAGCTGGCGGGCGTCGGGCTTGCCGGTAATGATGGGGGCAGTATCGTAATAGCGCTGAAAGGCCTTCTGGATCTCCTCGGGTTCGTTGACGAAATCGAGTACGAAAGTGTCTTCCTTGCCGGGAAACGTCCGATTGAGCCTTGAGAGCGTTTGTACTGCCTGCACGTCGGCGAGGCGCTTATCGACGTACATGGTATGAAGGAGCGGCTGATCGAAACCCGTCTGATATTTATCGGCGGCGATCAAGATGCCGTATTCCAGCTTCCTGAATTCTTCGGGGAGCTGCTTTTCGCTGATCTTCCCACCGTTCATCTTGACTTCAGTCAGTTCTTCTTCGGTTGGATCGTCGGGATCGACGATGGTTCCGGAAAAAGCGACAAGGGTGCGGAGATCAGCGTAATGCTTGAGTTGAATGTACTGGTCGGCGGACTTCTTGTAACGTACGGCTTCCAGGCGGGAACCGGTGACCACCATCGCTTTGGCGCGCCCGCCGATGCGGTGGCGGACGTTCTGTCGGAAGTGCTCAATAATGACCTCTGTCTTCTGAGCGATGTTGTGGGGGTGCAGGCGCATGAAGCGGGCGAGAGCCTTGGCGGCCTTCTTCTTTTCGACCTCGGGATCGCCCTGCGCGGCTTTGAGGAGCCGATAGTAGGTGCTGTAGAAGGTGTAATTCTTCAGTACATCAAGGATGAAACCCTCCTCGATGGCTTGGCGCATGCTGTATTCGTGGAACGGCTGGGGCTCGCCGTTGGCGTCAGGCTGACCGAAAACCTGAATCGTCTTGTATTTCGGGGTGGCGGTAAAGGCGAAGAAGCTGAGGTTTGGCTGCTGTTTCCTGCCTTCGACGACTCGAATGATTTCCTCCTCGTAGTCGGGGAGTTGCTCCTCCTCTGCGCGTTTATGGGCTATGTCGCGGATACGTTCGCCACCGAGAACGGCTTTCATCTTGGCGGCGCTATCCCCTGATTGCGAACTATGGGCTTCATCGACAATGACGGCGTAGCGGCGCTCGGGGAGGTCACCCGCGTGCTTCGTGACGAACGGAAATTTCTGGAGGATCGTAATG
Organism: Bryobacterales bacterium; assembly: GCA_003170295.1. GTDB lineage: Bacteria > Acidobacteriota > Terriglobia > Bryobacterales > Bryobacteraceae > Palsa-187. Next base: position 10,929 of record PNAJ01000129.1, on the reverse strand, counting down.
ATGATCGGCACGGAGTTTCGGAGCGCATCCGCGAGCTGCTTCGAATCGTCGTCGATTTTCATGACCACACCGGTCTTGTGCTCGAACTGATAGATGGTGTCCTGAAGTTGCTTATCAAGAACGAGACGGTCCGTGATGACAATCACGCTGTCGAACACCTTCCGATCCTGGGCGTCGTGTAGAGTCGACAGGCGATGGGCCAGCCAGGCGATGCTGTTGCTCTTGCCACTTCCTGCGGAGTGCCAGACGAGGTAGTTCTTTCCGGTACGGGTGGCGCGTGCGTCGGCTACGAGTTTGCGGACCGCATCGATCTGGTGGTACCTGGGGAATATGAGGGATTCTTCCTTGCCTGATTTCTCAATGTGGAGAAAGCGGCCGAGAAGGTCGAGCCAGCTATCGCGTTTCCAGATCTGCTCCCAGAGGTAGTGGGTGCGATAGCCGTCGGGATTTTCGGGGTTGCCCGCGCCTTTGTGGTTGCCCTGATTGAAGGGCAGGAAACGCGTCGTTGCGCCTTCGAGACGGGTGGCCATATAGCATTCGTCAGTATCGGCAGCAAAGTGGACGAGGGCGCGTTTCTTGAAAGCGAACAGTGGTTCGCGATGATCTCGGTCGCGGTACTGCTGGATTGCGTTACGGAAGGTCTGGCCGGTGAAGGCATTCTTCAGTTCGGCCGTGGCGACCGGGAGACCATTAAGACTGAGAAGGAGGTCGATGGACTGCTCGTGCTGGAGGCTGAAATGAACCTGACGGGTGACGGTGAGGCGGTTAGCCTTGTAGAGCTTCGCGGTTTCAGGATTGAGGCCGCTGGCGGGGGCGAAGTATGCGAAGTGGAAGGTCTGTCCGAAGAAATCGAGGCCGTGGCGCAGCACATCGAGGGTGCCGCGCGAATCGAGCGCAAGGGCGAGTTCGCTGAGGAAGGCTTCGCCGGCGCTCGCACCGTAATAGGCCGCGAGGGCCTCCCATCGTTTGGGCTGCGTGGCTTGGACGAAGTCGAGGACAAGGCGAGGATGGAGAGCGCGGGTGCGGTCGTAAAGGCTAGGGTCGCCTTTCTCGTATCCGCCGGAGGTGGTGAGGGAGTGTTCGACGGCGGATTCGAAGGCGATTTCGCGGTGATCGACCATCAGGCCAGGACCTCCAGTTTCGTTTCATGTGCACGGATGTCGAGTTGTCCGGTGACGGCGGCGGTGATGAGGGCAGAGCGGTATTCTCGGAGGCGATCAATGGCTGACGTTATCGAATGCTGCGCTTTGGCATACTTTCCAGTGAGTTCATCGAGATGCTGTGCGATCATTTGCTGCTCATTCGGCGGAGGGACCGGGACCAAGATGTTCTTTACGTCGCCTAACGCAAGCTGGACCTTGGTTCCTCCGTACATCAACTGATTGAACTGACTCTTCATCGGTAATGCAAATAGCGCGTAGGCCAGCCACCGTGAATGGACGCCGGCCTTCGGTCGGCAAAGAGCGAGATGCTGGCTGACGTACGACTCGCCTAACCCTTCCGGGACGATGCCAACGGCACCTACCCACGCAGTAATTGAAATGACCAGATCGCCAGGCTGGGCCCGAGTTCTTTCGCCTTCCGCTCCATCGGGGACGGAGACGCGCTGGAGGTCATCAAGGGACAATTCGATGCCGTCGCGGGTGACGTTCGTGATGCGGAGGAATACCTGACCGGACTCGCTGTAGTGTTCGGCCCAGCCCCGCGATCCACTGGTGACGTAGCTGAAAAGGAACTTTGTGCGAGTCAGCGTCCAATGGGCGGACAAGTGATTGAGATCCTCCAAGCCGGTGGTCTGAACTCGAAGATTTGGCTTGAGGCCATGCACGACGGCGCGGCTAATCAGTGCTGCTTGCTTTTCATCGAGCAGTTCGATCAGCCGCTGCTTTTTTGCCAGCAACTGATCGATCTCTTTGGTCTTGCGGTCGACGAACGACACGATATACGCCTGTTCCTCCGAACTGGGGAACGCCAGTGGAAGGTTGCCAATCTGTTCCCAGTCCGCTCTCGGCATCTTCGATCCGAAAGTAGTGGAGTTGACTAAGTCAATGAAATCGGCTGAAACCAGTCGATAGAATAGAAAACGCTCGGAGATTTCCGGGCCGGGGCGCAACACCAGCATTTCGGACGTACACGTCCCGTCGTCTTTGGCTACGTACACCTTGGCTAAGTATGGCCTCAGTTTTCCGAAGAGAACGTCTCCGGATCTGAACCGCACGGATTCCGCCTCGATTTGTGTCTCAGAGGGCAGATAACGGCCGGTCCACGGCTCAATATTTTCAAGACCTATGTAATGGCTGCCGGGCTCGACCGCAGCTTTCTGAGTTGAACGATGAACTACATATTTGAGCCGCTTCACCCGCCAGGTGCGATTCGCTTTCATCGGCCCACCGTCGCGAGCAAGTTCATGATCTCGCCTTCGAGCTCCCGGATCTCCTTCTCAATCACCTCCAGGTCCCGTGGCGGCGTGTACTTATAAAAATGCCGCGCTAACGGAATCTCATAGCCGATCTTCGCCTTATCCTCGTCAACCCAGGCATCGGGAACGTGCGGTTTCACTTCACGCTCGAAGTACTCCTGAATGTCCTCCTTCAGCGGAACATTCTCGGTATCGCGCAATTCAGGATCGGGCTCGGGGTTACCATCCGCATCTGTACAGATGGCGGCAGTTTCGTCGCGCTCACTGAACGCGACCAGAATTGCTTTGTGTACTGGCGAGGAGATAGTCAGCGACTGCCCCTTGAGGAGGTTATCGAGTGCGGCGGTGAACCTCTCGCGCTCCATCCAGACCTTATCGGTCGGCATGGTGCGCAGCGCGGCGAGTAACTCGGCCTGTAGGGTCTGTCCGCGTTCGACCTCCTTCTTCCCCTCCTTGCCTGATTTACGCGAGGTCGCGATTCCTTCAAAAGCTCGCGATGCTTCAAACGCGGCCAGGTGTTCCAACGTCGCGGAGAAACTGAGGCGCAGCGGCCGTTCGACGGTGATTTTGCGGTATCCGAAGTCGTCGTTATCGAAGATCTTCGAATGCTCGGAATCGGCAAACGTGCCGTAGATGCGGGTGATGGCCTCAATTTGGCGATCCGACAGTTCGTTGCGCTTATTTCCGAGGCTCTTGCGCATCTTCGAATAAAGATCCACTGCGTTCACCAACTGAACCTTCCCCTTGCGCTTGCGGGCCTTGCGGTTGGTGACGATCCAGATGTACGTATTGATGCCGGTGTTGTAGAAGAGCTGGTCGGGAAGGGCGACGATGCCTTCGAGCCAGTCGTTCTCGATGATCCATTTTCGAATGTTGCTTTCGCCGGAGCCAGCATCGCCCGTGAAGAGGGGTGAGCCGTTGAAGACGATGCCGATGCGGGAGCCGGTCTGGTCGGCGTGTGAGTACGGCTTCATCTTCGAGATCATGTGCTGGAGGAAGAGGAAGGAACCGTCGTTGATGCGTGGGAGCCCGGCGCCGAAGCGGCCGTCGTAGCCGTGGTTTTCGTGCTCTTTGCGGACGTACTCCTCTTCCGATTCCCATTTGACGCCAAAGGGGGGATTGGCGAGCATATAGTCGAATTTCTTTCCTGGAAAAGCATCAAACGTTTTGCCGTCGCCGAGGGAATCTCCGTACTGGATTTTGTCGATCTCCTCACCCTTGATGAGCATGTCGGAGCCGCAGATGGCGTACGCCTCGGCGTTGTAGTCCTGCCCGGAGATGACGAGTGTGGCGTCGGGGTTGAGTTCGCGCAGGTATTTGGCGGCTTCGGAGAGCATGCCGCCAGTGCCGGCTGCTGGATCGTACAGCGTTCGGACGGCACCTTTTTTTCGGAGGAGATCGTTATCGGGGAGAAAGATGAGATCGACCATGAGCCGGATGACCTCGCGCGGGGTAAAGTGGTCTCCGGCTTCCTCGTTGGCGGCTTCGTTGAACTTGCGGACGAGTTCTTCGAAACTGCGGCCCATCTCCAGATTAGAGACGACGTTGGGGTGGAGATCGACTTCCGAGAATTTCTGGACGAGTTTGAAGAGGCGGTTGGATTTGTCGAGCTTCGCAATCTGCTGATCGAAGCCGAAGTTGTCGAAGAGGGCGCGGGTTTCGGGGGAGAACGCCTTTATGTAGTGGAGGAGGTTCTGGGCGAGACCTTCGGGGTCGGCTAGGAGTTTGGAAAAGTCGTACTTGCTCGTGTTGTAGAACTGTTGCTTCGCGGCGCGGCGGAGCATTTTATCGATGATGGTGGCGTTCTGGCCTTTGAGTCTTTTCTGTTCTTCGAGGACTTTAGCTTTTGTGGCCTCGAGGACGCAGTCGAGGCGGCGGAGCACGGTCATGGGAAGCATGACCTTGCGGTATTCGGGCGGGCGGTAGGGGCCGCGAAGGAGATCTGCAACGTCCCAGATGAAACTGACGAGACTATCGGCGTAATTGGTCAAGTGATCTAGTGTCTCTCTTTCGTCGCAGCAGAATTCTGCACCGCCGCTGGCTCCAGGCGAGGTCGCGATTTCTTGAGCTTACATGAATGATTGGCACTGCACAAAAGGAGATAGACGACAGTAGTCCCAAGCCTGCGTGATCATCATCCTGAGTGTAGAACTCATGAGGGTGAAATCGGTTGCGTGATGTGACGGTCCGGTCACGTCACTGAATGTGGCTAGCCCCGAGGAGCCACCGCCACGGCGTTCCTAAAAATCAGAGTCAGAGGCCGAGCACTATCGGCAACCTTCCTGGAACGGCGTTTCACGGGAGGAACTGGCGGGAAGGGTTCAGATCAGAAACCCTTTCCGTGCGGCGGCTTCCTGTTCGTGCCGGATAAACCAGCGGAGGATACCCTCGCTCGCGTTCTTCTTGAACGCAGTTTCAAACCGCTTCAGACTATATCGCCTGCCGACGCGGAGGCCGGCAAAATTGGGGCTCAGTGGGTAAAAGACATCTTCCACGGGCCTGCGTTCGCTGTGAACCCATAAGGCAAGGCAATGGACGCCATCGACACGAAGCAGCCGCAGATTGCGACGCCGTACGGCGCTTCCGCCAACCTCAGCCAGCGCACGCTGGAGTACTGCGGCGCTCTTCCCGCTGCTCACACGTTCGATCTGCGGCTTTGCGAGTGTTCCCGTCACATGGACTATTAGGACATCGTTGATTCCGGATTTCAACAGCAGCAATGAGCCTGATTCTTCGGCGCTTGAAATTCCTTTCAGCGCGAAATGCGCAGCCGGAGCGGCGAAGACCGGCAGTTGCTTCTCGATCAGCACCGTGTGTAAACTCCCGGAGGCGATTCCGTCTGACGAGGGATCGGGAATGCAGACTCGCACCCGCGACGATTCCGGAAGTTGAGCATGGACGCGAATGTGCCCGGCGAGGCGATGGGTCAGCGGACGATGAAGTTTATACGCCATGTGCAAATCCTCAGTCGTTTGTTCCCTTGGTGCGAAAGGCAGTGTGCCAGGTGCCGTGGCTGGTGGCCCTGCCCGCCGCAAAGTCGGCAAACCCCAGCGTGATTCGGTCACCGGAATTCATCGGATCCGCGACGAGCGCCGTGCCATCGTCACCGTAGCCGTAGATCACCAGTGCGTGCCCGGCGCCTCCGGCTGCGTCAAAGCGAACGTCTACCACGACGGGCCGCCCGGCATCGATCTCGCCCTTCAAATCTGCAAACGCGAGATCGGGAATGCCGTTCGGGTCGTCCCGGCCGTGATCGTTCACAATAGTCAGAACCGAAGCAAGGTTGCGGGGCTGATTACACGCGGCTGCGGGGTTAGTATGGCATTCGCAGGGCGTACCGGCCGGCAGCCCTAGAACGAGATCACCGAGATCTTCCTGCGTCGTCGGGCTTGCATCTCCGTAGCAGCCACAGACCGCCAGCGTGGTCGCCGCCCAGCACCATTCATTGCAGTGCTGCTGCTCGATCTTGAGAGAAAGGGTCTTTGCCATAGTAAGCAGATCTCATGGTTTCCCGAACGTCACGGCAAAGCCCAGTCGCGCCGTGTAAGAAGATCCTATCAGGCCGGTGATGGCAGTCACGCTCGACGGAACAGGATCGCCCTCCTTGAAACCACCGATGAGCGTTGGATGGTTCCCGATGATGGGGCCGCCTGTGACATATACCGTTCGCCAGAACCCGATGCTGAGACCGGGCAGGAACTGGATGGGCGAAGTCGCGGTGGCGCTCGACAGATTGCCAGCGATGCCGAGACTGGCAAGCACGGACACTCTGTGGCCGGGGGAATCCCATACGCGGCCATGGATCATGGCGAGGGCAATTGGACTGATCTTGTTGTCGCTGGTGGTTCCAAAAATGTTTTGCGTACCGCCCTTGCCGTCCGATCCCTGAATGATCGCGAACTGTTTTTGCTCAATCGTGCTGATACCGATGCCGCCGGAGATCACGAAGGGACTGGCGCAGGTCACGGTCACGAAAGCGCTCTGGGCCTTCGGAGTGGGGTCGGCGCCGGTCAGCGTCGGACCGAGATCGAGAGTGTAAAGATTGATGGCAGTGCTCGAATTCTGATTAAAGAGGATGCCGCATTCGACGGTCATATGTTTGAAAAAGGCGGGCTTGATGTTCAGGTTCTTCAAAGCGTCCTCAAGCATATCGGTCTTCAAACCGAGCTTCGCGAACAGATCGCGCCAGTACCTGACGATCGCAGCCTTTTGCTGGAAATTTTTGTCGTTGTCGCTGCCCAGCGCGTAGTCTTTGGCCGTCTGAACATCGGCATCGATCACGGCCTTAAACGGCGTGTAGAACGAATCTTTGCACTGGGCGTACCAGTTGGTCCAGGAGACACCGGGCTTCGAGACAGCCGGCGCGCAGTCGAAAGTCTTCTCGCTCCCGTCGTTATATTCAAACGCCAGACGCAGAATAGCGTCTTGGAGCTCCTGCGCTCGCATCAACAAAGACATCGCATTCGGATCGGTCGTGCGATCAGAGGGCGCGTAGTCGCCGGCCCGGTTAATCGCCATCCGTAGATTGTTCTCGAGGTCGCGGAAACCCGTTTTCACTTTTTCGACCATTGGGTCGCCGGAGAGCGGAAGGCTCGCTTTACGCAGGTCTGAAATCTGCGCGAGCGCCCGTTCCTGGGCCTGTGACCTCGAGACATAATTGGACTGCATTGTCACCAGCGCCTGATGAAGCTCCTCTTCGACTTTCTCCAGCCGGGCAATCTCGCCGAGGAGATCCTTATCGCGCGCCGCGGTAGGTTTTGGGATTGATTCTGTCGCGCCGGACACCGAGCCGCTCAGCACAACCTTGGACAAATCCGGCCCGGCCGTAACCGTGGTGGCCGTTTCGAACCAAAGATCCTGCTGGAGCGGATTGAAGAAAACGTCAATGCAGGCGGGGCCTTCGTAGCTTTTTCCCGTCATCGAAACATTTCCCGATGCATCGGTTGCAAAATGCCGGGCATTTTTCGTTGCACACGGGCCCGGCTGTGTGCCCGCCTCGCCCGAATTGCTTCGCGCAGCAGCTGGAAGTACTGCCAACATCAAGGACAATTTGGCCAAGAGTGATTTCTGCATAATAATGTCTGTCGATTCGGCAATTGTGAGGTATTTGATCAGCATAAGTCAAGATTAGTGATTCGCCGAAACGTCGTTCTGGGTGAATTACTCCCGTGAAGTCGCCGTCACATCATTTGGGACCTACGTCGCCCATCATCCAAACGCGATAGGCTTGTGGCAATCATTTTTCTTCCGGGAGGTTGATCCTCCGCCACTCCCCTGAGCCGGGCTAAGGACCCTCGATCCGGTACCCATCACCACACACAGTGCCATCCGAGTTCACGTAGGTCACGGTGATTACGTGCTGTATTCCCGATGGAGTCGCAGATCCTTCCAATCGCTCCAACCTCGTGCGGAGTCCGGTCATGTGCCCGTTCATCCTTGCGCCGAAGCTTGGGTAGATTCCTTGCGACCCTGTCGCCGGGTTCGAAGGCCACTCGACCGAGATTTCGGTAGGCTCCCTCGTGTCATCGGAATTGACCCTTATGATCTGCCATACTTTGCGCACGGTCAACTGCGTAGTCTGTTCTTCGAGTCGTTCCAACCGCCGAGAAAGGGTTCTATTGATCATTTTGGCTCCGGCAAACTGTGGTCGCCTCGAAAGCGCCATCGCACAAGGCGCGGAACCCATTGGCGGCTCGAATCAGTGGTGCGTGCGATCAATCAGGACGTCGCGAAAGTACAGCCTGGGGTGGCATAACTTCCGGCACGGATTCCTACGAGCGTGCGCGCAAACCGACTCGGAATTCTGTTCGGTGGTTTGGAGCGTCCCCCGAACAAGAGGCCGCAAAAAAAACGAGGTATGCTGGCCGACTTGTCGGGGGTAATCACCCAGAACGCCGTGTGGCGCCAATCTCAGCTCAGGCGACCACGTCCGTGAATCCGCAACTTTCCAGAAGCTGACTCGTCGAGCGGCATCTAGAGAGAGCCGAGGGCAAAGAATTGTGGTACTATTCTCGGAACCAGTGAAATTTCGAGCGCGTTCGAGGGGTCCAAGCGGCTAGAGGCCCTCCTACCGCACCGGGAGATTCTAATGAAGGACGCATCATTCTGGTCTCAAGCGCTCTTTGATCTAGGCCCGTTCGCACTGATCGTGTTCTTCGCGCTTGTCACGATTCCGATCTCAAAGAGCCAGTTTGAAAAAGACAAGAACTCCCGACTCCATCAGGGAGTCTATCTGGTGAATTGGATCTTTGTATTCTTATTGGGTGTCGTCGTGACGTATATATGGGTATCCCTTCACATAGTTCGCCAAGCCGAGATTCGCGGCGAGATACGACATATTCCTAAGTCGATCATAATTACGAATGACGCTGATGTAAACGACGATCTGTACACGCAGAAGAAAGACTCGTCACACCGATTGACCCTCTACCGGTGGATATTAATTAGCCCGCATCCAATGGCCGAAGGCACGACAATCCCAATCGTAATGTCCAAGGGCGAGGATGCGAGCTTTGAGGTGTCTCTTCAGGTCAAGAAGTCCTTTTACAACGGCCCCGTGATCGTCGATTATGACGAACCCAGGAACGTTTTCTCGCTCGTTGACGGTTCGGCAAGTACCGAGTTGAAGATGAGAAATCTAGAGACGAGTGATGGGGTCAAGAAGTCTTCACGCTCCTATTCGCCATCTTTTCCCTTTGTCAAAACCGTTTTTGCACAATCAGACGAGGGGAACGCGCCTCTGAAGGAACGTCTAGATTCACCTGATCCGGTCACTCGCCGCGACGCCCGCAACGAACTTGCAACCGGCGGCGGGCAAAGTCTTCCTTTTATCGATTCAGTGCTCAAGACAGAAGCGAGCTCGTACCGGCTCAAGCTCGGCTGTTTGATCGCGCTTAACCTAATGCCGCCGATGCCGCTGGAAGAACGGTTGAGCCTAGATAGCCTTGTATTCATTGTCAGGAGTATCGGGTCGACGGACGCAAACCTCAGGGGCGAGGCAAGGAAATTTCTGGAAGAGAAGGGCTCAGCAGGAATCGAAAAAAAACTTCGCTTGGCACTTGACTCCCCAAGGAAGCCTTCCAGCCGGTTTAGTGATACTGAAATAGCCCTTGCCGACATGGATCTGTTATACAACCTGGGTGTTAAGGAAAAAGACCTCTATAAGCAGCCGCAGGAGGATAGTCACATGGCGGCGGCGATCAGCGCCTTTTCCGCCGGCTGGGACGCTCGCAAGCACGCCGCGAATAGCGCTCAGATGTACTTTTCCAAAGCGCTGTACGGCTGGGCGCTTGCGCTGGCCGATCGATCCGCGATTGATAAAGGACCCTCGGGACAAAAGAAGCCAGAATTGATTGAAGCGGCCCGGCAAAAGTTTCTAGAGTTCATTGCCGCCGCGCAAGCTGGCGGGCGGGATCACCCCTATCCTGCCCCAGCACAGATCGAACAGGCGAAACGGTATCTTGCGAATGGGACGCTTTGACCGACTGCCAGTTTCGCTTTAGACCTTAACGGGCGATCCCGACCACCGGCGAATGGAGCATAATGGGCCGCACGTCCTTATTTATCTTGCAAGAGGCCGCAACGCCACGGTTCTGCCACGACGAGGAGACAAGCTCAGTGCGGCTATTTATGCAGTTCCGATGCCGTGTCTTGTAAACCGATTTCTCAGCGGTTGATGATCATTAATTCATCCTGGTGCAAAACGAATTCGTGCTGGTCCCACGCGCTGTCGGAAGTTGCTGCTGCGAAATGACCAGCCGTCAAGTTGACGGCAAACGCGCAGACCGCTAATCTGACCGCGTCGCGGGCAAGAACGCGCTTCGCTTTGTTAGGCCGCGCCACCAAGGTCGGCGACAGGAGGAATTGATCTGAGCACCTGCGCCCCAAAAGCCGTGGGGGCAGGTCACCGTGATACGCCCTCTTCGGGGCGGGGCGTGACGCGATCGGTCCGTCACGTCACTTACTTCGGCGCGTTCGTCCCCCAAAACGCAGCAACGCCGCCCCCGGGCTGGAGCCGGAAGCGGCGTTGGAGGCGAACGTGCCTGTGTGCCGGACTTACTTCGCGATTTTGTAGCTGCGCTCCCCGGCGGCGTTCTTCGAGGACTCGATCTTCTGCCCACCCTTGCTGCCCAGGATGCTGACGAAGCCGCGCACAGTGTGCTTCTGCCATCCGGTGGCTTCCTACGATTTCGGCTTCATCATCGCGATCACCTCAGCATTCTTGTTGGTTCGCGCTTCTGTGGCGCGCCGAATCTGCCGGTGATACGCTCTCTCTAGGAATGCCACGACGCTTTGCGCTCCTCTTTGTAACCTTCACCAGTCTCCGGTGCGCTCTCCCTGTCTTCAACGTAAAAGACTACGGAGCTACTGGAATCAAATTGGATAACGCCCGGCCCGCCCTACAGCAGGCCATTGACGCATGCGGCAAGGTCGGTGGAGGAACTGTTTACGTTGGTCCGGGCGAATACACCAGCGGCCAACTCCACCTGCGCTCCGGTGTGCGGCTCTAT
>PNAJ01000138.1 GCA_003170295.1 Bryobacterales bacterium | reverse complement strand
TTTCCATTGGGCCCTTGCGGATTCACGTAGATGAGGCCCATTTGAACAGCGGCGAGAGGATTGTCGAGCTGACGATCGCCTCTGTAGCGCTCGTCTCCCAGCCACGTGCCCTCAGGACCCCAGTAAATGTCTTCTTCCGGCTCCCACACGTCCTCGCGTCCGCCGCCGAAGCCGAAGGTTTTGAGTCCCATCGACTCCAGAGCGACGTTACCGGTGAGGATCATCAGGTCGGCCCAGGAGATTTTCCGGCCATATTTTTGCTTGATCGGCCAGAGCAACCGGCGTGCCTTGTCGAGGCTCACGTTGTCCGGCCAGCTGTTGAGGGGCGCAAATCGCTGTGCTCCCGATCCCGCGCCGCCTCGACCATCGGCGATACGGTACGTGCCTGCGCTGTGCCATGCCATGCGGATGAAGAGCGGCCCATAATGTCCGTAGTCCGCGGGCCACCAGTCCTGAGATGTCGTCATCAGGGCATGGAGGTCCTTGATCACGGCATCCAGGTCGAGGCTCTTGAATTCTTCCGCATAATTGAACTCCTTGTCCATAGGGTCGGACAGGGAGGAGTGCTGGTGCAGGATCTTCAGGTTCAGCTGATTCGGCCACCAGTTCGCATTGCCCGGGCCTCCAGCAAGTGTTTGTTTTCGAGCGCCGCCCGAGAACGGGCACTTGGCCTCGGTTGGCAGGATATGCTCCTGCTGATTCGGGGCAGGATCCCCTATTCCAGGGGTGAATTGTTTCTCCATACGTTCCTCTTCCTTCGATTTAGTCAAAAAAAACTGTGGCGAACTATGAACCATCCGTGCCTGCGACAGTTAGCCTGAAGCGCGTCGCGGAGCGCACTTCGTGCAGAGCCCCCGGAAAATGAGTTCGCATTCGTGAAGAATCCGCTTACCGAGGGAGCCCGAGGCAGGCCTGGGCACCTCGCACCACTCAATGTCCTCAACATTGCCGCAGCGGTCGCAGATGAAGTGGTGATGCCGCATGCCTTTCGCATCGAATCGCGCGGCNNACTTCACGCACCAAACCCGCCTGCACCAAGTCCCGCAGATTGTTATAAGTCGTGGCCCTTGAAGAGCGCGGATCCACGCGATTCACGCCTTCGAAGATTTCCGCAGCCGTGGGATGCCTGTTGTGTTTCATCAAGAATGCCATCACGGCGTAGCGCTGTGGAGTGCACCGCAACCCGCTGCCTTCCAAGCACCGTTTAATCGCCTCGGCGTCTATCAAGAAGTTAGACTATATCTAATGTGATATTTTGTCAAGACTCATGATGCCGCGGGAGCGGCGGAAGATCGTAGGCTCCGGCCCAGCTCATAGCAGATCGAGATGGTTCTTTATGCCGCCTCAGGACGGCGACTCGTATAGTGCTTCCGTTGCTTCTAACCAATTAGAGACGGTGCACAATTCTGCGATTCTATTTTTTAGTGGCCAGTTGCTCTTTTTGCGCCATCGCATCCAGCTCCGCTGCAGCTTTCCCATTTCCCTGCTTCGCCGCTAATTTCAACCACTTCACGGCCTCTTCGTTGTCCTTATGGACACCCGATCCCTTTTCGTAGGCCAGCCCCAGGCTGTACTGCGCGTCGGCGTTGCCCTTCTCCGCAGCCAAGCGATAATAGTAGGCCGCCTGCTTGGCGTCCTTCTGCACCCCGAAGCCTTCGTCGTACAGCCAGCCCATCCGATTCTCCCCGTCCGGATCTCCCGCCGCAGCCGACTTCTGCGTCCAGAGCAACGCCGCACTGTAACTCTGCGGCACTCCCCACCCCTTCGCGTACATCTGCGCGAGCTGGAACTCTGCCTGCGAATTCCCTTTGTCGGCTGAAAGCTGGAACAAACGGAACGCTTCCGACGCATCCTTACTCACGCCCAGTCCTTTCTCATAAAGAATCCCGAGACTGCACTGCGCATTCGCGTCGCCCTGGTCGGCTAATGGCTTCCATTCCCGATACGCCGCCGCATAGTCACCGCTCCGAAATGCCTTCAGCCCTGCCGCATTATCGGCGGCAATCGCCGGAACCGCCAGCGCGAGCATCAGCAACATCGTATTGATTCTAAAGGACATACTATTCCTTCCCCACACTCTGCCTCTACTATACTCCGCAACGTGCACGAGTCAAGATTTTTGTCGCTCACCCTGTAACCTCGGCAAAATAGTGTACGCTAGCTACGATTTTTATTTACAGTGTACTAGTATACTAATACACTAGATTTGTGATTACGCAGTCGCCCTTCCGATTCCGCCTCGATAACGGCAGCGGCGTCCCGGTTTATCGCCAGCTCATCGACCAGGTGCAAGCTGGCATCGCCACCGGCTCTCTCTCGTTGGGACGCCAGCTCCCCACCGTCCGACAGGTCGCGGTCGACCTCGCCATCAACCCCAACACCGTCCTGCGCGCCTATCGAGAACTCGAAATCCGGGGAGTCCTCGATACCCAGCAAGGCACCGGCACCTTCATCGCGGCTCAGCGCCATCAGGTGGAGAACGAAGTCAACAAGGCCGACCGCACACGCCGTCTAGATCAATTGATTGACGATTTTGTCGCACGCGCCGGCACAGGCGGCTTCACGCTGGCGGAAATTCTGGAAGCACTAAAGGAGCGGGGGAAATGAATATGGGAAAAGCAGTCTTCGTGATTTGCGTAGTAGCTGGCACCGCTGCATCGGCACTGACGCAGAATTGGATACCGGGCGTCATCGGCGCTCTGCTAGGTCTCTACTTTCTGTATGCGATTCGCGTAGTCCGGCAATGGGAGAAGGTCGCCGTGCTGCGTTTCGGCCGCTATATCGGCCTGCGCGAGCCGGGCATGTTCTTAATGATCCCCGTGATCGATACGTTGAGCCAGATTGTCGATCAGCGCGTGCGCGTAACCAGCGTCAGCGCCGAATCCACATTAACCCGCGACACCGTGCCCGTCAACGTCGACGCCATCGTATTCTGGGTCGTCTGGAACGCCGAAAAGTCGATTCTCGAAGTGCAGAATTTCGTCGACGCGATCACTCTCAGCGCGCAGACGGCGCTCCGTGAATCGATCGGCCGGCACGAGCTCGCGCAAATGATCACGGAGCGCGAGTCGATGGGCCGCCAGCTCCAAAAGATACTCGATGAAAAAACCAATCCGTGGGGCATCACGGTGCAGTCGGTCGAAATTCGCGACGTCACGATCCCGCAAGCATTGCAGGATGCCATGTCGCGCCAGGCGCAAGCGGAACGTGAGCGGCAAGCCCGCCTAATCTTGGGCGACGCCGAGACGCAAATCTCCGAGAAGTTCGCCAAAGCCGCCGAAGTGTACGCCGAAAATCCCGTCGCCCTGCACCTGCGTGCCATGAATATGTTATATGAAGCGATCAAGGAAAAAGGCGCCATGGTGATCGTCCCATCGAGCGCGGTAGAAACCATGGGCCTGGGCGGCATGCTGGCCACAAGTTCATTAGCCAAGAAACAATAAAATGGCCGACCAAAGCGACACCGCGCGAAAATTGGAGACTGACCTCTCTGTCCCCGTTTTTCGCCCCGTCCTCGATCTTCCTATCTCGATGGCCCGACAGTCTGCGAAAATGTGGGGACTGACCTCTCTGTCCCAAGGCTCCACTATCTCCCGCGCAACAATCCTCAACCCGTTGCCGCGTGGACAGAGCGGTCTGTCCCCATATTTTCGCCCCATGGAAACCATACGACTTCGCTAGCAAAACAATGAGAACCCGAACCCCATTCTGGCTACTGGCTACTGGCTCCTGGCTTCTTCTTGACCTCCGCTATTCCCTCCGCACACTCCTCCGAGCCCCCGGCTTCACCATCGCCGCCGTGCTCATGCTCGCCCTCGGCATCGGCGCCAACACCGCGATCTTCAGCGTCGCCGACGCCGTCCTCTTCCGTCCCCTCCCCTATCCCAATTCCAGTCGCCTCGTGATGGTCTGGGACCAGCTTCAGAAACTCGGCCTCGACCGCCTCGCGCCTAGATCCAGTACCGCCGAAGCCTATCGCAACCTGCACGACATCTTCGACGCCTCCGGCGGCATCTATCCCCTGGACCAGATCCTCACCGGCGACGCGGCAGCCGAGCGGATCCCGGGCATGACCGTCAGCAAGGACGTCTTCGCCATGCTCGCTCCGAGTACTGAACTCGGTCGAATCTTCATCGCCGGCGAATACCTCGCCAACACCGAGGGCGTAGCCGTCGTCAGCCATGCATTCTTCATGCGCCACTTCGCCGGCGATCCAGCAGCCCTCGGGAAATCGATCACTCTCGACGGCCGCAGCCGCCGCATCGTCGGCGTGATGTCCCCCAACTTCGAATTCAGTGTACGCGGCAACGCCACGGACGTCTGGACTCCCCGGGCACTTGACACTCCCCGCAGCTGGGGCAACGCGACCCGTTTTATCGCACGCCTCAAGCCCGGAGTTTCTCTCGCTGCCGCGCAATCCGCCTTAACCGCCGCCGCGAAGCACGTCGACGAAACCGACCATCCCTACACTGGACCCCATGGCGAAGATGCCGGCTTCCGTGTCAAAGTGGTTTCCCTCCACGATCAGCTCCTCGGCGAATTCCGCACCGCCACTCTCATCCTTCTCTGCGCCGTAGCAGCCGTACTCCTCATCGCCTGCGTCAACGTAGCGAATCTCCTGCTAGTCCGCGCCGTCGCGCGAGAAAAAGAAACCACCGTTCGGCGCGCGCTCGGCGCAACCACGGGCCGATTGATGGCACAGTGGATGACCGAAGCGGCAATCCTCGCGTTTCTTGGTAGCGCGCTAGGCTCCATGGCCGCCGTGTGGGCCGTAAAGCTTCTCCTCCGTCTGAGCCCCGCCGCGCTGCCCGGCATGGCGAAGATCGCCGTCGACGGACGTGCCCTCGCCTTCACGATCGTCGTCTCCTGCCTGGTCTGCGTGATCTTCGGACTCGCCCCCGCGCTCACCTCCGCCCGCATGCATTGGGGCACTCGCGGATCCACCCGCCGCAGCCGCCGCGCCGCATCTTTCCTGGTCACCGCCGAAGTTGCCCTCGCCGTCATGCTGCTGATCGGCTCCGGGCTGCTTCTTAAAAGTTTTTCGCGCCTCAGCCGCGTGGACCCAGGCTTCAACCCCACCCACCTCCTTACCATGCAGGTGCAGTTCCCCGCTACCGTGCCTTTCTCCAAGGCGCGAGTCCGGACCTTCTATGCGGACCTTCGGGATAGACTCGCAGCCCTCCCGGGCGTGACCGGTGCAACTCTTGGATTCCTGCCCGTCCGCGGACCCAACGTCAACGCCGGCGGAGGCGATCCTTTTCAGATTAAAGGCCGCCCCTACGGCTCCAGCGGACCCGTCGGCCAGTTCGCGAACATGACTCTGATCGGCCTCGACTACTTCCGCACCTTCCAGATCCCTCTTCGCCAAGGTCGCGTCTTCGAGCCCAACGACTCCGCCGACGCCCCGCCCGTCGTCGTGGTGAATGAGACCCTGGCCCGCGCGTTTTTCCCCAGAGGCGCCATCGGCCAGCAAATCGGCGTGCCCGCGCCCTGCACCGGCTCGGATTGCGAGCCTATCTGGTCCACCATCGTCGGCGTCGCCTCCGATGTGAAAACCTTCACGCTCGACCGCGCCCCTTTACCGCAAATCTATCTTCCTCACTCTCAGTACCCGTTTCCTGGAGCGAGCGTCGCCCTTCGCACCACCGGCGACCCCCTGCCACTTACGCGCGAAGTAGCCGCGGTGGTTCGTTCGATGGACCCCGACATGCCCGTGTTCGACGTCAAGACCATGGAAGACCGCGTCGCGGAAAGCATCGGCCAGCCCAGATTTGAAACCGCGATCGTCGCATTCTTCGCCGCAGCGGCATTATTTCTCGCGGCAATCGGAATCTTCGGCGTCGTAGCGCATTCGACAGCCCAGCGCACCCAGGAAATCGGCATCCGCATGGCACTTGGCGCCGATGGCACTGAGGTTGTCAAAACGGTCATCTTAGACGGCCTGCGCCCGGTTCTCTTCGGGTTAGTTCTCGGCCTGGGCGGAGCGCTAGCCTTAAGCCGCGTCCTGGAAAGCGTGCTATTCAACGTAGCCGCAACCGACCCATCGACTTTCCTGCTAGCCGCGGCTGTGCTGACTCTAGTAGCCATAGCAGCATGCCTGGGCCCGGCCCGCCGCGCAACAAAAGTAGATCCCATGATCGCCCTGCGTGCAGAATAAGACCACAGACTGAAGTCTGATGCTTGTCTGCCCTGGTGGCATAGGCTTCAGCCTGTGATCTGAGATGCGCGAAAAATGGGGACTGACCTCTCTGTCCCAAGGCGCCACCATCTTCGCGAAATGCACACGAAGCTTCGTCGCCGGTGGACAGAGCGGTCTGTCCCCATTTTTCGCCCCGTCCACACCGGAGTAGAATAGTAGGATCGCGTGACGCCCACAACAACAGCCGCGTTCGACGAATCCGCCTTGGTCGAAAAAGCCCGCGCCGGAGATGCGCAAGCATTCACGGAGCTCGTCAATCACTACGAGCGCAAGATCTACCGCCTCGCCAAGCACATCACCCAGAACGATGAGGACGCCGAGGATGTACTGCAAGAGGCTTTTTTAAAAGCCTACGAGCACTTGGACGGTTTCAAAGGCGACTCGAAATTCTACACCTGGATCGTCCGCATCGCCGTCAACGAAGCACTCATGAAACTGCGGAAGCGCAAAGGGGATCGCACCGTTTCGCTCGATGAACCCATTGAAACAGGCGAAGAAACAGTGCAACGCGAGATCGCCGTTTGGGAAGATAACCCGGAGCAGCGCTACTCCCGCACGGAGATTCAACAGATCCTCGATGAGGCGGTCGAAGGCCTGAAGCCCGATTTTCGAACCGTTTTCATGCTTCGTGACATCGAAGAACTGAGCACCGAGGAGACGGCTGAAGCTCTCGGGATCTCGATTCCAGCGGTAAAAAGCAGGCTGCTGAGAGCCCGGCTGGCGTTGCGCGAAAAATTGACCCGCCAGTTCCGGCGGAAGGGGGAAGACGTCTTTGCTCACCTGTAAGCAGTTCCTTCAGGAACTGAACGATTACCTGGATCCCAGTACCGATCCAGCGACGAAGTGCCATTTGGAACAGCACGTCAACGAATGTCCAAATTGCTTCATCGTTGTCGACACTACCAAGAAGACGCTGCAGATTTATAAAGGTCTCGAACCTCAGACCATTCCGGAGAGCGTGAAAGCGCGCCTCTGGAAGGCTCTCGAGAAAAAAATGGCGGCACGCAAGGCGCAGGCCTAATTTTTCCCCGCCGGGCACAGCCCTTTATAGAATGCGCAGCGGCGGCAGTGCTCTCCTTCCTGTAGTGGAAATACCATCGTTTTTTGGGCATTTAAGAGGTCGCTCACCGTCTTAACTGCGCTTTTAAGGTCATTTAAGGATAGGGAAACCTCGACCGCGCGACCCGATCGGAGATAAAACAGCACCGCGCGATCCGGTTTACGCCCCAGGTATCGCTCCAGCGCGAGCGCGTAAATGCGCATTTGAAGCGCGTGCTCCTCGGGCACTTCCTCCCGGTCGGTTTTGAAGTCAACCAGGACAAGTTCGCCATCCTGCTCATACCAAAGATCGATTTGCCCCCGCAGCACGATATCTTCGACCGCAAACAGAAAATCGAACTCATGCGTGGCACCCTCGGGCATTGGAAACCGGCTCGCAAGTTCCTGTGCTTCGAGCAAGTTACTGGTTCCACCCGCGAGAATCTTGTGAACTTCCGAGCCAATCGACATGGCGCCGGAGCTGGGCTGTTCAATACCGATGTATTTCTCCAGAAAGTACTTGCGAGGGCACAAGTCGAACAATGCCACGGAAGTGACAGCGGCGGTGGAATCATGCTGTCCGGTAACCACGGGTGGTTCGACGAATTCAACAGCAATTGCAGTGGTTTTTGAGCGTACGGGCGCTAAAGCAACAGTGTCCGCGAAATACTCCACGGCGATGGCTGCTTCTACTAACTTCTGCCATCCACGAGAGTTGCGACCCTTGGTATAGGTCAAAAACAAGCGCTCCGCGGCGCGGGTCATGGCGACGTAGAGCAAACGATTTTCTTCGGCGTCTTCGCGCTGTTTTTGTTCCTTCCGAAGAGCTGCGTAAGCGGTGTCGGGCTGCGATTTTCCGGTGGCCGGATTGCGCCATTTTGCGCCTAAACCGGCGGTATTTGAGAACGCGATCACCGGGGAAGTTTTATCGGTGTCACGATGGAGCGCGCTGACGAAAACTACCTTGAATTCCAAGCCTTTCGCGGCGTGAATCGACATCAATCGCACCACGTTGCCGGCTTCGGGCGGTGGCGCTTCGGCTTCCGAGAGAAGCTCGAGGTCGTCAAGGACTTCGGCGAGAGGCCGATGCTCGCGGCGCAACCAGGAACGCAGTTTATCGACGTTGGCGCGGGCGCGCGGCGTGAGATCGGGTTGGTCTGGAAGCAGGCGGTCGGGTGAAATAAAACCGGCTAGCTTGCGGAGTTTCCCGAAGCGGGTTTCAAAAATTTCCTGCCAGCCTTGTTTGCCGATGCGGAAGATTTCGTCGTCAGTGAGACCGACTAGAGGGCTGCGGAGGACACCGACTAACGCGATTTCATCTAGAGGATTTACCAGCGCTGCGAGGAATGCCAGCAAGTCTCTAATCTCGCGGGCTTCCAAGAACGTCCGGCCACCGGTGGTGATGAAGGGGATGTCGAAACGATCGAGGGCGCGCATGAACGGGTCGAGAGAATTGAGTGAGCGAACCAGGATGGCGATGTCTTTGTGCTCGTAGTCGAGCTCGTGGATTCTTTGGGCGACGAGTGAAGCTTCTACATCTTCGCCTTCGCCGATCAGGCGCTCTACAACCGGGCCCATTACGGCTGGGAATTCTTTGACGGCAATGAGAGGGCGCGATTGGATGCCTTGCTGACCATCGAGCGTGCGGGCGACGGCGTCTAAAATCGGCTGGCGGCTGCGATGATTTTCGCGGAGATCGTCGATGGTTGCGCCGGAGGCTACGAGACTGCTGCGGTACTCGTCAAACACGTCGGGATCGGCGTGGCGGAATCCATAGATCGACTGATTGACATCGCCGACCGCGAAAAAATCGCCGGGGGTGCGGATCAAATTGAGCAAGCGCCATTGCAGACGATTGGTGTCCTGCAACTCGTCCATGAGGATTTGGTCGAAGCGTGCGCGGGTCGATTCGCGGATGGCGAAATCGGATTCGAGCAGGCGGATAGCTTCCTGTTCGAGGTCGGCGAAATCGAGTGCGGATCGATCGCGTTTCTTTCTTCGATAGGCGCGATCAAGGCGGGTGACAGCTTCGCGCAGGAGATGGAGAAGATCGGTGTTCCATGTCTCCACCCATTGGGCGAGCAGCGCGGGCAGAATTTCATTCTTCAACGCTTTTGCGTCGTCGGCGCGCGTTTTGCCGACGCGGCCCGTGTGAGCTTTTAGTCCGCTGGCCAGCGCGAAGTGCTCTGCGGTGAGGGGGGACAGCGGGAGTGCGAGAAAGTCGGCTGCCCAGGCGAGGAGTTGTGGCGTTTCCGAGCTCGCCTTTCCTCGATCGTCGAGGATCTCTCGCGCGAGACGGCGGGCTTCGGGCCAGAGGTCGGCTGACGGTTGCGCGGGTGGTAGTTCATCGACGCCGGAGATTCGCACGGATTCGTAGACGTCGAGAAGGCTCTTGGCGAGGTCGGGTTTGCGGCCCAGGTCGTCGGTTGAAAGATCGAGCGCTTCTAAGAGACGGCGCATGTTCCCGGGATGTTCGGCGAACAATTCATCGAGAGACTCTTCGGCGGCGTCGCGGGCGAGACGCTCGGCGATGGTTTGTTCGAGCACCTCGAAATCCGGCGCGATGCCGGCGGCGATAGCGTGTTCCTCGAGCAGGCGGGCGCAGAAACCGTCGATGGTGGAAACCCAGGCTCGCTCGATGGCTTCGCGGTGCTGGGGGGTTGTGAGAAAGCGCGCGATGAGGCGTTCCTTTATTTCGGTGGCGGCCTTTTCGGTGAAGGTGATGGCCAGGATGCGGCCGGGGTTGATGTTGTGATATTCGACCAGCCATGCGAAGCGCTCGATGAGCACGCGGGTCTTACCGGAGCCGGGTCCGGCTACTACGCAGACGTCCTGGTTGGTGCGCTCAACGGCGGATTGTTGGTGGGGGGTCATCGGAAGAAGGCAGTAGCCAGAACGCCTACGAGTGCCGGGAAAAATGGGGACAGACCGCTCTGTCCACCGGCGTCGGGGCATGACGTGTTTTTGGAGAAGCGGTGGCGCCTTGGGACAGAGAGGTCAGTCCCCATTTTTCCCTGATTTTGTTGCGGCGGCGGCGCTGGGGATGGATTCCGTGCGGCAGATGGCGTTGAAGTCGCAGTAGCGGCATTTTGCGCGGTCGGCGGGGCGGACTTCCATGTTGCCGGAGATTATGGATTCGAATACGTCGATAGCTTGTTGTTCGGCTGCGGCGATCAGTTCAAGGAGTGCGGCCGGTTCACCTAGCGCAAAGCCTGGGATGGCGTGCCAACCTTCCCACGTTACGGATTGGCGGAGGCCGCAGTAGAACATGCCTACGGGCTGGAGATGGAAGCAACGCCCGGCGGCCGAGAGGTACAGGCCGCCTTGGACTGGATCGCTTTCCATGCGTTCGCGGATTTTGGCTGCGGCACTGTATTTGTAATCGATCACGATGGCTTGGTTGCCGGGTCCGATTTCGAGGCGGTCGATGCGGCCTCGGATGGAGAGCTCCGGCGTGAGGGACATCACGAACTCCTTTTCGGTTTCAGTGGACCAGTTGAGAGGCCATTGCTTGTCAGACTGAAATGCTTCGAAGTGGCGCAGGAGTTCCAGGCGCACTGCCTCGGTTCTATAGGTCCGCGGGATGTTGTGGCGGCGGCACTCTGCCTCGAAGACACGAGCGAGCGAGCCTTCGGCGAGGGCTTGGTGCAGAATGTTGCCTTGGAGCAGTACGTCGAGACGGTCGCGTGGTTTTGCTGGGCGGGGGCGGAGCTTCAGTGTTTTTCTGGCGAAGAACTGGAAGGGGCACTGGAGGAAGGATTCTATGGACGTCGGGGCTAGTTTCGAGTGTTGTATTCGCAGGTCTGGCGGCGGGGCCTGGTTTGGCAGGGCGTGGACCTGAGTCACTGGCTTTGGCAGGGCACGGCCCTGCCCCACTTGCTTTCCTTCTTCTTCTAGAAAAAACGAACGGAGTTGGGCGTCTCCTTTGTCGTTGAAGCGGGCGTAGCTGAGGACCGTTTCTTCGGTGGCGCGGGTGGTGGCGAGGTCGAAGAGAAAGCGCTCTTCATATTGGTCCTCGCGGTGGTAAGTTAATCCGCAGACGAAGGCGATTTTGAGTTCCCACTGGCGGGCTTCGAAGACATCGAGAACATTCACGACGTGGCGGCGGCGGTCTGGGACGCGGAGTTTTTCTATGGAGAACGCGGCTTCGGCTTGGGGCCAGAAGGCGGCTAGGGAGAGCGTTCTGTTATTGAGTGCGATGGCGGTGGTGTCTAGGGCGGAGTCGAAGGCGATCAGGGCGGCGGCTATGGAGCGCCAGATTTGTATTTGGACGTGGTCGACTTGGTCGGTGATTTGCGGGGTGGGGATTAGCTTGCGGAGGGTTTTTAGGCGCGTCGCCCAGTCGGTGGGGGCCAGGCGGTCGCGGGTCCAGGGGTCTAGGGTGGTTATCTCTGCAAGCTGCCTCGAAAGGCGGCTGCCGCCATGATTGGCCACCCCACCCGGACGGAGTTCCTCTAATGCTTGGAGGCTGGTGTTGGGAAGATTTTCGCGGATGGCGAAGTCCAGGAGGTCGCCTTCGGGGGTTGCGCCGATGCCTGAGATGGGCATGCGTAACAGGGGCAGCAGGTCGGCGTGGTCCCAACCGTTGAGTAGGGCGCGGATTAGGCCGGTTATATATTGAATCGCGGGATGCGCGGAGAGCGGGTCAGTGAAGTGAAATCTTGCGGGGATGCCGAAGCGGGCAAACGTGGTTTCCAGAGCGGAGGCGTAGGGATCGCGGACGCGGAGCAAGATTCCGATGTCGCGAAATTCGCGACCGCGCGCGGAGTGGTCCAGGATGCGGAGGGCGATCTCTTCGACCTCCTGATCTAGTGTGGGCGCGGCGAAGACGGTGCGGCTTGGCTGACGGAGGCATCGATCGAAACGCTGTTCGACGAAGCCGGAGTTGAGGAGACGGGCTCGGGCATCGACAGAGCCGGGCCAATCGGGAAGGGTGACGGTGACGGAGGTTTGGGCGGCGAGGTTTTCGATAACGTCGAGTTCGGCGGGGGTGAGGGTGAAGAATCCGTCAACGATGATGGGGCCGGGGGCGATGGGCTTGGCGGTCCGGAGACGCTTTTCACGAAGAGCCCGGCCACGGAGAGCGAGCTGATCGTCGATATCGCGCGCGATGCGGGCTACGTTGTCGGGGAGGGCGCTGGCTTCCTGGATTTGAGAGGCCAGGGCTCGGTGGAATCCGTGAAATTCGGCGACTTCGCCAAAGCTCGACAGGTCGGATTGTGCGATTAGGAGATGGATTAGCGATTCGGGGGCGTCCTGAAATTCGGTGAAGGGCTCGATGAACTTCGCCAGCGTGAGGATGCGGTGGGGGCGGACGGGGAGGGAGGCTCGGGCAAGTTCATTGCGGACGTGCTCGGCCATGGTTGCGGTGGGAGTGAGGAGGGTGGAGGCGGGGTCGGCGAGAAAGCGGTCGAGGGCGGCGCGGGATTTGCCGGAGCCGGCAGGGCCGGAGATGAGAAGAGAAGGAGTAGCCAGTAGCCAGTACCCAGTAGCCAGCATAGCGCAATGCCAATTCTGGCTACTGACTGCTGGGTACTGGCTACTTCTTAGGGCTTCGGGGCTAGTTGCGGGGGGATTTCGGCCATCATCTTTTGAAATTTGACGCGCTGGTCGGGGTCGAGCTCTTGCAGGATTCTCATTTTGCCGGTGGCGCGGATGTCGTCTTCCTGATCCTGGACGCTTTGATAGTAGTGACGGTAATCGTCGAGGATCAGAGAAATTTTTTCGGTTTGGGCGGGCGTGAGATTCAGATCGGTGCGGAATTTCTGGAGGACGGTTTCCTTCGATGTGGGTGGACCAGAGCGATGCAGAATGTCGTGGAGGCCGAACTTCATGGACACGGCTCCGGTGGCGGCTCCGGCCAAAAACACCAGCAGGAGGGTGGAAAAGATACGCGGATTCTGCCAGGTTGCTCGGGGCGCGGCGGCCGAAATTGCTCCCGACGAAAGTGCTCCTGACATGCTACTGCTCCCGATAGGTGACGAGATTGACGAGCACGGTGTCTTTATCGGGGAGGCCGGCTTGCGCGAGCGTCGAGCCCGTAGGTTGGGGCGGTGCGGCGAGACGTTCGGAGGAGACCAGGTAGACACTGAAGAGCACGGCCATAGCCATGGAGGCGATGGCGATGCGGCGGCCAAAGGCGGAATCGAAGAGCTGCCAGATGGAGACGGGGCGCTGCGCCTCAATCCGTTCCATCACGCGGGCGTAAAAGCCGGGGCGCGGATCTTCCGTTTGCGGGGCGCGCAAGGCGCGGAGCATGGACGCATGCCGGCGCATGGCGGACACTTCATCACGGCATTCACGACAGTCGGTCAAGTGCGCGGCCAAGTGCGCGGCTGCCGGGCTTGTAGAAATCGAATCGGCGAGCACCTCTTCGAGCCGATCTTGAATTACACGATGCATATTATCTTCCCTCTAAAATTTACTGCCACTGCTACGCGGGTCTGATCGCCCGCTGTTTCTTACTAAGCACGAATCCGGTTCAAGCGGTTAGCCGCTTTGAGTAATTTTTGGCGCGTGCGGAACAGTTTAACCTTTATCGTATTCTCATTCAATCCCGTCATCGCCGCCAGCTCCTCGACGGAATGGCCTTCCACTTCCTTGAGCAGGATCAGGCTGCGATCTTCCTGGGATACCTTGGAGAGGAGTTTCGTCACCAGGTCGCGTTGGGCGAGCCGCTTATCGATAGGCGCGGTGGGATCGATGGCCGGGTCGGACGCCTCCATACGCTGGGCGTCGTCTTCGGAGAAATCGCTTTCGTAAACCAGCTTCCGGACGCGCTTCTTGCGCAAGTAATCGTAACACTCATTGACGGTGATCTTGTAGATCCACGTGAGCAGCGAACTGCGGAAGTCGAAATTACGAATGGAAAAATAGACCTTGGAAAAAACCTGCTGGGCGATGTCTTCGGCATCGTTATGATTGCGGAGGATGCCATAGATGATGGAGAAGATTTTGGACTGATAGCGGTCGACGATCTCGCGGAAAGCGAGCTCGTCCTGAGCCTGGATGCGCCGAACGAGATCCGCCTCTTCGCTAGTCTTGTGGTCCACTCGGGTCCTGGTTCGGGTGCGCTCGCCCGCGGCGGGGAACGGAATCGCTACTGTTAGGCCGCTCATAACTAATACTCCGACGCAGCCCAAACAGAAGGGGTTTCAACAAGTTCCCCGGTAACCATTGTCCAATAGGCGGGCACCATAGTACAATTGGAATGAGGGAAAACCCAAATGGTTCAGTTAACAGAGACCGCAATCACCAAGGTGCGAGAGATTTTGGACACGCAGGAGCCGAAACCGGCTGGGCTGCGCATCTCCGTCGTGGGCGGAGGCTGTTCGGGCTTCAGCTACTCGATGGCGTTTGAGAATAGCCCCGGGATGCTGGATAAGACCTACGCATTCGACGGGTTGAAGGTATTCGTGGATCAGGCGAGCCTGCTCTATCTGGATGGGGCGCAGGTGGATTTCGTGGAGTCGCTGGAAGGCTCGGGGTTCAAGTTCAATAACCCGAACGTGAAGTCGACCTGCGGGTGCGGCAGCTCCTTTAGCGCCTAATATTTCGTCCGCAAGCATGAAGAGCGCTCGCTCCCAATGGGGAGAAGCGCTCTTTTTTAATGCCCGATACAAAACAAAAACGGGCTGAGGGGTGACCCCAGCCCGTCAAGGAGAAACGAATAAGGTTACTTGCGGCGGCGGCCGAAGATTCCTAGGCCGAGGAGACCAGCGCCCATCAGGGTGAGGGTCATCGGTTCCGGAACGATCTGCTGGGTGAAATCGCTGAGTCCGTTGCCCGCACTGATATCTTTGAAAATGAAGTCGGTGGCAGCCGGCGCGAACGCAGCGGCGCCGGTCTTATTGGACGAAACCGCAAAATTGGCGAGCGGCGTATCACCACAGATAACGCCTGTAAAGGCCTGATCGCAGGCAGTTTCGATGATGGTCGAACCAGAGCCGGCCACGGTCATGATCATCCCCGGGATGCCCGGCGAGATTTGGTAAAAGAGACGAACGTCTTCACCAGCGGAGAGTGTGATTCCGAAATCCAAAGTGTCGGCGCTGGTGTTGACGCTCAACGCCAAACTGAAGGTCGAGGAGGCTGGGAATCCAGTATTGGTGACCACAGAGAAATTGCTGAACACGCTTGCGCCCAGCTGGCAGCTGAACGCGGAACTGTAGGTTTGGCCGGGCGTAACGGTAATCGGTCCGCCGATTCCGATGATATTCATGCCCGACGCGCAGGCCGGGTCGGCCATTGCGATACCGCTTGCCGCAGCGAGTGCAGCAGCCAGCATCAGAAACTTCTTCATTCTTTCAAATCCTCCGAGACATTAGTTCGACAATGCCGTGAAACCGAGATACAGTACTACCAGTACTTTCTGGTCCTAGCAACTTTCGTAGTATACGGTTGGGTCTGGGGTATGTCAAGGTACCGGCGGAGTGATTTTTCTTACTACGGGAAAATACCGCCTGACCCTGAGAACGGGCGTGTAACTAGATGAATAATAGGAACATCTTCTCTGCCTTCCGTAGCGGTCCGGCCTTCACAATAGCGATGCAATCTACGGCACTTACCCTACTCCTCGGAGGATGACGGCTTGTAAGATGGATGGAGGGCTACTCCGGGTCTATGCTCAACAAACTTTTGACCGAACAACAACACCCCGCATCGGCACGGATTGGCGAGCTCGGAACTGTTGAAATGCTGGCGGTGATGAACGCCGCGGATGCCGAAGTCGCGGCGGCCGTGGCTCTGGAGATTCCTCGCATTGCGGCGGCGGTGGACGCGATCGCGGCGAGGCTCGGCCGGGGTGGGCATTTAACATATATAGGTGCGGGGACCAGCGGACGCTTGGGGGTTCTCGACGCATCGGAATGTCCTCCGACATTCAGCGTACCGCCGGAGTTGGTTCGAGGAATCATTGCAGGAGGGGAAAAGGCGCTGAGCAGGGCGACCGAGGCGACGGAGGACGATCCGGAAGCGGGGGCTCGGGATCTGCTCGCGTCGGGATTCGGGCCGGGCGACGCACTGGTCGGGATCGCGGCTAGCGGGCGCACTCCTTATGTATTGGGGGCAGTGGCGGCGGCGCGAAAAATGGGAGCGCTCACGGCGGGGATCAGTTGCACGCCCGATTCGGAGTTGTCGCGGGCGGTGGAGTTTCCCATGGAACCGAAGCCGGGACCTGAGATTATCACCGGCTCCACGCGCTTGCGGGCGGGGACGGCGACGAAGATGGTTCTCAATATGATCAGCACGGGGGTCATGATCAGACTGGGATATATATATGGAAATTTGATGGTTAACGTGCAGCCAACCAACAAGAAGCTGGAGGATCGGGCTCGGCGAATCATCGAGCAAGCGGCGGGCGTGACGGAGAAGCGTGCGGCGGAGTTGCTGGAAGAGTCGGGGCGCAGTGTGCGCACGGCGATCGTGATGGAGAAGAAGAAAGTCTCGCGGGAAGAAGCGGAAGCTCTCCTTCTGAAGGCGGGAGGAAGGATTGGGATAGCTCTACTTTAATGGACAAATTCTTAATTCAGGGCGGGACGCCCCTTGAGGGTGAGATTGCGGTGAGCGGGTCGAAGAATTCGGCGCTGCCGGCGCTGGCGGCTTCGCTGCTGACTGGAGAGAAAGTCGTATTAGGGCGGATTCCGAAGGTTCGGGATATTCGCACCATGGAAAAATTGCTGGTGCACACGGGGGCCAGTGTCAGGCATGAGCGCGGAGTGGTGATTGTCGAAGCGGCCGACCTATCGCGAGCGGAGGCTCCGTACGAAGTCGTCAAAACGATGCGCGCTTCGAGCCTAGTGCTGGGTCCGCTGGTGGCTCGGTGCGGACGGGCGCGGGTTTCGCTCCCGGGCGGGTGCGCGATCGGATCGAGACCGATCAATCTGCACGTTTCGGCGCTAGAGAGGCTGGGCGCGACGGTACGGCAGGAGCATGGCTACATCGAAGCGGAAGCTCCGAATGGGTTGCAGGGTGCGGAGGTTTCCTTCGACCGGATTACGGTGACAGGTACCGAGGATCTGCTGATGGCGGCGGTGCTGGCATCGGGCGAAACCGTGATCAACAACGCGGCGCGCGAACCGGAGGTGGTGGATCTGGCGGATCTGCTTACGAAAATGGGCGCGCTGATTGAAGGCGCGGGCACCTCGACGATTCGCGTGAAGGGAGTCGCAAAGCTGCACGGCGCGACGCATACGATTATCGCGGACCGAATCGAGGCGGGGACGTTTCTCGTAGCGGGCGCGATCACCAAGGGCGATTTAAAAGTCACGGGCTGCGTGCCGGAGCATTTAAGAGCGCTAATTGCTAAGCTCCACGATTGCGGCACGAAGGTTACGGAAACCGCAGTCGACACTCTGCGCGTGCGGGGGAACGGGAAAATGAAGAGCGTCGACATGACGACGGAAGAGCATCCGGGATTCGCGACCGACCTGCAAGCGCAGTTCATGGCGCTCATGACCCAGGCCGACGGAATCGCGATTATCACGGAAACAATTTTCGAGAACCGGTTCATGCACGCGCAGGAGCTGGCGCGCATGGGCGCGAACATCCGCCTCGATGGACGGAGGGCGATTGTAGCGGGTGCACGACCTCTGTCGGGTGCGGAGGTGATCGCGAGCGATCTGCGGGCGAGCGCATCGCTGGTACTGGCGGGGCTTGCGGCGCAGGGCGAAACGAGCATCGACCGGGTATACCACATCGACAGAGGGTATGAGAAAATCGAGGCGAAGCTCGCGGGCGCGGGCGCCCGGATACGGAGAGTGTCATGAAACATAACGAGGGATTTTTGGCTCTGGTGAACGATGCGAAGTCGCGCGTGAAGGAGATCGGCATTGAGGAGTATAAGAAGATGCCTCGCGAAGGGCATCTGCTGATCGATGTGCGGGAGGACAACGAGTGGGCGGCCGGGCGCGCGGCGGGCGCGATTCACCTGGGCAAGGGGATTATCGAGCGCGACATCGAGACGAAGGTGCCTGACAAGTCGGCGACGCTGGTGCTGTATTGCGGCGGAGGATTCCGGTCAGCACTGGTGGCGGATGCCTTGACGAAGATGGGGTATCAGAATCCGATTTCGCTCGACGGAGGGTGGAGGGCTTGGAATGAGGCAGGGCTGGCGGTGGAGAAGTAACCTATGACAGTAGAAGCCATCAAGGACGCGATTGCCGAACTTGGAGCGGAGGAGAGAGCTTCTCTGGCGGCTTGGCTCGTTGAGCAGGATTCTGCGGAATGGGATCGGCAAATGGAGGTGGATTTTTCTCCTCATGGCGCTGGCATTGCTTTATTGGAAGAGGTGGAGACCGAGGTTCGCGCGGGCAGGGTCAAGCCTCTGACTGAATTCCTGGCCGAATCCAAGGCTCAGAATCCCGGATCGTGAATCTATTTTGGTCGACGACCTATCCTCACGCCTCCCGAACGCCGGCTGAGAGCCGCCGGCAGGCCGACGGCCTGCGCCACTGGGAGACGCGAGGATATCACGCGGTTCTGTCATGTTGCCTCGCGGAACTCACGGAGTTGTTAGCGTCTGTCCGCTCCCTGACGGTCGCGGTTCCGAGCTAGCTCTCATGTTGACCGTCGGGATGCGGCAATTTAAAACGGTGCTTGGCCGCTGCCGAAGACCTCGACCAGGAAAACGTACACGATCAGACCCATTGAAGCCGTGGCGAGGATCGCGACCACTTTCGAGAACCCGGTGTTCATGAACTCGAAGCGCAGTAGCATCGCGAAGGCCAAGCCGATGAACATCAGGTAAGGATTGACAGTCTTGTCGGTCATATTGGTAAAGATGAGCGCGATGACGTAAAACATCAACGGCAGATTGCTGTCGTACTTTTTGCGCATCAGAAAAACCATCGCTACGACGGCCAGCGAGGCTACCAGCAGGGCGGTGATGTTCTCCGAGTTGGCATTAAAGTCCACACGGGTTTTATCGGCAGGTTCCGGCAAAATCTATAGCTCAGAACGAGAACGCGAGCGAGGTGAATCCGGTGTGGGCGCGGAAGTCCTGCACGGCCGAAAACTGCTCGCGATAGCCGTAATACTGGTATCCGGTGTTCCACCGAAGCTTGGGAGTGATGCGGATCGACAGGCGGGCCTGAGGCGACAGATAACGCAGGGGAAACGTCTGCGCGGCTTGGAAGGCCGCAAGGGCGGAGTAGAGTCCCGCGCCGTACGGGTTGGCGCGGCCGTCACCGACATCCTGGACGTGGCTGTAGCCGGCATAGATGTCGGCTCGTTTGAGGACCGTGAAATGGGCGCCCAGGGTCGCTGTGTGGATGTTGCTGATGTAGTACGAGCTTTCGCCCGAAACATCTTTGCCCAGGGAAAAATAATCGATGCCGCCCAGCGTGTTGAGATGCAACCTGGTATAGCTGGCGTCGATGGAAAACCAGGAATTCGGGGCCCAGGAACCATCGGCTCCATACTGGCGTGCGTGCGACGCGTAACTGGTCAGGACGTCGGAATTCACGTTGTAATCCGACTTGGCGTACGCACCCAGGCGGAATAATTTGGTCTTATATTCGATGCGGGCCCGGAAGGCCTGATAGTTGCCGTCGCTGATGGGATAGATGGGCTTGTTTTCGCGGCCGACCTCGCCGTCGACGCTGATGGTGAGCGCTTTGACCAGCTTGAGGCGGAAGCCAAGCGTTCCGGACTTGAGCTGATTGCTCTGTTCGATGCGCGCTTGCGTGGGCGCGGGATCGCCAGGATTGCTTTGGCCTTGCACCGAATTGATATGGCGGTCGGAGTACTCGAATCCACCGTGGATGGTGAACCATTTCACGGGGTGAAACATGGCGTCGGTCGCATTGGAGAAGGTTTCAATTCCGAGGAATTGGAACGGCAGCACGGGGCTGGAGACGAAGCCGTTGTTGAACTCGGTGAAATAAGAATTGCCGATCATGCGGATGTTCGAGAAGGACGTCTGATTGGTGAGCGTGACGTGGGTCGCGGGGAACAGGCTGATGGTCAGATTCGCGGTCAAAGCGGGGCGGTCGGCGTTGCCGAAGGTCACCACTTGCAGCTGGTTCGCCGCGCCGCGGAAGGCGGTTCCGGCGGAAAGTTCGTCCTGCGCGAAGGCTCGCTTACCGGCAACGTAGGTGAATCGTCCATTGACGGCCCAGAATTTCTTGCCTTCGCGAAAGAGGCCGACACGCCAGTAAGGACTGGTGCCGTGATAGGGCTGCGTCGATTGAAACGACGTGAGCGTGTTCAGATCGTTCGGATTGTTTCCCGGCGATGGCGAGGGGAGGGATTGGGGCGAATCTTCCTTGAAATCCTCCCACCCGTGCATGACGTTGAGGCGCATGCCGAGCAGATGCGCTTCACCGCCAAGGCGGTATTCATTCACCTCGCGATGGACGTTGGCGAACAGGGGATATTCGTCGCCTTGCGCGTTGAATAGCTGAATCGTGGTGAGGGCGGGTCCGGTTTCGAGATTGCGCGAGTAGCCGAGAAACAGCCGAAACGCTCCGTCCGGGAACAAAGTGAAATCGTGATCCTGCATGCGGCGCGTGGTGTTCATGGCATGCTCGCTGAAAGAGATGGTGGCGGCGGGATCGACGTATTGGGTGAGACGCCACATCAGATCGTAACGATAGAGGCCATTCTTCTCGATGCGAAGAATCGCGGACTGATAGGGGTCGTTGCCCAGGCCTTGCGTGGTAATTACGAGGTGGTCGAACAAGCGGCCGTGGCCGTCGCGCGACTGAACGGTGAGCGAACTCCCGAGGAGACGGATGCCATCGCCGTAGTTGACGGTGCTGTTGTACATGCCGCCGTCGCCGCCGATTGTCGCGAAGCGGTAGCCGAGCTCGAACGATTGAATAATGTTGTATTCTCCCGAGTTCTCGCCGCGGGGGTTACCGGTCTGCTCGTTGGTCGGGGCGACGGGCGGCTGCGCAAGGTTCACATTGATGAACGTCAGCGCGGCGACGGAGATGAAGAAGAGCTTTCTCATCGGAAGAAGAAAAAGTCCGCATTCGACCCGTGAATCCGCGCGTGACAGGTGGTGCAATTCTGGAATCGCGGGTCGGCCATATTGTGGGTGGAGGACTGATGGTCCACTCCGGCGGCGCTGCGTCCAAACGTGCCCGCGCCGTTGTGGCATTCCAGACAAACGGTAAACACGGTCGGCCGCTTCAGCATTTTTGCATTGGTCGAACCGTGCGGCACGTGGCAGGTTTCGCAGCCATCGATGCGCACCGAAGCGTGCTCGTAGACGAAGGGCCCGCGCTTATCGGCGTGGCATTTGAGGCACGGTTCTTCATTCGCCTCCTTCTGATCGACCATGCGGGGAAGCGAGGCCATCCTCCATGACGCCGCGGAAGCGCCGTGCGGGTTGTGGCAATCGGTGCATTCGACCACACCTTCATTGACGCGATGCTTGAACGGCATCGAGAACTGGGCTTTTACGGAGGCGTGGCACGTGTAACAGAGGTCGGTTTGTTTCTTGGCGAGGAGAAATTTCGGCGCCTTCGAGTTATGGATGGAGTGGCAACTGGAGCAGACGACATCCTCCTGTGTGTGAACGCTGCGGCGGATGTTGGCGCGCGACAGGGTTTGCGAGTGGCAGCGCAGGCAGGCGTCGAGAGTTTTCTCAGATCCAATTTCAGAGAACGCGACGATGGTGGCCTTGCCGCCGCGAGCAGCTACGTGGGCTTGCCCGGGTCCGTGACAGCTTTCGCAACCCGTATTTTCCGGCGTTTCCTTGCCGCTGGCGATACTTTTGTAGTGAGGATTGCGAAAGAACTGGTTCCAGATGGGGGCGTGACAGGTCTTGCAGGCTTCGCTGCCGACGTAGTCAGCGCCTCGAGAGACAGCAGTCAGGAAGAGGGCGGCTTGCGCCACCCGAAGCAACGTCACTACCTCACTATAACCACGCCGGTGGGTGCGAAGTTTCGCGAGATCGTAAAAGAATTGTGAAAGGCGCTAATTGGTATAGCTGATGCCGACCATCGGGACGAAGTCCATCAACCAACCGCCGACCTTTGCGCCGGAGTTCGGAGTGATCACGTTCTTCGGGAACGGGGTCAGGTAGTCGTGCACATCGAGGCGAAGCTGCACATGCTGGGAGATCTGGATCTTGACGCCCGCGCCGACGCTTGCCAGCGGCCTGAGGTCCTGCTGCTGGGTGAGTAGCGCGAAATTGCTCAGCGGCTGATAGGCCGCCGGGGTTCCGGTGCCTTGATACAGTTTGATGCCCGCGCCCGCGCCGACGTAAGGACGAATGCGCGATTCCGACGGCGTGGCATGCCACATCACGTCGTAATGAAATTGTTGTGTGTGCGCGCCGAAATTCACGGAGGTGCCGCCTGAGCTCAGGGATAAGTCGCCCATTTGATACTCATAGCGGAGTTCGCCGCTCCAGTGGCCCTGTCCGTTGTTGCCCAGCCAAACCCCACCCGCTAGCCCGGTTTGAAGCTTGGCCGCAGCGGATCCGCCGGAGGCAGTGACATCCTGGGAGGTGTAGAAACCGCCGCCCACTCCACCGCCGAACTCCCATTTCTGAGCCAGAGCCGAAGGGACCAGCACGGCGGAACACACCAGCAGCATCTTAAGGGTTTTCATAGTGTCCTCTTTCTCAAATTACCGGTTATGGAATCACGCGCATCGGTACAGTGACCGTCGCGCTGCCCTGATTGATGGTGAGCGGCATACCAAGCCCTACGGGCACGTTGCCTGGAACTTGAACGTTGATCTGGTACACGCCCACTTCGCCGGGCGCGAGTCCCGCGTAGATCACGGGCAGATTCATGCCGCCGAGTAAAACGGTGACCTGAGTCAATGCGGTGGAGAGTGGACTGCCGGGGGCGGGATATCCAGTTACTCCCGCGGGGTTCGTCTCGCCGAGTCCGGTGACGTAAATGACTAAGACGTCATTCCGATTAATCGGATTCGCGTCGGTGGCCAGCAATCCGTTGCCGAGACGGACGACGGTCGGCAGATTGGTCGCGGGTCCGGCAACGCCGCTCAGAAAAACGGCCGGAGCGTTCGGCTGGACGATCAGGTTAAAGTTGTCGCTGGTTCCGCCGGGCGTATGGACGACGATGGTCTCCGCGCCCACGGCCTGGAACGGCATCTGCGCGTTGACTTGCGTCGGGGAAACGAAGATCAGAGGGATGGGCTGGCCGTTCACCGTGATGCAGCTATTGGCGAGTGCGGTCGGCACCGGAATCTGGGAGGTGGCGATATTGGTGGGGCTCAAGTTCGAGCCGTATAAGGTAATCAATCCACCGGGCGCGGCTGCCGATTTGCTATCGGCGGCGCTCACCACTGCGGCGATGCGGGGAGGAGCGACGGAAGCGGCATAGTTCCACGGAAGTACCGTGAATCCGGAAGTTGACAAAGCGATGATCGCCGTCTGCGTCGGAAGAGGCGCCAGACTCCGTGTCCAGACCGAGGGCGAGGAGGCAGCCGTCGGGCTAAGCAGCGTCGAGGTTGCCGCGGCCGAGGACGAACCGAGGAGGGGCGCTTCCACCGTTGGCGTCGGCTGGATCGCGTTGCCGCTGGTCAAATTGATCTGCTCGATAACACCCGGGCTGGAGACCGACGAGGCGGAGGTGTAATAGCCAGTCTGATTCAAGAATGCGAAGCCCGATGAATTTTGCACGTTGGTCAAAATCCTGCCCTGCGGTACCAGCGAGGCATCGAGCAGGTTCGTGCCGACAACAAACTGATTGAAGTTCGAAGCCGCATACGCGCCGCCCAGGGCGGTGAAATCCTTGCGCGAAGCCGTGAAGCTATCGGCGTTGGCGTTATACAGCATGACCGATCCGTCGGCGGAGGCAATCAGGATATTCGCGCCATTCGAGGAGGAAGCTAAAACCGTGTCGACCGGCAGATTGTTCTGGTACACGCCGAGCGTCGGGAGCTGCGTTACTACACGCGCGACCATATCGACGCGGCCAAGACCAGGATTCTTGCTGACGACGGGACGCACATGGACCAGAATCGCGTTGGCCGATGCGGCCACCGACTGCACGTAATCCGCGACATAAATCGGTTGCTGCGGAGCCAGCAGGTCGAGGTCGAACACGCTCATATAGTGAGCGTTGTCGCAGCCGACAAGAAGATTCTGTTGGTCGAACGTGATCGCCATCCCCTTCGGCGTGGTGCAGGTGCGCAGAGTGGCGGTCAAGGTGTTGTTGGAGCCGTTATAAACCAGCACTTGGTTCTTATCCTGCCGCAGAACGTAGTAGACGTTGCGTTTCGGATCGGCGAGCAAATCGACCACCTTGCCGGGTACATTGACGAAGGTTCCACGCTGCGCCGGATCCTGTGAATTGATCAGGACGCGAACTTGGGCCGGGATATCGATGGCCGCACTGGAAGTGATCGTGAGATAGGCCGTCACCGTGCCCTTCTGAGACGAAAAGGCGTTGGGATCGACCGAGACTGTAACATTGGCCGGTGTGACACCACTCGACGGGGAGACTGAAATTCCGGAAGTCGTGGTCGAGACCGTAAACGGGGTATGATTTCCGCCTGGATCGGTAATGGTGAAGACTTGCGTCGCGATATTGCGGTTGCAGAAATTCCCGCGGAACACCAGATCCTCAGTGGAAACGGACAGGCGCGGATAAGAAGCGAGACTGCCCACCGGAAGCACCATCACACCGCTATCGGAGATCGAGTACATGGTGTTGTTGTCCGCCGTTAGAAGGCTTTTGCCGGCAAGATTCTCAGTCAATTGAATCTGATCTTCGAGCGTAAGATTGTCGGAGTCGAGGACGTTGAGAATCGGCGCATTGGTATTGGCAGTGGCCGGGGTTCCGGCAAGCGGAATCTGCGCATAGATCAAGTTGCGCGACGAGTCGATTAACGTGCTGCCGACATTCAAGAGTCCGGCCGCGTTGGCGAATTGCGCGGTGACTGCGAGGTTCGCGTCTTGCACGCTCCAGTCGAAGGTCGACAGGCTGCCGTCCTTGCTGAGGCTGACGACACGCGGGCCGGCGGCGGGAGATGCAACGTAAGTTGTCGACGTCAGGCCGTGGGTTGCGACGTTATATCGGAATTCCAGAATCCCGCTGTTGGTGCCGCCGCCCATTCCCGCGATCGTGAGACCGTCGCCGGAGATCGCGGTTGTCGCTTGCGAGAAATTCGACGGGAAAGATGCGGAAGGCTGAGGAACCGCCTGGGCAACCACCTGCGCGATGGTGCGCAGCAGCGTCGTCGTTCCTACCGACGGATCGAAAATGATAAATTCCTGGGTGGTAACGACCAGCGCCTTGTTATCGAGGCCAAACGCCACGCCCAGTGGAGGGTTGCTTAGCGTGAATGTCTGCTTGGCATTGGCGTTGGTGAGATCCACCAGCGTCAGTGCGCTCGTCGACGACGCCGGCGCGGCATTGTTGCCATAGTTGGCAACCAGCAGCCAATGCCCATCCGGCGATACCGAGATAGAGCTCGGTTGCGCAGGCACATTGATCGAGGTCTGAATCGTGTTGTTCGAAAGCGTCATGACATCGATCCGGTTGGCGGTAAAGTTGGCGATGTACAACACGCCCCGCACGGGATCGAGTGCGATATCGGCGGCCTCGCCGCCAATCGGCACGACCGTCCCGAACGTCCCTGCCCCAACAGAGGCCGCCGTCATCGCGATCATTGCGATACTTGCTAACGCCGAAATCCAATGCTTACGAAACATACGTAAACTCCATGTCTATCTTTTTAAATACTTCGCTCCGGAATCAACCGGAAATATTCCCAACAACAAATACGCCGCCCGTGGTTTGCTCCCGCGTATTGCCGGCACGGCCGGACCGAGAGATCCCAAGAAGAAGACGCTGCGACCTAACCGGAGCCGCGTCTCCCCCGAAGGACCCGATTACTCGTCGACGTTCTTCTTGCGGCGCAACACGATGATCCCGAGAAACAGGATCGCCAGTACGGCACAAACGATTCGAACCATTGAACTGTCCATGTCTTTCTCCTTTCCTGACAATATTAAATTCGGCTTCTTTAGTCCTAACCTTTAGCCCAGTACTAGATGCTATTCATCATCGGTACCAGTTCCCGCATAATCTTTATCGCCACCGGGCCTACCGTCACGACAAAGAGCGACGGAAGAATGCAAAAAAAGATCGGGAAGATGAGTTTTACGCCCAGCTTGGCGGCCTTCTCCTCGGCGACCTGACGCGCCTGGACGCGCATGAAGTCGGAGTGGGCGCGCAGGCTCTGCGCCACGCCGGTACCGAAGCGGTCGGCCTGAATCAGCACGGCCACCAGTTTCTTGAGATCGTCGACGCCGGTGCGCTCCGCCAGATTGCGCAGCGCGTCCACGCGGCGCTTGCCGGCCTTCAGCTCCAAATTGACGAATCCGAACTCCTCACTGATTTCCGGATGGGCGTGTTCCAGTTCCTTGGAAACCTGGAGGATCGCCTGATCGAGACCGAGTCCGCTCTCGACGCAAACGACGAGGAGGTCGAGCCCATTCGCCAGACCGCGTGAGATTTCCTTTTGGCGCTTGCTCGCCATGCGGCGGACGTATTCGTTGGGACCGAAAAACCCGGCCGCGCCCGCGGCTAGGATCATCATGATCTTATTACTCGATTCCGCGGAACTGGGGATCACGAATAAGGCAATCAGCAGCGGCATCGCGATTCCACAAGCCGCTTTGGCTCCGTACAGAACTTTCAGCGCGTTTTCGTTCCGGACGCCGGCGCGGATGAGGCGGCGCTGCATCACCGTCACGTCCTTGGGGGACTGCGGGATGAAATTGCCGAGCCGCTTGATCAGTTCATGAATCGCCAGGCTGGGATGCGTGGGGACGTGCTCGGAGGGATCGATCCCGCCGACAACGCGTTCCATCGCTTCCTTCGGACGGACGTACATTTTCATGCCCGCCAGCGCCACGATTGCGACCACCGCGATAAAGATTACAAATGCCAGAAGTAGAGACATGAAATTAGACCTCGATATTGACGATTTTCTTCATGATCAGGTAGCCGACAAGCTGCAAGAACACAGCGGCTCCCAACATGATGTTGCCGGTATCGTCCTTGAAGAAGAACTTGACGTAATCCGGATTGGTATAGAACATCAGGATCGCCACGGCCGCCGGAATCGCACTGAGCGCGGTGGCGGTCATTTTTCCGTGGGCGCTGACGGCGCGGATGCGGCCCCGCAGCTTGAAGCGCTCGCGAATCACGTAAGCGAGCTTATCCAGGATCTCCGCGAGATTACCGCCCGTGCGCTTTTGCAGCAGCACAGCGGAAACGAAGAAGTGCACATCGAGCGAAGGCACGCGCTTGGCGAGCTTCTGCAGCGCGATCTCGATCGGCAATCCGAGATTACTCTCCTCGAAGGCGCGGCGGAATTCGCCAGCGATCGGTTCTTGAAACTCGCGGTGAATCATTTCGAGCGATACCGAGAACGCGTGTCCGGCGCGCATCGAACGTGAGACGAATTCAAGCGCGTCGGGAAACAGTTCTTCAAACCGGTGCAGCCGCGATTTCCGCTTGCGAGCGATATAAAGAACCGGTGCGCCGGCGGCCACAGCACCGCCTGCAACAGCCACGAGCAGAGACGACGTCAGTATCCAACCGAGAAGGAATCCGCCCGCGAAGCACAGGAGGCAGGTGTGCACCAGCCGCGCCGGCGCCCAACGCATTCCCGCTTGTTCGAGGAATTCGCCGATCTTCGGCCCCAACTGATACTTGTCGACGATTTTCTGCGCCAGGCGGTTCTTCGTGCTTTCCTGCTGCATGACGCTGGCTTCGCCCGCTGCTTTTCCGCTTTTCGCCTTTTTCGACTTGCTGGTCCCGGACAGGCGGGCTTTGATGCGGTCGAGATCGCTCGACTTGACGTACTTGGAGACCAGGAACCACGCCAGCATGGCTGCGGCCCAAACCGCGATCATCGCAATTATGAAACTCATTTGCCTATACCCCCGCGCCTTTTCAAACTTCCAACACT
Source organism: Bryobacterales bacterium (assembly GCA_003170295.1). Lineage (GTDB taxonomy): Bacteria > Acidobacteriota > Terriglobia > Bryobacterales > Bryobacteraceae > Palsa-187. Next base: position 108,232 of record PNAJ01000138.1, on the reverse strand, counting down.
TCGTCGAACAGATCCGGCCGTAAACGGATGCCGGCGCTCAGCAGCTTTTCGTAGAACTTGGGACGGATGCCGGTAGCCGCGAAACGGCCCACCACCTTACCGTCGGGATCGAGACCGCGTTTTTCGAAAACGAACAAATCCTGCAGCGTCACGACTTCGCCTTCCATCCCGGTGACTTCGGTGAGAGAAACTACGCGGCGCGAACCATCGCTCAAGCGCGAGGCCTGCACCAGCACGTGTACCGCGGCGGCGATCTGCTGGCGAATCGAGACCATCTGCATATTCGCGTTGGCGAGCGAAACCATGACTTCGAGACGCGATACCGCGTCGCGAGGCGTATTGGCGTGGACCGTGGTGAGCGACCCGTCGTGGCCCGTGTTCATCGCCTGCAACATGTCGAGCGCTTCCTCGCCACGGACTTCGCCGACCACGATGCGATCGGGGCGCATACGTAAACTGTTGACCAGCAGTTCGCGCTGCCGTACCGCGCCGTTGCCCTCCATATTGGGCGGACGCGTTTCCAGGCGTGCGACGTGCGGCTGTTTTAGCTGCAATTCCGCCGCGTCTTCGATCGTGACGATGCGCTCCTTCGGATTGATGAAAGCCGATAGAGCGTTGAGCAGCGTCGTTTTTCCGGCGCCGGTTCCACCCGCGATGATGATGTTCATCTTCGCTTTCACGCAGGCTTCGAGCAGTTCCATCATTCCCGGCGTCAGCGCTTTCTTCTCCACCAGGTCGGCCGGCATCAGCTTGTCCTGAGAAAAACGGCGGATGGAGAGCAGCGGTCCGTCGACGGCCAGCGGGGGGATGATTGCATTGACACGCGATCCGTCCATCAGGCGCGCGTCCACCATCGGCGACGATTCGTCGATGCGGCGGCCCACCTGGCTGACGATCTTGTCGATGATGCGCAGCAGGTGTTGATTGTCGCGGAAGGCGACGTTGGTCAGCTCCAGCAATCCACGGCGCTCAATATAGACTTGCTTATATGTGTTGACCAGGATGTCGGAGATGGTCGGGTCCTGCAGCAGCGGCTCCAGCGGGCCGAGTCCGAAGACTTCGTCGAGTACTTCGTCGCTGATCTGCTGCTTTTCGAGCGAGCTGAGCAGTGTCGGCTCGGAATCGATCAGCGAGATCACCGCCTGGCGCACCTCAGCGCGCACGCGCTGGTTATCGATGGTCGCGAGCGCTTCCAGGTTGATCTTGTCGACCAACTTGCGGTGGAGCGTAAACTTCAGCTCCTGATACTCGGGCTTCAGCGTGCCTTTCGGCTTGCCCACGTTCTTCATCAGTCTCTGCTCCCAAGAGACTTGCTGGTTATTCTTGTTGCCGTTATCGAGCGATGAAAACATAGGAATCCATTAACACTTTCAAGCCTGAGAAAACGCCGGCCTCATCTCGCGAACCGGCTGCGCGGACTTCTTCGGTGGCGCGAGAGAACTGTTCAAACGCGCGGCAACCTGTTCGATCGCCTTGCCCAGCTCTCCATCGGAGCCCAGCGGCTGCCCCAGCGTGACCACGCGGTGCAGCGAAAAATAATCGTTGGGAAGCGTCGCGTGAATCGGACACCCGAATAGCTTTTCCATATCGCCAATGCCGATGTCGTCCCTCTTATCGACGCGATTCACCAGCACCTGAAACCGGTCCTTGGGAAACCCCAGTTGATCGACCATCGTCAGCGCTTTCCGCGTCAGATGGAGACTCGGCAATTCCGAAGTGGAAATCAGAAAGGCCCGCTCGCATTCGGAAATTGCCATCAAGCTGGTGCGATTGAAAATCGCCGGCAGATCGAGGATCACCCAGTCGTAAAGACTGCGCGCATGTTCGATCAGGACCCGCAGTCTCGCCCCATCGAGAGGTTCCGCATAAGGCACGGCGGGCGCCGGCAGAATATCCACGCCGCCGTAATTCACGGTCAGCGAATTCCACAGCGCCACATCCATATGTTCAGAGTGCTGCAATGCATCGACTAGCGAGTAATTGTGGCTCAGCTTCAGATAAAAACCGATGGTGCCGCCGGTGAGATCGAAATCCGCCAGCAGAATCCGCTTCCCGGTGAGCCTTTGCAGTGAAAATGCCGCCTGGGTGGCGAGGGTGGACGCTCCGGAGCCGGGCTTCGCGCTCGACATCGCAACCACGTGACCCGCTTCGGTCTGCCCGGGCGCTTCCGGTTGCACCAATCGCCGCAGGCGCGCGATGGCCTCCCGTTGTGTCGCCAGTTCGAACGGCGCGTAGAGAAACTCGCTCGCTCCGGCACGCAGGGATTGCAGGATCGCCGTCGAATCGTTGTGCGTATGCAGGCCCACTACGTGCACCGGCGGGCTCATGGCCGCGATGAACTTGACTACTTCCACGGCCGCGTTCAGATCGCTGGATAGATCCAGCAGGACAATGTTCGGCTTGAGTTGCTTGATGCGAATTTCGAGCGTCTGCTGTGGCGGGTAGCTCTTCAGATCGGCGTGGATTTGAAACGCACGCGTTTGCGGCAGAGTCGCCAGAAATTGCTGGGCGAGGGCGCGGTCCGGCGCGATCAGCAGCGCGGCAATCTCCGCTTCGTTATGGACGCGTGCACTCATGGAGCTGATTCTTCCCCTTGATCCAGCGGACTATCTCTTTTTCGATCTGGCCGGCGGCGGAGCGATATCCTTGGGGTCCAGGCGAACCAGGAAGTCCTTCGGCAGATACACCGACGGCTTGGGATCGTTGGGACCCAGCGGCTCAGTGATCTCAGGTGTTACCAGCACCACCAGGTCGGTGCGATTCTTCTTCTCGTCCCTGGTCTTGAACAGATAACCCAGAATCGGCAGATTGCCCAGTATCGGAATCTTCGAGAACGTGTCCGTCTCCTGGTTGTTCACCAAGCCGGCGACCACGAAGCTTTGGCCTTCCCCCAGTTCGACGTCGGTCTCCGCGCGCCGCGTCGAAAGAGCCGGAATCACGAAGCCGTTCAGCGAGACGCCATCGGCCGGATCGAGCGTGGAAACTTCCTGACTGAGGTGGATCTTGATCGTCTTGTGATCGGTCAGCACCGGAAGGAACTTTAACCGGATACCGAACTCGCGGAACTGAATCGTCACCGCGCCAGCGCCGCTGCCGCCCTGAACCACCGGAACGGGAAACTCACCACCCACCAGGAAGGAAGCTTCCTTGCCGTTGGTAGTCACCAGATTCGGCTCGGCCAGCATTTGCAGCACCGATTCACTCTGCAACGCCTTCAGAAAAGCGCCGATATTCAGCTTCGGATCGAACGCGAACAGGCTAAGGGCTGAGGTGATGTTGGTGATTGCCGAACTTACACCGACGGAAGCCGGGGCCGATATAGTGCCGGTAAACTGGGAATTCCCGAACTGCCCGGTCGTCGATCCGATCATCGTGCCTCCCGGCGCGGCCAGCAGGTTGACGCCGTATTGCTGTTCTCGCACTCGGTCGAGCTCGGCGAACTTCACGCGCAGCAGAATCTGCTTCTCCGCCTGCCCCACGTTGATGCCCAGATTATCGACCACCGTCTTTGCGAAGGACGCCGCCACTAACACGGCCCGGTCTTTCTCGTCCTTGGTCCTTACCGATCCGTTCAACGACAGCGTGTCGCGCGAACTGCGGACCTGGATGTCGTCCATCGGGAACGTTTCCTTGAGCATCCGCCGCAGTGGGTCCAGATTCAGATCCACCGTGACGTTATAGAAGGTGCGCTGGCCGGACTTGCTCCAGACCACCATCGTGGCCGACCCCAATCCTTTGCCGTGCAGCAGGATCTCGCGAGTCGTCACCGGACTGGCGTCGAGAATGTCCGGATTGCTGGTTGAAATCTGACGGACGTCGGACGGGTAGTCGATCACCACACTCTTTCCGATGGTCAGACGAAGATCCTCGGCGCTCTGCGCGAAGCCCATGCTCGTGGCCAGCGCGAGCGTCGCGCTCGAGATAAGAATACGATTCAAAAAGCTAGTCATGGTGTCCCCTGTCGTAAATCCAATTAGTTCGAATGTCCCGGCATTACTTCCACGGTCCGTGTGGTTCCGCGGATCACAATGATCTGATCCGGCGGAGGCGGCGGTGCGGGAGCGGGCGCCACTGGCGCTGGCGCCCTGGCGATCTCTACCGGCTTCGGACGCGGACGCGGAGCGGCTTCCTGTTTGGTCGCCACCGGCTTCCGTTGCGCGCCGTATAGTTCCGTCACAAACCGCCCGCTGGTCTTCTCAATAGTCTGATCGCTCGAATTGCGCAGCACCAGTTGGATGCGTCCTTCGCTATTGGCCAGCGTGAGCGTTTCGGCCTGCTCCGGGTCCACCAGCAGCGTCACCGTGGGAGCCTGGATCGTCTGGCCCCGCGAATCCGGCGTCATCGTCTGACCGGCCGAAAGCACCAGCATGTTCTGCAAGCAGGTAGATGTCATCGTACCCTCGCCGTTGGGCGGATGGCCCGTGACCAGAACGTCCACTTTCATTCCTGGCAGCACGAAGCCCGCCACGCCGGCGACGTCGTTGACGCGCACCGTCACCGCGCGCATGCCCACCGGAATCGTCGGAGCCAGGCCCAAGCCGCTGCCCTTCGCCGCCAAGCGGCCTTCCAGGATCGGCTCGTCCAGCAGCACGTTCGAGATCACCGGGCGATCCAGCACGTCCTCCACCTTGCTGAACGCTCCCTTCGGAAATCCTTCGCCGGGTACCTTCTCGATCTTGATATCGGCAGGCTTGATCATCCATCCGACGCCTAACGGCCGCGTCGCGACCACGAGATCCTTCTGATCCGTGGCCTCGGCTTTCTTGGCGCTATTCGCGTGACTGGTCATTTGATAGAACACGCTCGATACCACCAGCGCGAATACCAGACTGACGCCCAATACTGTGAGAAACCTGCGGTCCATAAAATTAAATCTCCTCTGCCTGAAACTCTTGTGCTTTGCCTTAGCCCTTCGGCACCAGCGAGAGCCACACGCCAAGCGTTATCGCCGGCGCATAGGGAATCGAATCTCCCCGTTCTTTTTCTGCGGCCGTCTCCATCCGTTGCACGGACCCGAAGCGCCGCCTCACAAACCGAAACACCACCGCGCCCAGCGCGAGTAACCCGCCAACGCCCGCCGTCCACATCGCGGCTTCAATCAACCGTCCGGTTCCGAGCAGCGCCCCAAAACCCGCCATCAGTTTCAGGTCCCCGCCGCCCATTCCGCCCAACAAGTAAAAAACTAAAAAAATCGCGAACCCGGCCGCCGCGCCACCGAGCGCATGCAGCGCCCCGGCCCAGCCATCCTGTCCGATCTGCCATCCGAAACCGCCCGCCAGTGCCGCCGCCGGAATCCAGTTGGCGATCCGCCGCCGCGCGAGGTCATCCACCGTCGCCGCGAGGCCTACCAGGACCGCGATCCACACTTGCATCGTCATGCTCTCTCTCGAAAGGTGCCGGAAAGCTCCGGCGCCTCCTTCACGCGCTTGTCCAAAACCGCCGGTATCACCACCGGCGCTACAATTTTTCGCTTCTTCAGCCGAGGCGTCCCCATCATCAAGGGCGCCAAAAATCCCGCTTGCAATGCAAATTCCGCCAACGCTTTCCCCGACGGCAACCGCCAGCTCATCGGGTCCATCCACTCCATCGGGATCTGGGGAATCCTCAAAGGAGCCCGTCCGCGCCTGCCCGACCCGGTTTTCTCGTTCTCCGCCTTCATCCGTTTACTCCAACTACTACTTCGGCAACGTCGGTGATTTTCATTAGCCTTCCGCTCCCTTATCCCGGTACTCCCTAGAACCTTGGTTCCCTGTACGAAAGTACCCGGGCTCTAAGACCCCTTATCGACGGATTAAGAGGATCGTCTTACCGCTGTCCTCTTCCACCCTCCACGCCGGATCCCGCTTCAAGAGCTGGCAAATAGGCATCTCCGTTGGCAGCAGCACGCTCGTAAATCCGTTCTTCTGCATGATTTGCTCCCAATCCCACTGCCCCCCGGTCATCCGTAGATACTGGTTGCCGATCTCCGGTCCATAGAAATCGCTGCGCCCGTCTATGTAGACCTTTTGCCGGGGATTGAGATAAATGAGGTAGTCCCCCCACTGGTCGGTGGTAAGCAAACGAGCGTTGAGAATCTGCGCCTGATGCTCGTGAATTATTTTTGTCGGGAACATCACCGCCGGAAAATCTTTCGGCCACTTGATCGGCGCGCCCATCGCGATCAGGACGCCGACCAATAGAAACGGCCATGCGCTGATCCGCTGGAACGAAGACGCCAGATCGCCCGACATCTGGTTGACGATTCCCAACAGCGACGATTTTTTCGCCCCCGCGGTCCAGTTCCGCCACCAATCCGACACTTCGATCGCGATCGCCGGCGCACACACCGTCACGAAGATCGGCACATGGCGGACGCTCGCTAAAGACATGTGCGCGAAGTAGACGATCCACAGGCCCTCGGCGATGCACCGGCGCTTGAACAGCGCACCCGCGGCGATCAGCCCGATCAGCATCAACGCCTCGAATTGCAGGATGTTCTCATTGCGGAAAACGGGCGATTGAAATTCCTGAATGGTATTGCGAATCCAGTCCGAGCGCAGATACTCGAATACATGCGTATGCAGGCGATATCCGTACGGATTAATGAGCGACGCCGCGGAGCACGCCGCCGCCAGCGCCAAATAGCGCGCCGCATGACGGAAATTCGCCCGCTCCGGTTTGCCGTTCGGTTCGCCTATGATCACGGCCTCAATCGCGATTCCCACCGCCGTAAGCCCGAGGACGGCGATCAGCGCCAGGAATCCGCCATGCAGATTCGTCCATACGATTGTGAGCGGAACCAACAGCCACAGCCGCCGCGCCGACCGCGCACTCGACTCCTCGCGGTCGATGTGGATCATCCACACCGCAATCGACAGGAACAGCAGCGTGAACAAATGAGGACGCGCCAGAAAATGAATAGACGCCGCCCCGACCCCCAGCAGCGAGACGATCATCGCCCACAATAAATGAACCCCGGCCCCCACCATTCTCCGCAACAGCGTCCACGCGAACAGCGAAATAAGCACTCCCGCCAGCAGCACGACTCCCTTCAATCCCGCCGTGCGATGGAGCAACCCGAAAATCACATCGCTCCCCCACTCCCACGCGTACCAGGGCGCGTCGGGTTTGGAAAAGGAGTACAGGTCGTGATGCGGAACCGCGTGGTGGTCGAGAATCCATTCGCCGGTCCGGATATGCCAGCCAATGTCGGCGTCGGCCAGCAGCCCTTCCCACCCAGCCGCGCCCGCGCTCATGCAAACCCACACGAGAACAGCGACAAAGAAAAGATCAGAAAGAGACGGAATCGATACTCTCCCCCAGGGATTGAGCAGCAAATTCTCGATTCGGACACCGCTTTTGTGAGCGAGCGGAGCTCCAGTGGCAATACTTTGAGGCGAAGTCACCTACCTAGCTATTCGCCTGATACTGCGTGGTACTTTAGGGTGGCTCCAGTGTGCAAATGGAGGACTGGCTCGAATTTCGCCGCCTTTGCGAAACTTCGTGCCTTTAGCTTGCAGCATCGGCTTTAGCCGATGTCCGTCACTCAGAACGGACCGTCTGACTCAGGACTTGACTCTCTGTCCGAATCACCTCGCCCGCATGCTCCACCCCGAGCATTCTTCGTCCATGCACCGCCAGCTCGAACCGGTCCTTTACGCCGGTTTTTTCGAAAATGTGCATCAGGTGGACCTTGACAGTTCCAGCCGTGATATGCAGCGCCTCGGCGATCTCTTTATTCTTCAGCCCGCCGCACACGTGGTGCACAATCTCTTTTTCACGCGGTGTCAGCCGGGGTGCGGATCGCCGGTCGAGCGCGCCCACCACCTGGTCCGATAGCGTGCCCTCAATCCACACGTCCCCGCGTCCCACGGACCGCAGGCACTCCACCAGGGCTTCCACCGGCAGCGTCTTTTTCAGAATGCCCCGTGCCCCGAGTTGCAACGCGCGGAAGCAGTCGATCTCCGCCAGGTCGTTGACCCACAGAACCGGTTGGCAAGACGCCGAAGTGCTTCTCACGTCGGAAATGAACTGGAACACGATCTTCAGTCCAGCCGTCTGGCCGATCAAAATGAGGTGCGGCTGAACCTTGCGCAGTGCATCGAGCGCGTCTTGCAAGCTCGCGGCGCCTCCGATGTACTCAAAATCGTCGCAGGCAGCGAGGACTTTCGCTAAGCCTTCAAGTACGATCGGTTGTGATTCACAGGCAAATACTGTGAGACGGTTCAATACATTCCCCTTAAAGTGGCTTAGATCGTCAGGGAATGTAGGTGGGTGTAGGTACTAAGTGCCGATTTACGCGAAGGAATATGTCTGTCGCGAAAAAAATCGGAAATAACGAACCTGAAAAACTCATTGCCCCCGCCGGGTGGGGCGGACCCGCTCTGGCTCTTGTAACGAACCTTTCCTGGCTTCAAACAAACTTCACTCATTTCCCCCTCCGGGTGGCGCGGACCCCCCGGTCCGCGCGGGTCCCTCTGGACCCGCTCTGGCTCTTGTAACGAACCTTTCCTGGCCTCAACAAACTTCACTCATTTCCCCCTCCGTGTGGGGCGGACCCCCCGGTCCGCGCGGTTCCCTCTGGACCCGCTCTGGCTCTTGTAACGAACCTTTCCTGGCTTTCAAACAAACTTCACTCATTTCCCCCTCCGTGTGGGGCGGACCCCCCCGGTCCGCGTGGGTCCCCCTGGACCCGCTCTGGCTCTTGTAACGAACCTTTCCTGGCTTCAAACAAACTTCACTCATTTCCCCCTCCGGGTGGGGCGGACCCCCCGGTCCGCGCGGGTCCCCCTGGATCCGCTCTGGCTCTTGTAGGGCGGGCTATCCGGCCTGCAGCCGCCTTCAGGCGGCCAAGCACAGAGGCAATGGCCCTTCGCCACGCGGAGGTATGTCCATCAGCGTAGCTATATGACTAAGGTAAAGGCCTTTCCCGAAACCTCCGATCTACAGGAGACACCTGAATACCCAGCCGGAACATGCCCAACCTGCCCTTCGACGAGATCAAAGCGAGACTGGATCAGCACTCCAGCCTCCCTCATCCCGACCGGCAGAAGTTCTTAAACGAAACCTGCGGCCGCGACGACAGCCTCCGCCGCCTCGCCTCCCAGCTCTACGACGAGAAATTCGAACCCAAGAACACAACCACCTCCCGGCCTGAAGTCCAGCCCGAGCCGGCCCCGGTTTCCTCTCCTGTCCTGCCGTCTGTCGCGCCGTCTGTCGGGCCGTCAAGTGACGGCTGGCAGATCGGACCCTATCGCGTGGAGCGCGAGCTCGGACGCGGCGGGATGGGCGTCGTCTACCTCGCCTCGCGCGCAGATCAGCAATACCGCAAGCAGGTTGCCATCAAGCTTCTCCGCCCCGGCTACGATGGCGACCAGGTGTTTCGCCGCTTTCAGAATGAGCGCCAGATTCTGGCGAACCTCGAGCATCCCAACATCTGCCGCCTCTTCGATGGCGGAGTGACCGACGACGGCGAGCCCTATATCGTGATGGAGCACGTCCGCAATTCGCGGCCCATCGACGAATATTGCGCGTCTCGCGACCTCGGGTTGAATGAGCGTCTGGAGCTGTTTCGCCAGGCCTGTGCCGCCGTGCAGTACGCGCACCGCTTCCTGATCGTGCATCGCGACCTGAAGCCCTCTAATATTCTGGTCACCGACGAAGGCGTCGTGAAGCTGATGGATTTCGGTATCGCCAAAAACCTCCTCGCCGGATTCGACAACCCGGCCCCGGAAACCCTCGGCACCCAGCCGATGACCCCCGCCTACGCCAGTCCGGAGCAGTTATGCAGAGGGACCATCACCACCGCCAGCGATGTCTATTCGCTCGGTGTCGTGCTTTATGAGGTCCTCACCGGGCATCGCCCCTTCGAATCCACCGAAAAAGTGCTGCCCGATATGGTGCAGTCGATTTGCGACGATGAGCCGGAGCGCCCCAGCATCACCGTCCTTCATGCTCCCGTCGAAGGCATCGCCGTCCCCGAGCGCCTGCAAGGCGATCTCGACCAGATCGTTTTAATGGCCTTGCGGAAAGATCCCATGCGCCGCTATGTTTCCGTGGAACAGTTCAGCGAGGATATTCACCGCCACATGGTAGGCCTGCCGGTCATTGCGCGCAGCGATACTTTCTCCTACCGCGCGGGAAAATTTCTCAGCCGTAACACATTGGGCGTCGCCGCCGTCCTGCTGATCGTTGCAACACTCGCTGGCGGCGTGATTTCGACACGGCTCGAGCAATCCCGCACCAAAGCGCGCTTCAACGACGTCCGCTCGTTGGCCAACAGCATCCTGTTCGAGATCAGCGACGCCATTCGCGACTTGCCCGGCTCCACCCCCGCGCGCTTGCTGCTGGTGGAACGGGCGCAGACCTATCTCGATAAGCTGGCTCACGAATCTGGAAACGACTCTTCGCTGGAACGCGAACTGGCGGAGGCTTACAAAAAGATCGGAGAAGTGCAGTATCGTGTCGGCTATCCGAATCTCGGCGATATCACCGGCGCTCTCGCCAACGCGCGGAAAGAACTGGCGCTGCGCGATAAAATCAGCTCGAGCGACCACGGCATCCCCGCCCGGCTCGCGGTTGCGGACGCGCACATGCGGCTCGGTGAGCTGCTCGATGGCACCGCCGACCCGCGATCGGCCGAGGCGTACCTAGGCGAAGCCCTCCAGATCCGCGAAGCGCTCTATGCCGAGCATCCGAAAAACGTAGATGTCCGCGCCGACCTCGCCCGCAGTTATCGCGTCGCGGGCGACCGCCAGAAGATGGATGGACACGCGCGGGCCTTCCACGACTTCAACCAGAAAGCCCTCGAAATTCGCGAAGGACTTCTCGCCGAGCATCCCGATGATGAAACCATCAAGCGCCAGTACTCCATGGATCTGGTCCGCATCGGCGACTCGCTCGGCAGTCCCAATGAGACCAACCTCGGGCGTTATGACGAGGCTCGCAAAATGTATGAGCGCGCTCTGGAGATTCTCACGGCGCTGGCCGCGGCGAATCCGACCAATGCTGTCGCCGTTCGCGATGTCAGCAATGTGTATCAGCGATTGGGCTCGTTGCTGGAGCACACTGGCGATGATCAGGAATCCCTGGAGATGAGCCGCAAAGGACTCGCGATCTCGGAGCGCCTGTTCGGAGCCGATCCCGCCAACTTCGAAGTCCGCCGCGACATCATGGTGCTCAACGATCAGCTCGGCCGCGCATATTTGAAACTCGCCGACTATGGGGCGGCCGAAAAATCGTTGCGGACGTCGCTCGATGTGGCCAGCGAGCTGATCGCGAAAAATCCGGGCAGCGAGCGCAGCCGCGACGATCAGGCCCAAAGCGCCTATCTCCTGGCCTTGTGCCTCGCCGCCTCCCAGCGCGACGCGGAAGCTCTCGAAGACCTGAAATGGTCCACGGCGACGTGGGAAAACTTACTGGCAAAGCATCAGGATTCAGGCCGCTACAGAGTAAAAATGATGCACGCCATGGCAGCCATCGCCGGAATTCACGTCCGCCAGAATGATGTAAAGGCAGCCCGCGACGAGTATCTGCGCGCCTACGATCTCAGTCTGGAACTCCGCGCCCAGGAAAGATTAGGCGAGGAAGATCGCGATATGCCCATACACCTCGCCCAACAATTAGCCGCCCTGCCCAAATAAGATCCAGTGCGCAAAAGGGGGACAGGCTCGAATTTCGCCGCTTTTGCGAAACTTCGTGCCTGTCCCCTTTTTGCCCCATCCCGAATGATCAACGACGCACTACATTAGACTGCTCTTTCATGTAGGGCGGCCAATTTTGGCTGCAGCCGCCTTTTGAGGCGGCTCTTCTCGCAAATGATACCGTTGACAATTGGACCCTCTCGAGACCTACGCCCACCGCTATCGCACTGAACTCCTCGACCGCGTGATTCCTTTCTGGCTCCGCCACTCACTCGACCACCAAAATGGGGGCTACTTCACCTGCCTGACGCGCGAAGGCGCGCTCTACGATTCCCGAAAATACGTGTGGCTCCAAGGCCGCGCCGTCTGGATGTTCTCCAAACTCTATAACGAGCTCGATCCGCGCCAGGAATTTCTCGACGCCGCGCGCCTGATTCTCGATTTTCTGCGCCGTCACTCCCGCGACCCGCAAGGCCGCTACTATTTCAGCCTCACCCGCGAAGGCCGCCCGTCGTTTTATCAACGCAAGCCCTACGCCGCCGTCTTCGCGATGCTCGGGATGCTGGAGTTTTCAAAAGCCACCGGCGACACCGCGCTTCGCACCGAAGCAGTCGACCTCTTCTGGAAAATCCGTTCTTGGATTGACGACCCCACGCTGCTGGGCCGTCCGCCGCAACTCCCCTCGCTAGCCGACGTGATGGTGACCACCTCGATGGCGTCGGAAATCGCGAGCATCGATCCCGACCCGCGTTTTCGCGACATTCTCAAACAATGCCTTGACCAATCCCTCGCCTTCTACGATCCCGTCCGCCGCATTTTTCTCGAACACATGCCTGCCGATACTCCCGAAGGCCGCCTCTTCTGCCCCGGCGATTCGATCGAAGCCTCCTGGTTCCTGCTCCACGCCGGCCCCGATGAAAAAATGCGCGCCCTGCTTCTCGATTCGATCGTTGGCGCACTGGAATTCGGCTGGGACAAAGAGTACGGCGGCCTCTACTATTTCATGGACGTTGAAGGCCTCCCGCCTCTTCCTCTCGAATCCAATATGAAGCTCTGGTGGCCGCACACCGAAGCAACCTACGCGACCATATTGGCTTACAGCCTGACGTCAGACAAGCGCTTTCTCACTTGGCTCGAACGCATCGACCGCCACGCCTTCGACCATTTTTCCGACCCAGAGCATGGCGAATGGTTCGGCTATTGCGACCGCCGCGGCGAACTAACCAACACCGCGAAAGGCAACAACAATAAAGGATGCTTCCACGTCCCTAGGATGCTGCTTTTGAGTCTCCAGCGAGCACAAACCCCAGCGCCGTAATCCCCGCCGCCGCGATGCCCCACGTCGTCAGCAAGCCGTGCTGAATCAAAATCCCCGCAAACGGCGGACCCGCGATCTGCGCCACCGACGTCAACGATTGCTGCAACCCCAGCACGCTTCCCTGCTCGGTCCGCGGAGCCGCTTTCGTAATCAAACTAGTCAGCGTCGGCCGAATAAATCCTCCGAACGCGGTCACCGTCGCCGCCAAAGCCAATGCGGGAACGGAGTGAGCCAACCCAATCAGCGTGTAGCCCACCGCATACGCGGCGAATCCCGCACGATTCAACGTCGCCTCGCCGAATTTTCTCACCAGATATCCCAGCACCGGCCCCTGTGTGAGAATCCCGAGAAATCCCACCCAGGCATAAACGAATCCGATCTGCTCCGGTCCAAAGCTCAACCTGCGTTCCGCGAACATTGGAAACCCCGACGTGAACATCGCGAACGGAAAAATAAAACAGAAAAACTGCCACAACCGCGTCGCCAATTTGGGCTCTCGAAAATAGTGCACGTACTCGCCCCACGCGACCAGCGACAACCGGCGCCCCTCGTCATTCCGCGCAGGCCTCGCCTCCGGCAGCAGCACCGCTGTGGCGAGAATACTCAACGCCGACAATCCCGCCGCCGCGAAAATCGGATACCGGTAATCCGACTTCGCCAGAATCCCCGATATCGCCGGCCCAATTAAAAACCCAATCCCGAACGCAATCCCGATCACCCCAAACGATTTCGCGCGATCCTCCGGTTTCGAGATGTCGGAAATGTAAGCCTGCGCGAGCGACAAATTCCCCGCCGTCGCTCCGTCGATCATCCTTGCAATAAACAAAACCGTCATCGACGGAGCAAACGCCGTGATAATAAATCCGATGAACGTGCCGACCTGGCTCGCGAGCAGCAGAGGCTTCCGCCCCGTCGTATCCGACCATCTACCCAACAGCGGTCCCGATACCAATTGGCACGCCGCGTATGCGCTGATCAGCCACCCCACCTCGAACGGAGACGCCCCCAGCCTCTCGGCATAAAGCGGAAGAAGCGGAATCATGATCGTCAGCCCGAGCACATCGACGGCGACGATGAGAAAAATAGCGAGCAGCGGGGAGGGGCGCAATTTTTTAATCATCCCACGTCCACTGCGCTCGCGTTAAAATAACGCGGGAATAACGCGAGGGCTTCCAGGCCGCGAATGTTAAGTGCGTTCGTCTCAAGGACATTGCTGACTCCAGTGTGATGGCAAATTCTGGCTAAAACGGGCCTTCCAATCGATATCAGCATGATTGGCAAGGAGTTATGCCTGTTGCCAAGGATGGGACGGAGTTAGTGGTCGATGATACTGAAAGGTAATCGGCACGCGAGAGTCTCCTCAGATCGCGTCGCGTGAGGGGCCCGAGCACGGCGTCAACGTACGATGCGGGCGACTTGTTCATGCGGCATCTTTTTGTCGCTAGGCACTATAAGAAACTCGCCGCGCTCTTTCGCGCTATTGATTGTTCCGACTGGCATTATTTGTTTTCGCGGGCCAGCTAAACTAGGAGAGGGTCCTTTGAAGAAGATAAGAGTTGATCGGCGTAATGCCGGACGCAAATGTATCTTTTGCGGCGCGGGAAACGTAAGCAAAGAACATTTCTTCTCGAGTTGGATGCATCCGCTTTTGCCGAGGAAAGCGGACAGTGAAAACGTTAATGGGTTATTCACGCGACGCGGGCGGGACATCTCCCAGCCGCCTGTCATTAGAACGCGTCAAGGCCCTGTTTTCACTAAAACCATTCGCTGCGTGTGTGCAAAGTGCAACAACGGCTGGATGAACACAATTGAGAGCGCTGCAAGGGGCAGCTTGACTTCGCTCATAATAAGTGAAAAACACATTTTGACAGTGGACGCACAGCGGGCCGTGGCAAAATGGATAGCCCTCAAAGTTATGGTGGCCGAACATGACCGTCCGTCAATGGCTGTCACCGGGAGCGAGGAAAGAAGAGCGTTCATGGATAGAGGAGAAATTCCTGCGAGCATGGAAATTTGGCTCGGAAGATGCGGCGTTGATTTCTGGCAATGCGCGTATATGCGCCACTCGACAACCATTTCCAACAGTCCCAACTTCACCCCTACCGTGGGCCGTAATAATATTCACAGTGTCACTTTTGGAATAGGGGACCTTTTTATCTTTGTGCTACAGAATAATTCAAATGTCCCTCTGAAGCTAGAACCAGTGATCCCCGGTTTCACTATAAAGATCTTGCCAGCGACCGCGGAACACCGTTGGCCACCACCCGAAACAATTCCAGAGCGTCTTGCCACTGGAATTGCCCACACGCTCGAAGAACCCTTCAGCAAGGCTGCTGGCTGGCTACCACGTCAAGTCGGCGAATAGCACGGCGACCGCCTTCTGAGCGACAAGCAACATTTATTTGATTTTCATCTCTTCCTTAGAGGAAGCTCGACGCTCCAATTGACTCCAAAATACCCGCGAAGTCCCGTTCACTCGCTAAAATAAAAACATGCACCCCGACCCCGAGTTCTACCGCATCCAAAAGCTCCCCCCCTACGTCTTCGCCGTCCTCAACGAGATGAAGGCGAAAGCGCGCGCGGCACAGCTCGATGTGGTCGACCTCGGCATGGGCAACCCCGACGGAGCCACGCCCCGCGCCATCGTAAACAAGCTCGTCGAAGCCGCCCGCAACCCGCGCAATCATCGCTACTCCGCCTCTAAAGGCATCCCCCGTCTCCGCGAAGAAATCGTCAAGCGATACAAAGCGAATTACGACGTCACCCTCGATTCCGAGAAGGAAGCCATCGTGACCATCGGCGCCAAGGACGCCCTCGCGCATCTCCTCTTCGCCGTCATCGGACCCGGCGACGCCGTCGTCTCACCGAACCCCTGCTATCCCATTCATCAGTACGGCGTCATCATGGCCGAAGGCCACGCCTGCATGCTCCCGATGCCCGACCCCGCGACCTTCCTTAGCTCCCTTGAAGACCTTTATCGGCGTTCCTCGAAGCCGCCGCGGATGATTCTCATCTCCTTCCCGCACAATCCCACCACGCAGTGCGTCGACCTCGATTTCTTCAAGGAGATCATCCGCCTCGCGCGCCATCACGGCACCATGGTGGTTCACGATTTCGCTTACGCCGACCTCGGCTTCGACGGCTACCGACCGCCCAGCATTCTTCAAGTGGAAGGCGCGAAAGATGTCGCCGTCGAGATTTTCTCGCTCTCGAAAAGTTACAACATGGCCGGATGGCGCGTCGGCTTCTGCCTCGGGAACTCCCGCATGATCGGCGCCCTCGCGCGCATTAAAAGCTATCTCGATTACGGAGTCTTCCAGCCCATCCAAATCGCCTCCATCATCGCCCTGCGCGAGTGCGAGGAGGACACGAAAAAAATCTGCGCCGTCTATCAAAAGCGCCGCGACGTCTTAATCGACGGACTCCGCCGCGCCGGTTGGCCCGTCGAGCCTCCCAAGGGAACCATGTTTGTGTGGGCTCCTCTGCCCGAAAAATTCCGCTCCTTGACCTCGCTCGAATTTTCCAAAAAGTTGCTCGAAGAAGCGCTGGTGGCAGTTTCGCCGGGCATCGGCTTTGGACCCATGGGCGAAGGCTTCGTCCGCTTCGCGCTCATCGAAAACGGCCAGCGCACCAGGCAGGCTACCGCAGCTATCAAAAAGGTGATTCAATCGAAGCAGTAGTACTATGGCTGCTCTCGCAGACGCGCCGCCCTTTCGGACCCTGGACCTCCGCAGCGTCGACGTCGAGACCCTTGCGCCTGTGCTCGCCGAACAGATCGCGGGCTGGCGATCCGAGCTCGATTGGGACTTCACCATGTCCTCAAATCTCGTTCGCCGCTTCGTCCAGATGCGTGCGCTGACCGGCCACGCGCTGGTCTCGCGCAGCAATCCTTCGCAACTCGCCGGCTATTCCTATTTCGTGTGCGAGGACGGCAAAGGCCTCATTGGCGATCTGTATATTCTGAAGCAGCATCGCACCCTTGCGAATGAGAACGCGCTGCTCCAGACCTCGCTCGACACCATGTGGCAAACCCCCGGCGTGCGCCGCATCGAATCGCAACTGCTGATGCTGACCGATCCCTCGCACCGCCAGGTTCCTTATCCCAACCGGTTCCGCTCTTTCCCGCGGCTGTTTCTCGCGGCTCCCTTGGCGGATACTTTGCCGCTCCGGAAACTCTCTTCCACGCTTTCCATCCTTCCGTGGAACGAAAACTGGCAGGAAGCCACCGGACGCCTGATCGCCACCGCGTATCAGAACCACATCGACAGCCAGATCAACGATCAGTACCGTTCCGCCGCGGGCGCGCGCCGCTTCCTCACCAACATCGTCCAGTATCCCGGCTGCGGTTCTTACTTCGCACCCGCGTCCTTTCGAGCGATGGATGAAAAAACGCTCTGCGGCGCCTCGATCGCAAGCCTGGTTGCCTCCGATGTCGGCCACATCACGCAAGTCTGTGTCGCGCCTTCTTATCAGGGAACGGGCCTTGGTTATGAGCTGATGCGGAGGTCGATGGCAGCCCTAGCCGCCCACGGCTGCCGCGCCGTCAGCCTCACCGTGACCCAGGAAAACAAATCCGCGGCGAGCCTCTATCGCAACATGGGCTTCGTCGAGCGCCGCAGCTTCGCCGCGTATGTCTGGGAGCCGTAGGCAAGGCTGCAACACTCCGGCTTGTGGCGCGCGCACCCTCGAAAACACCCCTCGTTCGCGTCTTGTGGGGCGGCCAATTTGGCGGCAGCCGCCTTCGAGGCGGCTCTTCCGGTCGCATTTCTTTTTTATCGTTGCCCAGCCCTGGGCAGGGAAACACTCGTGCGTTCCGCGTCGACACTTGTGTCGCCGCCACTGGACCATCGCCTGCCACCGAGTTGTTTTACTGGCCCCTGGCCCTTGGCACCTGGCCGCCTCTAATCGCCTCCAACTGCTTCCGCGCCTGCGCAAACCCCGGATTGATCCGCAGCGCTTCTGTAAAATAGGCGATCGCATCGTCCGGCCGGTTCTGCTTCACCAGCACGCAGCCCAGCCCATAGTAAGCGTTTGGCATTCCCGGAGCTAAACGCAGCGCCGTGTTGAATTCGCGAATCGCATCGTCGAGCTTGCCCATATCCATCAGCACGTTTCCCAGGTTGGAATGCGGCTCCGCATCGGTAGGCAGTATGCGAATCGATCGTGAGAACTCCTCGATCGCCTCCTCCTTCCGTCCCGTCATGTACAGAGCCACGCCCAGGCTATTGCGCCCGTGCGCCAGCTCCGGATTCTCTTCGAGCGATGTATATAACTCCCGCATCCCCTCCTGATAGCGGCCCTCCGCTACCAGATCGACGCCGAGATCCATATGCGCCATGTAATTGGCTTCCGTCACCGCAATCGCCCGTCGATACAGCGCCGCACTGTCCTTCCAATAAGAGACTTGCACCCAAGTGACCAGCACCCAGCCCGAGCAAACCACAATCGGAATGAACTTCTTCACCGCGGGCCACCGGCGACTAGCCACTGGCCACTCAAACGCAACCATCATCGAGATCCCGATCAGCGGAATATAAGTGTAGCGGTCCGCCCGCGATTGGTACCCCACCTGGATCAACCCAATAACCGGCGCCAGTGTCCCCAGATACCAAAACCATCCCACCGCGAGATAAGGCCGCGTGCGATATGCGAGCAGGACAACAACCGACATCGCCGCCAGCGCAAGTCCCGCAAATGCTACTTCCCATGCAGGCCATCGGGCAGGATACGGATAAAAGAACGCCAGCCCCGCGGGCCAGACAAAATTCCCGATGTACTCCACATAAGCCATCAGCGCGTTGGCAGCCCGCGCCGCAAGAGGAATCGCATCGAGCGACTGCACCGCTCCACCTTTCCTCTGCGCAAAAAAGGCAATCACCGACGCCGCAATCGACAAAGCCACCAGCGGCACCTTCTCCAAAACGAGTGCAAGTCCCGCTAATCTTTCCGGGACTCTGCCGTCTTGTGGGGCCGCCAATTTTGGCGGCAGCCGCCCTTCAGGTGGCTCGGTCCCAGCAACCCGCTTCAACGGCCACACATCCAACAGCAGCAGCGTAAACGGCAGCGTGACAATCATCTGCTTCGACATCAACCCAAAACAAAACGCGACCACAACCAAGAGGTATTTGCCCACGGTCCTCTTCTCGACAAAATCGAGATACAGCCAAGTCGTCAAAAACCAGAAAAACGCAAACAGCACGTCCTTGCGCTCAGAAACCCACGCGACGGATTCCACGTGGAGCGGATGCAGTGCAAACACAAACGCGACAAACGCGCTCTCCCACACGCGGCCCGTCATCCGCTTCAGAACAGCGAACAAAAGCATCGAGCTGACGGCGTGAATCAGCACGTTGGTCAAATGATGCCAGCCCGCATCGAGGCCAAATAGCTGGAAATCGAGCATGTGGGAAAACCACGTCACCGGAAACCAGTTGGAAGCGTAGCCGGTCGTAAACGCCCACACGATTCCGCCCCAACTGAACCCGTCGCGCACTTGCGCGTTCCCCAGCAATCCCGAGTTGTCGTCAAACGTGAGAAACGCGAAATCGTGAACCTGCCCATAAACCAGCAGGGTCGCCACGAAAAGAAACAGGTAAATCGCTCGATCCCGCCGCATCTTGTTTACTGGCCCCTCTTCAGACTGAGAGCTTTCTGCAACCCATCGCGCGCCGGCGCCATGCTCGGGTCCAATCGAAGCGCTTCGGTGAACTGCGCGATCGCTTCATCGAACTGACCCAGATTGATCAGCGCCGCTCCCAATCCGAAATGTGCGGTCGTAAAGTCCGGCGAGACTCGCAGCGCCCTTCGAAATTCGTCCGCTGCCTCCGCGAACTTCCCCTGCGCGAGCAGCACGTTCCCCAGGTTCGAATGCGCCTCGGAATCGTTCGGCTGAATGCGAATCGCTTGCGCGAATTGCGCGGCCGCTTCATCGCTTCGCCCCATTTGTCCCAGCAGCGCGCCCAGCGTGTCGTGCCCGTCGGCATGCTCGGGCTTCTCTTCGACCGAAGCGTACATGTGCCGCAGCGCATCGGCGGTCTTCCCCTGCTCGGCGAGCACCACGCCCAAATTCAGATGAGCGATAAAATTGTTCTCGGTCGATGCAATTGCGTGCTGGAACAGCGTGACACTGTTCCGCCAGTACTGCACCTGCGTCCAGGTGAGCGCGAGCCAACACAGGCAAACCGCCCCCGACGCAACTTCAAGACTAAACCGCATCTTCGGCCATCGCTCCATAATTTCCGCCATGCCCCAAGCCAGCATGATGGAGATTCCGATCACCGGAATGTAAGTGTAGCGATCCGCTCTCGACTGCAAGCCCACTTGCACCAATCCAATCACCGGCACCAGCGTGCCCAGATACCAAAACCATCCCACCAAAAGATAAGGACGATAAAACGCCAGCGCAGATACCATTACGAGAATCAGCGCGGAGCCCACAATCTGCCACACTGGCAAGCTCGGCGGATACGGATAAAAAACCGCAAGCCCCGAAGGCCAGAAAAATTCGCCGAGATAAGCGCCGTACGAAATAACAGCATTCGCGATGCGCGTTGCAAGGGGGATGGCATCGACCGATAGCACCGCTCCAGCCCGGTGCTGCACGGTGTATGTGACCAGAGAAACCGCTGCACTTATGGTCAAATAAGGCATTTTCTCGATCACTAATCGTGTAATTAAGGTCGTTTTAGCCCTCGCTAAGGGCCAATAATCGAGCAGCAGCAGCACAAAAGGCAGCGTCACGAGCATCTGTTTCGACATCAGACCAAGGCAAAACGCGCCCAGTGCGAGCAGGTACCGGCGGACATTCGGCCGGTCCACGTAATCGAGGTATAGCCAGGTGGTCAGAAACCAGAAAAACGCGCTCAGGACGTCTTTCCTCTCCGATACCCAGGCGACCGACTCGACATGCAGCGGGTGAAGGGCGAAAACAAATGAAACAAAGGCGCTTTCCCACAGCCGCCGGGTCATTCGGTTGAGCAGGGCAAGGAGCAGAAGCACGCTCGCAGCGTGGATCGCGACATTCGTAAGGTGATGCCAGCCGCTATCTAGCCCGAACATCTGGTAATCCAGCATGTGCGATATCCACGTGATCGGAAACCAGTTAGCGGCGTAAGCGGAGGTAAAAGCCCAGCCCAATTCGAAATCCCGGATGTGAGTGTTGCCAACAATGGTTTCGCGGTCGTCAAAATTGACGAACTCGAAGTTGTGGACCTGACCGTATACGATAAAGACCAGAATCAGAAGCGATAAACTGACGATAGTTGTCTTCTTCAACTCAATAGTCTAAATGATTCCCCGCCTAGCCACCCTCGCCGACGCGCCGTTTCTCGCGGCCATCTACAATGAAGGAATAGAGGATCGGGTCGCGACGTTTGAGACACGCGCTCGATCTGAATAAGATGTGCAGGACGGCGAAGTCGTCGCGTTTGCATCGACTTCGATATATCGGCCGCGCGATTGCTATGCCGGGATCGCGGAAGTATCCGTTTATGTAGCGCGCAATTTTCGCCGCCGCGGAGCGGGGCGCGTTGCGCTCGATGAATTGATCAAACAAGCGAAAGCAAAGGGTTTCTGGAAACTGGTTTCGCGCATTTTCCCCGAAAATCGCGCCAGCCGGGCGTTGATTCAATCGCTAGGATTTCGCGAAGTTGGAACGTACGAAAAACACGGACAGCTCGACGGAGTGTGGCGCGACGTGGTCATTGTCGAGCGGCATCTGTTAGCTTAAGAAGGTGTTCGCAATGGCTTGGTTTGCGCGGCAAAAACCCGGAGTAGAAGGAACGGCGGAGGCGGATAAGCGCGTGCGCACCGAAGGACTGTGGCTGAAATGCGAAAGCTGCGGGCAGATCATCTGGAAAAAAACGCTCGATGAGAACATGCAGGTGTGCCCGCAGTGCGAGCATCATTTTCGACTCGATGCGCGGACCCGCATGGCGATGCTGTTTGACGAAGGCGCTTACGAGGAATACGACAGCGACTTAGTTTCCACCGATCCTCTGAGCTTCGTAGATTCGAAAACTTACGCATCGCGCCTCGAAGGGATGCAGCAGGCGACGGGGATGTCCGATGCGCTGGTTTCGGGCACGGGCACGCTCGAAGGACGGACGGTGCATATCTGCGCGATGGAATTGAAGTTCATCGGCGGCAGCATGGGCGCGGTGGTAGGAGAAAAAATCACGCGCGCGATCGAGAGAGGTCTCGAGAGGCGCGAGCCGGTGATCATCATTTCGGCTTCGGGTGGGGCGCGTATGCAGGAAGGGGCGATCAGCCTGATGCAGCTCGCGAAGATTTCGTGCGCGCTGATGCGTTTAGACGAGGCGCGCGTTCCCTACATCAGCGTTCTGACCGATCCCACTACCGGCGGCGTTACGGCTAGCTTTGCCATGCTGGGCGATCTGAATATTGCCGAGCCTGGCGCGCTGATCGGTTTCGCGGGACCGCGCGTGATCGAACAGACCATTCGCCAGAAGCTGCCGGCCGGATTCCAGACCAGTGAGTTTCTGCTGGAGCACGGATTTCTCGATGCAGTGGTGAAGCGCTCCGAGATGAAGAGCTACATCGCGCGGTCCCTCAGCTTTTTTTGTGATTAAATGATTCAACTGCAAGGCGCCGGAAAACGGTTCGGCCACAAACTCCTCTTTGAAAATTGCGACTGGCTGATTACGCCCAAGGAAAAGACAGGCCTGGTGGGCGGAAACGGCACCGGCAAATCGACGCTGCTGAAGATCATCTGCGACATGGAGTCGCTTGATTATGGGTCGATCAGTTACACCAAGGGGATCAAGCTTCGCTATCTGCCGCAGGATGGGCTGACGCTATCCGGGCGCACGGTATTCGCGGAATGCATGACCGTTTTTGCCGACCTGCACGAGATGGAGCAGGAGCTCGAAACCCTGCACCACTCTCTGGCTGAGCTCGATCCCGAGAGCGCGGAATACTCCTCGGCGGCCGACCGGCTGCATCACATCGATAGCGAATTTCGGAACCGGGACGGCTATGCGATTGAGGCGCAGGTGGGGACGGTGCTCGATGGGCTCGGATTCCACAAAGACGATTGGACGCGGCGGACGGAGGAGTTTTCGGGCGGCTGGCAGATGCGCATTGCGCTCGCGAAGTTACTGCTGGAAAAACCGAACCTGCTTTTATTGGACGAGCCGACCAATCACCTCGATCTCGAAGCACGCAACTGGCTGGAGCAGTATCTGGCAAGCTATCCGTTCGGATACGTGCTGATTTCGCACGATCGTTATTTTCTGGATACGACGGTGAACCGGACGGTGGAGGTGTGGAACAAGAAAGTCTGGTTCTACAGCGGCAATTACGAAAAATATCTGGCGCAGAAGTCCGAGCGGAAGATGCAGCTCGAAGCGGCGTATAAAAATCAGCGCGACCGGGTGGAGGCGCTCGAAGCGTTCATCAACCGGTTTCGTGCGACCGCGACGAAGGCTAAGCAGGTGCAATCGCGGATCAAGGAGTTGGAAAAAATCGAGCGAATAGAAATTCCTCCGGATGAGCAGACGATTCATTTCTCGTTTCCGCAGCCGAAGCCGAGCGGACGGATTGTGGCGGAATTCAAGAACGTCTCGAAAAGCTACGGGACCAAGCACGTTTTCAGCGACGCGACGTTCGTGATCGAGCGCGGCGACCGTATTGCGCTGGTGGGCGTGAACGGCGCGGGGAAATCGACCATGATCAAGCTGCTGGCGGGGACGGAGCCTCTCACATCAGGTTCTTATACGCTCGGACACAATGCCATGCCGGACTATTTCGCTCAGGATCAGTACAAGGAACTGGACCCGGAGAGGCGCATGATCGACGATTTGGGCGATGCGGCTCCGCGGTCAACCAACACCGAGCTGCGGACGCTGCTGGGATGTTTTTTGTTTAGCGATGACGATGTTTTTAAGAAGATTGGAGTTTTGTCGGGTGGGGAGCGCAACCGGTATGCGCTGGCGCGGATGCTGCTGGCTCCTTCGAATTTTCTGTTGTTGGACGAGCCGACGAATCACTTGGATATGCGCGCGAAGGATGTGCTGCTGGACGCGTTAAGTAAGTATTCGGGAACCGTGGTGTTTGTTTCGCACGACCGGTACTTCATTGATAATCTGGCGGATCGGGTGTTTGAAATCGAAGATGGGCACGTGCACGATTATCCGGGCAACTACGAAGATTATTTGTGGCGGAAGGCGGGCGGGCCGGAACAGCTCGCGGCGGCGACGGCGGCTGTTGTGGTTGCCACGGAGCCAGAGCCAGCGGCGATGGGGACTGAATCAAAAAAGCGCGTGAATCCGATGAAGGTTCAGAAGCTGCGGGCGAGGCTGCGCGAGGTGGAGTTGGAAGTGGCAACGCTTGAATCGGAGATCGCGCAGCATGATGCGGCGCTGGCGGATTTTAAGAGTGTCGATGAGACGGTGCGGGTTTCCGAGATTGTCGCGGAGAGAAGGAAGGAGCTGGAGGCTCGGGTGGCGGAGTGGGAGAGGGTGTCGGCGGAGTTGGAGGGGAGCACGTAGCTTCCGCTCTGTGGGCGGTCCTTTATCGTAGACTCTAAGCATGCAAAAATGGGAATATTATTATCTGCAAAACGCTGACGTCGACAAGTTGGACGAACGTATGGAGCCCCTCGGTGAGGACGGCTGGGAACTGGTGTCCGTGACCGCCGCTCCATTGCCAGAGCAAAATGACAAGACTTTGTATACGGCTTTCATGAAGCGACCTGCTAAGGACTGACCTCTCCTGGAAGCGGAACCTGTGCCTGTCAATAGAGTTCCACAGGGCGGTTCAATCTCGAAACTGCATGCGGCTATATTCCATCATCATTTCACGGATCGTGCTTAGACCCTTTCGGCACAGCTCCAGTACGTCGGGATTTCCGGGAACATCCCACACATACCGTTTCCGAACCTCACCCCTCGGACCTATCTCCTCCGGGAGGTCGCTCGTTTCTTCGGCAGTGGCTGGGGCACCTAGGTTTATTGACCAGGACATGCCATGAACGGGTTTATCCACCGGGAAGACAACCGTCACCTCCTGCCATGAAGGCGCGCCCTTGAGGTGCACCTCCTTGCGCCGGAACTCGCGAAGTTCTACAAGTTCTTTCCGTTTCAGATACGTTTGAGTGGCGTTGTGGTACCAATCCTTGAAGCGTGGGTCTTTGCACACAAGCTTATTATGCTCAACCGAGCTCATGAGTGCCGACAAGAACGCGCTGAGATTATGTTGGAACGCAGGACTAGACCAATCCTTATTCATCACGCTAAGAAAGTGCTCGGCTTCTCTGAACTTCGGATTGTCCAGGCGCATATCCTTTCGAACGCTAACATAGCAGAAAGGGAAGACGTATTTTCCGAATCGAAGGGAATCGAAGGGGAATCGAAGGGGACAGTCAGAATCGGCGCATATCAGAAAACCGCTAATCGAGCGGTCGGCTCCGTCCCTTTCGCCGGAAATCTGGTTGTTGAGTGCAAATCAGGCCCCATCAGGGCCCGGGAGCATTGGCTGAGGGAACGAGAACCGGGCTCCGTGGGCTGCAAGGTAGCGACTGAAGAGCCCTCTTGCCTTTCCGAGCAAGTTTTTCGACAGGATTGGTTCATTCTCGGTTTGAAATGATAAAAGGGACGGAGCTGTCTGCACGTTTCGACAGATTTTGATCCGTGTCGATTCTGACTGTCCCGTTTGGCCGTTTGGCCCCGTTTGGCCCAGGTTCTTTTGCTGCGTTCGAGTAATAACCGCCTCGAAGGCGCGGTCAAACTCCTTCCCTTTGCTGGCTTTGCGACTTTCAAACGAAATGGTCTTCGCGCTTCTTCGCATACACTCCCATCAGAAGGAGTCTCTGGCAAGGGCTCTTTTGATTTTCCTCGAGGAAATGTCGTATTGCGATGGTGCTGAACTTCCGGAGGCCGTTAACGCCTTGCGGCTACCGACTATAAGGACGAGGCTCGAAGGGGCTCGAAGGGACAGCCTGACGTGACTCCTTGGCGATTACCGCGAAGGCGACGGAGCAGTGTGATGATTTCGCACATCCATGCAAGGAGTCGCGCCAGGCTGTCCCTTCGGGGGAGTCAATAATCCCGCGTCTGTCCGCATGCTTACGCATGGCGGTTCCGCGAACCGGGGACTTTCGGGCTTAAGAATGTGCAGCGAGACCCCACTCCCTGTGGTCACGGCTCGGTAGAGCAAGTGCGCGGGCGGAGCGAAAAACCGTCGCTGCAAGCTGAAGCTCGCGCCACCCTCGACGGGCTCTGCGGCTCGATCCAAGAGCTTGGTTGCAAATAGAGGCGATCAGGTTATATTACGCACAGCGCCAAAATAGACGACAAACAGCCGATAGAAAGAGGATGATATGGCCATACAGAGGAAATTGCTGGTTCAGCGGAGCCTGTTTATGCTTGCGGGAATCGTCTCGACTTTTCAACTCCACGCGCTCGTCCGTCCTTATCAACAACCCTAGTTTTGAAGCCCAAGTTCTCGCGTTTGGCGCTTTTACTACTAATGTCTTGACGAACTGGACGATCGTCGGGACTGGCGTTGGCGCCTACCATGCGAACACTTTCACCCAGCCAATACCCGACGGTGTTAATACAGCTTACATAATTAATAGCGGCGAGTTTTATCAGGACGTCGGCCCGCTGGTAGCCAGTGCAACCTACAGTTTCTCTTTTTTTTGTAGGACACCGGAATGACGGCGTACCTCTGCCGACTTACAGCATCCAGTTATTGGATGCCTCTACCAGCGTCGTTTTTGCTTCGGGAATACCGAGCGATCCGGGCGCGGGCAACTTCGTCAATTTCAACAGCTTGACATTCGATTCCTTAGGTTTTGCGTCCAGCGTCGGGCACAACATCCGAATCGAATTTTCCGCCGTAGGCAGCGGGGTCCCCCAACTCAACGTCGACAATGTTACTCTGACGTACACGGCTGACTCGGGCGTACCCGAACCGTCCTCCTTCGGTTTCGCTTTGCTTGGGATTGGCATCTTAGCCATTGGTCTTCGCCATTCCGCTCACGGGCGATCCTCTTAATCTCGACCGACTGCAGCCCAGGTGTGTGGCGCAAGTCGCGCGGTGAGGTATCCGCCAGCGACAACGCAAAGAGAAGTGTATGCGAACGTGAACATCCACACCGGCACATTGTGACCCATCGCGGCTTCGTTGGGATAGCGGCGGGGGTAACGATGATGACGGCCGGTCCGGCCAATACCGCCAGAGCGCTGCGAATCATGGGATCTATGGGATCTAAGGAAGGGTCTAGACGCCAGACCCAACATTCCCAGTGGGCGAGGGTCGCGTCCGGGATCTTCGCAGGCCGCCCTGTGACCATCCGCAGTCAACTGGCCAGATGTAGTCAAGAGCCCAAGACTCTCCCTCCCCAAAATCAACATTCGGCGCAACTCGGAGTGGCGCGACACGTGCTCGAAAAAAGCAAGCCCAAACCCTCCACAGGTTTGGCAATCCGAGGAGGCTAGTACGTGTCCAGGCAAGATGACAACCCCGCCATTCCGGCGCGGAAGACTGCTGAGACAGGGGATGTCGCTCCTGACGTCCGGCGCGAAGCCGCCCTGCTCAAGACCGGCGCGCTGCAAGACGCGATCTTTAATAGCGCCAATTTCTCCAGCATTGCCACCGACGAGAAAGGCGTCATCCAGCTATTCAACGTCGGAGCCGAGCGCATGCTGGGCTACACAGCCCTCGAAGTCATAGACAAAATCACCCCCGCCGACATTTCCGATCCCCAGGAAGTGGTCGCGCGCGCCCAGGAACTCAGCATCGAGCTGGCGACTCCAATTCAGCCGGGCTTCGAGGCACTGGTCTTCAAAGCGTCGCGTGGCATCGAAGACATCTACGAACTCACTTACATCCGCAAGAATGGGAGCCGGTTTCCGGCAGTCGTGTCGGTCACCGCTCTGCGCGACGCACAAAGCGGAATCATCGGGTACCTGCTGATCGGCACCGATAACACAGCGCGCAAGCAAGCGGAAGCTGAGCGGCAACTGCTCAGTCAGCGCCTGTGCGACCAGCGGTTCTATACCCGATTCCTCACCGAATCCAGCATGGACGCGCTGCTGACCACGGACTCGCCCGGCATGATTACCGACGTCAACCAGCAGATGGCGAGCCTAGTTGGCTACTCCCGCGACGAATTGATCGGCACGCCTTTTAAGAAGTACTTCACCGATCTGGACCGGGCCGAGGCCGGCATCAAGCAGGTGTTAAGCGGAAGCAGGATCACCGGCTATGAACTCACAGCGCGCGCACGGGATGGTAAGGAAACAGTAGTCTCCTGCAACGCGACCACCTTCCATGACTGTGACAGCAAGCTTCAGGGCGTATTCCTCACCGCGCGCGACGTCACCGAACTAAAGCGCGTTGAGCGCGCGCTGCAGGAAAACAACATCGAGCTGGAGCGCGCCAGAGCCGCGGTGGAAAAGGCCAGCCTCGCGAAATCCGATTTCCTGGCCGGCATGAGCCACGATCTCCGCGCACCGCTCAACACGATCCTTGGTTTCGCCCAGCTCATCGACTCCGATATTCCGCCGCCAACGCTCGCCCAGACCGCCAGTGTGGAGCAGATTCTCCGCTCGGGATGGTACCTGCTGGAACTGATTAACGAAATCGTCGATCTCTCCGAGATGGAGTCCGGCAAGCTGGCGCTGTCCATGGAGCCGACCTCCCTGACCGAGGTCCTGCGCGAATGCCAAGCCATCATCGTGCCGCAGGGACGAAAACGCGGTATCAAAATGACCTTTCCCCCGTCCGGCATCTCGTATTTTGTTAACGCCGACCGGACCCGGCTGAAGCAGGTTCTCATTAGTCTTCTTTCCAACGCCATCAAATACAACCGGCTGAATGGAACGGTGGTCGTGGATTGCGCGAAGTCCACTAGCGCGAGTACGCCGGAACGCATTCGCGTGAGCATTGGCGACACCGGCGCGGGGTTGTCTCCGGACATGCTGCCGCAGCTGTTTCAGCCGTTCAACCGTCTCGGACGTGAGCGGAGCGCGGAAGAGGGTACGGGCATCGGCCTGGTGATGAGCAAGCGGCTGGTGGAACTGATGGGAGGTGCGATTGGCGTCGAAAGCACCGTCGGTTCGGGAAGCGTATTCTGGTTCGAACTCAATGCAGCCGCGGAACCACGACTGGAAATAGACGGAGCACCCTCCGCGATTGTGGAGGTGCCGGTTCGGCTCGGCGCGCCCGTGCGCAGCACCGTGCTCTATGTGGAAGACAACCCGGCGAATCTAGAGCTGATCAGGCAGATCGTCGAGCGCAGTCCCCATATCCGCCTGCTGACTGCCGTAGACGGACCTGAGGGCATTCGGCTGGCGCGCTCCAAGCAGCCTGACGTGATCCTCATGGACATCAATCTTCCCGGCATGAGCGGCATCGAAGCCCTCAAAATCCTTCACGCAGACCCGGTAATCGCCCACATCCCCGTAATCGCCCTCAGTGCGAACGCCATGACTGGCGACATCGAGAAGGGTCTAAAGGCCGGATTCTTCCGCTACCTCAGCAAGCCAATCAAAATGAAGGAGTTCATGGAGACACTGGAAGTAGCACTGGAATTCGCGGCACTGGGACGCGGCCATTAATTTTACGATGAATAGTTGTGGACTTAGTAAGGTGTCCCGGCGATTTCGTTGGTGAGTGTCTTCTCAGGGCGCGGACTCTGATATCGTTGCCGACGTACGGGTCGCTGAGTCCCCGCACTCACGGTACGGGGTTATAACCCCTGGCGTGAGCCTGGGGATTCGTCGCTTAACGAACTCACCGGGACCTTTCGCACTGCCTCTTCCTCGCTGACGCCGTAGGCCATCACGCCTGGAAGGTCCGGCACGGCAGCCAGGATTCGACCATCCTCCTCCTCGTCCACCTCGACCCGGATTGGCTGAATCTCGACCATGGCCGTATTGTAGCGGAATAGCGCTGAGACAACTTCAGCGATCCATTAACTGGTCGTAGATAGCGTCCTCGGGCGCGTAGGCGGCTTCGAACCGCTGTCGGCCCTCGGATCTCCAAGCGCCATCCTCATCGGTTGCTCTATCCCCCTGGAGGACAACGTGGATTTCCGCGGGGATCACCATCTGCCCATTCGGAGTGACGGTGCCTTCAAACTCGACTGTGTTCATCTTCTGATCCAAAGCACCGCTCCCTGTGGTCGCGGCTCGGTAGAGCACCTCCTAGGCTTTGTACATGTACTTGATGTTCGATTTGAACACCAGGAGGTTGGGGTCGCCTTCGCGGTTTACTTTCAGGCAGCCTTTGTCGTACCACTCAATGACGCCTTTCAGGATTTCGCCATCCTTCAGCACGATGGTCATTAACGTCTTCGACTGCATCTGCTTCAGGTAATAGAAATTCTCCGCGTTGGTCTGGTCGGGCGGCGTCGTTTTCTTGGTGGCGCGCGGGTCCTTCATTTCCGTGAGGGAGGGACGGATCAGTTTGCGGTTGGTGGGCTCCACAAGGCTCCTGTAGTTCTACTTAGTTGATAACATGTCCACGGCCCAGGCGTCCAGGGCGATCGATTTCTGGATATTGCGGCGCACCAGATCCACCAGTTGATCCACTTTTTCGACGGCGCGGCGGAGCCAGTCGAACGATACCTTTTGGGCTATTCTCTCTAGGTCCGAACTGATATCGGCGTTGCGGCCCGCGGGGACTCCATGCGCTAGGCGAAGGACGTCACTGAGCAGCAGGTAGAGCACTTCGAGATAGGAATCGAGCTTTTCGGTACGGCGCGCGGCTATGGATTCCGAATGCTTCATCCAGGCTCCGAAAGTGTCGGTGCCGCTGGCGGCTTTGAGCAGGGCCAGCATGGCGGTACGGCGGCGGTCGTAGGTTTCCAGGTCGATGGAGACCGCTAGTCCGGGAGCGCCGTCGGCTAGCTTTTCACGGCGCTCGGGATGATCGAGTCCGCGGGTCGAGATGAACTGGCGCATGGCGTCGGAATCAAGACGGGCTAGGCGGAAAAGGACGGAGCGGGAGCGGATGGTCGGCAGCAGGTCGTAGGGATTGCGCGCGGTCATGATGAGAATCAGGTGCGGCGGGGGCTCCTCCAGAGTTTTGAGCAGCGAATTCGCGGCTTGTTCATTCGCGCGGTCGATGGAATCGATCAGGAAAACGCGCCAGGAGCCCTTGAGAGGCTTCAAGGGCGCGCGCTCCTTTAAGAGACGCATTTGCTGGATGGTGAGCTGGCGCAAGGGACCATCGGGGGGGAAGGTCAGGAAATCGGGATGCGAAGAGAAGATCAGCGGATCGTCATTGCGTTTGTCGGAGGTCCATTTTTCGCGGTCGGTAATGCGGTCGGCGTTGGAGGCGAGGCTGAGGTCGTCCTGCTCGATCTTATGAGGATCGCCAAGGAGTCGGGCTGCGAAACGGCGGGCTAACGTCGCTTTGCCGACGCCTTCGGGGCCGGAGAAAAGCAGAGTCTGGGTGATGCGTTGACCCTGGATCATCCGGTCGAGGGTTTCGACGACGTCGGCGTTGCCGTGGAAGTTTTCCAAGACCAAACGTAGCACGCCCGGTCACGTATAAGATATTGTCGTGGCCCTGATTATTAATCCCGCGGCTTCACGTCTGGGCGTTGAAAATGCCGTGCTGTGGGGGCGAGGGAATCGCGAGTATTATGTCCACGATTTTCCGGGGCCGTTGTCGATCAAAGCGGTGCTGCGCGGGTCTGCCGAGTGGCGGGCGGGGAAGTCGCGATTCGAGGTGGATGCAGGGTCGTTGCTGATTTTAAACGACCGGCAGCCGTATTCGATGACGATTGAGCGGGGTCCTCCCGTGGAAACATTTTGCGTGTTCTTCGAGCGAGGATTCGTGGAGGACGCGTGGCGATCTGTCGCATCAGGCGATGAAAAGTTGCTGGACGAGCCAGAGCGATCCGCGGTGCTCGGGTTCGAGGAGCGGCTGCGGTCGCGCGATGGGAGAATCGATCTCGCGCTGCGGCGGATGCGAGCAATGGCGGAGTCCGGCGGCGACTCGGAGGCGGGTTTTTACGATCTAGCTCTGGGGCTGGTGGAATTGCAGGCGGAGCTGGCTCGGGAGATCGGGAGGGTGCCGGCGGCGCGCGCGTCGACCAGGCAGGAACTGCACGCGCGGGTGCAAAGGGGCCGGCAGGCGATCGACGAGATGCTGACGGAGAATCTGCCGCTCAAGAACATCGCGCGGCTGGCGCATCTTTCACCGTTCCATTTTCATCGGGCGTTTTCCGCGGTGTTCGGGGAGACTCCGCACGCTTACAGGACGCGCAGGAGGCTCGAACGGGCGTCGCGAATGCTCAGGGAGACGGATGTTCCGGTCACCGATGTGTGCCTCGATACGGGGTTTGAAAGCGTCGGTAGTTTTTCGACGCTGTTCCGGCGGAGGTATGGGGCGAGTCCGAAAAAGTTTCGGAGGAATCATGACGCCTGAATTTGAGGAAGTATTTGCCGCATTGAAGGCGGTGCTGAAGAAGCACGAGCGCTCCTTGTTTGTGCTGAAGGACGAGCCCGAGGAATATACCTTGGTGACCAAATCGAAAAGCAACCGGGGGATGCAGATGTGGTTCGGGTGGGTGCACGCGGGAAAGGCGTACGTGTCGTACCATCTGATGCCGTTGTACTTCAATCCAGCGATGAATGCGATGGTTTCTCCTGCGCTCAAGAAACGGATGCAGGGGAAAACGTGCTTCAACTTCAAGAGCGTCGATAAAGAACTGTTCGCGGAGTTGAAGACGCTGACGCAGGCGGGGCTCGATAGCTACCGCAAGCGGGAATTGCTGTAGTGGCGAGATACGTCGCGTTTCTCAGGGCGATCAATGTCGGCGGGCATGTGGTGAAGATGGAGATGCTGCGCGAGTTGTTCTCGGGTCTGAAGTTTTCCAATGTCGAGACGTTTATCGCCAGCGGCAACGTGATCTTCGAGACCAAAGCCACGCCGGATCATCGACTGGAGCAGCAGATCGAGAAGCACCTGGAATCGGAGCTGGGATATGAAGTTGGCACCTTTGTGCGATCGATCGAGGAGATTCATGCGATCAGCGCATATAAGCCGTTTACAAGCGAAGCAGTCAAAGCGGCTCACGTCGTGAGCGTGGGTTTTCTGAAGGGCATTTTGAGCGCGAGCGTCGTCGAACAGGTGATGAGCTTCCGCACCGACGTTGACGATTTTCATGTGCATGGCCGCGAAGCGTACTGGCTATGCCGCGTCGGGCAGACCGAAACGAAGGTCAACGCGAAGAAATTCGAGCGCGCACTCGGCGGTCCAACGACCTGGCGCAATGTGAATACGATTGTGCGGCTGGCCGCAAAGTATAGCCATTGACAATATATCCACTGTGGGTATAATCGGGACATGGAACCCGATGCTCTTTTACCACTGCCCCCGGCGGCGTTTCACATATTGATGGCCGTGGCCGACGAGGATCGGCATGGATACGGGATTATCCAGGACGTCTCGGCGAGCACCAACGGCGAGCTAAAGCTCAGCGCGGGGACGTTATATCGGTCCATCCAGAGAATGCTGGAGCAGGGGCTGCTGCTCGAGACGAGGGATCGTCCGGCGCCGGAGGATGACGACGAACGTCGGCGTTATTACCGCATCACGCCATTTGGCCGCGAGGTCGCGAAGGCCGAGGCGAACAGGCTGACGCATCTGGTGAGGCTGGCACGCAAGAGCGGATTCGCGACGGGAAGGGCATGATGTACCGGGCGCTCCTTCATCTATATCCGAAATCTTTTCGCGGCGAGTATGAGAGCGAAATGTGCGTTGTGTTTTCGCGCCGGCGGCGCGATGCGGCGGGACCGTTCGGGTTGATTCCGCTGTGGATCGAAACGATCTTCGATGTGGTGTTCAATGCGGCACTGGTGCACCTCGATCTATTGCGGCAGGATCTAAGCTACTTTGCGCGCACACTGCGACAGTCTCCTGGGTATGCGCTGACCGTAATCGGGATCGCGGGGCTCGGAATCGGCGCGACCACGGCGGCTTTTTCGATTACGGATCATGTGCTGCTGCGGCCGCTGCCTTATCCGGATGCGGATCGTCTGGTGACGGTGTGGGAGACAGAGCCGCATTACTCGCGCGGAGAATTGTCGCCCGCGAATTATCGCGATTGGAAGGGGCAAAGCAAATCTTTCGAGGCGTTCGGCGCGTATACGGACCTTTCGGTGAATCTCGTTGGTGAAGGTGAGCCGGAGCGTTTGATGGGCGAGGTGGTGACGGCGGAGGTGCTGCCGCTAATTGGAGTGAAGCCGATGATCGGGCGGTGGTTCACGGCGGACGAGGATCGTCACGGCGCGGCGGGTACGGTGATCCTGAGCTATTCCCTGTGGCAGGCGCGATTCGGAGGAAGCAACGCCGCACTCGGCAAAAGTGTCCTGCTGGATGGCGAGCCCTGCACAGTGATCGGCGTCATGCCTCCAAGTTTTGCGTTTCCGCGGAGGGAGAGCGAAATCTGGCTGCCGAGCCGGTTCGGCCCCGAGCGGTTCGAGGATCGTAGCGATACCTACATAGTAGGTGTGGGTAGATTGCGCCCGGGCGTATCGTTGGAGCAGGCGAATGCGGAGTTGCGGTTGATCGCGGCGCAGACCGAACGGCAGTATCCGAAGGAACTGAAGGACGTCAGCGCGGCCGCGTACGATTTGCGTGCTGCAATTTCCCCGCAATCGAAGACGATGCTGAGCGCGCTGCTGGGCGCCTCGTTATGCGTGCTGCTGATCGCGTGCACGAATCTGGCGAATCTGCTGCTGGCGAGAGCGCTGGCGCGTCGCAAAGAACTGGCAGTGCGGAGGGCGTTGGGCGCGGGACGGGAACGGCTGGTGCGGCAATTACTGACGGAGAGCTTGCTGCTCGCCCTGGTCGGAGGCGCACTGGGGATGCTGATCGCGTTGACGGCGACGCCGCTGTTCGCTGCGCTGGTGCCGACGCGTCTGCCGGTGGTCGCGCTGCCCTCGGCGGATTGGCGGATCTTGGCATTCGGCGCGCTGGCGACGGTACTGACGGGGCTCGCGTTCGGCGTTCTGCCGGCATTGAAGGCCACCGGCGGCGCGGACTTGCGTGAAGGATCGCGATCGGGTGTGGGTGGGAAAAAGGAACGGTTACGAGGGGCGCTGGTGGTGGCTGAAATCGCCGCGTCCGTGGTGCTGCTGGTCACGTCCGGATTGTTGATCCGCGCGATGCTGTGGATTCAAGGGACCGACCCGGGGTTTCGAACCGAGCGCGTATTGACGCTGGTCACTCCGGTTACCGGGCCGAGGTATGCGAAGACCGTGCCTCGCATCGCGTTCTACAAGCGAGTGCTGGCCGATGTCCGCGCGCTGCCTGGTGTCGAAAGCGCGGCCTACATCAGCGCTCTGCCAATGGTGTGGCGCGGCGGGATCTGGACAATCACGATCAATGGGCAGCAACCCGCCGACCCCAGCTCGCAGAGAGCCAGCATCCGATTCGTGACGCCGGACTTTTATAAGACGCTGGCAATCCCTCTACATCTAGGGCGGGATGTGGCGGAATCCGATGTGATCGCGTCGCCGCTGATCGCGGTGGTGAGCGAATCGTTCGTGAAGCAATTCTGGCCGGGTGAGAATCCGCTCAGAAAACGATTCAATACCCAGGGTGAGGATCGGGTTGTCGTTGGCGTCGTTGGTGATATACGCGTGCGCGGGCTGGAGGCACAGTACAGTGAACCGCAGGTGTACCTGGCTTATCAGCAAGTCAGGGATGGCTGGTTTGTGGGGTACATTCCCACGAGTCTTGCAATCCGCACGGTGCAGGGCGATCCGTCGCAGATTGCACCCGCGGTACGGAGAATCATCGCAAAGGCGGAACCACAACTACCCGTCACTAACGTCCGGCCGCTCAGCGAGATTGTTGCAGGGGAGACAGCGTCGCGAAAGGCCCAGCTCGTTGTTTTGAGTGGATTCGCGGGGATCGCGTTTCTACTGGCGGCGATCGGGATTCACGGGCTGCTGTCGTTCACGGTGTCGCATCGCACGCAGGAAATCGGCGTGAGGATGGCGCTCGGAGCCACGCGCGGGAACATCATGCGGTTGATCGCCGGCGAGGCGTTTTCGCTCGCAATGATTGGCATTCTGTTGGGCGCCGCAATGGCGTACGCATCGGGACTCGAGCTTCAGTCACTGCTCGCGGGACTAAAGCCGAACGATGTGGACGCATTTTCAGCGGGCATCCTGCTGTCGCTTGTCATGACGATCGCTGGAAGCTGTTTGCCCGCGATGCGAGCGGTCCGCGTGGATCCGGCCACGGCCCTGCGCGCCGAGTAAAACTATTTCGCGGCGGCGGAGCGAGCTTTCGGACGCCGCGTTTCAACGGGCGCGGGTGCGGGTACAGGCGTGGCGGCTTGCACGGGATAATGCTGACCCAGCCATCTTTCAATCATTTCTTTTTGCGTCGCCAGAACCACACGTTGCCATTTGACCGTGCCAGTGCGCTCACTGTACTCAGCCATAACGTACGAACCCTCGTTCAGCACCTTGATAATGCCCTGCGTCTTCGCGCGCTGAAAATGATACGAAGAGAGAGCGGCGTGGTGTTTTTGCATCTACATCTATAATAGCAGGTGCCCAAAATTCCGGCGTTCGAATACCATCAAAGTATGGCTTCCGCGCCGGATGTTCCCGCTCCCAAGGCAGAAACAGGGTCAGATCTCCCATCGAAACAGCGACTTCGGTGGGCCGCGTTCTGGCGCACCGTCACTCTGGTGGACCGAAAAAAGGTGGCTCCGGGGCGCGCGGTGCGAAATGCGATCGGGGTAGCGCTTCCGCTCGGGGCGGGATACCTCCTCGGCTCGCTGCCGGCCGGGTTGATCGTCTGCCTGGGAGCGCTGAACGTCTGCTTCACCGACGGCGACGATCCTTACAGGCAGCGTGCGCGGCGGATGCTGCTGGGCACTCTGCTGGTTGGAGCGGCGGTTTCGACCGGCGCGCTTTGCGGAGGCAACGCTGCGCTGGCGATCGCCATTGCGGGTGTGTGGGCATTCGCCGCTGGAATGGTGGTGTCGATTAGTCAGTCGGCGACCGACCTCGGGGTGGTCACGCTGGTTACTCTGATCGTTTTTTCGGCACAGCCAATGGAACCGCATCGGGCGCTGTCGGCCGGGTTGCTCGCAATGGGTGGCGGATTGTTTCAAACGCTGCTGGCTCTCGCGCTGTGGCCGATTCAGCGATATGAGCCGGAGCGCCGGACGCTGGCGAATCTGTTCGAGGAACTGGCTCGTGCCGCGGAATCGCCCGCGGCCGCAACGGAGGCTCCGTCGGCGAGCGCGCAGGCCACCGAGGCTCATACGACGCTCGCCGCGCTCGGGGCGAACCATACCGTGGAGGCCGAGCGCTACTTGTCCCTACTCAATCAGGCGGAGCGGATGCGCCTCAGTCTGCTGCTGCTGGCGCGCTTGCGGGTGCGCATCGGACGGGAAAAAGAAGGAGGCGACGAGATTGCCGCGCTCGACCGTTTCTTCGAGCTATGCTCCCGCATTCTTGGGGCGATCGGCAGCTCGCTCAGAACGAACGAATCGCATGTCGATCCGCAAACGGAGTCGCTCGATCAGATTGACGCGCTCGCTGAGGCGCTACGCACGAGCCAATCCCACGTGGATTCGGAAATTCTGTCTGCGCTGACTCGCGACGCGTTGTATCAGGTGGATGCGCTGGCCGGACAGCTTCGATCCTCAGTGGAACTGGCGGCGCATGCGACGCCCGCGGGGCTGGCCGAGTTCGAGCGCAAGCAATCGCAGACGCCCTGGACGCTTCGCCTGCGCGGAGGTCTGGCGACGCTGCGCGCGAACCTGACGTTGGAATCCGCGGCATTCCGGCACGCCGTTCGCCTGGCGGTATGCGTCGCGTTGGGCGACGGGATCGGCCGCGCGGTGAGCTGGCAGCGGACATATTGGCTGCCGATGACGGTCGCCATCGTGCTGAAGCCGGATTTCTCCGCCACGTTTAGCAGGGGCGTGCTGCGCACGGTGGGAACACTCGCCGGCCTGGCGTTCGCGACAGCGCTGTTCCACGTTGTTTCGGCCACGGTGATGACGCAGATCGTGCTGATCGCATTGCTCACGTTCGTGCTGCGCTCGCTGGGCCCGGCGAATTTTGGAATTCTGACGGCGGCGGTAAGCGCGATGGTCGTGCTGCTGATCGGGCTGACGGGGGTTTCGGCCAAGGACGTGATCGCGGCGCGCGCGGTGAACTCGATTGCGGGCGGAGCGCTCGCGCTCGCCGCTTACTGGCTCTGGCCGACGTGGGAGCGTTATCGGGTCAACGACAACGTGGCGAGGCTGCTCGATGCCTATCGCGATTATTTTCGCGCGATATCCCAGGCGTATCTCAAACCCGATGCGCCGCCGGCGGAGTTGGATAGCGCTCGTCAGGCGGCGCGATTGGCACGCTCGAACCTGGAGGCATCGGCCGATCGTCTCAGCGCGGAACCCTATGCGTCGCAATTGGCGGCGCTGAACGACCTGCTGGCCAGTTCACACCGCCTGGTTCATGCGCTGATGGCTCTGGAGGCGGGTCTCTATCAAAGTAAATTCGCGATGCCGCGGGATGCGTTCCGCACGTTCAGTCACGATGTGGAACGGACGCTGTACTTCCTGGCGGCGTCGTTGCGAGGATCGGCGATTCATCCTGGCGATCTGCCGGATCTGCGCGAGGATCACCACAAGCTGGTGCGGTCGGGCGACTCTCATGTGGAGCGGTACGCGCTCGTCAATACCGAGACGGATCGCGTGACCAATAGCTTGAATACGCTGCGGGAGCAGATTATCGGGTGGCCGTCGTGACAATGCGACTTCTCGCAATCAGCCTGTTGGTCCCTTTCGCCTGCGCCCAGGCGATCCCAGACCTCGAGACTCTCATCAAGGAGGTTCAGGCCAATCAACACAAGATGGACGACATCCGCGAGAACTATACCTTCCACCGCTTGATCACCACCGACGAGCTGGATGAGAAAGGCGCGATTGTCAAGACGACCTCGACCGAGCGTGAGG
Organism: Bryobacterales bacterium; assembly: GCA_003170295.1. Classification (GTDB taxonomy): domain Bacteria; phylum Acidobacteriota; class Terriglobia; order Bryobacterales; family Bryobacteraceae; genus Palsa-187. The sequence continues at coordinate 69,318 of PNAJ01000138.1, read as the reverse complement.
TCTTTTTCGTGAATGGCCGCCAGATAGGGCGCCTGGTGAAGAAGAATGGTGTCGAACTGAAGGGCTCCGAAGGAAAAAGCGAGCAGGCTCGCGTCACAAACATGGTCAAAATGGCGATGAAATCGGATCCCAAAGTCAGACGCGGACGCGGAAACATCAGCTTGATCAGTGAAATTTTGCCCATGGTGAAGATCGCGAATCCCCGCCGGATTACCTTTCATCGCAGAAGCACCCTGGCTTTCGATTTCACCGGAGATCCGAACGCGAAAGGAAAGAGCACGAATGAAAACGCCGCGAAAAAAATGGCGGGTACGATTTGGTTCGACGAAGCGGACCGCCAGGTCGCGCGCATCGAAATCCATTTCTACGACAATTTTCGCATCGGCGGAGGACTGCTCGCCAGCGTACAAAAAGGCACCACCTTCGAAGTGGAACAGTCTCCCATCAGTGATGGATTGTGGATGCAAACGTCCAGGGAACAACACATCACTGCGCGAATTGTAGTGAAGAGCTTTCGCGAAAACGAGCACGTGAAGAATTTCGATTTCAAAAAATTCAATGTCGACGCGCTCGAACACACCAGTCCGCCACCCAAATAGCGCGATCGATTGGGCTACCATCTTTATTGGTTAGATTCATGCGCGTCCGTCCGGCTGTGTTGGTCTTGCGAATCGCGGCGAGCCTGGTACTGGTTGCCGCGATCACCTTCATCTGCTTCCGGGTGATTCCGGTCAATGCGACCACTGCCGGATTCGCTTATTTGCTCGGGATTTTGGCGATTGCGGCCACCTGGGGATTGATCGAATCGAGTATCGCGTCAGTCGCCGCGATGCTCTGCTTCAACTTTTTTTTCCTGCCTCCCGTAGGAATGTTCACCATCGCCGATCCGCAAAACTGGGTGGCGCTGTTCGCGTTCCTCGCCACCGCTCTGGTCGCCAGCCATCTTTCCGACCGCGAAAAAAAGCAGGCCGAGGAAGCCAAGGGACGGCAGCGGGAAACCGAGCAGCTCTATGCACTGAGCCGCGCGATCCTGCTCACCGACCCGTCGCAATCGGTCGGGTCCCAGGCGGCTCGCCACATCTCGGAAATCTTCGATTGCCCCGGCGTCGCGCTCTACGACGCGAAAACGTCGGAAGTATTTCGGGGCGGCCCGGATGATCTACTCGACATCGAAGGTAAGCTCAAGCAAGTGGCCGTGCAAGGGAACAATTTTGTCGAGCCGCCGTTGTTCGTCGCCGCGATCCTTCTGGGCGGGAAGCCCATCGGAAGCCTGGCGCTGAAGGGCTCTTCGCTGTCCGATGGAGCGCTCCAGGCGCTGCTGAACCTGGTCGCGATCGCCCTCGAACGCGTGCGCACGGAGGAGGCGGCGAACCGGGCCGACGCGGCGCGGCAGAGCGAAGAGTTCAAATCCACGCTGCTCGACGCGATTGCGCACGAATTCAAGACGCCGTTGACCTCGATCAAGGCCGCCTCCACCTCGCTGCTGTCCGATTCGCCGGCGCTCTCGCCCCAGTTCCGCGAGCTCGTGGCGATTATCGACGAGGAAACCGACCGCATGAATCAGTTGGTCACCGAGGCTGTCCGCATGTCGCAAATCGACGCCGGAAAAATTCGCCTGGAGCGCGAATCTCTGGACGTAGCAGCGCTGCTGGCCCGCGTCGTCGAACATTTCGAACCGCTGGCCGCGGGACGACCGCTGCGAGTTAACGCGAGCCCCAACTTGCCGCGCGTCTCGGCCGACGCGGAACTGCTCTCGCTCGCGCTGCGCCAGTTGATCGACAACGCGCTCAAATATTCGCCCCCCGGATCGCCCATCGGCGTGGTGGCGGATCTCGAAGGGGATCGTGTCGTCATCCGCGTCCACGATCGCGGCCCGGGCATTCCCCAGCGCGAGCGCGAACGTATTTTCGATAAGTTCTACCGCCGCGGCTCGGGGAAAGATCGAGTCCCGGGGACCGGGCTAGGACTGTACATCGCGCGCGAGATCCTCCGCACGCATGGCGGCGATTTGTGGATCGAAGGCGAGCCGGGCGAAGGATCCGAATTCTGCGCCGGCTTGCCAGTGCCGAAAGAAGGACGTACGAAATGAGCACGGGCCGCATCCTGGTGGTCGACGACGAACCGCAGATCCGCCGCGTCCTGCGCGCCACGCTGACCGGACAAGGCTATGAGTTTTACGAGGCGCGCACCGGCGAGGAAGCGCTGGAGGCGATTCGCGCGAATCGCTTCGACCTGATTCTGGTGGACGTCAACATGCCGGGGATGGGAGGGTTGGAAACGTGCCGGGCCATCCGCAGCGGCTCTGAGGTCGCGATCGTCATGCTGACCGTTCGCGATTCGGAACAGGATAAAGTGGCCGCGCTCGACGCCGGCGCCGACGATTACATCACCAAGCCGTTCAGCACGCCGGAGCTGCTGGCGCGCATCCGTGCCGCGCTGCGGCGCATGCCGTCGTCTCCTGAGGGCGGTGCGCAGTCCGTTCATCTGGACGATATCGAAATCAATATGGCCACCAGGCGCGTGATTTCGAAAGGCCGCGAGACTCGTCTCACGCCGAAGGAATTCGGGCTCTTGCAATACCTGTTGGCGAATCCCAACGTGCCGATTCCGCATGGACGTTTGCTACAAGCGGTGTGGGGTCCCGATTACGGCGATCAGGTGGAGTACCTGCGCGTGTTCATGAATCAGCTTCGCAAGAAAATCGAGCCCAACCCCGCCCAGCCGCGATATTTACTCACCGAGCCATGGGTCGGCTACCGTTTCGCGCTGCCGGACAAGAGCACGGGACAATCGTAGGAAACCTGTTTGTCCGCCGAGATCAGCACGTTAGTCTGCTTGATCCACAATTTCATCTCGGAGGGATCGTGTACATAGGTGCAAATGTACCGCGCCAGATTCTTGTAAATCCGCGGCTCCGGATATATCGGCACATTCAGCTCGCCCATGGACCACTCCTGCAGGATAAGAATGCTGGTACCCGGCTTGTTGCTCGAATATATGTGCGGCAGGATCTCTTTGGGAAGGCGGTCCTTCAAGGCATCTGTCACATAGATGTGGGCAGTGTTCCTCAATCCCGAGTACAGAGCGGAGGATAGATAACCGTCCCATAAATTGAAAAAGCTCAGGATTGGCGCGATCCCGAAGAGCAGGAGCACGACTATCTGATAATGCCCTCCCTGGGACCAGATAATTTCCCGGGCGGACAGTTCCGGCCATTGCCAGAATAGGATCATAAGGAAACAACACATCGCGATGTTCCAAGGCCACACGACATTATTCGAATTCTGCCCCAGCGGGCCGATCGCCAGCAGAATAAAAGCATGCATTCCGAAAGCGAGGTAAATCGCAAATGTCCGGAAGCGGCGCGTCAGCAGGCCAATCCCGATAGCCACTTCAATGAAGGGCGCGACGATCCCCAGCGAGTTCATGGCAGCCTCCATCGAAGAAGGAAGCAGTCGCGTGACCGGCTGCATCATAAAGGGGAACACATGCATCATGAAAGCCGCGTTGGCCTTCTGCAGACCGCTCCAGAAATAAGTGCAGACCACCACCAGGCGGCACGCGTTCAAGGCGTAATCGCCCCGGCCGCGGCCATCGAGTCCCACTGCCGCGAGCATGACCAAATATTGATAGAACCACGGCTGCCATCGCGATTGATCGAACAATGCAATCGAGATCGCGAGGAGGACGAACAGGCCGATCAATTTAGCGGGCCGCGCGAGTACCGCGATTGCAACTGATATGGCCAGAAGCGCTGCGTAAAGAATGTGGTCGAGCGGGGCCGGAATCAATCCTAACAGCGGCGATACCGGTGTGGCCGGATATACGCGTTCGCTGAGCCAGAGTTTAGGCGACAATGCTAGTCCCGCGAATAAAGCAGCCACGATTGCGACTTTGAGTCGGCGTTCCGTGTGCTTCCGCTCCTCGGTTGCCGGCCTGCGCATAGCTGAATCTTACACGTGTCTCTGTTTTGTGGGGCGGACGCCCCCGTCCGCGCCGACCCCCTGGTCCGGCTCTGCCAACGCGCTCAAAATACGTGGGCTGACGCGTCGGCCCACTTGGCGACTTCGTTCATGAGCTTCAGATACAGTCCACTAGTGACTGCCGCAGGGACCCTGACGGTCGGGGTTCGGTGTCAATGCTGAGGGCGATCCAAGTGCTGACATGCGCGATCATTCGGACACCGAACCCCGACTGTAAAGGAGGGGACATGCTAATCATCTGGCTGGGCCAGAAAACTAAGTCGGCCCCAGCGCTTCTTTCACTTTGCCCACCAGAGCACCCAGCGTGAACGGCTTTTGCAGGAATTTCGACCCGGGAGGAATTGCTCCGGTTCGAACCGCGTCATCGTCGGTATAGCCAGAGATGTAGAGAATCTTGAGGTCCTGTCTCGCCTCGCGAATTTGTTCCGCCAGCGCGCGGCCGGATACGCCGGGAAGCATGACATCGGTGACCAGCAGGTCGATCCGGCCCGCCACGGTCGAAGCCATCTCGAGGGCTTCTTCGGCACTGCTTGCTTCGACCACATTATATTTTTCGCGCCGGAGAATCTTTCTGACCAGCGCGCGAATGCCCGGTTCATCTTCCACCAGCAGGATCGTTTCGCGGGGGATCTCCACGGGAACTTCGGGGATCGAAGTCTCCACGGCCAGCGCGGGCGACATCTCCATCACCGTCGCGGCCTCCGCGGGAGGCGCACAGCTCGGCAAGTAAACCAGGAATGCCGAGCCGCGAAACGGCTCGCTGAAGAACGCGATGTCTCCGCCCCACTCGCGAACGATCGCGTAGGCCCGCGCCAATGCCGGACCCGCGTTCCTCTCTCCATTCTTCGCCAGGAAACCTTCAAAAACGGCGACGCTCTTTGTTTCCTCCAGGCCTTGGCCGTTGTCATGAATCGCCAGGCGCGCGTAAGTGCCTGGGGCGAGCGTCGCGTCGGGTGCATGTTCCACGATCGTTTTGGTCTCGCAACAGATCTTCACGACGGACCGCTCCCGCGCATCCTCGCGATCCTGCGATAACAGCGCGAGAATAATCTCTTCCAACTGTGCTTCCTCGGCCACCGCCCAAACCCCGTCACCCGAATGGAGCTGCACCGCGACGCCCTCGCCTGCCGTGTACGTCAATTTATCTTCGATGCGCGTCAAGACTCGCGTCACATTTACGGGCGATGGTGCATTCGCCTGCCGGCGCGTGTAGTTGAGCAACTGTGCCGTGATTGCCGAAATGCGATCCGTCGCGGTCAGGATCTGGTCGACATCCCCCCGCATAGGGTCGCCGTCCGGCAGCGTATTCCGCATCTCCTCGGCATAGCCGGTCACGATCATCAGCGGATTGTTCAGGTAGTGCGCCAGCTTGCTCGCCATCCCTCGCAGCGCCTCCGCGCGCCCGGAGCGCATTAGTTGATTCTCGAGCTGCCTGCGTTGTTCCATCGGCGTCATCACGCCCGTCAGCGAGCCGTTCACGCGAATTGTTTCCCGTACCCAGATAGTGCCGCCGGAAGCCGTCATCGTGCGATACTCCGCGCTGGCGTCGCCCGTGCCACGCTGGATGGCCGTGCGATAAAAAGCGAGCGTGGCCGTTCGATCGCTGGGATGAATGCGCTCCTCGAAAAACTTCGGAGTCTCGGTCCAGTGCGCCGCCGGGAACCCGAGCAATCGATCGACGTCTCCCCGCACGGAGCGGAATTCGAGCGTCGCTCCGTCCGCCTGCCAAACGATCGCCGGAATCTCGCCCCAAGCTTCAGGGACGGCGGCAGGCGCCTTGACCCCAACTGCTTCCTGCACCATCAGCAGCGTTTCGACTTCGCCCTCGTCGTCCCAGTTGCGCATCGGCACTACGGCGAGACTGAATTGCCGCCCCTCGTGTTCCAATGGAAATGCCGTGTGCGGGACGCCGCTTACATGAGCGTCTCGAATGTTTTCGATCAAACGATCGGACGGCAGAATCTCAGTGATGGGTTTTCCGCGCAGATCGATCGATCGCAGGCCGAAGGTCTGACGAAACGCGCGGTTGGCGGAAGACACGTGACGATCCGCTGACAGCACCACCAGCGGCACCGGCAGCATCGCCACCATCTCCTGGTAGTAGCGGCGCTCCGTCTCCACCAAAGCGAGCAACCGCGAGACTTCCTTGCCTTTCCACTGCTCTAAGTCGGCTCGCTCCATCACGGATTCACCTTGCGATTTTGCGGCTTATGCCGGTAGGGAACAAGGTACTTCACGAGTAAGAGGTCCTGGTACGCGGCAGGTACTATCTGAAAAATGCGGGAACGGTGTATCATTTCAAAAACCCCCATGCTCTTTCCCTCGCTGGTACTTTCGCTCTCGCTGTTGTTGCCGATGCTCGCGGCTCCTCAGGCCGGTAGTGACTGGCCTAGTTGGCGTGGTCCCGACAATGACGGAATGGCTCGTGGCGACGCCCCTCTGCATTGGAGCGATACCGAGCATATCAAGTGGAAAGCACAAATACCAGGACGCGGTCATTCTTCACCCGTGATCTGGGGCGATCGAGTGTTCGTGACGACGGCGGTGCCCACCAGCGTCGTGCCGCCCGACGCGCCTCCAAAGGCTACACCTGTTAGAGGCGGTGGACCCGGATTTAGTGACAGTCGACCGCAGCCCGAGCAGAAACTGATGCTGCTTGCGCTCGATCGCAAAACCGGCAAGCTCCTGTGGCAGCAAGTGGCGAAGATCGCGACGCCGCACGAAGGATACCATCCCACCTACGGCAGCTTCGCCTCAAATTCACCCGTGACCGACGGCAAACATGTAGTTGCCTTCTTCGGCTCGCGAGGCGTCTATTGCTACGACCTGGACGGCAAGAAAATCTGGGAAAAGGATTTCGGCATTCAGTTGAAGATGCGACTGACGTTCGGCGAAGGCGCGTGGCCGGCGATTGAAGGCTCAAAACTGCTGCTGCTATTCGATCATGAGGGCGATTCGTTCCTCGTCGCGCTCGATGTCGCCACCGGGAAAGAGCTGTGGCGCACGCCGCGTTCCGATGGGAGCACCAACTGGAGCGGCCCCGTCGTCATAACCTACCAGGGGAAAAAGCAGGTGGTCGTTTCAGCGACAAAGAAGGTCCATAGCTACGACCTTGAAACCGGCAAGCCGATCTGGGAGGTCGCGGGCCTGGGCGCCAATAGCATTCCCGCACCGGTTGCGGCGGACGGCATGGTTTCAACCTGTTGGCGATACGTGCCTAGCCAACAAGCGCAGCAGCGATCACGTTTGCTAATAATTCATTCGCTGCGTGTTCGTGATGAGCGGCTTTCGCAATCCGAATCTGATGGCGGTGAAACTGGGCCGCGAAGGAGATCTGACCGGGACCGACGCCATCGCGTGGCAGAACCAGAAAGGCAATTCGTACACCCCTTCACCCGTACTCCACGACGGCAAACTTTATCTGCTTACAGACAGCGGCATGCTCTCCTGCCTCGACGCGAAGACCGGCAAAGGCTTCTATCAGCAGCAACGCCTGCCCAAGCCCTACAATTTCAAGGCGTCGCCGGTCGGCGTGAACGGCAAACTCTATCTAGCTTCGGAAGAAGGCGACGTGATCGTCGTCAAAATGGGCGAGACGTACGAAGTGCTCGCTACGAATACGTTAGAGGGGCAAACATTCATCGGAACCCCAGCGGTCGCCGACGGCGAAATTTACCTGCGCGGGCAAAACACGCTATTTTGCATTAAGTAGCATCGAAACTCGCGAACGTTTTCCCCTGCTCGGCGAGCTTCTTCAATAAAGGAGCGGGAGCCCATAATTCGCCGTGGCGCTTTTCGAACTCTTGGATTTTCTTGAGAACATTTGTGAGCCCCACAGTATCGGCATAAAACATCGGCCCGCCGCGCCAGACCGGAAATCCGTAGCCATTCAAATACACGATGTCGATGTCCACCGCCCGCAGCGCAATGCCCTCTTCCAGAATCCGCGCTCCTTCGTTTACCAGCGCATAGATAGTTCGATCGACGATCTCGTCGTTCGAAATCGTCCGCCGCTCGATTCCGGCCCCTCGCGCTAGTTTTTCGATCAGCGCGGTGACCACCGGATCGCCTGACGGCGTACGATTCTGGTCGTACTTGTACCAGCCCGCTCCGGTTTTCTGCCCATAGCGGCCCATTTCGCACAATTGGTCCGCGACCAACGGCACGCGGACCCCTGGTTTTTCCAGGTGTTTAAACTCCTTGCGAATGCGCCAGCCGACGTCGAGCCCTGCCAGGTCGCCCATCGCCAGCGGCCCCATCGCCAAACCGAAATCGTACAAAGCGGTATCGACCTGCTCCACCGTGGCGCCTTCTTCGACCAAAAACTGCGCTTCGCGGCCATAACAGTGAATCATTCGGTTTCCGATGAATCCACGGCAATTTCCTGCGAGCACGCCAACTTTATTCAGTTTCTTCGCCAGGCCCATGGAGGTCGCGATGACTTCCTTGCTGGTCGCCTTGCCGCGCACGATCTCCAGCAGTTTCATGACGTTGGCTGGGCTGAAGAAATGGTGGCCGATCACCATTTGCGGACGCTTCGTAGCCGATGCGATCTCATCGATATCGAGGGTCGACGTATTCGACGCCAAAATGCACTCCGGTTTCGCGATCTTATCGATTTCGCTGAAAATCTGCTTTTTCAGGGCCATTCCCTCAAAAACAGCTTCCACGATGATATCGGCCTGCTCAAAACCGCCATAAGTGAGTCCTAAAGTGACCTTATCGAGCCTTAATTGCATCGTTTCGGGGCTCAATTTGCCCTTATTCACGCTATTTTGATAGTTCTTTTTGATGATCGCGAAGCCCTTATCGAGCGCTTCCTGGGTGGTCTCTTTGATGATTACCGGAATGCCCGCGTTGGCATAGTTCATCGCAATGCCGCCGCCCATGGTGCCCGCGCCGATTACGGCCGCTTTCTTTATGTCGTAGGTTTTCGTGTCCTTCGGAATATCCGGAATTTTGGCGACCATTCTTTCGCCGAAAAATGCGTGAATCAGAGCTTTCGATTGCGTCGAAAAAAGGCATTCCTGGAAGAGCGATTGTTCACGGTCGCAGCCGTCGAGGAAACTGCCGCGGGTCGCGACTTCGACAGCTTCAATCGCGGCGAGCGGTGCGGTTTGTCCGCGCTTCGTGCGCCGTGCGTGTTCGCGAGCAACCGCGAAAACCGTTTCGTTGCGGCCGGCGTCGTGAAGTTTTTCGCCGCGCTCGCGCGTCTTGTAGGCTAACTTGCCGGTCACTTCGCGGGCGAACTTCACGGCGCCTTGCAGAAGATCGCCGTCGATGATTTTGTCGAGGATGCCACACGCGAGCGCGGTCTTCGCATCCACCGGTTCGCCGAACGCGCACATCTCGACCGCTTTGGCGACGCCCGCGAGGCGCGGCAATCGCTGCGTTCCGCCCGCGCCCGGAATAATGCCGAGCTTCACCTCCGGCTGGCCGACCTGCGCCGACGCTACCGCGACGCGATAATGGCCCGCCATCGCGACTTCGAGTCCACCACCGAACGCCGTGCCGTGGATCGCCATCACCACCGGCTTTTTGGAATCTTCAATTTTGAGCAGCGCCGGATATAGCGTCAACCTGGGCCGGGTGCCGGCCGTGATTTTCCCAAACTCCTTAATATCGGCTCCCGCGATGAACGTGCGTCCGCCGCCGATGACGACGATGGCGCCCACTTCGCGGTCCGCTCCCGCTTTCTCGATGCCTTCGAGGATTCCCTCCGGCACGCCGGGACTCAGCGCGTTCACTGGCGGATTCTCAATGGTCACAATGGCAACATTGCCGTCTCTCGTATACTTGACGAGCTCGCTCATTTTTAAAAGGGTCCCCTTTTTCAGCATCGCTAACGAAATAGCTTTACCATCGTATAAGATCCATGCGCCTTCTTCCTATTGCTCTTTCGCTCGGTGCGCTCACTTTCGCCGCCAGTGACGATTGGCCGGGTTGGCGAGGCCCCACCGCGAACGGAATTTCGCCCTTGAAAAACGTACCGTCGTCATGGAGCGCGGATCGCAATATCGCATGGAAGACGCCTCTGGAGGGACGCGGGCATTCTTCGCCGGTGGTGTGGGGCGACCGCGTTTTCCTGACCACCGATATTGAGGGCGAGGCCGTCGAAGGCGCCGTTCCTCCGAAACACAGGATCCACGGCGAGCCGTTCCGTCATCCCGATAGCATCGGCATGAACCATAAACACACCCTCAAAGTGATGAGCTACGACGCGAAATCCGGCAAACAGCTTTGGGAGCGGACCGCGTACGAAGGCACTGTGGCCGACGAGATTCACAAATTCAATACGTATGCTTCCCCCACCACCGTCACGGACGGCAAGTTTGTCTACGCATACTTCGAATCGCAGGGACTTTATAAATACGATTTCGACGGCAAGCAGATCTGGAAGATGTCGCTGGGTCCGATTTCGACGCTCGGCGTGGGCGCCGGTGTTTCGCCGGTGTTGTTCGAGGATAAGATCATCATCCTCGCCGATCAGGACGAAGGGGAGAGTTCGTTCATGGCCGCTGTATCGACCAATGACGGAAAAATCGCCTGGAAAGTCACACGCCAGGCGCAGGTGTCGTGGACCGTTCCCGTGATTTTAGAGGTTAACAGGCAGCCGCAGCTCATCGTCAGTGGGACGGAGCAGCTGATCGCATACGATCCTCGCACCGGTAAGGAAATCTGGAGCACTGAGGGAGTAGGCGGAAATTCGGTGCATACGCCGGTGTTTGGACACGGCATGGTGTTCGTGTCGACGGGCTATCCGACCAAAAATGTGATGGCGGTTCGCCTGAACCCCGCTCCAGGCGAGGAACGGATTGCGTGGACCTACAAGAAGGGAACCGGATATATTCCGAACACGATCCTCTATGGCGACTATCTTTACTTCATGACCGATGCCGGATTGTTGACCTGCGTCGATGCGATGACGGGGAAGCCTCAGTACGAATCGAAGCGCTTTCCAACGCCGGCGCATTTCGCGGGCGCGCCGGTGGCGTTTGACGGGAAGATGCTGATCACGAGCCAGGACGGCGATACCTACGTGTTGAAAGCGGGGCCGGTGTACGAGATTTTAGGGACGAATTCGCTGGGTGAGGGAGTGACCGCGTCGCTCGCCATTGCAGGGGATTCGATCTATATCCGGTCGCAGAAGAATCTATATCGAATCCGGCAGGCGGCGGGGAACATCCAATCGGAGAAATGATGTTTCGTAAGCCAAGCGTCCCCTCCCTGACGGTCGGGGTTCGGTGGGGAGACTGGTTGATCGCTGCCTGCGGTCGCGGCTCGGTAGAGCACGATCACAGGCTGAAGCCTGTGCCACCAGGTGCTGCGGGTGGCACAGACTTTAGTCTGTGTGCTGCTTTGTGCCTGCTCGCAGTGACCCTTAACGGGCAAACGCCTTCTCTTGAGAAGCAACGGCAAATCGAATCGTTTGAAAAAGTCTGGACGACCATTCGCGACAAGCACTGGCAAAAAAATCCCGGCGGCCTCGACTGGCAGGCGATTCATGCTGAGTTTTATCCGCGCATCGAGCGTGCCAAATCCGATGACGAGGCTCGCGCCGTTATTCGCGAAATGCTGGGGCGATTGAAGCAGACCCATTTCGGAATTTTCCCGTCCGCAGTTTATAACGACGTGGAGACCGGTGGCGGCGGCGATGGGTCGGCTGGGATCGATACGCGCGTACTGGACGGCAAGGCGGTGGTAACTGATCTCGATCCTGGATCGTCCGCCGAACGGGCCGGCGTGAAGCTGGGCTGGGTGGTTGTGAGCGTGAATGGCACGCCGCTCGCGTTGGCGATTGAGAAGCTGAAGGGTGATCCTGAGATTCACGAGCTCGCTCTGGAACGCGCGGTGCACTCGCGGCTGACGGGATCGATAGGCGACACGATCAAAGCTGTTTTTCTCGATGGGACGAACGCGCAAGTGACGCGCGATCTGGAACTCGGTCCGGAGCGAGGACAGGCGGCGCGCTTCGGAAATCTGCCTCCGATGCATGTTTTCTTCGAATCGAAAAAGCTCGGCAACACGGGCTATATGCGATTCAACATGTTTCTGGACCTGGTGCGCGTGATGGGCAGCTTCGCCGATTCCGTGCAAGGATGCATGCAGTGCGACGGCCTGATCATCGATCTTCGCGGCAACCCGGGAGGCATCGGCGGTATGGCGATGGGCATGGCGGGCTGGCTGGTGGATAAGCCGGATCAGCGACTGGGAGCGATGTATCTGCGCGACGCGACACTGAAGTTCGTGATCAATCCGCGCGCCGAAGTCTTCACCGGTCCGGTGGCGGTCTTAGTGGACGGAAGCTCGGCATCGACGTCGGAAATATTCGCCGAGGGCTTGAAGGATCTGGGCCGGGCGCGGGTGTTCGGCACCAAAACCGCAGCGGCGGCGCTGCCTTCGATCTTTGAGCGGCTGCCGAACGGCGACGGCTTTCAGTACGCAACGGCGAATTATATTTCGGAAGGCGGCAAGCCGCTGGAAGGGATCGGCGTGACGCCGGATGTGGAAGTAAAGTTGACGCGCGCAGGGCTGCTGGCGGGCCATGATGCGACATTGGATGCTGCGCTAGAGTGGATTAGGAAGAAAAAATGACACGTCGATATTCCATAGCCGCATTGCTCGGCTTCGCTTCATTCGCGGCTTCATATGCAAATGCGCAGACGGAGCCGCTGCCGAAGGCTGAAACCATTCTCGATCGCTACGTCGAAGTGACCGGCGGCAAGGCAGCCTACGAGAAACGCAAGAACACAGTTGAAACGGGAACGTTCGAGTTTAAGGCGCAGGGTCTCAAAGGATCCGTTGCGCGCTATACGGCCGAGCCCGCGCAGGCGTACTTGATCATGGATCTCGAAGGTGTGGGAAAGATCGAGTCAGGGATCAACAACGGTGTCGCGTGGGACAAGAACCCGATGCTGGGCCCACGCGTCAAGAGTGGCATCGAAAGGGCGCAGTCGCTGCGCGAAGACGCCTTCAACTTCGCGATTCACTGGCGCGAGTTGTACCCGAAGGCGGAGACGGTGGACGTCGAGACCCTCGACGGCGAGCTGTGCTACAAACTGGTGCTGACGCCGGCGGAGGGCAATCCGGAGACGATGTATTTTCAGAAAAAATCCGGGCTTGCCGTGAAGACGACGACCGTCGCGGTCGGCCCGATGGGCGACATGCCGGTGGAATCTCTGGCGAGCGATTACAAAAGCTTCGGCGGCGTCACCATGCCGACGAAGATGACGCAGAAGGCCGCCGGGCAGGAGTTCACCATCACGATCCAGGATGTGAAAATCAATCAGCCGCTTCCCGCGGACCGGTTCGAACCTCCCGCGGAAATAAAGGCGCTGCTGAACAAAGCTCCTGAGAAAAAGTAGCGTGGCGGCTGCGCCGGCGATTTTGCTTACCGTGCTGGTCGCCGCCGCCGCGGTGTTCGATCTTCAAACGAGACGTATCCCCAATTGGTTGTGCGCGGCCGGATTCGCGGTTGGATTCGCCTGCCAAATTACCCTGTATCGATGGACAGGCCTTCGCGAGGCACTCATGGGAGCGGGGCTCGCGCTGCTGATCTACGTTCCTCTGTTCGCGCTGCACGCCGTGGGCGGAGGCGACGTAAAGCTGATGGCCGCGGTGGGAGCGATCGCGGGTCCGGCGGCGTGGCTCGGGATTTTTCTCGTCACGGCGATTGTGGGCGGAGCGATGGCGCTGGTGGTGATCGCGATCAAGGGGCGGACGCGGCGCACGCTCAGAAACGTCGGCGTGCTGCTAAAGGAACTGGTCCACTTGCGCGCGCCGCATCGGGCGGAAGAAGAACTGGACGTCACAAGCGCGAAGGGGTTACGGCTGCCGCACGGATGCGCGATTGCGGTGGGCACTCTCTTGTACCTGGCTTATGCACTCGGATGTTCCATCTCCGGTGGAACGTCGGCATTGCGGTAGAATCGCGCGCGGCAACTGCGGCAGCGGAACGGCCAGCGGCCGAATACCCTCTGAATGGCCGCGTAAAATCCGTCGCTCTTCGACCGGCGAATATCAGTCGAACCGCACTTCGGACACTTGGCGGTGTGTTTTAAGGAGTCCCGTTCTTCAGACATATGCTCGTTAACAGTACGAAGAATAGCATGCGTACTAGATATTTTTCCCAATAAAGGTTATAAACGTTACTTGGGACCCTTTCTGCAAGCGCTGTTTCAAGGCTCCAAACGCCGCGCTGGATTCGTGCTGGTGGTGATTCTCGCCAGCGCATACGGGTGGGTATTTCTGCGCGGACCGCAGGGGCTCGAAACGCTGATCGAGAAGCGCCGCGAGATTCGTGAGCTGGAGGAGCGGAACGCCAATATACGGCGGGAAAACGATCGCCGAAAGGAACGCATCCGCCGGCTGCAGGAGAGCCGCAGCGAACAGGAGATGGAGATTCGCAAGCAATTGAAGCTGCAACGGCCCGGCGAAACCACATTTATTTTGCCCGAGTCGGAACAGAAAGAGAAACCAATTCCTCCGCCCGAGTAAACAATTCTTCAGCCCGGGATTCCGTTTTTGCTTCCACTGACAGCCTGAGAATCGGCTCCGTGTTCGAGGCGCGGGCGTGAATCCAAGAATCGTCGAGGATTAGTTTTATGCCGTCGCGGCGGTCCAGTCTTGCTCCGGGCCATGCAGCCGCGAGGCGCTGCATCAGCGCTCCCAGCCATCCGTGTTCCAGGGTCACGGTCGCGGACCGTCGAAAATAGCGCGGCAGCGCGGCGGCAAGTTCGGATACTGTTTCCGTTTTCGACGCGAGACGATCGAGCCACAGAGCCATGCCGGCATAGCTGTCGCGGCAATATTGAACGGCGGGAAAAATCACGCCGCCGTTGCCGCCTTCTCCTCCGATCACCGCGCCCGAGGCGAGCATTCCTTCCACCACGTTCGCTTCGCCGACCGGTGTGCGAACCACGGTTGCTCCATGCGCTGCGGCGATATCGTCGATGACCATCGAAGTCGTAAGGTTCACAACAACTGTACCTGCGCGGCGCGCGAGGACAGCATCCACCGCGATCGCGAGCACGTCGTCGTTGTCGAGCACGCGGCCTGTTTCGTCGACTACGGCGAGGCGGTCGCCATCGGGATCCTGCGCGAACCCGAGATCGCACTTTTTCTCGACGACGAGCTTGGAGAGATCGCCTAGCGTATCGGGCCTCGGCTCGGCGATGCGCGAGAATGGCTTTTCGGGATCAATCGAGATGGCATGCAGTTCGCAGCCCAGTTCGTCGCGAAGGAACCTGGGAGTCATTACCGAGCCCGCGCCGTTCACAGCGTCCAGTGCGACGCGGAACTTGCGCGCGCGAATGCGTTCCACGTCGACCTGCGCCAGCACGCGGTCGAAATGTTGGCGGATGGGCGCGGAGGATTCTGAAATCACGGCGCAGATGTCGGAGGCTTCGCGAAACGCGCTTTGATGATAGATATCGAGCAGTTCGCTGCGTTCATAGTGATTGAAAAACAGCCCCGATGCGTTGAACAACTTCAATGCATTGTATTCGGGAGGATTGTGGGAGGCGGTGATGGCGAGGCCTCCGCGCGCCCCGATGGCTCCGGTGTAGAGCTGGATGGTCGGGGTGGGAAGAACGCCGACGTCGATCACTTCGCAACCGGCGGCAAGAAGGCCGCATTGCACCGCGTGTTGCAGCATCGGACCCGTGGCGCGGGTGTCGCGTCCGACCACCACGCGTCCGCCACCGACATAAGTTCCAAACGCCTGCGCGAATGCTCGCGCGAGCTGCGGAGTGAGGAACGGGCCGACGACGCCTCGAATGCCGGAGACGCCGATTTTGAGAAGATGCTCACGCGGCATACTGGCGCACCTGATCCATCAATTCCTGAAACAGCATGCGCGGAGGAACGCCGCGATGTTCGCAGATGACGCGCACGATCGGCTCAGTCTGGCTGACGCGGACGTGGAACCATTTTTCGGGCCAATCGACGCGAAGACCGTCGATGGAGTTGGCGCGGCCGTCGGCGTAGCGACGCTCAAGATGGGCAAATAAGGCTGGAATTCGCTGCGGAAGGAGTGGAATTTGGCCTTTTAAGATCGAATAACGAGGGTAGCCGGCGAGGATTTCCGACAATCGCGCGCCTCGCAGATGCATCATCGACAAAACCGCGAACATTGACGCGATTCCGTCATAGACGAAACGGAACCGGGGCATCATCACCGCGCCGGTGCCTTCGCCGGCGACGGCAATCTCATCGGGACGATACATCGCGAGTGCGTCGGTGGCCGCTTGCCGTCCGACAGGAACTCGAATGACGGTGGCGCCGTGACGCGCGGCGATTTCTTCCACGAGCGCGGTGGTCGAGAGATTCGTGATGACGAGTCTTCCCGGGGAGCTGGGCAGGAGATAGTCGGCGAGAAGAGGCAGCATCAGCTCCTCGGAGACGGCCTCGCCTTTTTCCGTTGCCATCGCGACACGATCGGAATCGATGTCGAACAGAAATCCCGCGTCGGCGCCGGTGGGCTCGATCAACGGCGCGAGTTGCAATGCGACCGTCGATGCCGATGTGTTCGGCTCGTGCGCGAACGCGCCCATGCGCTCGTTGATCAGGATGAACCGGAAGCCGTGACGGTCGTTCAAGCGGCGGAGGATCTTTGACGACGTGCCATTGGCGCAATCGACGACGATTTTGTAGCGGGCAAGTGCGGAAAAATCGAATGCGCCGGCCAGATCGTCGAGATAGAGGTCGAGCGCGTCCTCTTCGATGCGTAATTTGCCGATATTCTTCCAATCCACGAACGCGAAGCGGCGCAAATGATAGAGATCGAGCAGTTCGCCCGCCTCGGCGGTCGAGAGATAGGTTCCGCGCGCGCCGAGAAACTTGAGAGCGTTCCATTCGGCGGCGTTGTGGCTGGCGCCGATCGAAATTCCCCCCGCGGCCGAGTGGCGGCAGATGGCATGCTGCATCACCGGCGTCGATACGAGGCCGAGATCGATAACCTCACGACCACAAGCCAGCAGGCCTGCGACCACGCCTTCCCGCAGCATCACACTGGAGGCGCGCGGATCGCGGCCGACGATCACTGCGCCGGGACCGAGGAATGTGCCGAACGCCGAGGCAAAATCGAGAACGTGCTCCGCCGAGAGTCCAGAGCCGACTATGCCACGCAGGCCGACTTCGGAGATGCGAACACTCTTAGCCATTTACCATACTCGACAGGCAGGATACCGCACCATCGACTGGCCGATCTTGCACGAAAACGCTTTCTGAAACTCCGGCATATTCGAGACGACGCCGTTGACCCGAAATTCACTCAGCGCGTGCGGATTCGTCTGCGCCTGCAAGCGCGCGCTTTCCTCGGTGATGTTTTCGCACCACACTTGCCCCCAACCGAGGAAGAAACGCTGCACCGCCGGGAGGCCGTCGCGCTTGGGCGGCTCCTTGCCATCGAGCGTGTCCAACAATGCCATGTACGCGATGCGCAGTCCTCCGTTGTCCGCGGTGTTTTCTCCAAGTGTCAGCTTGCCATTGAGTTTCACGTTGCCCGCCACGGTGAAGCTCGAATACTCTTTTACGAGGCAATCGGCGCGCTGCTCAAATGCCTTGGCATCCTGCTCCGTCCACCAGTCGCGCAGATTGCCTTGCGCATCGAACTGGCGGCCCTGATCGTCGAAGCCGTGCGTCAGCTCATGACCGATTACCGCGCCGATCGCGCCGAAGTTCACCGCGTCATCCATTTTGTTGTCATAGAAAGGGGGTTGCAAAATTCCCGCCGGAAAATTGATGTCGTTCTCCTGCGGATCGTAATAGGCGTTCACGGTAGGCTGGCTCATTTGCCAATCGGTGCGATCGAAAGGCTTGCCGATTTTCTGAAGCTGGCGGTGCAGCTCGAACTCGCTCGTGCGGGCATAGTTTCCGTACGCGTCGCCGCGGACCACGTGGATGCTCGCATAATCCAGCCAATGATCCTTGGTGCCGACCTTATTCATGATCGCGCGCAGTTTCACCATCGCTGCCTCTTTGGTTTTGGGCGTCATCCAATCGAGGGCCTGAATATCGCGCCCGAGAGCTTTTTCAAGCGCGGCTACCATCTCATGCGTGCGCTTCATGCCTTCTTCGCCCAGCGTTTTCTCGACGAAGCGCTGGCCTAAGGCGTCCGGCAATTGGGCGTCCGTCTGATCCGTGCAGCGCTTCCAGCGGGCGCGCATCTCCTTGGCGCCATTCAATACATGACCGTAGAAATCAAACGTCTCCTCTTGGAATTTCGAGGGCAGGATAATGGAACGGTCGGTCAGCAGCGTCGCCGTCAGATACGATTTGATATCGTCCAGGCTGGTCTCGACGATCACCGATTCCATCGCTCGAATGAACGGCGGCACCGAGACATCCAGACTTTGCATGCCCGGTAGGCCCACCGCTTCGAAAAACTTTTCCCAGTCGAAGCCCGGGGAAAGCGAGATGAGTTCCTTCACCGTGAGGCGATGATAGACCGCGGCCGGATCGCGCCGTGTTACCGCATCGAACGACCCCTTCGCGAGCGTGGTTTCGATCTTCATCACGGCCTCCGCCCGTTTCGCCGCGACGTCCGTGGAATTTCCGAGCAGCTCAAACATTTTCAGCAAATGGGCGACATATTGCCTGCGAGTCTCCACCGATTTTTCGTCGGTCCGGAAATAATAGTCGCGATCCGGCAGACCGAGGCCGCCCTGATCGAGCCCGGCGATGATCTCGGCTGAATTCTTCGCGTCAGGCTCCGAGGAGAACCGGAAAAACGGATTCGAGCCGATACGGAAGAGGCTGGTCACCACGCCGGTGAGCGCAGGCTTATTCTCCATCGCGTTGATGCGGTCGAGATCGGGTTGAATGGCGGCGAGGCCCTTTTGGTCGAGCGCCTTGGTATCCATGCAGGAGGCGTAGTAATCGCCGATTTTCTGTTCCACCGCTGTGCGCGTGGGCTTGTTGGCGGAGGCAGTTTCGAGGATGCCTTGCAGGATGGTGCGGTTGCGTTCCTGCAACGTATCGAAGCGTCCCCAGCGCGATTGATCGCCAGGCACGGGATTCGCAGCCAGCCAGCCTCCGCACGCATATTGATAAAAATTGACGCACGGATCGGCGTTCTTATCGAGCGCTCCAGCGTCGAATCCGGACATCTTTTGTGCGCTGGCGAGCGCGGAGAATAAAGACAGCACCACCCCGAAGCGGACAATTGTTAGGCCCATAATCCAATAGTAAAGCTTTGGACGAGAACCGGCGGGTTTCGTTCGGACCATCGCCCCAGTTTCGAGACCTACCATTGCGACTGCGAGCCCGTGCAGCGCCGCAGACCGGAGATGAATTCCGACCCTTTTCTTGGGACGACTAGGAGACTTGCAAGTGATTGATTTCAAGGGCATCTCCCAGAGTCTCAAAACCTACCCTTTTTGAGACTGCCGCAGGTTTGCTTTTTGCAGCTTCGCCGATGGGTTACTTTTGATTTAGGCAACGAAAGAACAGGAGTGACTGTGACCCAAGGAGATGAAAAAGAAGTTGTTATCCCGGAGAGCGTTCTCATCGGAATGCGGCTTGGGGGTACCTTCATGCCCTATGCCACACAAGCACAAAAAAAGCTGTATGAAAACGACAAGAACAACGCGAGATTTGTTCATTACACCTCGGCTGAAGCTGCTCTCGGCATCATCGCAAGCAAACGCGTTTGGATGCGCAACACAACTTGCATGTCAGACTATCGCGAAGTGCATCACGGGTTTACTATTTATAGAAACTTCTTTTCTGTTGAAGACAAACGGAGAGCGTTTTGTGACGCCCTTGATGCCTGTGTGCCGGGGGCAGCAGCGGAGGCCCTAGCATTATTCGATCAATGGTGGACTTCGGGTCCATCTGGTATGGCCCTGAACACCTACATTGCCTCGCTGTCCGAGCATCACGACAAAGAGGATGCCCACGGGCGGCTCTCGATGTGGCGCGCTTTCGGAACCAGCAAGGTCGCTCGTGTTGCCATTGTCTTGAGAATCCCTTTGTACACAGGAGGAGCGCAGGCGCTAAATGTCCTGTTCAGTCCCGTGGCGTATTTGAAAGAGGCCGAAGTTCATGCCTCGCTGTACAGCGTGGTTGAAAATATTCGCGCGGAATGCGATTTTCTGCGTTCCCGCGATCGATCTCATGTTGTCGCGGCGGTATTCATTATGCTGCTGGCTGGTGTCTCCTGCCTCAAGCACGAAGGATTTCATGAGGAACGGGAATGGCGGGCGATCTACAACCCGAAGCGTTTGTCTTCGCCGCACATGCCGCCTTCGGCCGAGATTGTGGGAGGAATACCGCAGACGGTTTACAAGTTCCCGATTGATGAGACGGTGTGTGATGAACTTCGCGGGTTAGACCTTTCACGCATTTTTGACCGCCTGATTATTGGCCCATCGCCTTATCCTTGGGTAATATATGAAGCGTTCGTTGCCGCGCTTTTGAAAGCAGGGGTTAAAGACGCCCAGGATCGCGTATTCACTTCCGGTATCCCTCTCCGTGCGTGAGGCCAATCATGCAGGCCCGGCACACGTTGCACAAAGGACCCTTTGTGAGACAGTCTCGTGGGGAAAGCCCTTGTGGCGGCGGGGCGCTCACGGCTACCAATGCGGATCGGGCTAGCGCAATTCCATCACGAGCCGACGTCCCACCGCGATGGCCGCTTTTCGCAGCGTGCTTAACGTGACCGCTTCGTAGTCGGGATCGAGCAGACGGTCCAGCGCAGCCCGGCTGGTTTGCATCCTCCGCGCCATCTCCGCTTTAGAGAATTTCCTCTCCTTCATCGCATCTTCGACCTGCCGGGCGAGAACGCGCTTGATGGCCGTCGCCGTGACTTCCTCGCGGATGCCCTCCTCGCTCAGCCACCTATTGAAGGACGATCCGATGTTCTTTTTCTTCATAAGTCCCGGCCGCCGGGTCTGCCGTTCACCTAAATCTTGTCATCGGCTCCGTCGAGAGCCAGCGCGCTTCGCAATTTCCGCGAGGGACCGCAAAGCGGCGTTGACCGCCGCCGCATTCGGGAAAAGGCCGGTTACTTCAGGATCAATGACCACGACGTTGGAGCTCGTTTGGAGTCGATCGACGTATTTCCCCCGGATGAGTGCGCCGAAATCGGCGCGTCGATATTCGGGTCGAAGTTCGTCCGCAGCAGCCTTCTTAGCCTTTCTCATAAAGGTTCCTCTCTGCCTGCGTCGCCAAGCGGGCGGTGATAATTCGAATGGCCGCGCCATGCTCGGCGTGGGCGACCACGAGGGGCCTCCCCGGCGGACTAATCCCTCTCAAACTCCGCCGCCGGCGCCGGACGCTCATTTACGATAAGCCGGAAAACATCGGGACGCGAGTAGTGCCCCGCGACGTCGAGATCGAATTTCCCCTCGGCGATTTCATTCCGGTCGAGATCCGCAATCAAAATCGTCTCACCGCCGTAATGCGGCCCCGCCACCACGACGCCTTGCGGATTCACAATCACGCTGCCGCCGCGAATCAGGACCTCCGCGGTGTCTGCATAATCCTTCGGACAGTCCTTGCGTTCGAGATACTGCACCGCCGACAGCACGAAACAGCGCCCTTCGAACGCGATATGCTGCATCGACCGTGCCCACGTCTCGCGATCGTCCACCGTCGGCGCGCAATAGAGCTCAATGCGTTTCGCGTACATCGCCATGCGCAGAAGCGGCATGTAATTTTCCCAGCAGATCACCGCTCCGAGGCGGCCCAACGGCGTATCGAACACCGGCATTGTCGAGCCGTCGCCCATGCCCCATACGAGCCGCTCCATCGCGGTCGGCATCAGTTTGCGATGCTTGCCGAGCAGTTCGCCAGAGGGACTGAAGAACAGCACCGTGCAATAGAGCGTGCCTCCGTCGCGTTCAATCACGCCGATCACGAGAAACACGGAATGGTCCCGCGCGATCGCGCCGAGCTCGGTGGCCGCGGGACTCGGCAACTCCACCGCGCTCTCAAAATAGCGGCGGAACATGCGGCGGCCTTCGATGGTCCGCGAGCCGACGCGCGCGCCGAAGTCGAGCCCTTTGGGATAACCGGACACGAACGCTTCCGGAAACACGACGAGCTGCGCGCCCTCCGATGCCGCATCGGCCGTGAGCGTGCGGACCTTCGCGATGGTCGCTTCGCGATCGAAAACTACCGGAGCGGCTTGAACAACGGCTGCGCGGATCACTTTTTCGCATCCCCAGGCGCGGCGATGAAGCGGTAGCCGACGCCGCGCACCGTCAGCAGATGGCGCGGATGCGCGGGAACGTCCTCAATATAGCGCCGCAGCCGCACGATGAAGTTGTCGATGGCGCGCGTGTCCGTGTCTTCATGCAGGCCCCACACGTCGTCAAGCATCCGCTTCCGCGACACCGGTTTCCCTTCATGCTCGATCAGGTATCGGAGGACGTTCACCTCCATCAATGTGAGCGGAAACACCTCGCCGCGCACGCGCAGTTCGAGCGCGGTGAAGTTGACCGATTTGTCACCGAATGTGAACTCTTCGCTCGGCGGAGGCGGAGCCGGCGGCGTTCCCACCAGCCATTCGCGACGCCGGAGCAGTCCGCGGATGCGCGCGATTAGAATCGAAAGGTCGAAGGGCTTCGTCAGATAGTCGTCGGCGCCGGCGCTGAACCCCTTCAGCACGTCCTCCGGATGCCCGCGCGCGGTCAGCATCAGAGTCGGCACGAATTGTCCCGCCTGCCGCAGTTCGGAGATCACGGTAAAGCCATCCTTGCCGGGAAGCATTACGTCGAGCACCACCACGTCAAAACGTGGGCCGCCCTCTTCGAACAACTCCAGCGCCGCTTCGCCCGTCTCGACCACGTTGACCTGATAGCCCTCTGCTTCCAGATTGAACCGCAACCCCTCGGCCAGATGCGACTCGTCTTCGACCACCAAAATATTACTCATTTGGCAACCGGTAATTGAAGCACGAACGTACTGCCGCGTCCCGGTCCCTCGCTCTCTGCCCATGCTCGTCCCCCGTGACGCTTCGCGACGGAGCGTACGATATAGAGTCCCAATCCCGTCCCCTTCACGCGCGTCGCCAGCGATCCAGGCACGCGGTGGAACCGCTTAAAGATCTGCTTCAGCTCGGTTCTTGGAATTCCCGGGCCCTCATCCTTCACGCGGAGCGCGACGAAGGTATCGATTTTCTCGGTCTCTACACTCACCTTTACGTTACTCCCGGAATATTTCACAGCATTGTCGATCAGATTCGACACCGCGGCTCGTACTTCGTCGGCGTCGCCCATGATGGTCGTCGGACCTTCGGCTCGATACGTCAGCGCATCTGGAGCGAGCCGGTACAAGGCGCGCGCGCGATCGATCGATTCCTGAATCACCTGGCTCAGATCGATACGGGTGATGTTGAGCTTCCGCGACGCGCCCATGCGCCCGGTCCGCAGCACCTGTTCAATGGTCTGCAGCAAACGGTCGCTATCGTCGAGCATGATGCGGTAAAAGTCTTTCCGCTTCTCCTCGTCGACAGCGCGCGATTGCAGGGTTTCCAGATACAGGCGGATCGAGGCGACCGGCGTTTTCAGCTCATGCGTCATGGCGTTGATAAACGCATCATGCTGCTCGTTCCGGCGAATCTCGCGGACCAGAAAAATAGTGTTCAGCACCACGCCAGCGATGATCATCGCCAGCAGCACGATACCGAGCAACAGCAAAAAGATCCCGTGTTTCCAGTTGAGCAGTACCCAACCGATGTACAGCAGCAGCGTGACGAGAATTAAACCAGCGCCGAGCGCGATAAAGAACGCGATCGATTTGCGCCGGCCGGCGAGGACCATGCTTTATAGTATGACTTATATGATCGTAGAACGTCCTTATCTATTAAGAACAGTTAAGAAGTATGTTAGGATACGGATGAGGAGCCCTCCATGACAACCGTCACCATCTCCCTGCCAGAATCGCTGAAAGCGTTCATCGACCGCCAGCTGGCCACCAAGGGCTATGGCAATGTGAGCGAGTATTTCCGCTCGCTGTTGCGCGATGCCCAGAAGGAAGAAGAGGATGCACGCCTGGAGATGCTGCTGCTCGAAGGCTTGGCCAGCGGGGAAGACATCCCGCTCAACCGGGAATTTTGGAAGAGTCTGAAGGCCGAAGCGCGTGATGTCGCCGCTAAACACAAGGCGCCGAAGCAATCGTGAATTTGGTGATTCGCCCAGGGGCGCGCGACGATATCATCCGGCAATTCCGCTGGTATCTGGTAAGATGTCCCAGCGATTTTGTTAGCGCGATGGTGCAGCTTGTTGCTGAAAAACTCATTTCCCCCTCCGGGTGGGGCGGACCCCCTGGTCCGCGGCCGATCCCCGGATCGGCCCCTCTGGTGTCCGCAGGCCTGGTTTTATTGGTCAAGAGCGCGATCAGGGATCGCGCGCGGACCAGGGGGTCCGCCCCACTTGGCTTCCGAAGGTCACTCTATAAGAGTTTTTCAGCAGAATCTAACAATCTGCACCACAAGCACTAATAAATTCACCGGGACATCTTACTGGTCGAGCAGAACGCTTCCGATGCCGCCTTCAGATTCGTGGACGCAGTCGAGGACTCGGTCGAGCAGTTGTCGCTCATGCCCGACCTTCGGTGGACCTACCATGTAACCATGCGCCTCAAGCAGAGGTCGTTGGGAAGTGAGATTCTGATTAAGGGAGCCGATTCGCTGGAGATTATAGAATCCTATCCGGATGACAAGTACTTGCCCAGCTTTCTCCTGCGAGGAGAGTTTGAAGCAAGGGTATTCCACGTGCAGATCGCGGCTGACGTGGAGGGTGGGAACGTCCGAATTGTAACCATGTACATCCCGGCCCCAGAGGAATGGGATTCGGAATTTCGAGCCAGGAGGGTCTAATCGTGAAATGCCGTGTGTGTGGCGGGTTACTGGAGCACCGCGTGACGGATCTCCCGTTCAAAATCGGCGACTCATCAATCGTCGTGGTTAAGGCCTTGCCCGTCCTGGAGTGCCGCCAGTGCGGAGAAACCGAAATGGAGGACGAGACCATGCGGCGAGTGGATCAGGTCCTCGCTGGAGTGGAACCATCGTCGGAACTTGAAGTCATCCGCTTCGCCGCTTGATTGCTCTGCCATGAAGGTAACCGAGCAGCAGGTCCTGGAAAAGATGCGAAAGATCTGCCTGGCGCTGCCAGGGACTGAGGAAAAGATCAGCCACGGACATCCTTCGTTCCGAACCAGCAAGGGGTTCTACGCAGTGCTCGAAGAATATCGCGGCGAGTTGTCCATCTGCGTGAAAGTAGGATTGGAGGTGCAGGGCGTGTTTTTAGAGGACCCGCGCTTCTACCTAACTCCATACACCGGACGTTTGGGATGGATCTCGCTAAAGGTCCATGCCGCACCCTTGAACTGGAAAGAAATCGGCGAACTACTCGCGGGCAGTTATCAGCAAGTGGGCGCGTCCGCTAAAAAACCGCGCAAATAATCCCGCAGCTAGGCCGCTTCGCGCTCCTGGAGAATAAGGATTAACGCCGAGCCTAACGTCGGTTCCGAGCCTGTGTTCCTTGTAGACGATAACATACTTATAGTCTAATAAAAGAATTCGCGAGCTGCCAACGTCTGGCACGGCGCGCCTCTACTCTCTCGCGCTCCCCGAGCCGTGTTCGAGAAGATTCGGATACTATCAATTGGAAGCGTAGTGCGCAACCTTCCCACTGGAAACGGTTTCTGTGTCACATCTTTGGAATACAGTTCGCCATGCCTGGGAAGCTGCCTCAGACCATGTTCTTAAGATTCTGCCGACTGATCAGAATGGGCGAATTGCCGTTTTGGGACTTGTTGTCGCCGTCCTCTTCGGACTTGCTAGTATTCCATCTACTTTGGCTGCATTGCGCTCTCTTTATGAGCGTCGTCGTGTCTCGGGCGGATTGATCTGCCCGGTTAGAAGCTTCAAGCCAGCACGTATTGTAAATGCTTACGGAGTCCGTAAGTTCTCGGAATACTGGCCCATAAGCGCGGATGCTGAAATCGACGCGGCTCTACGCCAACGTAGTCATGTCTTGCTCGTAGGTCGCCCCCACGTCGGGAAGTCCCGAGCAGCCGTGCATCATATCCGAAAAATCTTCGGGAGCCGTTTCCAACGGTGGCACGTTATTCATCCTTACGCGACTTCGATAGACGAAATGCTCAAGATTCCGATTGCGAAGCGCCGATATGTGCTGCTCCTTGACGATCTAGACGCATACGTGGTCAACGATAAGGCAGCCGGCGTAGGAATCTTGGAACTAATTCAGCACCTCCAACATCAGGCGACAGAGTTGGTCGTGATAGGGACAATCCGGCGTACCTTGCCTGAGTTCGACGCGCCTGTACTTAGTCCCAAACTGCTGGGCCGGTGGCGAAATATTGATATATCCGACTGGGCACTAGAGCAGGGTTCAAAGCTTGCCAAAATCGTGGGAGGCGATCTTTCCTCATGGGATGGCACGCCTCTTTCCATCATTCAACCATCAGCTCTCATGGCGGAACGTTACCGGACTTCGACCCCTCAAGAAAAAAGAGCTATGCGTGGACTTAAGCTGTGTGCGCATTTTGGCTTTTCCTTTGTACCGCGCGACCTGTTTTTTCAAGTGTGCGAGCTCCCCAACCTTGATGTGGGAGTGGACGACGCGGTTGATGCGTCTGTGATTCAGTCGCTGCATGATAAAGGCTTCCTGAGCGGGGCGATTGATTGGATTCAGGCTTATCCAGCTTATCTCGGGTTCGTGAAGGAATGGAGCGTGGTCCAAGCTATGGAACGGGCACTAGAGTCCACGTTGGTCACCCACGGTTGGCCCCGCCAGCTAGTCGTCTTGAGCTGGTTCCGAATGCAAGGCGGCGACTTGGATGGAGCCCGTCAGGCTTGCGAAGGTGCCGTGCGTCTCGATCCAAGTAATCCTAACTACAAGTACCGACTCGGCGTGATATTCTCACGATCCCACCTGTGGGATCGTGCCTCAGAATGTTTTAAGGAAGCAACTCATCTAAGTCCTGACTGGCAAGCGGCCTGGTATCGGCTAGCTCGCTCACTAAGCGAACAGAGAAAAAGCAGCGAAAGTGCCGCAGCTTTCCGCGAAGCACGTGCCCTCGGAAGCAGCAACGCTGAACTCCGGTATCGAAGAGCCGAATTACTCCGGCTGGAGGGGCGGTTCGACGATGCGGTCGAAGAAAACGCGGAGGCTGTCAGCCTTGACCCTAAGGATGCAGAGCCTTGGCAGGCGTACGGTCGCGCATTACGAGAACAATCGCGCTGGAAAGAGGCGGCGGCGGCGCATCAGAAAGCAATCGCATTACGGCCTGATTGGGCGGAAGCCTACTTTGGACTCGGGGAACCCCTCTTTAAGATGGGGGATTTGCCGAAGGCTGAAGAAGCTTATCGGAAGGCTCTTAGCCTGAAACCCGACTTGGTTGTTGTATACACCTATCTTTCCGTACTCCTGGAGACTGATAATCGTCCCAGCGACGCCGAAGCAGTACTTCGACAAGGGGTTAAGTGCTGCCCCATGGCGCCGCGAATTCATTCATACTTGGGCCAACTGCTAACGCAGCAACGCAAGAATCCCGACGCACTTTACCACTTTCAAATTGCTGTTCAGTTGATGCCTTCCTATTCGGAGGCCCAGGTGGGCCTGGCGGCCCAGCAGCGACTGCTTTCTAGGAAGGATAGTGACTTGCTTGACGAAGCCATAAAGAACAATAAGCTCGCTCTTGAATTTGAGCCCGGCAATGAGTCGGCGTATTTTGGATTAGCCATGTGCTACCGTCAGCGCGAAGATTGGAAGAATGCTGTGTCGACCTTTGGAGAGGCGATCCGGTGCGACCCGAAGATGGGAGCTGCTTGGTACTACTGCGCGGAAGCTCAGCGTCATCTTGGAGTGGATACTGAAGAGGTTCTTGCCTCCTTCCGAAGAGCTGAAGCGAACGGGTACAATCGGTTCCGGGTGCAGCTGGAGTGTGCCAAGGTTTTTGCAGAGGGGGGCTACATTAGTGATGCCTTCGCAGCTCTTCAAGCCGCGGCAACGGCCCGGGGTGTGCTCCCTTACGGTGTTGCTAAGGATCCTGCATTTAGCTCGATCAGATCCGACAAGCGCTTCTTGGAGTTGACTAAGCGGTCCAGCAGGCAATTCGGACATTAACAATTCGATGACGTTTCCTGCTTGCGTTCCTTGCCAAATGCCTTGCGGCCGGTTACTGCCATTTCCGATAATCCGGCGCTATGTTGACTTGGCAGCGTCGGCGCGTAGGAAGGATGCTCGCTCTAAGCCGCTTCGCGTTCCTGCAAAACCGCGTCGATCTTCGCCACCCGCACCTGCTTCGCGATGCCGAAAGCCTTCAGCACCGAAAGAGTGATCCAGGAAATGTCGAATTCGTACCACGCCAACCCATGACGCGCCGAGGTCGGGTGCGCGTGGTGGTTATTGTGCCAGCCTTCGCCGAACGTCAGCAGCGCAACCCACCAGCTGTTCCGCGAATCGTCCTTGGTCGAGAACCGTCGCGTGCCCCACATATGCGTCGCCGAGTTCACCAGCCAAGTCGCATGCAGCCCGAACACGACGCGCAGGAAAATTCCCCAGAACATCAGGGACCACCCGCCGGTCGCCAGCAGAATCACGCCGAGGGCGACCATCGGAACCCAGTGCCAGTTGTTCAGCCAGACGTAGAACTTGTGCTTGGCCAGATCCGGCGCATATTTCGACATCAGCCGCGTGTTGTTGTGGTTCGTTTCGCCCCACAGAATCCAGCCCATGTGCGACCACCATGCTCCCTCGTGAGGAGAATGCGGATCGCCCGGCTGATCGGACTTCTGATGATGAATCCGGTGCGTAGCGACCCAGAAAATCGGCCCGCCTTCAAGCGTCAACGCTCCGCAAACCGCGAAGAAATACTCCATCCACAAAGGCACCGTGTAGGAGCGATGCGTGTGCAGCCGGTGATACCCCAGGCTGATCCCCCACCCCACTGTGATCCAGTATAAAGCAAATGAAATCAATAAATTGCGCCAGCTAAACATAAACAGTGCGGCGATTGCCCCGATGTGAAACAACACCAGGACAAGGCTGGTCGGCCAGTTAATTCGGTTGCCATTCGGCAGGTGGATGACGTATTCGCTCATTGTGGAAAACCTTGCAACCCTAAACTACCAGGGATCCGCTCCACGATTTGTAAGACTTATGTAATTTCACCCGACGATTAGGAAAACATTAGGGGAACCCCTTAGAAAGAAACAATCAGTCAACCTAGCTCCGTCTATCCCACTGGGGCTAACTTTTTTATCTTCTTTCCTTAGCGAGCTTTGCGACTTAGCGTGAAATGTTTTTCGCGTTTCTTGGCTTACCTTAAAACCAGAAGGAGTCTCCCACCGAGGCTTCTTTGACAGTTTCTTCGTGGCCACGAAGTGTCGCATTGCGGTGGTCCTGAGCTTCCGGAGCCCGTCAGACGGCTTGCGGCGCCAACTATATGGATGGCGTCGACGGAGGAATCTTGGGATCGATCTCATAAGATCACGGGACGGGCGGATAGCGTTGATTGCCGCACCCGATTGGTTTCAGAGGGCTGTGCATCGAAAGCTTGGAATATCGGAACCCGTGAGGTCTGGTTCGTCAGCCACGATCGGGTCCGGGGCCCAGGGCTAGAGACAGTCCAATCCGCACGACTTTTCGTACAGCCGTAGTGTCGGCCTAAATCCATGAGATTTTTCTATCCCCACCCAACTATTTAAGTTGCACCCCGCCCGCGCCAAATCCGACCCTCTGGCCGCCCACGCCGCCATTGAGCGATTCGTCCAATCCAGCCGGCAGCCGGTGCTATTTGAGGCTGGCGACGATCCCCTAACTGTCAGCCCCGCGTCATTTTCGCTCACTACACGCGGCCTCGTGGTAACCATCGAATGCTGGAGCGATACCAAGAACCTTGTCCGTCGGGTCCGCGGCATCCGCAGCGAACGTCGCGGACGGCTGGAGATTGAGATTGAGCGTTTTGGTGCGCTTGCCGGGACGTTGACGCTGCTCGATCTTGCCGATCCTTCGAATCGCGATGCGGACCGGCGCGGCGCACGGCTGAAGTATCGCGAACGGTTTCGGCGCTCGCTCCACCGGCAATTCGCCGGATACCGTGTCGCCGAATTGAGCACGGAGCCCGACCTGCATCACAGCTTGTCTCCGAGCTTTCCGCGAGCGCTGCTGCGACGTGGGTCGACTGGTATCGCGGCCATCGGCGCGTCGGAGGATTCGCTCTCGCCCAGCGACTCGCTCAGCTTTGGGCTCATCTGGCTCGACCATCTGCGCCATCGCGAACCAAAGGTCACCATCGACACGCTGGCGATTTTTCTCCCGGCGGGACACGAGACCACGACGTGTCATCGCATCCGCCATTTGAGCACGACCGCCGCGCAATACATGGTCTTCGTGCATCAGGCCAATAACGAAGCGCAAGTCGACCCGCGCGATTATCAAAACTTTGACACGCGCCTTCCCGTGGCGATGCGCCCGCAGGTTTCGCCGCGTCTCGCGGAAACGATGGACCGTCTGACCGCGATCGACGGCGTCGAGCGGCGCGACCGGCCCGACGGCTCGGTGAGCCTGGCAGTTCGTGGACTGGAGTTCGCACGCGTGATCGGCGACGACCTGCTCTACGGGCTCGACCGCAAACACGCCGCCGGCAGTGAGGCGCACTTGATCGAAGCCGAGCGCATCGCCCGGGAGATCGCGCGGCTCCGCAATTTCCAGTCGATCGACCGCGCCAATCCTATTTATAAGCGCCATCCGGAAGCGTGGCTTGAATCGCAGGTGCGGGCGAGCGTCGAAGCGCTAGACGCGATGATTTATCCGCATCCTCTTTATGGACAGGTGCCGCAGTTCGCGGCTGGTGAGCGCGGCATCATCGATCTGCTCGGCGTCGACCGCGACGGCAGGCTCGCCGTGATCGAACTGAAGGCCGATCAGGACATCCATCTGCCGTTACAGGCGCTCGATTACTGGATGCGCGTGAAGTGGCATCTGGATCGCGGAGAGTTTTCCGCGCGCGGATATTTTCCGGGAATCGCGCTCGCTTGCGTTGCGCCGAGGTTGCTGCTGGTCGCGCCATCGGTCGAGTACCATCCCTCGAATGAGACTATATTAGAGTACTTTTCCGCTCAAGTACCTGTGGAAAGGACCGGCGTGGGGTTAGAATGGAGGAAGGAACTCCGTGTGATGTTCCGAAACCATGGCCATCGCCGTCTTCCACCAAATTAAAGGAGCGCTCACCAGCCTGAACCCAGGGGCTGTGCGGGAAGACGCGGACCGGGTCGTGAGAATTTCGCTGGTCGCCGCCTCGCCCGAAGCGCTAGGGCGCATGGAGACGTTTTTCGCGCCCCCTCATTTTTCGATGGAACGGCGTGCGGAGGCCGTTCGCCTGCTGGTCCGCGGTCCGGCGTTGGGATGCGACCTCGAGGTTTACGATTCCGCTCTGCTGCGGCCGAGCAAGAGTTTCTCGTTCGATCCCGACGCTCCGGACGATTGCATCCGCCGCATCCTCAAGAAGCGGGAAGACCTGATGCTGCCCCTGGCCCGCCATCTTTATCCCTTCCGCAAACCCGCCGCGCATAAGATCATCCGCGCCATCGCGAAAGAAAATGCGCTGTTCAGCCTCGCCACCGCGATCCCCGATATTGTGCCGAGCCTCGCGTCCATTCCCTGGGCCGTGGGCGAATTCAGCTCCGACACGGCGTTTCTCACGATGAACCAGATCCGCATGGCGTTCCAATTGGCCGCCGTCAGCGACCGTCCTATCGGGTATCGGGAGCAGAAATCGCAAGTAGCCTCGATCATCGCGGGAGCGTTCGGATGGCGCGCGCTGGCTCGGGAGCTAGTCGGCAAAGTGCCGTTCGGCGGCGGATTAATTCCGAAAGCAGGCATCGCTTACGCGGCAACGTTCGCCGTCGGGCTATCGCTTGAAAGGCTCTACCGCCTCGGCTACGGATTCACTCGGGATGAGCGCAAAGCGGCTTACGAAGAAGCCTTCGAGCATGGCAAGCAAATCGCCGGGATGCTGCTCGATTCCGTGCGGCAGCGCAAAGCGGTCTAGCAGTCTGCTAATCAGCGGCGATGCTAGAGCCTTTCCAGTGCTTTCACTAGCCAAGCTGGGAATTCGTCCGCTCGGTAGATCGTTTCACCGCTCTCTGCCTGGAAGAGCAACTTGGGAGCCGTGCCCCATTGGCTGTTGTCGTAGATGTGGATGAAATCCATTTCGCGGATCGCGCGGGGAAGATTCTCGATGCTTGCGTCGTAGATGCGTCTGAGAACGGACTCAGGAGCGCTATGGCCGCGCCTATCTGCCCGCATCTTGATTCGCTCCAGGTGCATCTCGAACGTTATCAGACCCAAATACCGCATTTCCACGGTAAAACCGGCTCGTCTCGCCAGGCCCGCCTGCTCGAAAGTGATACCACTACGAAGCGAAGTTTCGAAACGCACAGCTCGAACGACGTTCGATATGATCGAAGACGAAAGCCTCGAAGAGATCATTCACCCGTTCGCGAATAGCCCGTTGGATACCTACATACGATCCCTGATGCAGGGCTGCCGCGCGGTCGTCTGCGTTGAAGAAATCGACGCCAAAGCCTGAGACGGGAAAAGTTGTAGACTTACCGCTCCCCGGAGGGCCGGCTACGATAAACATCCTGGCGGCATCTAGCCGCCGAAATCGCGGTCCGTGCCTTCCCGCATGTCGCTGGGCAGCTCCGTGCGTATGCGTTTGCCCTCGCGGTCGGCAATGCCAAGCCGCTCAAGTTCTTCCGCCGCAGCCCTGGTCCGCTCGCCGGCGGACTGGAGGTGGGGATCGGTTTTCGGCTGCTGCAATTTCGGAGTGTGGACTGTAGGCACAGCATCTCCATTGTACTCTCAGTGGTTGCCGGAGTTGGCTGAAATTCTCAGGGAAACCCCTAGCTTTCCCGTGCCTGCAAATTCGGACAGGACGTTGGTATCGAGCAGAAAGCCGCTCACAAATCGACGGGCCTGGGATAATCCTTCAGTCTTTCCAGCTTTAGTTCAGAACCTGCAAACGGGGGCTGCGTGAGAAGGTCGTACAGCTTTTTGCGGGGCCTTGGCGAGGCTACCGTGGCTTGCGCCAAGTTGGATTTCTCGCGCAAAGCATAGACGCCCTGCACAATCACTTCATCGACCGAGTGAAAATGGCCGCGCCGGATTTCTTCCTGCACCAGTCGCTCGGTTTCCGGTTTGAGTTCCACGGTCATACCTTCAAGTTAAGCCACGCCCGCGCCTGGGCGCAAGTTGTTCGTGCGCCTGTTGAAACCAACCGCTGATTGGGAGAGAAGCCAGAGAGCCCAAATGGACAGACGAGATCCCCGTCCCTGACCTTCGCTTGTGATCATTCGGCGGTCCACGGCAGCACGGTACGGTCTCGTCCGTCCCGGTTCCTCCCGGTCCCCCCGGTTACTTGGGAACGCCAGCCTGACGGTTCCGATAGTTATCGCCAGTATTCGAGTTCTTGTACTTGCCGCCTTTGTGGCTTGAGCCGCTCCCCCGCACGTACGTCCCATCATTACTGCCGGGAACGTTGGACTTTTTCGAGGCCTTAGGAGCCTTGGCCTTTTTAAGTTTCTTGCACTTTGCCGAACGAGAAGAAGTAACACGGCCAGCCGAGTGTCCTCCTTTTGCTTCAAGCGCCGGTGTGTACAGCAGCGCCAGAACAGCGGCCAGCAGGAGCAGCAGGCGTTTCATGTTAGGAATAATCCTATCACCTTAACTCCAGAGGTTCAATAGCAAGTTTGGAGCCGTCCTTTTAGAGAGGACGGGCCCTGAGGGACCTCGAGGGACGGACGAGACCGACCATCGTTGCGTGCGGTGTGTGTTTAACGCCGACCCGCCCTTTTCTCCTCCGAGTTCAGAGCTTGGTGCAGCAGCATTTTGAGGTACGTCTGGTACCGCAACCCCTTCTCGGCGGCGAGCGTTCTGGCTCGCGCGAGGTCCTCCTCCGCCAGCCGGATTGTGATCGTTGGCGACGCTCCGGCCTGGCCGGCCCGCTCGCCGGCAACTCGCGCCACGGTTCCTTTGCCGAGTCTGCCCGCAGCCTTGGCTTGCTCTAAGCGGTCTGCGATCAGGTTCTGATTTTTCGCCCAACATTTCGCCTCTTGTGTCTCAGTCTTGAAGGGCGGCATTTTCATCACGTCTCAGCTCACGCTCAAGGTTCACCCATAAGTCTTCTTTGACCTGATAAGAATGGCGGCAATTTCCGCCACGCCACGACTCGGGAATTTCTGGAAGATGATACGATAGCCGCCGACTTTCTTCCGCAGTAGCCCCTTCCACTGAGCGCCTTGCAATGCCTTCACATTGCTCCACTGCGAGTCGTCTTTGGATTCAAGATCGTCGATGCCGCGTGCCAGCCGCTCCTGCACCTCGCGGGGGAACCGGGAAAGATGCCTTTGGGCTTCAGAAGAAAGCTCAAAGCGATAGCGCATTTTTAACGGCGCGCCAGGGCTTCGACTCGCCCCGTTTGAGCTGAGCCAAGCCGCGCCGTACGATCTTCGCTTCCCCGGGCGTCAACGTGTCGTCCGGATCGACCATGCGTTTCGGTTTGATCAAAACGCCGTCGCGCTTTTCGGTAAACGCCACAAAATCCCCTGCTTCAAGCTTCAGGGTTTCGAGGATATCCCGCGGGATCACAACCTGGCGGCGCTGTCCCACGCGTGCGGTTCGCTCTTGAGCAGGGGCTATCTTCATCGTCATCACCAAGTTCGATCGGAACCCGCTCTCAGTGTAAGGGCAAATCAGCGGGACGTCAATTGCCGAGGGAATTCGGTCCAACTTATCGACCTAAAGCGCACCATCCCCTAAACTGAAAAAGTGAAGCCGGTCGCACTCGTCACCGGCGCGAGCCGGGGGATTGGCCGCGCCATCGCTCAAGAACTTTCGTCCACGCATCGGCCGTTCCTCGAATCCCTCGCGGCGTCGGAGTTGTCGCCGAAGACGATTCAGAAACACGTCGATAACGTTTGGGCACTGGGCGGGGAGTTCATCCGCGACCTCCACAACGATCCGCCTCTCAGAAAGCGCCCCGTCGAAAATGTCCTGCTCGGAATGATCGAATACGGCGGGCCGTTTAGAATGCCCTGCTCGGCTGACACAAACAGTTAAACAAGTTCGCCGTTCGATGAAACTTCAGCGTCCGGCAAGACGACTATACCGCATACTATCGCCGGTGTGAACGCGTGCAATGCATCGCCTTCATCGGAATCCCCCTACCGCCGAATAATATTCCGAATCCCCTTGATCCAATCGGAGAACAGCGGGATGTAAACTCTGCGCCGAACGGGCCGCGCCTTTTCAGCACTACGCAACAAAGAGACGATCTCCGCCGCCGGCACGCGCTTCGCAACGCCATCCACCGAAGCGAAACGCACCACGCGGTCGGAGTCGATAACGAAGACGGCCGGTTTTGCGATGCCGCCCTTCTCCTGTGAGTTGTAAATATCCCAATCCCTGACGACGCGATGCTCCGTGTCGCACAAAATCGGAAAAGGCAAAGACAGGCTGGTTCGCAAGGCCTCCGATACCTCGGGAGGATCCACCGACACAGCCACCAGGCTCGCGCCTGCCAGCCGGATCTCCGAATAGTGTTCTCGATAGTCCGCCAACTGGCGGAGACAGAAAGGTCACCAGTTCCCGCGATAAAACACCAGCACCAGGCGGCCGTGCGAGATCAGTCCCGTCAGGCGCCGCAACACCCGCGTCGAGTCCGGCAGTTCGAACTCCCGCGCAAGTTCGCCCGCGATGGGAGCTTCAGGCACGCCCAAGCTTAACACCCGCCGTCCGGTTGCTACTGTGCGGCAAACGAGAGTGCGATTCGTGGCCATCGCGGTGCCCGCCTGGGGAATCCACGCTTTATCACGGAGGCGAAGATCAGCATAGGTCCTTCGATTCAACCTGCAGAAAGCTCCGGGGTTCCTCACAGAGGCGGCTCGCTGACGCTCGCCATCACCCACAGATTCCTCCGACGAGGCAATTTTCGCAGGGCACGGCCCTGCGCCACGGGAGCATTCATGTTGTTGATCTACAATTGTGTGGGGCAGGGCCATGCCCTGCCAAATGAAAACCGAGTTCAGAAGAGCGATCCTACCCAAGGAAGTCCGCGCGCTCCTTGCCTTCGACCGCAAAATATTTCCAGCGGCCGATCGCTTCGACACCGTGTACTGGGCGACTTGCGAATCCTATTGGCTCATCGTGGGCAATACCAAAGTCGGCTGCTGCGCCTTCGAAAAACACGTCGATTTTCACGACAACAACGACATTGCTCCTCGCCGCAAAGGCTCGCTCTATATCAGCACCACCGGCATTCTCCCCAAATTCCAGAATCAAGGCTTCGGCGCGCTGCTCAAATCCTGGGAGATCGCCTATGCCCGCTATCATGGATTCAATCGAGTGATTACGACGTGCCGAAGGAGCAACGCGCGCATGATTAAGTTGAACCGGGAATTTGGTTTTAGGAAGGTCC
Organism: Bryobacterales bacterium; assembly: GCA_003170295.1. GTDB lineage: Bacteria > Acidobacteriota > Terriglobia > Bryobacterales > Bryobacteraceae > Palsa-187. The sequence continues at coordinate 32,878 of PNAJ01000138.1, read as the reverse complement.
GAACATGCCCCGGGTACTACCCTGAAGAATCCGCCGTTCTCATGGAACTCCTGCTTGACAATGCAAACTAATTCTCTCGACAAGAGCAAAATCAAAATACTTCTTCTCGAAGGCGTGCATCCCACTGCCGTCGATGCTTTGAAGAAGGACGGATACAACGACATCGACTACCACCCGAAGTCGCTCTCTGAGCCGAAACTGATCGCGGCCTTGCGTGACGCCTATTTCATCGGCATCCGCTCCGCCACGCAGTTGACCGCCAACGTCATCGATAGCGCCGAAAAGCTGATGGGCGTCGGCTGTTTCTGCATCGGCACCAATCAGGTGGATCTCGACGCGGCGCAGCAGCGCGGCATTCCGGTTTTCAACGCGCCGTTCTCCAATACCCGCAGCGTGGCCGAACTGGTGCTCGCCGAAACGATTCTGCTGATGCGCGGCATCCCGTTTCGCAATGCGCTTACGCATCGCGGAGGATGGATGAAGACCGCCTCCGGTTCGCAGGAGGTGCGCGGCAAAACGCTCGGCATCGTGGGATACGGACACATCGGCACGCAGATCGGCGTGCTCGCCGAATCGCTGGGCATGAAAGTCGTGTTCTACGATATCGAGACCAAGCTCGCGCTCGGCAACGCGCACGTGGTCGCGACGCTCGATGGACTCCTCGAAATTTCGGACGTCGTGACGTTGCACGTGCCGGAGACGCCGCAAACCCAGAACATGATCGGCAGGGCTCAGCTCGCCCGCATGAAGAAAGGAGCGAAGCTGATTAACGCTGCCCGCGGCACTGTCGTCGATATCGACGCGCTCGCGGCCGCGCTCAAATCGAAACATCTGTCGGGCGCGGCGATCGACGTTTTTCCAGTCGAGCCTAAATCGGAGGGCGACGAATTTGTGTCCCCTTTGCGCGGCATGGAAAACGTGATTCTAACGCCACACGTCGGCGGTAGCACCGAGGAAGCGCAACAGAATATCGGCATCGAAGTGGCGGAAAAGCTCATTAAATACAGCAATAACGGCTCAACGCTGACCGCCGTGAATTTTCCCGAAGTGTCTCTGCCGGAGCATCCCGGCAAGCATCGCCTGCTGCACACGCACCACAACCGCCCCGGAGTCTTGTCGGCCGTCAACGCCGTCTTCTCCAAACAGAAGATCAACATCACCGGCCAGTATCTGCAAACCAACGCGCAAATCGGCTACGTCGTGATCGACGTCGAAACGGAGACCCGCGAAGCCTCGCTCGACGTCAAGCGCGCTCTCGAAAAAGTGCCCGGCACCATCCGCACACGCATCCTATATTAGAGCGCTCCCGTCCGTGCGAAAATAACCGTCAATGTCCCTCGTTGAACCCGGCGCTTCCACCAATCCGTTCACCGGCGCCTGGTATAAGGAACTCACTCGCTACCATTGGTTCGTCCTTCTCGTCGCCTCGCTCGGCTGGCTGTTCGACACCATGGACCAGCAGTTGTTCACGCTGGCCCGCCGCCCCGCGATGCTGGAATTACTGCACGTCCACGCAGGCGATCCCAATGCCGCCGGCCTCGTCGCGACCTACGCCGGTTACTCCACCTCGATTTTCATGATCGGATGGGCCGTCGGCGGAGTCCTCTTCGGCATCCTGGGCGACCGCATCGGCCGCGTGAAAACCATGCTGGTCAGCATCCTCAGCTACTCCGCGTTCACCGGCCTCAGCGTTCTCTCGACCGGCGTATGGGATTTTTCGGCCTACCGATTTCTCACCGGCCTCGGCGTCGGCGGCGAGTTCGCCGTCGGCGTCGCGCTCGTCGCCGAAGTGATGCCGAATCGCGCGCGGCCCTACGCGCTCGGCCTCTTGCAAGCCTCCTCCACCGTCGGCAACGTCACCGCCGCGCTGATCGGAATTTTTCTCGGACGCCTCCAAGCCGCCGAAACAATCTCCAGCCCCTGGCGATGGATGTTCATCATCGGTACCCTCCCCGCCCTTCTGGTGCTCGTCATCATGCGCCGCCTTAAGGAACCGGAAGGCTGGCAGAAGGCTAAGGATCGACATGCCAAACTCGGTTCTGTCAGCGAGCTCTTCTCCTCCAAATGGCGCCGCAGCACGCTGGTCGGCATGACCCTCGCATTCTCCGGCGTGGTCGGATTGTGGGGCATCGGATTCTTCACGCCGGACCTGCTCAGCTCCGTGCTCGACAAAACGTTTCGCGCGCAAGGCATGCCGGAAAACGTGATCGCCTCGCAGAAAACGCTGTGGACCGGCATCAATTCCCTGCTGCAAAATTTCGGCTCGTTCTGGGGAATCTACGCGTTCACTTATTTCACTGCGCGCGTCGGCCGTCGAAAAGCGTTCGCCGCTGGATTCATCGCCGCTCTCTGCGCCACCGCCTTCACCTTCTGGAAATTGCAAAACTTCAGCGACATTTTCTGGATGACTCCTCTCATGGGATTCTGCCAGCTATCGCTATTCGGCGGCTTCGCGATTTATTTCCCCGAGCTCTTCCCCACCCGCCTCCGCTCCACCGGCACGTCGTTCTGTTATAACGTCGGCCGATTGATCGCCGCCGTCGGCCCCTTCGCCCTCGCCAAGCTAACCAGCAGCGTATACGCCGGCATGGATGAGCCGATGCGCTACGCCGGCATCACCATGTGTTCTGTATTTCTGCTCGGCCTCGCCGTGCTCCCCTGGGCGCCGGAAACCATGGGCAAACCACTGCCCGAATAGCCGTATTTGCTACACTTGAGGATTACTATGGCCATCAGCAAAGATCTGCTGGAAATACTTGTCTGCCCGCTCTGCAAAGCGCCGGTGGAGCTAAAACAGGACGAAAACGGCCTGAAATGCGTCGAATGCAAGCGGGTCTACCCCATTCGCGACGACATCCCGGTGATGCTCGTCGACGAAGCCCGCATTGAAGAGTAAAAGTGAACTTGCTTGACCGTCTGCCGTCCGGCTCGCGGATCGCCGTGATCCGTCTGCGATCCCTCGGTGACTGCGTTCTCTCGACGCCGGCCCTCTCTCTCCTCAAGGGCCATCGCCCCGATCTCAAGCTCAGCATCATCGTCGAACCACGCTTCGCCGAAATTTTCGCCGATAACCCCGATATCGACGAGACCCGCGATTCCATGACCCACGCCGACCTCGTGCTCAATCTTCACGGCGGCACGCGCAGCATGATCCTGACCGCGCTGTCTCGCGCGAAATTCCGCGTGGGCTTCGCGCACCATCGTTACCGCTTCGTCTATTCCCATAAAATCCCCACCGCGCAAGAAATTCTCGGAGTCTCCCGGCGCGTCCATACCGCCGAACATTTAGCTTCCGCGATGTTTTGGCTCGGCGTGCCCCAGCAGGAGATCCCCCGCGCGAGGCTCTTTGTTGCCGATCCGCCTCCCAGTCGCCGTCCCTACGCCGTGATTCATCCCTTCGCCGCGAGGCCCGATAAAACCTGGCCCGCCGAACGCTTCATCGAAGTCGCGCACCATCTCAACCTCGAGCCCGTCTTCCTCGCCGGTCCTACCGACGACCTCACGCCGTTCGAAAATTTCCAAACCTCCCGCGAATCCCTCGCCGTAACGAAAAACCTCATCGCTGGCGCATCTCTTTTTATCGGCAACGATAGTGGACCGGCGCATATCGCCGCCGCCTTCGGCGTCCCCGTCGTCGTGCTCTTCGGGCAGTCCGACTCAGTCACCTGGGCCCCTTGGCGCACCGAATCGAAAGTGCTCACGTCTCCCGCCGCCATCGCCGGCATCTCCGCCCATCGGGTAACCGCCGCCATCGAATCCCTGAACCTGTTTCACCCGGCTGCTCTACCCAACAGTGCTCTCCCGACAACCGGTGCTCTACCGAGCCGCGACCGCAGGGAGCGGAGGCCATGAAGGAACTGACCCGCCTCCTCCGTTACTCCCGCCCCTACGTTCCTCATCTCCTCGTCTCCGTCGTTGCAATGGCCATCGTCGGCGCCGCGCAAGCCATCACCGTGCTGCTCATCAAGCCGATCCTCGATCGCGTCCTCAACCCGCAGGATTTCGAGCCGCCCGTCGCACTTTACACCGCCTTCCATCACACCATTTATTTGAACGACCTCATGCCCCACAACATCCACACCATCTGGAGCATGGTCGCCACCGCGATTCTCACCGTGTTTTTCTTCCGCGGCATCTGCGATTATTTCGGCAACTACCTCATCAACTACGTCGGCTTTTCCGCCGTCACCGATCTGCGCCAAACCGTCTTCGACCGCGTCGTCCATCAGGACGCGCATTTTTTCGAGGACAACTCCACCGCGCGCGTCATGTCGTCCATCATGAACGATCTCGAAAAAATTCAGGTCGCGCTCTCACACATCCTCGCCGATTTTCTGCGCCAGAGTTTCACCGCCATCGCGCTGCTCACGCTGGTTCTTCAAAGCGACTGGAAACTCGCGCTCTGGAGCCTCACCGTCCTTCCCCTCGTCCTCGTCCCCACCGTTCGTCTCGGCCGGCGAATCCGTAAAACCACGCGCCGCGCGCAGGATGACGCCGCCGAGCTGAATCAGGTTTTGCAGGAAACGCTCAGCGGCCAGCAGGTCGTAAAATCTTTTGGAGCAGAGGAGATCGAGTCGAACCGTTTCCGTGACCGCGTCCAACGCCTCCGCCGCTCGAATCTTCGCTACGTCGCGCAGCAAGCCATCGCGTCGCCTCTCATTGAGTTTTTCGGCGCGATCACCATCGTCGGACTCGTCGCCTACGCCCGCATACAAATCAAACATGGCGCGATGACGCCTGGCGATTTCATCAGCTTCGTCTTCGCTCTGCTCATGCTCTACGAGCCCGTCAAGCGCCTCACCGGCATCCACAATATTTTTCAGCAGGCCCTCGGCGCATCGCAGCGCGTCTTCGAATATCTCGATCGTGAACAGCAGATCAAGGAAAAGCCGAACGCCATCAGACTCGCCCGTTTCGAAAAGTCGATTCTGTTCGATGGCGTCAGCTTCCATTACCCCAGCGCTCCCGACGGTTTTTCCCTCGATCGGATCCGCCTCGATGTGAAGCGCGGAGAAATTGCCGCGCTGGTCGGCCCCAGCGGCTCCGGAAAAACCACGCTCGCGAATCTCGTGCCGCGATTTTACGACGTCTGCTCCGGCTCGATTCGCGTCGACGGCAAGGATATTCGCGACCTGCGCCTCGATTCACTCCGAGACAAAATCAGCATCGTCGCGCAGGATACGTTCCTGTTTAACGACACCGTCGCCAACAATATCGGCTACGGTCGTCCCGACGCAACGCGCGAACAGATTCAGGATGCCGCCCGCAACGCTCTCGCGGAAGAATTCATCCTCCGCATGCCCGAAGGTTACGACACCATGATCGGCGAACGCGGCCAGAAACTCTCGGGCGGCCAGCGTCAGCGCCTTGCCATCGCACGCGCTCTGCTCAAGGACGCGCCCATCCTCATCCTCGACGAAGCCACTTCGCATCTCGACACCGAATCCGAGCGTCTGGTCCAAACCGCGCTGCAAAATCTGATGGAGCATCGCACCGTCATCGTCATCGCGCATCGCCTTTCCACCATCCGCCGCGCCGACAAGATCGTCGTGCTCGATCGCGGAAAAATCACGGAAATCGGCACGCATGAGGAACTCGTCGCTGGCGGAGGAATCTACCAGAGGTTGCATGACATGCAGTTCTTGGAAGATCCTATTGTGAACCCCTAATGTCGTCACCCCTCCGCAGCATGACCGGTTTTGCGCGTTCCCGCAAAGCCCTCGACTCCGGCGAAATCGTCGTCAGCGTCAAAAGCCTCAACCATCGCGGGCTCGACGTGCAGGTGCACGCGCCATCGGCCGCCGACGAATTTGAGAACGCCATCCGCGCCTTGGTGAAAACCCGTTTGGTTCGCGGTCACGTCGAAGTGCGCATTTCCCTTCCTTCGAATGGATCGAGCGGAATCTCCGCCCTCGCGCTCAATCGCCAACTGCTGCATCAATATTTGAAGGCGTTTCACGAAGCGGCCGAAGCCCACGGCATCCATGCCGAGCCGGACCTCAACGCCGCCTTCCGCCACGCAGGCATGCTCGCCGAATCGTCTCCCGACGCCGAGCCGAACGGCACGATCCAAAAGGACGTTCTCGACGCACTCTCCGATGCTCTCGACGGTCTGAACGAATTTCGCGGGCGCGAAGGTGCGGAGATCGCCGCGGAAATGCGCGCTCACAACGCACGCGTCTCCGAGCTCGCGGTCGAGATGGAGCAGGTCCGCGTCACCGCGCAAGCCGCCTTCCACGCGCGCCTCTCGGAAAAATTAAGGGAACTGCTCAAGGGCGTGCAGATCGACCCGCAGCGCCTCGCGCAGGAGGCTGCCATCCTCGCCGACCGCAGCGATATCGGCGAAGAGCTCGCCCGTCTGAAAATTCACGCGTCGCAGTTCGCCGGATTGCTCGATGCCGGCGGCGAAGTCGGCAAGAAGCTCGACTTCCTCCTCCAGGAAATGAATCGCGAAACCAACACCATCCTCTCGAAAACCAGCGGCGCGGGCGAAGCAGGCCTCAAAATCACAGAGCTAGCCCTCAGCGCCAAAGCCGCCATCGAAAAAGTCCGCGAGCAGTCCCTCAACCTCGAATGATCGAACACCACATCGCGAAAAATGGGGACAGACTTCTCTGTCCCAGGCGCTATGATCGCCCGCGCAAGCACAACGCACCCCGACGCCAGTGGACAGAGCTGTCTGTCCCCATTTTTCGCCCCGTCCGAGCAACGCACCCGCATCCAAACCGAACCCTGACCGTCAGGGAGGGGACACTCCCTCCAACGAATAAATGACCACAGTCTTCATCATCTCCGCGCCCTCCGGCTCCGGAAAATCCACCTTGACCCATCGCCTCGTCCAGGAAGTGCCCCTTCTTCGCTTTTCCATCTCCTATACAACGCGCCCTCCTCGCGGCCAGGAATGCCACGGCAAGGACTATTTTTTCATCTCCCGCGAAGAGTTCGAAGCTCGCGTCCAAAAGGGCGAATTCCTCGAACACGCCGAGGTTTTCGGTCACTTCTACGGCACTCATACCGGCGAATTGGAGCGTGCAGCCGCGGAAAACGTCGATTTGATCCTCGACATTGACGTGCAGGGTGCGCGACAATTAAAAGAGAAGAGTCCGGCCGCGGTGTCTATTTTTATTCTTCCGCCCAGCCGGCAGGCTCTCGAAGAGCGTTTGCGGGCCCGCTCGCAGGATTCTGAGCCCGTGATTGCGCGGCGTCTGCGCGATGCCAAAGAAGAGATACGGAATTATAAGCAGTACGATTACGTGCTGGTCAATCGGGAAGTAGAGGCGTCGGTGGAAACATTGAAATCGATCGTCAGAGCAACCCGCAGCCGGCGCGACCGGATGGAAAGAGAAATCCATCCGATTTTGGAGACGTTTGACAATGCCTGAAACTACCATTCGACACACGGCCCAGAGTATTATCCCCGACGATCCGGAAGCCAGCGCCTACCGGTTCATCATCGTCGCGGCCAAGCGAGCCCGCCAGTTGCAAGGCGGCGCGCGCAGCTATCTGCCCACCACCTCCAAGAAGCCCACCGTCGTCGCCATGGAAGAAGTGCGCCGCGGATTGGTGCAGTACGAAGACCTGACCCTTCTGGCTGCTCAAGCAGAGTTGGCCGCCAAAAAAGAGTAACCATGGAAGCGGGTGGCGCGAGCTTTAGCTTGCAGCCTCGGCTTCAGCCGAGGTCCTAACTCATGAACGTAGCCCTAGGCGTCGGCGGAGGCATTGCCGCTTATAAAGCAGCCGAACTCGCCCGCGACTTGATGGCGCGGGGCTTCACCGTCAACGTCATCATGACCCGCGCCGCGGAGGAATTCGTTCGACCCCTAACCTTCGCCGCGCTCACCGGCCGCAAAGTCATTACGAATCTCTTTTCCGCCGCTAGCGCGGAGGACACTCTTTCAAGCGCCATCGAACACATCCGCGTAGCCCAGGAAAACGACATTCTGGTAGTCGCCCCCGCCACCGCGGATCTGCTCGCGAAATTCGCCCACGGCCTGGCCGACGATTTTCTTTCGACGACCTATCTCGCCTTCACCGGGCGCGTGGTGCTCGCCCCCGCGATGAATACCAATATGTGGAATCATCCGGCCACGCAGGCGAATCTGCGCATTCTCCGCGAGCGTGGGCATCTCATTGTCGATCCCGACGACGGCGCGCTCGCCTGCGGCATGGTCGGCCCCGGCCGTCTCGCCGAGCCTTCATCCATCGCCGACGCGGTCGCGAATCTCGCGACACCTGCCAAACGCGATCTCGAAGGGGAAGTCGTGCTCATCACCGCCGGCCCCACCCAGGAGCCTCTCGATGCCGTTCGGTATCTTAGCAATCGTTCCAGCGGCAAAATGGGTTACGCCACCGCCGAAGAAGCAGTCGCGCGCGGCGCACGTGTGATTTTAGTCTCGGGTCCAGTGAGTCTCGCCGAGCCCGCCAACATGGAAGTGATCCACGTCCAGACCGCGGCCCAGATGTTCGACGCCGTCATGCAGCACCTCGATGAATCGACCATCATCATTAAGACCGCTGCCGTCGCCGATTATCACCGCGCCGATGCGCCCCAGCACAAGGTCAAGAAAACCGCCGCCCGCATGTCGATCGAGCTCGATCCGACGGTCGACATCCTCGCGGAGCTGGGCCGGAAAAAGGGCGATCGCCTGCTGATCGGCTTCGCTGCCGAAACCGAAAATCTGATTGCCGAAGCGCGCCGCAAACTCGAATCGAAAAACTGCGACATGGTAGTAGCGAATCTGGTTTCGCAATCGGGCATCGGATTCGATTCCGATGAAAACGAAGTCGTGCTGGTCACCCGCACCTCCGATCCGATCGCCGTTCGCCGCGCGCCGAAAAAGGAAATCGCCGCGCGAATCCTCGACCAGACCATGAGCCTGCGCCTCGCCCTCCGATGACACCGGACCAACTGCGCGGCTATCTCACGTTTTATCGCGATCTCGGCGTGCAGGAAATTTATCGCCGCCAACCCATCATGGAAATTCCCCCTCTTGCACCCCTCGACGATACGCTCGCGAAAATTCGCGCCGATATCGGAGATTGCCGCCGCTGCCGGCTTTGCGAACAGCGCAATAAAATTGTGTTCGGCTCCGGCGATGAAAACGCGCGCCTCGTTTTCGTCGGCGAAGGTCCCGGCGCCGACGAAGACGCGCAAGGCCTGCCGTTTGTCGGCCGCGCCGGGCAGTTGCTTACGCAGATGATTGATAACACGGCTTCAAAAGAAGGCATCCCGATTCGGCGCGAAAATGTTTACATCTGCAACGTCGTGAAATGCCGCCCTCCGGAGAATCGCGCGCCGCAGCCGGATGAAATGGAAATTTGCGGTCAATTTCTGTTCCGCCAGTTGATGACTATCAAACCAAAGGCGATTTGCGCATTGGGTTCCACAGCCGCGAAGGCATTGCTTGCGACTAAGGACGGCGTCACCAGGTTGCGAGGCAACTGGCACAAATGGCGCGATATACCAGTTATTGTGACTTTTCATCCGTCGTATTTATTGCGCCCTTACAATCAGAACGCGAAGCGCGAGGCGTGGGACGATTTGAAGAAGGTTTTGCATTTTGTCTACGATTAAGCGCGGCCTTTTCATCACGTTTGAGGGTCCGGAAGGCAGCGGGAAATCAACCCAGCTCCGTCGAATTGCCGCCCGACTGCGCGAGGAAGGCCGGACGGTACTCGAAACCGCGGAACCCGGCGGGACCGCGATCGGCATGCAGATCCGGCGTGTCTTGCTCGACTCGAAAAACCTCGAAATGCGTCCGACCACCGAGCTTCTTTTGATGTTCGCGGCCCGCGCGCAGAATGTGGACGAGGCGATTTTACCCGCACTTTCCCGCGGTGAAATCGTTTTGTGCGACCGCTTTACCGATTCCAGTCTGGTCTATCAAGGCATCGCGCGCGGCCTGGGATCAGAGGTAGTTTACGAAGTCGACCGCATCGCCTGCCGGGGCCTGGTTCCGGACCTGACCATCGTCGTCGACATCGCGACCGAGCTCGGTTTGGAGCGCGTGCACGGGCGAAATCGCAAAACCCAGCACGTCGAAACGCGAATCGACGAGCAGGCGATCGGTTTTCACCGCAAAGTTCGGGACGCGTACCTGCAACTGGCGTCAGATGAGCCGAAACGGGTGAAGCTCGTTGATGGGTCGCGGAGCGAGGAAAACGTCGAAAAAGACGTGTGGAACGCGGTCTTAGCGCTCCTTAATTGACCATAAAAGTGCGTTGTGGTGGGCCTGGTACAGCCTTAATTGACCTTAACTAGCTTGGCGGCGACACGAGTGTCGACGCGGCACGCACGAGTGCGCGCGCCACAGAAGACGGCGATATTTTCTCAGTGCGCGGCCTTTGCGATCAGCCCTATGATCGCGCCGCCTAAAACTACCCAGACCGTATCGATCTTGGTGAGCACTAAAACGGCAAAACTCACCAACATGATTCCAAACGTCAGCGGACCTGTGATCGCGTCGCGCGCCAGCGGTAGCGATGCGGAGAGAAGAAGGCCCGCGCTCGCGAGCACCACCGCGCGAATGGCGCTTTTTACGCGTGGCGATTCCGCACGCGCTCCGATCCATCGCATCAAAGGCAGAACTAGAAACGCGGGCGTCATTACGGCCAGCAGTCCCGCGGCCGCGCCGGGAAGTCCATCGGCGTAATATCCGACGCTGACCAAATACAGACCGTTCGGACCCGGCCCGGTGCGCCCCGCGACGACTGCTGTATTTAACTGGCGATCTGTGAGCACTTTTCGCTCGACGAGAAGATCGTTGCGCACCATCGGCAGCGACCCGAGGCCGCTGAAGGAAGTCAACGCGGCTTTGAGCAGCAGGCCATAAAGCAGGAAGACGTTCATTCCTTGGTCGTCCACAAATATCCCGCGAGCGCGGCGATCAAAATGACGGGCACCGGAGTGACGTGAAATTTCCATGCGGCGAGAAACGCACCGCCCGAAAACAGCAGCGCGCGCAATCCCAAATATGGCTTCACGAGGAGCCACACGCTGGCCCACATCATGCCCGAGACCGCGGCGATGGTGCCTCCGATCGCAGCCATCGCCCAGGGATGCGCGCGCCATGTTTCAAAACCGCGGGTGAGCAGCACAGCGAGAATCGCCGATGGAACGGTTACGGCCAACACCGCGGCGATGGCTCCGGCGAGACCGAGCACTCGCGCGCCCGTGGCGGCGCAGAATGCGAGCACGTTGGTTCCAGGCGTGACGCGTGCGAGCGAATAAGCCAGCGCGAAATCTTCCCGCGTGATCCATCCGCGGCCGATCAGCTCGCGCTGGAGCAGAGCCATGGTGGGATCGCCTCCGCCGAAGGTGGTGTTTCCGATCCGCAGATACACGCCTGTCAACGAGCGAAGAGAGGGCTTGTGGGGCACTTCCCGATTTTATCGCGATCAAGTCAACCGAACCGCTTGGCGCACGTTGTAACATGAGAGGGCTGATGCAGGTTGTTCGTCTTCTTGCCGCTATTGCGTTTTCCGGCCTTTCTCTTCGCGCGGCCACGTTCGGGCGGGTGGTCCCATTGGTGGGCGGCGCGACCGATATCGCGCTCGATGAATCCCGCAACCGCCTGTATCTCACCTCCAGTGCGCAGAACCAGGTGCAGGTCTACGCATTGGCGCAAAACAAATTCCTTGCCGCGATCGATACCGATAACGAGCCCATCGGAGTCGCGATTTCGCGCAGCGGCAAGGTTCTTTACGTGACCTGCTATGCCGATTCCGTGGTCGATGTGATCGACCTAACCACGCTAACTGTGACAAATCGCATCAGCTTGCCATCGAGACCCGAAGGAATCGCGGTTGCGAATGACGAGCGCGTGCTCATCTCAACCATCGGCAGCGGCGCCACCAATATTTTGCTACTCTACGATCCGGCGCCTAACTCCGCGGCTCCATTAACCGCGCTCGGCGTGACGCCGGCCGCGCCTGCTGCGCCGGTGTTTCCCGCGCCCTCGGGACGCGCGTTTTTAGCCGCGCACAGCCAGCTTCGCGCGACGCGCGATGGATCTTTGATCGTGGGCCTGCATACTAACGCCGCGAGCAACGTGGGCGTCGTGTTTGTGTATCAATCCGCGTCCGCGACGGTGCTGCGTGCGCGCACGTTGCAGACAGGCTTCTTCACCGCGCTCGCGATTTCCGACGATGGCAAGCGCATCTTATGCGGTGCGAATCTTTTCGATGGTGCGACTATGCAGCTGTTGGGCACGATGAATACCGCCAACGCGATGTATCCGATCACGCCCATCCAGACGACATCGCTCTTCACGGCGCAAACCAATCAGGGCGGCGCCGTATTTTCACCCGACGGGCAGACCCTCTACACGATGTACAACGTTAATCCCGTAAACGCCGGGGGAAATATCGGCCAACTCATGATCACCGATCCCGACAATCTGCTGATCACGATGGGCATTCAGACGCCCGAGTTCTTCGCCGGGAAACTAGTGTTGAGCGCCGACGGAGCCAACGCCTACGCGCTCTCCGATTCCGGCTTTGTGGCGCTCCCTCTCTCGACCATTTCGCAGAGCGCGCTCGCCGTGCCCGCGACCAGCGTTCTGCTGCTGACCAACGATCAATGCGGCGTGAGCGGCACCTCCACGTCGTCCGTCACGATCAATAGTCCAGGCAAGGTGCGCGCGACGTTTTCGCCGCAGCTTCTGCAATACCCGGGCGTCGCGAATCAGCCCAACCCCGCGACGGCGCCTGCCGCTAGATCGACGCAGACCGGCCTTTCGTTCACCTTCAATACGGCACTTTCGAAAGGCTACGGGACCATCGATCCGCCTCACGAGTTTCAGGTGCAGTCGACCGACGCGATCAACATTCCGGATCGCATACGCGTCTACCAGAACAATCGCGACGCCGAAGCGCGCGGCACGATTCTTCCGATCCCGGTCGGCATTTCCTCCGGTGCCACACTGACCGATCTGGTCTACGATGCGCCGCGCCAGCGAATTTATATCGCCAACTCCGGGTTAAATCGCGTGGAGGTTTACGACATCGGCATGCAGCAGTTTTTGACGCCGATCAAAGTCGGCCAACTTCCGATCGCGCTCGCACTGACTCCAGATGGAGCCACTCTGTACGTCGCGAACTCCGGCGGCGAGAGCATCGGCATTGTCGATCCCGACAAAATGGTTTCTACAGGACTCGTGGCATATCCGCCGCTTCCATTCGCGTCGACACTCCCGACGATTCTTCCCACCGCGATTGCGGCTGGCCAGAGCGGGTTGAAGGTCCTGATGAACAACGGGATGTTATGGAAGGTGATTGGCTCGACCGCTGTACCGCGCGGCGTGAGCACCATCATTGGATCGAATCCGAACACGGGCCTTCCCAATCCGATCGGCGGCGGAGTGATGGCAACTTCAGCAGAGGGCCGGTATATTCTGCTCGCCTCCACCAATGGCTTCGTGTATTTATACGACGCGACGGTGGACGATTTCGTCGCGGGCCGCCAGTTGTTCACTACGCTTCCCACCGGATACACGGGGCCGATCACCGCTGGTCCCAACGGTCAATACTTCGTGATCGACGGCATGGTGCTTAACCAGGCGCTGGTGCAGGTGGCAGCGGTTCCCGGATTCGTCTCCGCCGTTTCGGCGATCGGCAATTCGAGCTTCGCGATTTACTCCACCCCCCTGACAACCCTGAACACTCTCGCGACGACTGCGCCGAGCGTCGAAATCATCAACGCGAATACCGGCAACCCGACGTTGCAGATCCCCGCGCTCGAAGGGCCAATCACGCAATTGACGGGAGGGCGCGCGACCATCGCGGGCCGGACGATGGCGATCGATTCGGCGGGCGCGGTGGCCTACGCGATTACCACCAGCGGGCTGAGCATCATCAACCTGACCGCGGTCCCGAATAGCGCTCGCCCGGTGCCGAATCAAAAGGGGACGGTGAACCTGGGGAGTTATCAAACGGCCATCGCGCCGAACTCGCTCGTCTCGATTTTTGGACAGAACCTGGCCGCGAGCGCGGTCGCGTCGGCGACTCCGCTGCCCGTGATTCTCGGCGGCACTTGCGTCACGTTGAACAACGTCGCGCTGCCTTTGTTCATGACGAGCGCGCAGCAGATCAACGCGCAGATTCCGCCGGCGACGGTTGCGGGAACGTATCCCCTAGTGGTGCGGTCGGTCGCCAATCAAGCGGCCTCGGCATCGCAGCAAATCACGGTGTCGAAATATGCGCCCGCCGTATTGGTCGATGGCACGGGACAGGTCCTGTTGTTCCATGCCGATGGATCGTACGTCAACAAGAGCCACCCCGCGAATCGCGACGAGCCGCTGGTGCTGTACGCAGTCGGCCTGGGCGCGACCACGGGAGGCAGAATCAGCGCGGGCACGCCATCGCCCGCAAGTCCTCTGGCGGTCTCGCCCACGGCCTCGGTTCGTTTCGGCGACCCGCAGTGGGTGCAGTCCGCGATCATCGTCGATTGGGCGGGCCTCGCGCCGGGCTTGATCGGAATTTATCAATTGAACCTGCGCGTGCCGGGATTCCACATCAGCGGCGATTCGCTGCTGGTGACGATCACGGCTGGCGGCGTGTCGAGCCCGAGCACCGGGCCTGTGGTGCCCATGGTTTCGGTGAATTAGATTCAAAATAGAACGCAGGCGGAACCACGTACGCCACCACGGCGCTGCAACCTGCGACTTGCCAGTTGGTGGGGCAGGCGGTTTCGCCTGCCAGCAATCCTTATCAGTCTGTCACGCCGTTTTCGCAGCCGCCGCGTCTCGAGGCGTCAGCAGACCCAGCACGATTGCGACAAGAAAAAGCGCTGCCACGTCACCCCAAAGGTGCCCGATATGCTCGGGATTCTCGAAGGATTGCACGCCCATGATTCCACCATGCACCAGGCTCGACCAGACCGTGAACCAGATAAGGCTGCGGTGAGCCAGCGGATCGCGGGACGCGAGTAACAGGAATACTCCAAGGGTTGCGTAAATCCCCAGAATCATCGGCAAGTAATCGGAATGGCCGGTGTGCCAGGACCAGCCGGAAGGCCAGAGGATGGTGAGCGGGTAGATCCCGACGAGGAAGATCAAACCGAACGCCACCAATGCGCCGCGCAAGTATTTCACTCGATCCGTGTTTGACAAGGTAGTTATCCTTGGGGCCGAAGCCGACCGAGTATACTCGATTGCCGGCCGCGCAGGCAAACGGTCAGCTTCCCGGGCGGTGACGCGGAGGGGCTGTGAAAGGCATGCCCGCACGTTGGCCACTCGCCTGCTCTATAGACGCCAGAGGCCGAACTATGAAAAACAATGCAGCATTTGGTTTATTGACGCTCGTGATCGCGGGAACGTTGGCGGGATGTTCGTCCACGACGCAGTCCGCGGACGTGGCGGACGGGATTCGGAAGTCTCTGGTGCAAGGGGGCTACAAGGATGTTTCCGTCTCGCAGGATCGGGACAAGGGAGTAGTGACGTTATCCGGTCATGTCTCCGCGGACGCCGATAAGGCACAGGCGGAACAAATGGCCAGAACGATGGCCGTGGGACAAGTGGTCGCAAATCAGATTATCGTGCTGCCTCCGGGCGCCGAAAGCGCCGCGAAGGCCATTAACTCGGATGTCGATAAGGCCATCGAGAAACTGATGGACGCCGCGCTAATTCAAAATAATCTCCACGACATCGTGAAATATTCCGCCAAAAACGGCGTCTTGACGTTAACCGGCGACGTTATCTCGCAGCCGATGCGCGAGCAGGTCCAGAACATGGCCGCCGCTATTCCGAATGTGCGGCAAGTTGTGAACGAGATGCAGGTGACAAAACAAAAGGCGACCGGAACGAATTGATGGAGTGGGCGGCAGCCGCTGTTACAAGCGGCTCGCCGCTGCCGTGGTCGCGCAGTGCTGATGGCCGCAGTTACAGACGATGTCCGCAGTTTTTGCTTCCCCTTCGCAATAAGTGCTGCAATAAACGCTGTCCGGCCGGGCTTGGCAGTGGCAAACCGGATGCGCGCATTTCTTGGTTTCGCTCATGAAATTAATTCTCCCGGGGAATAGAGCGACCGCGCGGCCCATCCGTTTCACCGTATAAGGTCTAAATTATTGAACCGAGCGCTTGGTCGAGATCGTGAATAAGGTCGTTGGCGTCCTCGAGACCGACTGAGAGGCGAAGCAGCGATTCCGGCGCGCGTGTAGTCTTGCCCTCAATCGAGGCGCGATGTTCGATCAGCGAGTGCGTTCCGCCGAGGCTGGTCGCGCGTGCGATTGTTTTCAGCGCGGCGGTAAAGGCGAAGGCCTCCGCGCGGCCGCCTCGGATCTCGAAGGAAAGCATGCCTCCGAAATCCTTCATCTGGGTCTTGGCGACCGCATGGCCGGGATCGTTTACGAGACCCGGATAACGGACCTTTGAGACGCCTTTGTGCGTCGAAAGAAATTCCGCTATGAGTCGCGCGTTCTCACAATGGAGACGCACGCGCGGCACCAGCGTTTCGACACCGCGCAAAATCAGCCAGCAATCGAACGGCGAAAGAATCGCGCCGCCGGTGTGCTGAAAGTCGCGAATCTGCGCGACCAGTTCCGGCTTGTTTTTCAGCGTGACGGAGCCGCCCATCGCGTCGCTGTGGCCGCCCAGATACTTGGTCAGGGAATGAACCACGATATCCGCGCCCAATTCGAAGGGACGTTGCAGGACTGGGGTCGCGAAGGTGTTTTCGCAAACCAGCAAGGCGCACGCGGCTCGCGCGGCTTCCGCCACGGCGCGAATATCGACGACCTCGATCAGAGGATTGGTCGGCGTTTCCACCCAGAACAATTTCGTCTCCGGCCGCGAGGCGCGGCGCACTTCATCGATGTCGCGCATGTCGACCAGCGTATGGTTGAGGCCCCATTTCGCGAAGAATCCTTCCATCAATTCGCGGACGCCGTAGTAGACGTCGCGATGCAGCAGGACGTGGTCCTTGGGCGCGAGCGCCTGGAAGACGCCGAACGAGGCGGCCATTCCGGAGCCGAAGGAAATCGTCTCATCGCCGCCTTCGAGCGCGGTGATGCATGCTTCGAGCGAATCGCGATTCGGAGTCGCGGCGCGGATGTAGGCATACCTGCGGGAGAATTCTCCGTCGGGGTCGCGCTCAAAAGTTGTCGAGGTGTGAAGCGGCGGGACGACAGCTCCAGTCGATGGATCGATGGAGCGGCCGGCGTGAATACTTTGCGTTTGAAGACCGGGCATGTGGTCTTATTATCGCGCGGGGATAGTGAAGTCTTTTCCGGCGGCGAGGTTCACTACCTGGACGCGGCCATCGGCGAATCTCACGTTACGCTCACCGGCGATGGGCGATCGAAGAACGACTCGCGATGCTTTGGCGTCTTTCCAATCGATATCGACCTCTACCGCGCCGCGTGCATGCAGTCCTTTCACGGAACCAGTCGGCCAGGTCTTCGGCAGCGCGGGCAGAATGCTGATCTCGCCCGCGTGGCTTTGCAGCAGCATTTCCGCGATACCCGCCGTGCCTCCGAAATTTCCGTCGATCTGAAACGGCGGATGAGTGTCGAGCATATTCGGCAGCGTCGATTTCGCGAGCAGCGCCGTCACGTTCTCTCCAGCCTTGTCGCCGTCCTCCAGGCGCGCCCAGAAGTTAATGATCCAGGCTCGGCTCCATCCGGTGTGTCCTCCGCCGTTCGCCAGTCTGCGTTCGAGCGTCGCACGCGCGGCCTTCGCCAGATCCGGAGTGCCGCGCGGCGTGATCTGATTTCCCGGATGCAGCGCGAACAATTGTGAAATGTGGCGATGGCCCGGCTGCGGCTCCTCGTAATCTTCCATCCATTCCTGCAACTGCCCGTATTTTCCTACCTGGAAGGGTGGCAGACGATCGCTAGCGGCTTTCACTTTGGCGCGAAAATCTGCATCAATCCCGAGAATCGTGCTCGAATCGATCACCCGAGTGAATAGTTGCCGCGTGATTTCGGTATCCATATAAGGGCCCATGCACAGCCGCGCGGTGACGCCGCTTGCGGTCTTGTAATTATTCTCGGGGGACAAAGATGGTCCGGTGACGAGATGTCCTTTACCGTCATCGACCAGATAATCAAGCAGAAATTCCGCGGCTTCCTTCATCACGGGATAAGCTCGCGCTGCGAGGAACTTGCGGTCGCGCGTGAAGTCGTAGTGATCCCATAAATGCAGGCTCAACCATGCGCCGCCCATCGCCCAAAGACCGGAGCCGACGCCATCGATCGGCACGGCGTCGCCCCAGATATCGGTGTTGTGATGCAGCACGAAGCCTCGCGCGCCATAAATCGCTTTGGCGATACGCCGCCCATCGGGACGCGCCAGGTCGATCAAGTCGAACAGAGGCTCGTGCAGCTCAGAGAGATTCGTCACTTCAGCGGGCCAGTAATTCATCTCCGTATTGATGTTGATGGTGTACTTGCTATCCCATGACGGGTCGAGCTTGTCGTTCCACAACCCTTGCAGCGTCGCGGCCATGTTGCCTGGACGGCTGCACGAGATCAGCAGGTAGCGGCCGAACTGAAAATATTGCTCGATTAAGTGGGGATCCTCAGCCCCAGCAGCGACGCGCTTCAATCGTTCGTCCGTCGGCAGATCGGGCGCTGGCGCGGTGCCGAGCGAAAGCTTCACGCGGTTGAACAATCGCTGATAATCCGCGATGTGGCGAGCCTTCAGGTCCGCATACGTGCGCTTCGCGGCGAGAAGATCGTGCTCGATGTCGCGAGGCTTGAAGCTGGTCGACACGGCGATCAGCAGCGTCACCGCGTCCGCGCCAACAATCGAAAGATCGCCACTCGATTTACTCATCGTTCCGCCTTCGGGAATTGCAAGCAGGACCGCTTGAAATTTGACTCCGACAGGTCGCTCCTCCGCGTGCCGGGAATCGCGGGCGATCGCTTCGCCCTCGAGAACGATGCGGTTCGATCCCTCGAAGCGCGATTTCGTATCGCTCACCCGGGAAAGCGTCGCGGCGAACGTGACGTGCTTCGGCTGATCGCACGTGATTCGCACCACGATCACTTGATCCACTGCCGATGAAAATACTTCGCGCGTGAACATCGCGCCCTGCCGGTAACGAACGCGCGCGATTCCCGTCTCCAGATCCAGTTCGCGCCGGTAGCCGCTAACCGCGGAGTGCGCGTCGTCCGCAAAACCCATTTGCAACACCCCCAGAGGCTGATAGGGCGGCAACCTTTTCGGAGTCGAGATGATGGTCCGTTCAGCCAGCACCTCCGCTTCATGCGGCATCCCAGCGAAGAGCAGTCTGCGGACTTCCGGCAGATTCTTCGCAGCTTCTGGATTATTTCGATCCCGCTTTTCGCCAGCCCACACCGTGTCTTCGTTCAATTGGATCTGGTCGCTCAACACTCCGCCGAACACCATGCCGCCCAGTCGCCCATTGCCGAACGGCAGCGCCTCATTCCAATTCGCGGCCGCCTGGCGGTACCATAGTAGATTCGATGCGGAGCCGATAGCGGTCGTCGCGAATAGTGCAACAGCGATGATTTTCGTCACGTGGATCGATTATACTGCCCTCCCTGTACTTGACACAACGGATAACTTGAGCGATAAAGTATTAGGATTGGAGTCTACTTCCATTGCCAGTACGCATGAAAGACATCGCCCTCGACCTGGGCGTCTCCTTGATGACCGTGTCGAAGGCGCTCAGGAACCACAGCGATATTAGCCAGCAGACCCGCGACCGCGTGCTCAAACGCATGCGCGAGCTCAACTATCAGCCGGATTGGATCGCTCGCAGCATGGTGACGCGCCGCACTTATCTGGTCGGCCTGGTGCTGCCGGATTTGATGCATTCCTTCTTCGCCGAAGTGGCGAAGGGTGTCGCGCGCAAGCTGACTCCGCTCGGCTATCACGCCGTGATTTTGAACACTGAAGAGGACGGCGATACGGAGCGCCGCCACGTGGAAATTCTTCTGACGCGCAAAGTCGACGGCTTGATTATCGCCTCGGCGCAGCGCAGCGGCCAAGTCGAGCTTTTCGAAACACTGCGCCGCCGCGAAGTGCCCTACGTGCTGATCGATCGCGTGATCCACGGCGTGGAAGCGAACTTCGTCGGCACCAAAGACGAGGACCTCGGCGCCATGGCCACCGGCCATCTCATCGATCAAGGCTGCAAGAAAGTCGCGCATATTCGCGGTCCGCAAAACGGCACCGGCACGGCCAGATTGAAAGGCTACCGGCGCGCGTTGACCAAGCGGGGCATGACGATCCGCCCCAACTACATCGTCAGTGGCCAGTACGGCGACAACACCGGTTATGAGGCCATGCGTAAGTTATTGAAAACTTCTCCGCGGCCCGACGGCGTATTTTGCTACAACGATCCGGTGGCGGCGGGCGCGGTGAAAGCGGTGCTCGAAGCCGGCCTGCGCGTCCCCGAAGATATCGCGATCATCGGCGCGGGCAACGTGCATTATTCGGACCTTCTGCGCGTTCCTCTTTCGACCATCGATCAGAGCAGCGCCACCATAGGCGAGACCGCGGCGGAGCTGTTGTGCGAATGCATGGAAGCGAAAACGCCGGCCGAGATGAAGCGGATCTTCATTCCGTCGCGATTAGTGGTGCGCGATTCCAGCCGCCGCAACGGAACGTCGTGAAGGGATTTTGTTTACTGGCAGCCTCGATTGCGCTCTGCGCGCAATCTCTTGACATCGCGGCGTTCGATCGCGCCCGCGTGCTTCCCTCCGCCGATGCGTATCTTAATGAGAAGCCGGTTACCGTGACCTCTGCGCACTCGCCTCGCAGTGCTGGCGGAGCGCACGACTTTTTTTCCGAAGGCGACTACTGGTGGCCCGATCCGAAAAATTCCGGCGGCCCCTACATCCAGCGCGACGGGATGACGAATCCCGATAATTTCGCCGAACATCGCAAGGCGCTTATGCGCCTGAGCGTCGAAGTGCCCGCGCTCGCCGCAGCCTGGAAGATCACGCACAACGCGCGCTACGCCGATCGTGCCGCACTGCACCTCCGCGCCTGGTTCATCGACGATGCGACGCGCATGAATCCGAATCTCGAATACGCGCAAGCGATTCACGGACGCTTCACCGGCCGCGGCACCGGCATCATCGATACTATTCATCTTGTGGAGGTCGCGCGCGCGATTGAGGTGCTCGCGCCGGCGCTATCGGCTCCCGATCTGAACGCCGTGAAAAAATGGTTCGCCGAGTATACCAACTGGATGATGACGCACGCCTACGGTGTCGCCGAGCGCGACGCGACCAATAACCACGGCACATGCTGGGTCATGCAGGTCGCCGCGTTCGCCCATCTTACGGGAGATCAAGAGACGCTCGCGTATTTGAACGACCGCTTCAAGACCGTCCTTCTGCCGAATCAGGAGGCCGTCGACGGGAGTTTTCCCCAGGAGATGAAGCGTACCAAGCCGTACGGATATTCGCTCTTCAACCTCGAAGCATTTTCGACCATCGCGCAAATTCTTTCGACGCCAAGCGACAACCTGTGGACCTTCGAACTCGCCGATGGACGCGGACTTGGGAAAGCCGTCGCGTTCATGGCTCCGTTCATTCGCGATAAAAGGACGTGGCCTCTGAAGCCTGACGTGATGTATTACGATCAGTGGCCAATGCGGCAGTCGAGTCTGCTGTTCTCAGGTCTCGCGCTGCACCAACCCGCATATATCGAACTGTGGAAGACGCTGCCCGCGGACTCATCGGTCGATGAAGTGATACGAAATTTCTTTATCCGGCAGCCTGCGCTCTGGGTTAACTGAGATCTCGGTGCATTATTTCCCCCCGCGATCCTTCATCTCCACCATGACCCCCTCGCGAATCGCGTCGGTCGGATTCAGCACCACCGCATCGCCTTCCTCCAACCCCGAATTGACCTCGATCTCCGCGCCAAAATCGCGCCCCAGCACCAGTTTGTGAAAGTGAATTTTGCGATCCGCGCCCACCACGGCGGCATGGGGTCCGTCGGTCTTCAGCACCAGCGCGTCGGCGGGCAGCATCATCACGCTCACCATGTGCGGCAGCGCGAACCGGACTTTCGCATACATTCCCGGCAGCAATTCGCCCTTCGGATTATTCACCAGCAGCACTGCTAACAACGAGCGCGTCGCGGGATCGACGGCGTTGGTCGTGCCGCGAACCGTCGCTGGAAACGTGCGACCGGGATATTCGTCGACCATCAAATCGGCGTTCTGTCCGGCGTGAATCAGCGTGGAATAGGATTGCGGAACGTTGACAAAAATTCGAATCGTATCGATCTGTGAGACCTTGATCAATTCGCGCGATTGCGTGGTGTTGCCAGCGCTGATCAGCGTGCCGGGATCCGACTGCGGGCTGCGATACGTGACGATCCCGTCATACGGCGCGAGCAGGCGCGTATAAACCTTCAGTTCTTCCATCCGGCGGACGTTGGCCGCGTTCGCGGCAATCGTGCTTTCGGCCGCATGGATATTTTCCTCAGCCTGCTTGATGTTCGCCTCCGCCACCTCGGCCTGCGCCGCCTGGTTATCGTAATCCTGCTTGGCCACGCTTTCTTGCTGCAGCAGGATTCGATAACGCTCGGCCGTCGTCGCCGCGAGTTTGGCGTTGCTCTTCGCGACCAGAAGCGCGGCGCGGAGCTGTTGCAACGTCGCTTTCGATTGCGCCAGCGTGGCCTGCGTCTGCGCGATCTGGGCGTCCAGATCCGGCGTATCGATCTCGACGAGAAGGTCGCCTTTTTTGACGTGATCGCCGATGTCGACCGGCCTCTGTTTTAGGTATCCGTCGACGCGCGCATACATCGGCGTCTCGACGCGCGCTACCAGATCGCCGGGCAGTTCGATCGTGGATTTCGCGCCCGACGGTCGCACGCGGCCGACGTTGACCATGGGCGCGCGGTCCGCATCGTCCTCGGCTGTGGCCGCGAGCGCGCGGTCGTGCGTCTGCCGCATCATCACGCCCGCCGCGATACCCGCGATCAACAAGACGCCGAGCACCACCAGCAAGGCGATGAATTTTCCGTGCGATTTCTTGTGAGGGAGCGGCGCGCGGCTTGCCAGTTCCCGGTCGATCTGATGTTCCGTTTCCATTACTCTGTTACTCTGTCGCCTCAATTTCCTCGAACCGTTTGGGCGGAGTCTTCCGCATCATGCTATACACCACTGGAACGACGAACAGAGTCGCCACCGTCGCCACCAACAATCCTCCGATCACCGCGCGGCCCAGAGGCGCGTTTTGTTCGCCGCCCTCGCCCAGTCCCATCGCCATCGGAATCATACCCGCCAGCATTGCCACAGCGGTCATTACCACGGGACGCAGACGTGTGCGCCCGGCTTCGTAGGCGGCTTGCGTGGCGTCCAGGCCGTCGCGCCGCAGATCGTTCGCGAAGGTGACCAGCAGAATGCTGTTCGCCGTGCCGACCCCAATGCTCATGATAGCGCCCATCAGCGCCGGAACACTGACCGTGGTCCGCGTGAAAAACAGCATCAGCAGAATTCCCGCGAGCGCGCCAGGCAGTGCCGTCAGGATGATAAAAGGATCTTTCCAGGACTGAAAGTTCACCACCATCAGGAAATAGACCAGCAGAATCGAGAACACCAGTCCGTACGCCATGCCTGTGAACGACGCATCCATCGTCGCCACTTGACCGCGCGTCTCGAAAAAGCTTCCCGCGGGTAATTTCGATTTCATGCCGTCGACGATCTTCGCGACGTCTTTTGAGAAACCGCCCAGATCGCGATCCTGCACGTTGGCGTACACGTCGTAAACCGGCTGCACGTTGTAGTGGTTCACGACGGACGCAGTGTGTCCACGCTCCATCTGCGCCAGGTTGCTCAGCATCTGCATCCCTCCGCCCTTGGCGTGCACCGGCGTGTTCATCAGGGTTTCTTCGGAATCCACTTTATATGCCGGCGTCTGCACCGCCACCAGATAATCCACGTTGTTGGCGGGATTCACCCACCAGTTCGGCGACAACTGGCCGCTGGAACTGAGCGACATCAGCATGTCGTTGGCGACGTCCTTCTGCTGCAAGCCCATTTGACTGGCGCGCCCGCGATCCACGTTCATGCGCATCAGCGGCATGTCGTTCACCTGATGAACGTGCACGTCGGCCGCGCCTGGAATCTTCGCAAGGCGGCGCGAAATCTCCTGCGCGATGTCGTAATTGGCCGGCGCGTTCTTGATGGGTCCAACCACTTGTACGTCAATCGGCGCGGGCAAGCCGAAGTTAAGAATCTGGCTCACGATATCGGCAGGCTGGAAGAAGAACGTCAAGTCGGGATATTCGCGGGCCAGCTTACGCCGCATGTCGCGCACATAATCCCAGGTGGGGCCATGCTCGCCCGGTTTCAACGACACCAGAATTTCACCGTCGAACGAGCCCAGGGTCGCGCTGTCGCTGAACGCGAGGTTAAAGCCGCTATAAGGCAGGCCGATGTTATCGAGGATGTCCGCAATCTCGCCCGGTGGAATAATTTTGCGGATGGAATCCTCCACCTCGGAAAACTTCTGCTCCGTTTCCTCGATGCGCGTGCCGCCCGGGCAGCGCACATGGAGACGAATCTGCCCCGCGTCGACCTGCGGGAAGAAATCGGTTCCGATGAAGGGATAAAGGCTCACGCAACCGATTGCCACCGCCGCAAACAGTGCCAGCACCAGCTTGCGATGCGACAGCGTGGAGTGCAGCATGCTCGAATAGCCGTCCCGCATGCGCTCGAATACATTATTGAAACGATGGTGCATTTTCCAGACGATCCCCGCGTCGGGAATTTCATCCTCGTGTTCCGCGCCGTGCCGGTATAAGCGCAGCTCCGCCGGGATCAGATAGCGCACCATGGTCGGAATCAGCGTGCGCGACAAAAGATACGACGCCATCATCGCCAGCACCACGGCCAGCGCCAGAGGCGTGAATAAATACTGCGCCACACCGTGCAAAAAAATCACCGGCACGAATACGATGCAGATGCAGAGCGTCGATACAAACGCGGGCACGGCGATTTGCTGCGCGCCATCCAGAATCGCTCGCGTCACGCCTTTCCCCATTCCCAGATTGCGGTGAATGTTTTCGATTTCCACCGTCGCATCGTCCACCAGAATGCCGACCGCCAATGCCAGCCCGCCCAGCGTCATGATGTTGATCGTCTCGCCCATCAGCGACATCACTGCAAGCGATGTGAGAATCGAAAGGGGAATGGAAATGCATACGATCAGTGTGCTGCGCCAACTGCCGAGAAATAACAAAATCACAAAGCCGGTGAGCAGCGCTGCGGCCAGCGCTTCCCTCACCACTCCCGAAATAGCCGAGGCCACGAACACCGATTGATCGAATAGCTGGCTGATCTTGAGCGCCGGCGGCAGCGTCGATTGCACGCGCGGCAGGATCGCCTTCATCTGCTTCACCACCTCGAGGGTCGAAGACGCGCCGTTTTTCAGGATGGTCAGCAACGCACCGCGCCGCCCGTTGTGCCGCACGATGTTTGTTTGTACGGCATATCCGTCGCGCACCTGCGCGATGTCGCGAATATAGATCGTCGCGCCATTTACCGTTTTCACGGGAAGCTTATTAAAAGCGTCCACGATCGACGGGCTGTTGTTCAATTCGACGCGGTATTCGCGCGTGCCGATTTTCGCGCTGCCGGTGGGCAGAATCAGATTCTGGCTGTTCAGCGCATCCGAGACATCGGTTGCTCCCAGCCCGTGCGAGAACAATGCCTCCGGGTTAATGTCGATCATCACCTGCTTCGGCCGACCGCCGTACGGCAAAGGGATGCTCGCGCCTTCGATGTTCGCGAGTTGCGTGCGAATGAAGTTGTAGCCGAGATCGTACTCTTCCTGCTCGGTGAGCGTGTCGCTCGAAAGACCGAGATCGAGAATCGGCACCGTCGCCGCGTTATAGCGAATCACATTGGGAGGCGTAGCGCCGACAGGCAGCGATTTCACCGTCGATTGCGATTGCGCGGCGAGCTGCGATACCGCGGCGTCAATCCGCGCATTGGGATGGAAGTAGATGCGAATCACGCTGACACCGGTGAGCGAAATCGACTCCATGTGTTCGATGTCGTTCACCGCGCTGGTGAAGCCGCGCTCCGATCGCGTGGTGATGATCTCCGCCATTTCCTCCGGCGAGAGACCCGCATAAGTCCAGATCACGCTGACAACGGGGATGTTGATGTCGGGGAAAATATCGGCCGGCATGCGCACCATCGCCAGTCCGCCAAGGACAACAATACAAAGCGCCATGACAACAAATGTGTAAGGACGCCGGAGGGCAAGCTGGACAATCCACATGAGGAGGCTGTAATTTCATTGTACGTGCATTTACTTCGGATTCACCATCTTGCCGTTTGGCAAGGACCTGGCAACGGTCCGCCGATTTTGTTTACTCACGCCACCGGTTTTCATGCCCGCGTTTGGGATCGCATCATCGAACAGATTCCAAATCAATGCTTTGCCATTGATACGAGAGGGCATGGGCGCAGCGAAAAACATTTTGAATCCTATGACTGGCGGAGGTTTGGCGAGGATACTGCGATGGTCGCGAAGGAGTTGGGATTGCGCGGGGCTGTGGGCGTGGGGCATTCGATGGGAGGACATGCGATGGCGCTCGCGGCGGCGCTCGAACCGGCTGCTTTTTCAAGGCTCTTGCTCATCGATCCGGTGATTCAATCGCCCGATCAATACAACAGCGCGCCCATCGAGGTCGGCTTCATTAGGAGGCGGCGGGCGCGTTGGAAATCGGCCGAGGAAATGTACCAGAGATTTAGCGCAAAGCCTCCATTTTCAGCGTGGAAACCGGATATTTTGCGTGATTATTGCGAATTTGGGCTGCTGCCGGATGGGGATGAGTTAGTGCTGGCTTGTCCGCCCGAGATCGAAGCGTCCATTTACCAGCACTGCAACTGGCCGGATGCCGATATTTCCGCGGAACTCGCTACGATTCAGATATTTACGACGATCATGCGGTCGGGGCACTTGATGACAGAGGGAAAATTCGATCTCTCGGCGTCGGCCACCGATCCAATGCTCGCTTCCCGGATGCCGAATGCGCGGGACGTTTTCTTGGAAGGATACTCGCATTTCATCCCGATGGAGCATCCTAATGTCGTAATAAATGACCTTAAATGATCGAAAGTGTGCCTTGACGGAGCCTTAATTGACCATAAATTTGCGTTCCGCGACCACTGTAACCTGGCGATCTTTGGCGAGGCGCACGACCTCCATGGCGACGCTGCGCGGACCGAGGAATGGAAATTGGTGCTTCGGCGGTTTCGAAAGGAAGATTTGCGTTACCGAGTTGCGGCGCGCGAAGTCGACTAACGTTTCCGCGGCGTTCTTTCCTTCGAGCACGCGCGTTTCGATGTGGAGCTTGCGCGCGAATTCGAGATGCTGTTCGAGGGCGATGGGATCGGGCGAGGGCATCACGCCGACGGCGAAGCAATCGGCTTTAAGATAATCCGCGACGCGCCGTCCCCGGCGGATCAAGCCGGCCGAGGCGGGCGATTCGGTGACGTGAATCAGAATTCGCTCGCGCACTTCCGGCTCACTATGATGCGAGCGGACATTTTCCTCGCCCTGACGAATCTCGACTTCGTGCGCGGTCTGGCGCAAGGCCATCTCGCGCAACGCGGCCAGCGCGGGCTCTTTGAAAAAGTTATCGAGGGCTCGCTGCGCCTTTTCCGTTCCATAGATGACGCCGCGCTGCAAGCGATTTAGCAGAGCACGGGGAGGAAGATCGACGAGCACGACTTCCTCGGCTTGCTTCACGACCCAATCGGGAATGGTTTCGCGGACGGCGACGCCGGTAATTTCGCGGATCTGATCGTTAAGGCTTTCCAGGTGCTGGATGTTCATGGTCGTCAGCACGTCGATGCCGGCGTCAATCAGAACCATGACATCCTCCCAGCGCTTGGCGCGCGGCGAGCCGGGGATGTTGGTGTGGGGAAACTCGTCGACGGCGCAGACTTGCGGCTTGCGAAGGAGAATCGCATCGGTATCCATCTCTTCAAATTCGCGGCCGCGATAATCGATCTTGCGGCGAGGGACGATTTCGAGTCCTTCGGTCATCGCGATGGTGTCCTTGCGGCCGTGGGGTTCGAAATAGCCGACGACCAGGTCGCGTCCGGCGCTCTTGGCCTGCTGGGCTTCTTCCAGCATGCGATAGGTTTTGCCGACGCCGGCGGCGTAGCCCAAAAGGATTCTCAGTTTGCCTTTATCAGGCATTCACGGGCTCATTGGGAAAAACGCGAACGTCGATTCCGTCGGCTTCCATGATGAGGCGTTCGACGGGATTCGCGCGCAGGCGACTAGTCCATCCTGTCTGATTGCTGTGGCCGACGAAGATTTGCGTGACGCCGTGCCTGGTGGCGAAGTCGAGGATGGCCTCGATCGGGTCGTCTCCGCTGAGCAGTTCGACACGAGCCTTGGCCTCGTGAGCGTAGTCGAGATTCTCCCGGATCAGGCGCTGGTCGGCTTCGTTCAAGTTATCCTGCTCGACGTAGACGACGTAGAGATCGGCGTGGAAGCGGTCGGCACCGCGGCGCGCGCGATGAATCATTTCCCGGGCGCTCGACCGGGGCGTGACGCAAACGAGAATACGCTCCTGCGTGCCGTAAAGCTGTGAGCCGCCCTGATGCTGCAAATACTCTTCGAGTTGATGATCGACCACGTCGGCAGCGAGCACGAGGGCGATTTCGCGGAGCTCGGAGAGCTGGCGCTGTTCATCGCCTTCAATGGAGCGCGCGGCGCAATATTCCGGTGTGGCATCCACGACTTCAATCTCGTCGGCAGTGCGGATGAAGGATTCCGGCACGGAATCGCTGACGGTTTTTCCACGAATGGCTTCGATTTCGCGTTGCCGTTCGGCGATGTATTGAATGTTGATCGAAGTGATGACGGAGATGCCGGCCGCGCGAAGCTCCTCGACATCCTGCCAACGGTGCGGGTGTTTACTTCCCGGCGGATTCAGATAGGCGAGTCCATCGATGAGGCAGACAGATGGATGGCGGCGGAGCAGCGCTTCGACGTCGATGGCAGAAACGCCGTTGACGACGCGCGGCGGAATCGATTCCATGCTCGCGATGATCTTCTGCACTTCGGGCGATCCGGAGGGTTGCGTGGCGGCGATGACGACGTCCTGTCCGCGCAACTTGCGGCGGCGGCCTTCGTCGAGCATGCGAAGAGACTTGCCGACGCCGGAGGCATAGCCCAAGAAAATTTTCAGGTAGCCGCGATTGGTGTGGCGCTCCTCCGCCTCGACTTGTTTGAGGAGACGGTCGGGGTCGGGTCGGCGGCGTTCGGGGTCGGGCATTGTTTTTAGGGTAGCGCGAGGGAGAAGGTCGGGGGCGTGAACAGGATCGAACTTTGTTGACGGGTGGAGTGCGGTGGAGGTAGGGTAAGGGCATAGCGTGAAAGGACGGCCTATGACGATTACCGTTGACATCGCCCCGGAGGTTCAGGCCGAGCTCGCGCGTCAAGCCGCAGCCCGCGGCCGCGGAGTCGAGGCGTATGTGGCGAGCCTGCTCGAAGAGGCCGTCCGTCTTCCGACCGGGCCGGACCGACTGAGCGGTGATCGGCTTGAAAGCACCTTCCGGGAAATCGCTGAGTTCTCGCACAAGATTCCGTCGCTTCCGGACGAAGCCTTGACGCGGGAGAGTCTGTATCGGGATTACGACTGATGCCGGATGGTGCGGCGTGGCTCCTTGATACCAATATCCTGTTGCGGATGAGCAAGAGCGACGACGCGCACCATCCGATAATTAGCGGGGCACTTCGGATTCTGGTTGCGCAGGGAGCGCGGCTCTATTTTACTTCCCAGATCCTTGGCGAGTTCTGGAATGCTTCCACCCGTCCGCGCGATCAAAACGGGTTCGGCCTGAGTACCGCCGAGACGGATCGCATCGCTCGTGCGATCGAACGGAGTTTTGAGTTTCTACCTGACAGCGGCGCCGTGCATGATCGATGGCGCGACCCAATATTGGCAAGCGCGTTCGGGAGCTGCTGGGAGTGACCAATCTTCTGCAAGTATTCACGATCTGCGGCGAGCATAGCATCCGAATGCCGTGATGCTATTTTCCGATATTGCGCTCTCGCGACGCTTGGAGCGCGCGGAGGGGCACGCTTGCGTTCAGTTCGCGGAGGCCCGGCGGCGTCTGTTTCCCGATAGCGGGGCGGAGTGGATGGAATGCGGGGGAGCGGTCGCGGTCTTCGATGGGATCGAGTCTCCTGTGACGCAGACGTTCGGGCTCGGGATTTTTGAAGAGTTGAGCGAGGCTTCGCTTGATGCGATCGAGCGGTTTTTTCTGGAGCGGGGGGCGCATGTGGATCATGAGGTGAGTCCGCTGGCGGGGGTCGCTGCGTTGAGTTTGCTATGTGCGCGGGAGTATCGGCCAATCGAGATCAGCAGTGTGATGTACCGGGGTGTTGAGAATCCCCCGGCGGAGGACGGCGGCAGAATTAGAGTGCGCGTTACGGGTCCCGATGAGCCGCGGGTGTGGGCGGAGGTGAGCGCCAAGGGCTGGGCTCGCGGAAATCCGGACCTGCTGGAGTTTATGCAACAGTTCGGCGCTATTTCTTCCGCACGCGAGCGGAGTCCATGCTTCCTGGCCGAAATTGACGGCCAGCCGGGTGCTGCTGGCGTGCTCTCTATCGATAACGGCGTTGCTCTGTTCGCTGGCGCGGCTACGGTTCCGGAGATGCGGCGTCGCGGATTGCAGGGGGCGCTGCTTCGAGAGCGAATGAGATATGCGTTCGATCATGGCTGCGATCTCGCGATGATGGTGGCGGAGGCGGGCGGCGAATCCCAGCGCAATGCGGAGCGCAAGGGATTTCGCATCGCTTATACACGCACGAAGTGGCGGCTGATCAAGCGCGGGATTTGACGCATAGGGCGAAACCTGATAAAAACAGCAGCAGGCCGAAATACGCCGGAGCTAAATGAGTGAAGTCCAGGTAACCGATTGCTATATGCACGCCTAGCGCTGCGCCAAATCCGAACAATCCCATCAGTGCGATTACTTCGAGGAAACTGCGGCTCAGCGCAGCGTGACGGGTCATGAAAAAGATGAGTAATCCGCACGACAACAATCCGCCGCCGAAACCCGCGCGATCGTGCGCGACGATGGGGATCAGCATCGGCGAGATTGACGCGATTTGAGTTCGGGTAAGCGCGATGAAACTCAGATCCTGTGGCACAAACACCGAGGTCATGCCGACCACCATGATCGTCCCGCCGGCCAGTATCAGCCCGATCGCACAGGCTTGAATCATACGGCGTCCTGCGATCGCAAGACGAGGTTCGGTCCGCGGTGCGACCTTCCAGATCTGCTGGATTCGAAGATCGACGGGGACACAAGAGCGGGATCGCCAGAGGCCGATGACGAAAACAGGCAATAGCAGGACGGTAGCCAGGGCGTGCCAACTATCGAGGTACCCATAGCCCAGGTAGGTGAGGAAGCTCGCGAATCCCGCGGCGCCGGAGATGGCAAACGTCCACCATGCCCACACCTCTCCCGATCGAAGAGGGAATGCCGACAACCACCAGTAAGCGGATCCGGTGGCGAGCAGAGTGCCTCCGAAAGCGACTCGATCATGGAACATGAACATGGTGAGATGACGGTTTGAAATGTGGGCGAGCGCCGCCGCATCCATCCCAAGAGCCTGAGAATCGTGCGGCAGCAGGTGTCCGGTGTATGACTGAAAAATCGCAAAGCCGCCGCTGAGACAGAGGGCTGTGCCGGTGAGCGAGAGAAAGGGACGGCCATCGCCGAGCAATGCATTGAACAAGCCGCGCCGGTCTTCCATAGGATTCATGATGCAACAAATGCGCGGGATACACTTCGCGTTAAATGCAAAAGCCTACAGTAAGGCGGAAGGAAACACCACACATCCCGCCATCATGTTCCTAGATATCTCCGCGCTATTTGCGCGCGTAGCGAGCATCCAGAGCTTCGTTTAGGCGCAGGACGTTGATGCGCGGCTCGCCTAGGAATCCTAGGTCGCGGGGTTCGGTTAGTTGCGCGACTAAGGCTCGAATATCCTGCGGGTCTGCGCCGCGGGCTTTTGCTACGCGGTCGACTTGCGCATCGGCGGACTCGGGGCTCAGGTGCGGATCGAGGCCGCTGCCGCTGGCGGTTACCAGGTCGGCGGGGATGGGGCCGGTGAAGCTGGGATTCTCCTTGCGGAATTTTTCGACGGAGGCTTTCACGCGGTCGGCGAGTTTCTGGCTGGTGGGACCGAGGTTCGATCCTGTGGAGGCCGTGGCGTCGTAGCCGTTACCGGCCGCGGAGGGGCGGGGTTGAAAATATTCGGGCTTGGTGAAGTTCTGGCCGATGAGAGAGGAGCCGATGACGCGGCCGTCTTTCGATTCAAGACTGCCGTTGGCTTGGTTCGGGAAGAGCATTTGGCAGAGGCCGGTTACGATGCTGGGATAAATGAGCCCGGTGAGCACCGTCATTACTAAGGTCATGCGAAGTCCGGGAAGAAGTTGACGCCACATATAAATCTCCTATGCCCAGTGCAGCGTGTGCACGATTTGATCGATGAGCCAGATTCCGGGGAACGGCGCGAGGACTCCTCCGAGGCCGTAGATCAGCAAATTGCGGCGCAGTAAGGCTGCTGCGCTGACGGGTCGGTAGCGAACTCCACGAAGGGCCAGAGGCACCAGCGCGATGATGATCAGGGCGTTGAAGATTACCGCGGACAGGATGGCGCTCTCTTTCGTA
This sequence comes from Bryobacterales bacterium, assembly GCA_003170295.1. Lineage (GTDB taxonomy): Bacteria > Acidobacteriota > Terriglobia > Bryobacterales > Bryobacteraceae > Palsa-187. The sequence continues at coordinate 229 of PNAJ01000138.1, read as the reverse complement.
TGCAGGCCCATGATGTTGAGGGTTTTGAGCGCGGGGTAGGTGCTCATGAACATCGCGGGAAGGATAGCGAAGTATTTCGCAACATCGTTGGCGATAGAAAAAGTAGTCAGCGCGCCGCGCGTGATCAGCAACTGCTTGCCGATGGCAACCACTTCGATGAGCTTGGTCGGGTTGGAGTCGAGGTCGACCATATTGCCCGCTTCTTTCGCGGCCATGGTGCCGGTGTTCA
>PNAJ01000049.1 GCA_003170295.1 Bryobacterales bacterium | reverse complement strand
TCGTGATGCGGGACACGGACTGGGGCTCCGACGATCTGCGGGAGGATCCGGGATCGTGGGGATTCGCGGAAATCGCCAAGGGTTATGGAGCGCGCATATATAAGGTGGTGACGCCGTGAAGCTATTCCTGGGCGTCGATGGCGGGCAATCGAGCACGACAGCGTTGGTGGGCGATGAATCGGGACGAGTGATCGGTATCGGGCGCGGCGGTCCGTGCAATCACGCGGGGAAAGGGGAGGGTCGCGAAAAATTCCTGCGCGCGGTGGGCGGTTGCCTTCGGGCCGCGGGTTTTGAGGGAGTGGAATTTGAAGCCGCTTGCCTGGGATTCAGCGGCGGCGCCGCGGATAAAGACGCAACGGTCCGCGAACTGATTAAAGCGAAGCAGTATATTGTGACGCACGATGCGTTCATCGCCCTGATGGGCGCGACGGCCGGCGAGCCTGGAGTGGTCGCCATCGCGGGAACCGGATCGATCGCATTTGGACGCAATGGCGCGGGGAAAACGGCGCGGGCCGGCGGCTGGGGCTATGTGTTCGGGGACGAGGGCGGCGGTCTCGATCTCGCTCGGCAGGCGTTGCGCGCCGCGCTGCGCGAGGAAGAGGGTTGGGGGCCGAAAACGGCACTGCGCGACGCCTTGGTGTCGTCGGCGGGTGCGACCAGCGCCAATGATCTGCTACATCGTTTCTATAGCGACGAGTTTCCGCGGGAACGGGTGGCCGCGTTTGCACAGCTCGTGGACCGGATCGCGCGCGACGGGGACGCGGTGGCCCGTGAGATTCTGATGACGGGCGCGCAGCAGCTCGCGACCATTGCCAGCGCTGTGCGTGCACAAATATTCGACGGAATCGCACCTTGCCGCATCTCTTATTTGGGCGGCGTTTTCCGCAGCGAAATTTTGCTGGGGCGATACCGTATGTTGATGGAGCTCGAAGAGGGCAACCAAGTGGCGGACCCTGTGTATGGTCCGGCTGGCGGGGCGCTGTTGGAAGCGTATCGCGCGGCTGGATTGACGGTTGAACTGAAGGATGTACCGGCGGAGAAATGAGAAACATACCACGGAGGCGTCGCCACGAGTGTCGACGCGGCACGCCACGGGCGTGCGCCACAAAGACCGTGATGATGTGTTTATTGTGTTTCCCTTTATTCGCGGCGGAGCCCGATTGGCCTGGGGTCGAGAAACATGCGCTCGAGCTGCTGCAAAAGTACGTCCGCATCGCCAGTGTGAATCCCCCGGCGAATACGGTCGAAGCTGCTGCGCTGATCAAGGGCGAATTGGAAGCAGCCGGATTTACTCCCAAGCTTTATTCGAGCGGGCCCGATGGGCAGACGAATCTCATCGTCCGATTGCCGGGGCGCGACCGGTCGAAAAAGCCGCTGCTGTTGCTCAATCACTTCGACGTCGTGCCGGTGGATGCGAAGGCGTGGGGCATGGACCCGTTCGCGGCCATTATTAAAGACGGGCAGATCTGGGGACGCGGCGCGCTGGATATGAAGGGGCTGGCGGTGGAGCAAATGACCGCGCTCATAGAATTGAAGCGCGCCGGCATCGTACCGCCGCGCGATATTGTGATGCTCTCGACCTGCGATGAGGAATCGAACGGCAAGCTGGGCATTCAATGGATGGTGAACAACCATTTCGACGAGCTGGACCCGGCGTATGTTCTCGACGAAGGGGGAGCCGGCAGCCGTGAGTTGTTCACGCCGGGGAAGCTGGTTTTTGGAATCGCGGTGGGGCAGAAACAATCGCTGTGGCTGCGGCTCAGCGCCAAGGGCACCGCTGGGCACGGATCGCAACCGATCGCCGACAACGCGAATACGATTCTGATGGATGCTATCCGCAAAGCGATGAATGCGCCGCCGGCGACGAAACCGGTTCCGGTGGTAGAGGAGATGAAGCGCGCCGTGGGCGGCACGTTCGCCAATAACAAATTCATCAACGCGACGCTCGATAATACGATGTCCCTGACTACGCTGCAATCGGGCGTGGGATCGCCGGCGAAGGTGAACGTAATTCCGTCCACTGCCGAGGCTACCATCGATTGCCGGCTGCTGCCCGGCGTCAATGCGGACGAGTTTCAGAGTGACATCAAGGCCCGCATCAACGACCCGCGGGTGACCGTGGAACGATTGAGCGAGCCTGTTGACGCGGGCGTCAGCTCGGCCGGGACGCCGTTGTTCGCGGCCATGCGCACAGCGCTGCTGAAGGAGCATCCCACCGCCGTGGTGATGCCGATGCTGGTCCCTTACGGCACCGACGAAGTGCGGCTGCGTATCCGGGGAATCCCTTCCTATGGCTTTATGCCGATGGTGCTGGATACGGCGACCATCGCGACGATGCATAGCGATCAGGAGCGGATTCCAGTGGTTGAATTTTTGCGCGGGATACGGATTTATTTTGACGTTCTGCGCTCCGATTATTAATATGGAACCCGTTTCGCATTTCTTCTACTCACACCGGCTGAAGCTCCAGTTCTGGGACTGGGGATCGGTGGGCAAACCGGCCCTGATCCTCGTTCACGGCGGTCTGGATCATGCGCGCAACTGGGATTGGGTGGCGCGCGCGCTGCGCGACGATTATCACGTCTACGCGCTCGACCTGCGCGGTCATGGAAACAGTGCATGGGCTCCGGGAGCTTTATACAGCGTCGCGGAACATGTGCTGGATTTATCGGCGCTGGCCGACATCGTCAACGGATTTCCGGTGACCATCATCGGACACTCTCTGGGCGGCGTGGTCAGCCTTCTTTACGCGGGAGTTTATCCGGACCGCGTGAAGAAGGTGGTCGCGATTGAGGGAATCGGAATGCCCGTGACGCATCGCGCGCCGAAGCCGGCGTCGGAACGCTTGCGCAACTGGATCGAGGTGGTACGCAAGGCCGAAAACAGGGCTCCGCACAGTTATCCCACGCTGGAGGCGGCGGTCGCCCGAATGAAGGAGGCCAATCCCTTTCTATCGGACGAGGTCGCGGCGCATCTGACGCTGCACGGCACCAACTGGAACGCCGATGGATCGATCGCGTGGAAATTCGACAACTACGTGCGCACGTTCATCTCGTATGGCTTCAATATAGAAGACGCGAAAGAAGTGATGTCCCGCATTACTTGCCCGACGCTGCTGTTCTGGGGCAAGCAGAGCTGGGCGCCGGACCCGGAGGAGGGCGGGCAGGCGGACATTATCAAGAATCATCGCGTGGTGAAGGTGGACAACGCGGGGCACTGGGTGCATCACGATCAGCTGGAGGTTTTTTTGCGGGAGACGAAGAAATTTCTAGCGGAGTGAAAATGAAAAACGGCTCCAGCGCATGAGCACGGGAGCCGTTAAGAAGAAATTTCGAGTTAGGAACGGAGCCGGCGGCCGACGATGCCGATCGCCGCTAGTCCGAGACCCATGAACCCGAATGAGGCTGGTTCTGGAGTCAACTGCGCCGTCGCCGAGTCGATCTCCACGCGCAGACCGGTCGGGTTGGGGCTGGCCCCTGGGTCATTCACCACTGCAAAACTAATCGTGTTCAGTCCCGCCTGAAAACCGGAGTTGATGGAGAACGGTACTAAAGCAGCGAATCCGACAACACCCGAACCGGTGTCAACTCCATTCAAGAACATTTCCACTCTGTTGTCGGCGGCAAACTGGCCCGTAATTTGCGCTGTAGTAGGATCCAAACCAGTCAAATCGAAGGTTTCCTGGTAGGTATATGTTCCGGCAACACCGCTCGACTGAGCGCTAGCGAGCCCTATCCATCCTGAATTGGCGTTATCTGGTACCCACGGGCCCGCGCCCAACGGGAATGCACTCGAGTCCACAAGATAGGCGTTCGTATCAGTGCTATCAGGGTTTACAGTCAATGTGAAATTGCCGTCGATGGCTCCAGCTGTTATCAGCAACGTGCCGGAATTGTTAAATCCGGTGCCATAAAGTGTGAACGCCGGTGTGGCTGAGAGGGCGCCACATGCCGCCCATAGGCAAGCGCCTATGAAAACAATTCTACGCATTAATGCTTTTCTCCTCCGATGGAGAACCATGGTAGCCCGATACCGAAAGGGATACAACGAAATAAGTCCATTAGTACTAAAACCTTACGATCCGAAGGGGTGTTTATCTTACCGCGCCGCAACTGGTTCCGATCGCACTCTCGTCTGGAATTCGCGAACCGCGTCATCGAAGGAAATGCCGAAGATCTCCGGAAACAGTGCGCGAGCCTGATCCGGGTCCTGCATCACACGCAGCAGATAATCCTGGAATTTATCGCGGCCGCGGGTGTGGATCATGTGTTCGAGAAAATGTTCCCATGCAACGTAGTTGAATCGCATGTCGGCGCTTCCGCCGTTGAACGCGGGTGCGAGTGGCTCTGTGCGGGCGCGCTGGACGAACTCGTCCTCGGTCAGATAGGATTTCTGGCGCCCGAAATCTACCGCGAGCCCTTCAAACAGCCAAGGCTGGCCGTTGAATTTGTGGCCGCGCCACAACGTCATATTCTGATCGAGAATGGCGTGCGAAAGTTCGTGCCGCAGAAATTCGGCGGTATCGAGATGCTTTTCGGCGAGCTTCGGAGTAATAAAGATCACCGTGCCCGTCTGCAAAGTGAGCGCGCCGGCGGGGCCCTGCTGCCAGGGAGCCTGCAAATGAAAATCGGTCCAGGTGCGCGGCGCGATCACGGCGATGCGATCGGGCATCTTGAGCCGGTGAAACGTTTCCGCTTCGGCGATGAACGAATCCAGTTGCCGGTATGGTTCTTCGAGCGTGGATCCGGTGGGGTAGTAAATGTCGGCGCGATGAAGTATGAAATGCGTGTAGCCTGGCTTCACGGGCGACCATGGAAACAGGGGTCCGACCAAGAAGGCGGCGACAACAACCAGGAAGATTGCGCCAGCCGTCCACCGAAGCCAGTTAGGCATTCACCGTTTCCAGCGCGGCATAGGTGCGATCGACGTAGGCATTCAGAAGTTCGATAAACTCCGCCACGATGCGATCGCCGCGCAGAGTGCACTTCAATTTGCCATCGACGTAGACCGGCGCCACCGGTTCCTCGAATGTGCCGGGAAGCGAGATACCGAGGTTGGCGTGTTTCGATTCGCCGGGTCCGTTGACGATGCAGCCCATCACCGCGACCTTCATCTCCTCGACGCCCGAATAGCGCGCCTTCCACACCGGCATCTGCTCGCGCAAGTAGGTCTGGATCTGGTCGGCCATGTCCTGGAAAAACGTGCTGGTCGTGCGGCCGCAGCCGGGACACGCGGTCACCTGCGGCGTGAAACTGCGCAGTTCGAGCGATTGAAGAATCTGCTGGCTGACGATCACTTCTTCGGTGCGGTCGCCATTCGGGAGCGGCGTGAGCGAGGCTCGAATCGTGTCGCCGATGCCTTCCTGCAGAAGCACACCCAGAGCCGCCGTGGTCGCGACAATGCCCTTGGCGCCGAGACCCGCTTCGGTCAATCCGAGATGCAGCGCATAATCGCACTCCGCGGCGAGCATCCTATATACAGCGATCAAATCCTGCACGCCGCTGACCTTCGCGCTGAGAATAATACGATGGCGTGCGAGCCCATACTGCTCGGCAGCTTTCGCCGATTCGATCGCGCTGACGACGATCGCGCGCAGCGTCACCATCTTCGCGTCGAGAGGCTCGGCGAGCTTGCTGTTCTCATCCATCATGCGCGTGAGCAGCGCCTGATCAAGCGAGCCCCAGTTCACGCCGATGCGCACGGGACGCTCGTACTGTACAGCGGCCTCGATCATCGTGCGGAAATTGTCGTCGTGCTTCTTGCCGATGTTGACGTTGCCAGGATTGATGCGATACTTCGCCAGCGAGCGCGCCATCGCCGGATATTTCTTCAGCAGCAGATGTCCGTTGTAATGAAAATCCCCGATAATCGGCACCCGCACGCCAAATTTTTCGAGCGTATCGACGATCTTCGGCACCGCCGCGGCGGCTTCGTCGGTATTCACGGTGACGCGCACCAGCTCAGAGCCGGCGTTCGCGAGCGCCATCACCTGGTTGACGGTGGATTGGACGTCGGCGGTGTCGGTATTGGTCATCGACTGCACGACGATCGGGTTCGGTCCGCCGACTTCCACCGAACCAATACGGACGGCGACCGAGCGGCGCCGCTGAATTGCTGCCATATCCCTATATTGTAGGCTAGACTCTACGAATGCAAACAGCCGAGCACGGATTGAAACGCGAGCTCGGTCTGTGGGACCTGGTCTTCACGCAGATCCTGTTTGTGGTCGGCTTGGGATGGGTGGGCGCCGCGGCCAAGCTGGGATCCTCGCACGTCACTTTCTGGCTGCTGGCCGTCGTGTTGTTCTACATTCCTTCCGCGATCGTGGTGATCCATTTGAGTCGAAGAATGCCGCTCGAAGGCGGATTGTATCAATGGGCGAAGCTCGGATTCGGCGAGCGCGCGGGATTTTTGGTCGCCTGGAATCTGTGGCTCTATGCGATGGTGCTGATGTCGGAGATCGGCGTGCAGGCCGCGACCAACATCTCTTACGCGGTAGGAGCTGAGTGGATCGCGGAGAGCAAGTGGTCGATCGCACTCGCGAGCGTGATCATTCTCGGCGGACTCGCCGTGCTGTCTACCATCGGGCTCGGCGCGGGAAAATGGCTGCACAGCGCGGGCGGAATCACGATGGTTGTGATTCTTTCGGCGATGATCGTGCTGCCCGCGATCGCATGGGCTCGCGGCGCGAAGCCAGTGACGCAGCCTTTCACGCTGGCGATGCCTCCGGTTACGCTGATGAATCTGAATATCCTCGGCAAGCTGGGATTCGCCGCGCTGGGAGGCTTCGAATACGTGGCGATTTTCGCGGGCGAATCGCGCGATCCGGCGAGAATCATCGCGCGCAGTATATGGATCGCCGCTCCGGTGATCGCGCTGCTGTTCATCCTCGGGACAGGATCGGTGTTGTTCTATGTGCCGATGAATTCCATCGACCTGGTATCGCCGGTGTCGCAAGTACTGGCCATCGCGGCGAAACCCTTTGGCGCGAGTGTGCAAATCGCGGGCGCGGTTATTCTGATGGTGCTGGGAATGCGGATCGCACAGGCCAGCCTCAACTTTTCTGCGACCGCGCGACTGCCGATGGTCGCGGGGTGGGATCATCTGCTGCCACGCTGGTTCACCAAGCTGCACTCGAAGTACCGGACGCCAGTCAATTCAATTCTGTTCGTCGGCGCGGCGACGCTGACTTGTGGCTTAGTCGGTATGACGGGGGTCGCGAGACAGGAAGCGTTTCAGTTGTTCAACAACGCGTCGGGGATCTTTTACGCGCTCACATACCTGGTGATGTTCGCGCTGCCGTTCGTATCCAGAGACGCGTCGCTCTTTGTGCGAAGCGCCTCGGCGTCGGGATTTCTGATGACGCTGCTCTATGTCGCCCTTTCAATTTTTCCGATTGTCGACGTCGGGAGCCGGGCATTGTTCACGGCAAAAATCTGCGGCGTCATTTTACTCGGCAACCTAATAGGAGTCGCGATTTTCGAGCTGGCGCGGCAAAAGCGCCGACCCCAACCACTGTGAGACTGTGAACGCATGCGAACCGCGTTGCTGGCTCCGGCAATCCCCGCCCTCACAGGCGGGGTTATAACCCCATGCGTCAGCGTGGGGATGATTCAGCTTCGGAGAAATGGCATGAGCGCTTCCCAGCCTAATCCCGGAGAGCGCGTGCGAGACGTACACTTCACTGAGGACACCCTGGCCGTGGACCTCGCGGACGGGCGCACGATCATTGTTCCCCTAACGTGGTATCCGCGACTTTTGAACGCTACCATGGAACAGCGATCTCGCTGGAAGGTAAGCGGAGCAGGCTATGGGATTCACTGGCCGGACATCGACGAAGGCTTGAGTACGGAAGGCCTGCTACGTGGAGCGCCTGCCGCCGCGGAACCGGCTCGTCTCCGCGGCTAAGCAAGTCACGAGTTTCTGGGGGGCTCAAGAGAATCACACGCGGGGCTGTCCCCACGCCCCCTGCGGCATCCTCGTTCAGGCGCGAACTGGAGGCGCGCTCGCTCCATATGCTTGAATGGTAAGGCAGCAGGTCCTCGGAGGTAATGTGCCGTTAGATCAGCAGATAGAAAAGGCGCGAAAGGAAATCTCACCCGACGGTTACGACATGTCGGTTGGAGAGATCCTCAATTTGTATCACGACAACGAACTAATCATCCACCCGGATTATCAGAGGCTGTTCCGGTGGAAGGACAGTCAGAAGACTAGATTCATTGAATCCCTTCTGTTAGGAATTCCAGTACCTCCGATCTTCGTGTTTACGACGTCGCGGGGAGCTTGGGAACTTATTGATGGTCTTCAGAGGCTTTCAACGATCTTCGAGTTCGTTGGAGTCTTAAAGAAACGGGCGGGAGAGCCCGATCCTCCGGGCCCCGTAGAGCTATTGGGGACGAACTTCCTTCCCGATCTGGCCGGCAAAATCTGGCAGGCACCCGAGGAAGACAGCGATCGCGGGATTGGCGGGGCCGCACAAATCTCGATCAAGCGTGCTCGAATTCGAGTGGAGATCCTTAAGAAGGAGAGCGACCCCATTGCGAAATACGAACTGTTCCAGCGGTTGAACACAGGCGGCACGGAGCTTTCGGAACAGGAAGTTCGAAATTGTACGGCTTTGATGATTAATCCCGAATTCTATAATTGGCTAAAAGACCGCTCTTCGTTCGAGCCGTTTGTCGCCGCGACGGCTCAAACTGAAGAAGCTTTGAAGAAGCAGACGGGAGTTGAGCTCGCGCTTCGATTCGTGGCGTTTCGTCTTTGCCCCTACAAGCAGGGTCTGGATGTACACGAATATTTAGACAAGTCGCTCATCACCCTCGCTAGCGATCAGACGTTCGCGGCGGAAGCAGAGAAGCTCGTATTTGAGCGTACCTTTGGGCTTCTCAATGCAGCGCTTGGCGCGAACGCTTTTAAACGCTGGGACGGTGATCGATTCGCCGGGAAGTTCTTGATGTCGGTTTTCGAGGTGGTAGCGCTCGGCGTATCCAAGAACATCGACCAAATCGAAACACTTGACGACAACCCGGTAGACTTTATCGTCCGTCGTGCGAAAGATCTGTGGCAGAACGAAGTTTTTCTACAGAACTCAGGAGCGGGCGTGAGGGGAACCACCAGGCTCGCAAAGCTCCTACCAATGGCGCAAGAATTTTTTCATGTCGCATGAAGATCCGAACTCTCGGGCAGTTACAGACCGCTCTTGACGAAGATATCGCATGGCGGGTGAAGGAGATCGCCGACATGAAGCTCGCCGCCAAGCGAAATGACGGCCTGAGCGAGAGAACCCTTATACGCGCTGGGATCGCTATTCTTTACGCGCATTGGGAAGGATTCGTCAAGTCCGCGGCACAGGCTTACATCAATTTCGTTGATAGCCAAGGCAAGACGTATGGCGAACTACAAACGTGTTTTGCTGTTCTCGGCATTAGCAAGCAAATGACGGAACTTGTCAAGGCGAAGAAGGCCCGCGTTAGGATAGCGGCAGTAGATTTCATTCGCCAATCTTCGGCGACGCCTTCGAAGCTTCAGAAGTTTAATGTCGATACAAAATCGAACCTCAAAGCCGAGGTGTTCGAAAACATCGCTCTGTCAATCGGAATCGGAATACAGCCCTACGAATCACGGTTCAAGCTCATGGACGAAAGTCTGCTAAGCCGACGCAATAAGATAGCTCACGGCGAATTTGTCGACCTTGACGCAGACGCGTGGCGTGATCTCGCTGACGAAGTGATATTCCTGATGCGTAGTTTCAAGACCGACATAGAAAACGCGGCATCTACTTCCGCCTTCGTTCGGTAACGGCGTAGATCCGACGGTCTCGAGAGGCGAGCCATACGACCCACGTGGCGAAAATGCCGAGTACCAGTACAAAATCGAACTTTGGCGTCTTGTCCGCCGCACGGATTCCTGACAAAACTGTCCCATGCGAATTGCGATTCTTGGGGCTCTCTGCTCTCTGGCCCTTTCCGCGCAGTCTATTTCTCTGTCACAACTCGAATTGAACACCAACCAGCCGGAGAAAACCCTCGCGGAGCTTTGGGGTGCAGCGGCACAGAATCCCAAGTCGGCGGAGGCTCGGGTGAATGTGAGTTTCGCTCTGCTCTCACTGAATCGCTTGCAGCAAGCGGAATGGGCGGCGCGCGAATCGCTGGAGCTCGACCCCGCAAACTCTCGCGCGCAGTTCGTCCTTGGCTGGACCCTGGCGCGCCAGTATCATTACACCGCCGAGGCTCTCTATTGTCTCCATCGCGCGGCCCGCACGTATCCGGAAGCACACTTGGGCGCGGCGGACGTGCTGGCGCATCAAGGGTCGACCGTCGAAGCCCGCTCTGAAGTGGAGGCGTATCTTGCCACCGGCGGCACGGAGCACCGGAGGATTGCCGAGAGCTGGCTGAAGTTGCTGGCCAACTAGGGAGGGTGCTGAAAAAACTCGCTGGCAGGCGCAGTGCCCTTCGCGGACTATTTGCAGTAAACTGAATCTTCTCACTGCTCGCAGAGAGGATTCACAACATGCGCCGCACACTAACTCCGCTCACTTTCGCGATTCTTATCCTCGCCCCTGTACAGGCCGACGAAGTCCTGTATCAAAAGCCTCCGAAGGAAGTTCTAGAAATCCTGAACGCGCCCGCCACGCCGATGCTGGCCGTCAATCCGACGAAGACATATGCATCCTTGTCGCAAGCCGCGCGCTATCCTTCGATCGCCGAAGTGTCGGAGCCGATGCTCCGGCTTGCCGGCATGCGCATCGATCCGCGCACCAACGGACTGCACCTGGCGCCGCACAGCTTGTCGGTCGAGCTGGTCAAGCTGCCGGAAGGAACGAAGACGAGGCTCGCACTGCCGCCCAATGCGCAGGCTGGTCCGCTCCGCTGGTCGCCCGATGGGAAGCAGTTCGCGTTCTCGAACACGGTCGCCAATGGAATCGAGTTGTGGCTCGGCGATCCGGTCACCGGCAAGACGCACAAGGTCGCCGCAGTGAAGTTGAACGCCGTTAACGGCGATCCCATCGATTGGATGCCCGATAACAAGACCATCATCGTGAAAACGGTCCCTGCTGGACGAGGCCCCGCGCCTGCGGAACCGCGCGTTCCGAAAGGCCCGCACGTGCAGGAGAGCGATGGCAACGCCGGCGGCGTCGCGACGTATGAGGATCTTTTGCAGAATCCTCATGACGAGGAGCTTTACGAATACTACGCGACCGCGCAGCTCGTCTCGATCGATACGGCCAGCGGCAAAGTGACACCGCTCGGCAAGCCCGGAATTTTCGAGGGCGTGAGTCTTTCAACCGACGGCAAGTATATGCTCATCACGCGCGAGCATCGTCCGTTCTCCTATCTGCATCCCGCGCGCGAATTTCCGAAAGAAGTCGAAATCTGGAACCAGGCCGGCGTGATGGTTCACAAAGTAGCCAGCGTGCCGACGCCAAAAACCGCGTCGCGCGGCGGCGGCGTGCAGCCCGGACCGCGCCAGTTCCGCTGGATGCCGAATGAGCCCGCGTCGCTGATGTATGTCGAGGCGCTCGACGGCGGCAATCCTCGCGAAAAGGTTCCCAACCGCGACAGCGTGCTGGCTCTGCGTGCGCCCTTCAACGGCGAGCCGTCGGAAATCGTCAAGACGCAGGAACGTTTCTCCGGCATGCAGTTCGGCAAGGATTTTGCGCTGGTGGAAGATAGCGCCCGCATCACGCGCATCGTACGCACGTTCAAAATCGACCCCGCGAAGCCTGCCACAGAAGCGAAGCTGATCTGGAGCCGCAATTCGCAGGATCGTTATAAGGACCCCGGAACCCCCGTATCGACAGCCGGCGGCGGTGGTGGTCGCGGCGGTGGTGGTGGAGGACGAGGAGGCGGTGGTAATGGCAAGATCGTTCAATCGGGCGATTCGATTCTGCTCGAGGGCGCGGGCGCTTCCCCTACTGGCGACCATCCGTTTCTCGATCGTTTCAACTTAAACACGCTGCGATCGGAGCGGATTTTCCAATCGTCGCCCGATGTCTACGAGGTGGTTGACGCCGTGCTCGACGACACCGGCACGCAGTTCATCACGCGCCGCGAGAGTCCTTCGGAGCCGCCGAATTATTATCTCCACAACGGCGCGAAAGTCACGGCGCTGACGTCGTTCAAAGATCCTGCGCCGCAGCTCCGCCGCATCACCAAGCAACTGGTGACTTACAAGCGCGCCGACGGTGTTCCCCTCTCGATGGAGCTCTACCTGCCTCCCGATTACAAACCGGGCACGAAACTTCCCGCCGTAGTGTGGGCCTATCCGCGCGAGTTTAACGACGCCGATACGGCCGGCCAGATCCAAGGCTCGACCCAGCGCTTCACAACCATCACCGGATACTCGGAGCTGTTCTTTCTGCTCGAAGGCTACGCGGTTATGGAAAACGCCGCGATGCCGGTTGTGGGAACCATCGACGTCGTGAACAACACGTATGTGGAGCAGATCGTGGCCGACGCGAAGGCCGCAATCGACAAGGCCGCTTCGATGGGCGTCATCGATCCGAACCGCGTAGGCGTGGGCGGGCACAGCTACGGAGCCTTCATGACGGCCAATCTTCTGGCGCACTGTAATCTGTTCCGCGCCGGAATCGCCGAGAGCGGCGCTTACAACCGCACGCTGACTCCTTTCGGTTTTCAGACCGAGGAGCGGACCATCTGGGAGGCGCGCGACACCTACCTTAATATGTCGCCGTTCCTTTTTGCCGACAAGATCAAGGACCCGATCCTGCTGATCCACGGCGAAGCGGACGATAACTCCGGCACCTTCCCCATCCAGAGCGACCGCATGTATCAGGCCCTTCGCGGCAACAAAGCCATCGTGCGCCTGGTCTTCCTGCCCGACGAAGCACACGGCTATCGCGCCAAGGAAACCATCGAGCACATCCTCTGGGAGAAATTCCAGTGGTTCGATAAGTACGTCAAGAATCCAACCATCCCCAAGGCTGCGAAGGTGGGCGCGATCGAATAGATAAATGACCCGTTTCCTTTCGTTATTCCTATTTCTGGCCATCGCCAGGGCACAGGATAAACCAGCGGACCAGCTCGCCGCCCTTCGCCAGACTACCGATAAAGCCGCGGCGGATTGGGAAGCGCTGGCCAAAAAACTGGAGCCGAGGATCGCGCGTCTGCTGCCGTGCGATCCAAACTCTCGCGCCGCAGTGGAGGAAGTCAGCCACGCGTCGGATGCCCGTCTTTCCGCGTTGTCGGCGTATTTGAAGGCGGCAGCCGCGAAGGCCAAGGACGATACCGAGGCGGCCAAGCGCGTGCTTGCGGCACACGCGGCGCTGGCCGGTGGATGGAACACGGAGCGAGCGGAGGCCGATCAGGAACGCACCGCCATCGACGCGCAGATCGCAGATTTGAAAGAGAGCATGCGGAAGCGTGCGGAGCTCGCCGCCGCGGAGCAGGTGCTGGTCGAGCTCTCACGCATGATCAAGGACCGCGCCTCGAAATCGGAGGAGCAGGCCGGGCGCAGAGATTCCATCGTCGCTTCGTTGGGCGATCTCGTGATCGCCTATCAGGACCGCCAGACAGCACTCGAAAACGAATCCGCGCTGCTGGATGCGGAAGCGGTCAAGTGGACCTCGTATTACGCCGCGCGCATTTCGCGTGCCGCGACCGAGTGCGCAATCATAAATCCAGGCCGAAGGAGACAGCCGTGAAGCGCGCCGCTCTCCTGATTGTGGTTGCCATGCTGTCGCTCGCACAGCGTTCCCGCGACGATTACCGCGCGGCTTATCGCGCATGGCGGGAGGCGGATCCGAATCTCGAGCGCGAAGCCTCCGTCGGGGGAGCGCCCATCGCCCAGCGCACCGATCGGATGGCAGCGGAAGCGGCGAAGTGCGCGGCCGCGCGCAAAACGTTTCTCGAAGGGATGTTCCTGGACGAGGCCCCGGAGGTCTCGTGGCTCGAAACCGCCGCATGGAATCCGGAATCGCCCGCGACATCCACTAAGTCCGATGCGCAATTCGTAGCCTCGGAAACCGCCACGGTGGCGAGGACCATCGATACCTTCGCCAACAATCCGGATAAAGGGATCCAGGAGTTGCGGCAAGCGCTGGGGCGGGAGCGGCTCGCACTCGACGCGCTGTCGCTCGCGATCGCGCAGCGGAAAAAGGCCACGGATGCGGTGAGCGCGTCGTCGGAAGCAATGGAGCAGGCGCGCGCCAAAGCTCTCGATCCCTCGCGTGCCATGCTCCAAGGCCTCAGAGACGCAGCGGAGGATACTGGCCGCGAAGCCGCCGCGTGGGCCGAATACTATCGAAAAATCGGCGAGGGCGCGGCAGGAACAGCCACGCCATTGACCGCGGTCCCCGCAGGCGTGCCCCCCGCGACGCTCACCAATCCCGCCCCCGCGCCGCCCACCGTAACGCCGGTTCCTCTGGCTCGCTACATCGGAGCGTGGACACTTCCGCAAACCAACCGCCTCTTTCACGGCGCGCAGCCTGAACTCATGGACGTGCTGGTGAATGAGGAGAACGGGAAAGCGAAAGGCACCTTGTTCGCCCGCTTCAAACTTCCACCCGGCTCGACCGGCGACCCGGTTCTGCGATTCGATTTCTCCGGAGATTTGCAGCCCACCCGCAATCAGGTTTTCAACCTCGTCACCAGCGACGGCACCAAGGGCACCATCGAGCTGATCCCCGGATCCGCCTTCAATCTGCTGGAAGTAAATTTTCAGACCGAGCCAAACGCGGGAAAAGTCCGGCAAGCGGATGTTGTGTTGGTGAAGAAGTAGCTCTTATGTATCTCACAATCCCTGAGCCGGACGAGCGATCTACCGAGCCGCGACCGCAGGAAGCGGTGGTTTTTACGGACTCTTTTGCCAGCTTTGTTGCAACCCCAGTGGCGCAGGGCCATGCCCTGCGGGAGGAAAGCCAGAGCAATCAGGGTTAGGCAAGAATAAACATAACGTAGGGATTATGGGAAGTTGACGGCAGACCTAGAATTTTCGGCGTTTCCTGCCGCATACTGATAGGCATGATCAGAGGAGGGTTTTCGCCCGCAGTACTGATCCTTATTGCGGGAGCACTCAACGCGCAGCAAACGCCGGTCTCAGTTCCGTTTGTCGGATGCCAAACCGGTGGCCAGGTGTCCCTGGAGGAGCCGAAGGCTTCAAGCGCATCCGTACCAACCAGTCCCGGAATCGCCGCGAAGCTTACTTATTACGGATCGGGAGATGGACTTGGCGTCCTCGCTCCGCGTGGGTGGTATTGCTTCGGGACCGTCGGCTCCGGCGGCGACCAGCTATTCGTGACTTCCGAACCCATCGACCGGGGGAAGTACTTTTCAAGTGCATGGCCCGGATTTCGAGGCCCAGTGGTTCATGTGACCCACAGAATTGGCGACACGTCGGGAAGATTTAGCGTTGCCGAGATCATTATGCGAGTCTTCCCAGATTTCAAGGCATTCGCCGAGGGTGTGACAAAGATGTTCCCCGATGAGAAATTCGTCGCTGGGCCGTACCCCGGAGATAAGTTGATGTACAAGAGCAAGACGATCGTTGAATACGCGACTCCCGCACGGACAGATGGGTTGGGTACCTATTGGGGGCTGAGGAAGAGCGACGGCGCAATAGATGGCGTGGCCATCCTCATCGACCATGCGCCGCCCGATCTGTTGCTGTTGTCGGTGCGCCTTCCGCCGGACTTCGCTGACGCGGTTTCAACAATCGTGCATCAGGTCGAGCGCGATACCGAGCGTCGCCCTAAATTGAGATATTGAGGCTTTTCAAGCCACCGCTTTACTAGACGAAAGTATGTTATCGCCTACCACCCGCAGTGAAGCGTTGCTGCCGTTTAGTGCGACGTTAAGCCTATCGTTGCCGAGCCCAGTGGGGCGACTTCCCGTTCCCTCTTCACTCCTCCGCCGCCAGCACCCCCATCATCGCGAACAAATACGCCGCCAGCGCCGGCCTCTGCTCGAACGGATAATCCACCATCGCATGCACAAACACCGCCATCAATCCGATCCCCCATAACGACCTCACAGCTGCGGGCGCAAGCATCGCGACAACTCCCAGCATCACTAAAAAGAGCGGCAATCCCCCCTCGACAGCCCATTGCGCCCAGTCGTTGTGAGCCTGATTGACAAAATTTCCATCGTCGAAAAGCGCATATCGCGGATACGCCGAGGACCACGTGCCCAGTCCAAATCCCTCGATCGGCCGGTCGCGAATCATCGCGAGCGACGATCGATTCAGATCGGCGCGCACCGAATACGGATTCGGTTCCTGCAACCGATCCCAGATCGTCTGCCATCCCGCCACCGCGACCAGCGCCAACGCGGACGCCGCACCCAGCACCGCTACGCGAATCAGGGAACGCGCGGAAATCACGCCTCGAAAATACGCGAACAACGGCATCGCGATCAGCATCGCCAAACAGATGATCGACCCCGCACGCGATCCCGATGCGACCACTGATGCAAACAGCGCCGCGGCAATAAACACCCACAACAACGGCCGCCTCCGGTCCCTAATCGCCGCCGCAATCGCCAAGCCCAGCGCCGGCTCGATAAACGCCGCGAATTGGTTGCGGTACACGAACGGCCCCAGCGACCCGATCGTAAACAGCGCGATCACCGCTCCAATCGCGACCAGCAATCCGAAGATCAACTGAGCGGTCAAAAACTTCTGCCGGCGCGCACGATCTCCCGCGAGCCGCAAAGCCAGAGAAAATGCCGCGCAGTTCGCCGCCCAGCCAAGCGACGATTCGAGCGTCCTTTGCGGGTCGACAGTGGCGCCCATCGCAACTTGCGCCAGTCCCCACAGAACCGCCGCCGCCAGCAGCCCGCCAATCGGATGAACACGCAACACGAAACGTTGGCGCACGATCGCGACCGCCGCCAGCGTAACCAAAGCCGTCTCAAACGCCGTCAACGCCCATCGCGACTCGACGCGCATCATCAGAATTCCGGCCGCCAGCACCACCCCGACGATCCAGATCAAGGCGCAACCTCAACCAGGCGAATTTGGCGCAGCTCGACATTCCCCTCCGTGCGAGATTCGCCAATCGGACGTTGGTACGCGAGTTCGAGAACCTGGAAAACTTCCGTCGCTGCCATCGTCAACTCGCCCGGCGTCCAATCCTCACTCGGGAAAAGTGCAGCGTGTTGACCGCCGACCCGCCATTGAAGACCCGATGGCGATTTCATGTCCGCCGTCCGCGCTTCCCAGTGAAGCCGGTAATGTTTCCCCGCTTTGAGATCCAATGCCTGCGCGAGCAAAGAGCAGGATTCCGCCTGTTGACCGCTGAACGCGATGCGATGTCCTGAAGGCGCGCTCAAACTCACATGCGTCACTCCCGGAGATTCGATCAGCCGCCAGTCGAAGCCATGGTTCAAAGGCACAGTAGAAAAATCGCCGTTGAAAATCCCCGCCGGCGCAGCCTGCCCCATCATCTGCCAAACCTCAACCGCGGCAGAATCGCGAGCCGCCAGCAACCGATCGCAAGCACCGAAAAGCATTGGTAAATCGGACCCATCATGATACGCCGCAAGCCGTCGAGCGACGTCCACCACCCCCTGAGTTCCGACGTCTTGTGGGGTGGCCATTCGTGGCGGCAGCCGCCTTTGAGGCGGCTCTGTTCGCAACAAATAAACCAAGTACGCAGCAACCACCTCATGCCGATCCGGAATCCCACGCTGCAGAATCTTCCCCGCATCCGAACTCGCGCGCCAGCAGAGATCGAACGCCGGAGTACGATCGCCATACGACACCTCCAGCGCGAAGCGCATCCAAGTCCAGAACTCCTCACGCCTCTCCGCACGGAAATAAAAATTAGCCAGCGTCCAACCCGGCTCGAATTGATGATCCACTCGAGCCGCCTCCAGCAGCCACCGTTCCGCCTTCGCCGAATCGCCCTGGATCTCAGCCGCCAGCCCAAGCCTGATGCGAGGCGCAGATGAATAAGGATTCAACGCGGCAATCTTCTCCCTCAGCTCCGTCGAATCCGCGCCGTCGTAGTCCAGTTGCAAAGCACGAAGCGCGAGGTAGTCCGTATTGCGCGGAGCGATCTCCACAGCCCTCTCGACCGTCTCCGGCGTCGCGGCGCGGAAGTAAGAATCGGCGCGCGCGAGTACAATCGAATACCACACCGCGATTCCGAGTGCGGCCAGCGCGAAGGCCCCGGCAATTCGAGAAATGTAATACATGTGCACTACGACAATTCTTCTTGCCCGCACCGTCTGCGCGACCCTATACTGTTCAGAGTGATTCGCAAAACACTTTTCTTATCCTTATTAATTTCAGCCTCCGCAACCGCCGCGTCTCCCGCCATTGGCATCGTGACGGCAAGCGGTCATTTTACCTTGGACCGGTCGCAGGTATGGGGCAACGCCACGGTTTTTGAAGGCTCGGTCATCGAAACCGGGTCGGCGTCTTCGGAAATAGCTCTCCACAACGGCGCAAAGCTGCAGCTTGGGAAAGATTCCCGCGCGCGCATCCTTGCCGGTAGCGTTGTTATGGAAAAAGGCCTCGGGCAAGTCTCCGCTCCGGAATCGTTCGAAGTGAACGCCGCCAATCTGCGCATCCGTACCAGTGGCCGCTTGCGCGTCACGATCGGCGAGAACGTGCAAATCGCATCGCTTATTGGGAGCGCGCGCGTATCCAGCGCTGCCGGGATTTTGCTCGCGGCAATTCCTGCCGGCCGCTCGATGAGCTTTTCGCCGCAATCTGCCAACGGCACGGTCACCCGCGCGGGATGTCTGCTGTTCAAAGACAATCATTACATCCTGCAAGATGAGAACACGCAGGAAGTGGTGGAGTTGACTGGCGAGAATCTTAATAAGGAAGTAGGGAATCGTGTCGAGATCACCGGCACCGCATCCAGCGCAAAGCCGGCGGTGAACATTGCAACGCTCTTGGTGAATGTCGCTAAGCTGACGCCCAAATCCACGGGCGGTTGCCTAAGCGTCGCCTCCACGCTCAACGCACAAACCGAAGCGCCAAGCGCCGCAGCTAATTCCGTTGCTGTCGCGGCGGGAGCTGCGGCGGCGGGGGCTGGGGCGGCCACTGCAGCGACCGTTGGCGGTATCTCGACCGGAGCAACAGTAGGGATTATCGCGGCCGTCGCCGGCGGCGGTGCTGCCGCGGCGATCGTGGTTGTCAGCAAGAAGAACTCCACGAGCCCGTAAATTTATGGTCATTTAAGGCTCCGTCAAGGGTGTTTTCTGCTCATTTAAGCGCGATTAAGGTCTTGACTTCGTATACAAAACGTATACAGTAGAAGTCTCCCCCCCGTTTTGAGTGATCCCCTCGTGGGACTTTCCTAGCGATAGCTCTGCCTGATGCCGAACTGGTTCGCCTTGCGGGTTCGCCCCAAGCACGAAAAAACGGTCGCCACGAACCTGTCGAAGCTCGGCTTCGACGACTACGTGCCCCTCAAAAAGGTTCGCCGGCGCTGGTCGGATCGCATCAAAGAGCTCGACGAGCCGTTGTTCCCAGGCTATATTTTCTGTAGCTTTACGTATTCCGACCGCCTGCGCGTTCTCAACCTGACCGGAGTCGAATCGATCGTGGGAGGCGTGAACGATTCCGAAATCGAAGCCGTCCGCGCGCTGGTTGCATCCGGTAAACCATTGTCGCATCTGCCGTTTCTTCGCATCGGACAAAGCGTTTTAATTGAAAACGGCCCCCTCGCCGGAATCCGCGGTGTCGTGCTGCGGGAGGAAAGCGCCTGGCGCGTCGTTGTCAGCGTGGAAGCGCTGGACCGCTCAATCGCAGTCGAGGTGGACCGCGAAGTCCTTGAAATATGGCCGTTAACAAGCCTAGAAATCGCACGCTGATTTTTCGCCTCACGCAGGATGAGTACGACTGCCTGCAAGCGGCATCTTCTGGAGCGCGAAGCCTTTCCGACTTTGCGCGAGCGCGTTTACTAGGTGCGATCGATCGTCCGCCGATCGAAGAACAACTTACAGAATTGAAACTGAGCGTAGAACGGATCGCGGAGTTGTTGGAGAAGGACTAAATGCCTACTTTTCTTCTATTTATATTGACCGTCGCGCAAATGACGGACGCCGGCAAAGAAAATCTGCCGTCGCAGAAACTCGGCGTCGACGATCTGATCGCGATCTCGGTTTACGATGCCCCTGAATTGACGCGAACGTTGCGCGTGGAAGCTGACGGCACCATTCATCTGCCCCTGTTGAAAGAGGGCGTGCAAGCAGCCGGCATGTTCGCCCGTCAATTGGAGACCAGTATCGCCACAGCATTGAAAACGGAGCAGATTTTGGTGGATCCGTTCGTGAAAGTGACCGTCGTCGAATATCACAGCCGGCCGATTTCAGTGATGGGCGCGGTGCATAAGCCAGTGACGTTTCAATCGGTTGGCAAAGTAACGCTGCTCGATGCCCTGGCTCGCGCGGAAGGATTGACAAACGACGCCGGCACCGAAGTGCTGATCACGCGTAGCGGATTGGTGGAGCGGATTCCGGTGAAGAAGCTCATGAAAGACGCTGATCCGTCAGTGAATTACGAATTGCACGGCGGCGAAGAAATTCGGGTGCCGGAGGCAGGAAAGATTTTCGTCGTCGGCAATGTGCGGAAGCCGGGAGCTTTCACGGTGCGCGATACCAACGGCAACTCGGTGCTGAGGATGGTCGCGCTGTCGGAAGGGTTGCTGCCGTTCGCGTCCAAGGAGGCTTATATTTACCGCGATAAGAAAGAGATTTCCGTCGCGCTCGAAAAAATCATGCTGCGGAAATCGCCCGACGTGACGCTTGAAACCGACGACGTGCTCTACATCCCCGACAACAAGACGCGGCGGACGACGTTTACCGTGATCGATCGCATCACTGCGTTCGGATCGGCGACGGCGTCGGGATTATTGATATGGCATTAGAGCAAATCACCCAACACGCGGCGCCCGCAATTCTGGATGCGGAGTATGAGCCGCAGGCCGCACACGTTCCTCTTTCGCACTATTTATGGATTCTGCGGCGGCACGGCTGGAAAATCGCCGGCTTCGTCGCGGCGGTGGTGGTTGCTACGCTGATCGTTTCGTTACGACTTACTCCGATTTACGAGTCGACCACCACGGTCGATGTCGATCGTCAGATGCCGACGGGCGTGCTGGGACCGGAGGCGATGCAGACGGCGACTAACGATGCGGACCAGTTTCTTGCCACGCAGGTCAAAATCATCCAGTCCGATTCGGTGCTGCGGCCGGTGGTCGACAAATATAAGCTTCGGGATGTCGAAAAGGACGCGCTGGAGGAGGCGATCGACAAATCGGCGACTAGCATCGAGGCTCCCGTAGTGTTGAAGCATTTGAAAGTCACGCGGCCTCCGAATACTTATCTGCTGTTGATCAGTTACCGGTCCGCGAACCGGCAGCTAGCGGCTGATGTTGCGAACGAAATCGCGTTATCGTACCTGGCGCACACGTATCGAATTCGCTACAAGGCCACCGCGGGATTGAGCGAGTTCATGGAACGGCAGATTGAAGAGCTGCACGCAAAGATGGAAAAATCGAGCGCGGCGCTGGTACAGTTCGAGCGCGAGTTGAATGTCATCAATCCGGAGGAAAAAACCAATATCACGTCCGCGCGCCTGTTGCAGTTGAATACGGAATACACCAACGCGCAGGGTGACCGCGTGAAAAAGGAAGCGGCGTATGGATCGGTGAAAGATGGCACGCTCGCGGCCGCGCAGGTCTCGACACAAGGGGACGCGCTCAAAACACTCACCGAGAATTTGAACGACGCCGAACAAAAGTTCGCGGAAGCGAAGAATCATTACGGCATCAATCATCCTGAGTTCAAGAAAGCGCAATCGCGAGTGCAGGAACTGGAAACGCAGGTGGCCTCGACGCGCGCGAGCATCGCCCAGCGCGTCGAAATCGAATATCACGAGTCGGCGAATCGCGAAAGAATGCTGGAAGCGGCGGTGAAGGAAACCAAGGCCGAGTTTGACCACCTCAACTTGCGGCAGTTCGAGTATCAAACGCTGAAGCGCGAGGCCGAGGGCGACAAGAAGCTGTACGAAGAGTTGATCCGCAAGATCAAAGAAGCCGGTATCAACGCGAGCTTTCAGAACAGCATGATTCGCGTGGCCGATCCGGCTCGCCCGGGGTTGAAGCCGGTGTTTCCGATCACTTGGCTGAACGTGCTGCTGGCGTTTCTATTCGCGACGTTCTTCGGTGTGGGCGCGGCGGTGCTAAACGACGTACTCGACAACACGATTCGCGATCCCGATCAGGTGGCGCGGTGGTTGAATACCGACGTCATCGGCTCACTGCCGGCGGTGAAGGACTGGCGGCGGAGGTTGAGTCCTATTCATCACAATGCTGCGGGAGCCTTGAACGGACATGTCGCGAAAGTCTCGAACGGAACCGCGCTGGTGCATGTGCCCGGAAAATCATTCAAGGACCCGGCTGAGCAGGCGCTCTCGAATTATGAGGAGGCCATTCGCACGCTGCGCAATTCCATCCTGCTGACGGATTTCGACCGCCGCTTACGAAGCGTGCTGCTGACCAGCGCGTCGCCCTCGGAAGGGAAATCGACCGTCGCCGCGCACCTCGCTGCCACGCACGCCAGCCAGCATAAACGGACGCTGTTAATCGATGGCGATTTGCGGAGACCGAGCGTGCACCGCTTGTTCCAGGTGCCCAATACGATGGGCCTTTCGAACGTATTGATGAAAGAAGTTTCGTGGCTCGACGCAGTGGTGACGATGGACGAGCCGAAGGGGCTGCACATTCTCCCGGCCGGTCCGTCGACGCGGCGGGCTTCCGATTTAATCGGCATGGGCCTCGCGGAATTGATCGAAGAGGCGACGCGCGAGTACGACCTGGTGGTGCTGGACGCGCCTCCACTGCTCGGGTTCGCGGAACCTTTGCAGATGGCGACGGCGGTGGACGGAGTGATCGTGGTGGCTCGGGCAGGAGACACAAGCAGGAAGGCGCTGAGCTCAGTGATCACCACGCTGGCAAGACTGCGAGCGAATCTGGTGGGCGTGGTGTTGAATGAGGTCCACCGGGAAGTGAGTGCTGGGTATTACTACTACTACGGGCATTACAGCAAGTATTATGGCCGGGCGAACGGGACCTAACGTGCAACGATACGGCCCGACTCGGGCGATGCCGCTATTGGTGGCTGAGTTGAATAGGCTTTACCACGAGCGTGAGGCAGCGGTTTACGAATGCACCCACCCCGAGATCTTCGAGCAGTTGCCAGCCAAGTGGCTGGAGATGACAACTTTCGCCGATTGCCTGCATGCCGCGGACGGGAAGCTAAGCGTGCTGGACTTTGGTTGCGGGACGGGATTCGAGGCGCGGCAATGCCTCGAAACATTCGCGGCGAATAGTGTCGAGAGGATGGTCTGTTACGACCCGTCGACGCATATGCTCGATCAATGTCGAGGAACGCTGGCTAAGTGGCGCAATAAGGTCGAATTTGTGGGAGATTTGGGGAACTTAATCGGCGGTTTCAACCTGCTTCTGACTAATTCGGTGCTTCACCATTTGGTGGACCCGGTGAGGGCAATACGCGAGATTGAGCCGCTGCTCACACGCGCGGCCGTCTGGTTGTGCGGTCACGAGCCGTCGCGCCGCTTCGTCGGAAATCCGGAATGCCGCTCAGTCCTGCGGCGCTATCGGGTGAGGCATCAATGGCAGCGACTGCTCTCGCCGAGCAACTATGTTCGACGGCTCCAGCGGTGGGCCAGCGTCGTGGAACTTCCCGAGGATTACGCGGCACGCCGCGCATTTGAGGAGGCCCTATTCGAGCGGCAACCACCAGGACATCTGGTCGGTGGACTCGTTGATTTTCACGTGATCGAAGATGAGTCCGCGCTGAGGGAGGAGAAAGGGCTCGATTTTCGTCACCTCCAGGCGGCGTTCGCAGGTGAGTGGGATCTCGAGTGGCGACGGACTTATTCCTTTCTCGGTCCGCACTATGAAGGCCGACTGCCCGCACGATGGCAGCGGGCTGCGCGAGGGCTGGCGGAAGCTTATCCAGATGACGGAGCGAACTGCTGTTTGGTGTGGCGCAGGAGTCCTCCCCAATGACAAGTCCCCCACTTTGGTGGAGTCTGCTTGCACTAACTTCACTTTTTGGCGGTGCCTCGCTCCTCTTCCTCGGTTCCGCTTATGTTCCACTCGATCCGGCTTTAAGTACGGCGCGATTCGTGCTCATAGGCGGCGGGTTGTTTGCGCTTTCTCCCTTTCTCCCGTCGGCAATCGCCCGCTTCAGAACCACGGTCTGGGGCGCTGTTACGGTCTGCCTTTGGGTTGCGTTCGGCGTTGCATGTCTCATTTCGTCGGTGTTGACGTACGACGACGCGCGGACGACCGCGAGCACGCTCTGGATCCTGCTTGGGGTCCCGGTCATTTTCTTTCTCGGGCTCCCAGGTTTACTCGGCTACAACGCCGGTAGGCTAGCCATCCTCGCATTATTTGTCAGTCACGCTCTTTACGTCGTCGTTTCGTTCTATCTCTACCCCGACTTGTATTTTGAATACAGAGGCCTCTTCGGACACCCCAACGAGATGGGCATGACCGCGGCGGTGCTAGCACTCTGTTGCCTCGCGTGGATCGTTGAGCGTGCAGAAAGTGGCACCTTCACCAGAAAGACCGGCTCAGCTCTGGCGGCGCTGTTTGGAGCAAGCTGTTTTCTAGTTGTGGCTTCGGGCTCCCGAACATCGCTGCTCGCTGTCCTGATAACCACTGCGGCGGCAGCTCTAGTCTGTGCGCGGTCGCTTCCTCGGAGGCGTCTATTGTCCGCCTTTTCCGCAACCCTCTTGTTGCTCTTCGTTGGAATAACACTTCTTCCAGATTTAGGTTTTGTCCAAAAGACCTGGGACAAACATATGCAGCAACTCATGAAGGGCGATGTCCTCAGCAAGCGGGACGAGATCTGGGAAACGACGATCACCGATATGCGCTTTTGGGGCAATGGAGGTGACTACTTCACCACAACCGTCGGCATATCGGCACACAACAGTCTGATGCACATAATTGGCGAGCGTGGCCCAGTTGCCGCGCTCTTCATGGTTTGTTTCGCGGTCGTAGGGATGCTGCACGCGTTTCGACAGGCGCTGTCCCATGGGCCTCGTAGAGCGTTTCGCGCCACTCCAGTCTTAATCTCAATTTGCTTCTGGACGTTGTCCACCGGGGAGGGCATGTTTGGGTCCCTCGGTACAGGGATCACTCTAGCGTACTTCCTGTCGGTCGGAATGGGACTTACTGAAGGGGCGCATTTCCGAGCTCCCGTGGTTCGGTTCGCCAATCCGGCAGCGGACAAGGCAGCGTGAACGCATGTCCCGAGAGCCTCTACGAGTTCTTCAGGTCGTCAGCAGTACGGATCGGGGCGGCGCGGAAACGTGGCTGCTGCACGTACTGCGTCACGTCGATCGGCGTGAAGTGGCGATGGACTTCCTGGTACATGACGACAAGCCAGGGGCATATGACGCCGAAATCGCCAGTCAAGGAGCGGGGATTTTCGCATGCAAAGGACATCGAAACCTGCTGCGTCAGCTTAACGGCCTGCGGCGGCTGCAACGCCTCCATGGTCCGTATCAAATCGTTCACAGCCACGTGGACTACTATGGCGGCATCGTTTGCCTGCTCACGCGGCTCATGGGGGTGCGTGGCAGGATCGTGCATAGCCACAACAACACTCGCGCAGTCGATCGAGTGGCTAGTTTTCCGCGCAGGATGTACACGCGCTCGATGAAGCTTTTAGTCCGATGGTTTTCAACCGCAGGGCTCGGCACTAGCGGGTCCGCCGCAGCCCTGATGTTCGGCGATGGCTGGTCTTTGGAGCCCCGATGGAAAGTACTTCCGGCGTGTGTCGATCTGGCCCCGTTTGGTGGATGCTCCGACCGTGGACGAGTTCGAGGCGAACTCGGAATCCCGGATTCAGCAATCGTCTTCGGCCACGTGGGCCGGTTCGTGGAGCAGAAGAATCACGAATTCCTTATACGACTGGCGGCGATTCTGGTGACCAAGGAACCGCGCGCTCGATTTGTATTGATCGGCACCGGGCCCACCCAACAGCTGGCGGAAGATACGATCCGCGAATGCGGACTGACAGACCACATAACCATATTTGCGCCCCGCGATGACATTCCTCGAATCATGCTTGGCGCATTCGACTTCTTCCTATTTCCATCGCTCTACGAAGGTCTGGGACTCGCGCTTGTGGAAGCACAGGCAGCCGGGCTGAGTTGCTTTGCTTCGACGGCAATACCTCCGGAGGCGATTGTAGTTCCTTCGCTGGTACATCGATTCCCGCTAGCGGGGGGACCGGAATACTGGGCAGACGCGATCTTGCGCAGGATCGGCGAAAGCCGACCGGTCACTCAAACGGAGGCCTTGCGGCAGGTCGAACTCGCCTTCGATATCAGACGAAACGCAGCCCAGTTGGTTAAGTTCTACCAGGCGGCCTTATGACGGGGCTCGCTGTATTGATTCCTGTGTATCGAAACCAGGCGGGTCTGGAGAGAAGTCTGGACAGCCTAACAAAAGCCTCCGGCCGCTTCGATGTTGTCGTGGTGGACGACGGCAGCCTTGAGCCCATTGTTGTGCCATCGCGGCTGCGGGATGACGTTCCGGTGTTCCTGCTGCGACTTGAGGAAAATCAAGGGATCGCTGCGGCGCTCAACCGCGGACTCCGCTTTATCCTGGCGCGCGAATATAGCTACGTTGGGCGGCTGGACGCCGGAGACACGATCGTGCCCGAGCGCTTCGAGCGGCAGGTGCAGTTTCTCGACTCTCACACAAAGTGCGGCGCGGCCTCATCGTTTGTCGATTTTGTCGATTCAAGCCACTCGCTGCTATTCCGGTATCGCGCTCCATTCGACCACGAAAAGATTATCCAAGAGCTGCATTTGAACAACTGCCTGGTGCATGCCGGGTCGATGATGCGCGCCAGTGCCCTGAAAGAGGTTGGTCTGTATCGAGAGGATGTCCCGGGAGCTGAGGACTACGAGTTGTTCCTGAGAATCGCACAGCGCTTTACACTTGCGGTGCTTCCCGAAGTCCTGACGCAGTGCGATTACTCGATGGAGGGGCTTACTGTCAGTTGCCGGCGGCGTCAGCAGCGGGAGCGCCTGAGCCTGCAACTTCGGTATTTCGATCCGGCATCTCCCTACAGCTTCTACGGTATCGCCAGAACGCTGCTGGCAATGTTGGTTTCACACACGATTGTATTTCGATTCAAACGCGCCTACTTGCGCTGAAGATATCCCATGATCTCGGTGATCATCCCAACCCTGAATGGAGCGAGCCGAATTCCGAACCTCATAGCTTCGTTGCGCCGTCAGACGGTGAAGAATATTGAGGTGATCGTTATCGATTCGGAGTCAGAGGACGGAACCGCTCGCGTGGCATCGGCGCTTTGCTGCGCTGTCTACCCGATCACTCGACGCCGTTTCGACCATGGCGGAGCACGAAATTTCGGCGCCGATCACGCCTCCGGCGACATTCTCGTGTTCCTGACACAAGACGCGTTGCCCATTTCCCCTGAGTTCCTCGCGCGGTTGACGGCGCCCATTGATGGTCACTTCACGGCTGCTGCCTACGCGCGGCAGATTCCTGCTGACGGGGCGACGCCCACGGAGGCCTTCGCCGGGCTTTACAACTATCCGGAGGAATCCTCATTGCGCCATATCTCGCGGGTGGAGCGTCGAACTTTGCGGACATTCTTTTTTTCGAATGCTGCTTCCGCAGTCAGCCGGGCTTGCTTCGAGAAAGTCGGCAGGTTTCCGGCGCCCGTAGCGACCAATGAAGACATGCTGCTGTGCGCGCGGCTTCTCGACGCCGGCTATCAAATCGCGTACGTCGCGGAGGCCAAGGTGATCCATTCGCATCACTTTTCTCTGAGTGCGTTGTTTCGCCGTTATTTACGCATCGGCGAAGTCTTGAGCGAGCACAGCGAGACATTTCGTTCCGAGCGCAGTTCCGGTGAGGGGCTGGATTTTGTGCGGAGGGAGATTGCGCACTTGCACCGCATCGGACGTTCCGAATTGATCCCCGGTGCTTTGACCGAGGCGGCGGTTAAAGCTCTCGGGTATCACTGCGGTCACGCGTTGCAGCGAGCGCGGAGTCTCATGCGAGCGCAGCACGCGTCGCAGTCCACGACTAGAAACTAATAGTGCGCTGACAATGTCGACTCTCCAGCAGACACCGATCCGCGAACTCGCTTCCTGGTCAGATGCTGGCCGCGCGGGGGTATACAGGCTTTCGCATCCGTCGGTGTCGGGGGCGATGTTCGCGGTTGGGGATCTCGCGTCGCTTTCCGTCGCCGCGGTTTCGAGCGTCCTCATTTGGAGCCGTGCGGACGCTCGGCTGGTGCCTGAGAATTACCTCCCGCTGTGGCCGGTGCTGCTCACGTTCGTGATCGCATATGCCGCGTCCGGCCTGTATCCGGGGTTCGGACGTAACGCGGCCGACGAGTTGAGAAAGCTCTCGGTGGCCACCAGCCTGGTTTATCCGGCGCTGGCCGTTACTGCATTTCTTCTCAAGGACGCCGCATCTTTCTCGCGCGCGGTGTTCCTGCTGGCGTGGGCGCAATCGCTGGTAATCGTTCCGGTGGGGCGCGCGCTGTTGCGGCACTCGCTCGAAGGGCAGCCGTGGTGGGGAGACGCGGTGGTGGTGATCGGCGATGGGGATGCCGCGTCGGCGGTGGTGCGGTCCCTTACCGAGCTCCCGGAATTGGGGCTGCGACCGGTTCTGGTTGTGCGCGATCCGCGCCACGCGGCGGCGGCTTGCGGCGCGCTCGGTATCCGCCATGCGATTCTGGCTGGTACTCCGGGGGGCGAACTGGCGAAGGGATACCGCGAACTGAGCCGTGTGTTCCGGCGGGTCACGATAGTGCCGGAGTTGAGCGGCCTTTCGAGCCTATGGGTGGAGGCGCGCGATCTGGGCGGCGTCATCGGCCTCGAATTCCGGCAGAGGCTGCTGATGCCGGGGGCGCGAGCGGTGAAGCGCGCGATTGACCTGTGGCTGATTCTCGCCACGGCGGCGCTGGCGCTTCCGTTCGTCGTGCTGATCGCCGCGGCTATCCGGCTCACGTCCGGCGGGCCGGTGTTCTATCAGCAGGTGAGGTGCGGACACAACGGCGCGACCTTCACTGCCTGGAAGTTCCGGTCCATGGTGCGCAATGCGAGCGAGGTGCTGGCGCGCCATCTTCACGCGAATCCGGCGCTGCGCGAGGAATGGGATCGCGATCATAAACTGCGCCGCGATCCGCGCGTCACCGCTGTCGGGCGTTTTCTGCGGCGAACCAGTCTGGATGAGCTGCCGCAGATCTGGAATGTCCTGCTGGGCGAAATGAGTGTGGTGGGGCCGCGTCCGATTGTCGCCGATGAGATTCCGCTTTATGGCGACGCCTACGAGCTCTACATGCAGGTAAAGCCGGGAATTACCGGGCTGTGGCAGGTCTCCGGGCGGAACGACCTTCCTTACGAAAAGCGCGTCCACCTGGATACCTACTACATTCGCAACTGGTCGCCGTGGCTCGACCTTTATATTCTGGCGAGAACGGTCGCGGCGGTGTTATTTGCGCGCGGCGCGTATTGATCCGGAGCGCGGAGAACGCGGCAACTATAAAGCGGGGATCAAGACCGCCTTATAATTGAGTCGTGTCTCCATCCACAGCGGCATTTGTCGGGCAGAATAAAGATCGTCTGCTCCAGGAGTTGTTTGCGTTTCTGCGGATTCCGAGCATCAGCACGCTGCCGGAGAATAAAGGAGACGTCGACAGGGCCGCGAAATTTGTCGCCGATAGCCTGACGGGCGCGGGGCTTGAGAACGTCGCGATCATTCCCACGGCCAAGCATCCTCTGGTTTACGCCGATTGGCTGCACGCTCCAGGAAAGCCGACGGTGCTGTGTTATGGGCATTACGATGTGCAGCCGCCCGATCCGCTGGAGCTGTGGAAGTCGCCTCCGTTTGAGCCCGTTCTGCGCGATGGAAATATTTACGCCCGCGGTTCGGCCGACGACAAAGGGCAGATGTACATGCACATCAAAGCTGTCGAGGCCTTGCGTGCGGTGAACGGGACCCTGCCTGTCAATTTGAAGTTTCTGATCGAAGGCGAAGAGGAGATCGGCGGCGAATCGGTGGCGAAGTATGTCGCCGAGAATCCGGCGAAGTTGAAAGCCGACGTCGCGCTGGTATCCGACACGGCGATGTATGCGGAAGGGATTCCTACGCTGTGCATCGGACTGCGCGGGCTGGTCTACACCGAGATCGAGGCGAAAGGTCCGGCGCGCGATTTGCATTCGGGCTTGTACGGCGGGGCTGCGCCCAATGCGGTGTTCGGATTAGTGGAGTTGCTCGCGAAGTTGAAAAATGCCGACGGCGTGATCCAGATTCCAGGAATGTACGACGACGTCGAGCCGCCGGCTCCCGCCGAGAAGCAAAGCTGGAAGACCCTGCCATTCGATGAACCGGAGTTTCTGAAAAAAGAAGTCGGATCGACGCGGCTCACTGGCGAGCCTGGCTACACCGTTTTAGAGCGAGTGTGGGCGCGGCCGACGCTCGAAGTCCACGGCATCGCCGGAGGATTCACCGCGGCGGGTGCGAAGACCGTGATTCCCGCGACCGCGACGGCCAAGGTAAGCATAAGGCTGGTGCCGAAGCAGAACGCCGAAAAGATCATCGCGGCGTACCAGAAGTTCGTCCAAGACAACGCGCCGGCCGGCATTAAAGTTGAAGTTCGTGTGCTGAGCGCGGGCGAGGCGATCATGGTGAACCCGGATCATCCCGCCATCGACGTGGCCGCGCGCGCGTTTCGCGATGTGATGGGCCGCGAAACGGTGTTCGTGCGCAGCGGCGGATCGATCCCCATTGTGGGAGATTTCGCCAAACATCTTCACATTCCGACCATCCTGATGGGATTTGGATTACCTGACGATGGACTGCATTCGCCGAACGAAAAGTATAAACTGTCGAACTATTACGCAGGAATCGTAACGATTGCCCACTTTTTTGAACAATACGGAAGCTGACCCAGCGCGACCGTCTGTGCAGACGGCGACCGCTTCATCTCGAACGGCGCAGGAAAGCGTCGTCCGCTCCGCGGGAATCGTCTCACTCGCCGTATTCATGAGCCGCCTTACGGGACTGCTGCGCGAGATGGTGATGGCGCGGCTGTTCGGCGCGGGGCTGATTCAGGACGCATTCAATCTGGGGTTCCGCATTCCCAACCTGACGCGCGATCTATTCGCCGAAGGCGCGTTGTCCAGTGCCTTTGTTCCGACGTTCACGGAATATCTTTCGAGCCGCAGCAACAAAGATGCGGAGCGGCTGGCAAATCTGGTGGCGACGGCATTGATCGTCGTAGTCGGCACGGTCTGCGCGGCGGGCATGATCTTCGCACCGCAGTTGGTTTCGACGCTGGCGCCGGGCTACGCGACCGTGCCCGGAAAATTCGAACTGGCCGTTTCCATGACCCGCATCATGTTCCCGTTCCTCCTGCTGGTGGCTCTGGCGGCGCAGGCGATGGGGATGCTGAACGCCTCGAACAAGTTCGGCGTGCCGGCCACCGCGTCGACATTCTTCAACATCGGCTCAGTTGGATTCGGCATCGCGATTGGAGGGTGGCTTGCGCCGCGGCTCAACGGGTCGCAGATCCATATATCGCGTATTGACGGAATGGCGATCGGCGTCGTCCTAGGCGGTGCGCTGCAATTGTGCTGGCAATTGCCGAGCCTCTATAAGCTCGGGTATCGCTTCCACGCGGCATTCGACTGGGCGCATCCAGGGCTGCGGCGCATCCTGCGGATGATGCCGCCGGCGATCTTAGGGAACGCCGCAGTGCTGATCAACGTGGCGGTCAGCACGAATCTAGCGTCCGGCATCGCCGACCCGGTTCGCGGATACGACGGCCCGGTGAGCTGGCTCGGCTATGCGTTCCGCTTCATGCAGCTCCCTCTAGGGTTGTTTGGAGTGGCGATCGGATCGGCGACGCTGCCCTCGATCTCGCGCAGCGCCGCAGCGGGAAACATGGATGAGTTTCGCCGTACTTTCTCCAAGTCGCTGGGCATGGTGTTTTTGTTGACGCTGCCCTCGTCGGTCGGCCTAGTGGTGCTGGGCAGGTCTATTATCGGCGCGATCTACCAGGGTGGAAAATTCGAGGTGTACGACACGCAGCAAACCGCGTCCGCACTCTCCTGCTACGCGATTGGGCTGGCCGGTTATGCGGCGCTAAAGGTCTTGACTCCAGCATTTTACGCGCTGGGGGACGCGCGCACTCCAATGATCGTCAGTATTCTGTCGATCGCGATCAATTATGCCACTGCGGTGACGCTGATAAGGATGGCGGGTTTTAGGCACGCGGGGTTGGCGCTTGCGACTTCGGCGGTGGCGTTATTCGGATTCGTAGTTCTCTTCGCGATTTTACGGTCCAGGCTAGGCGGCGTTTATGGTCGTGAACTGGCGGCTGGGTTCGCGAAAGTCGCAATCGCTTCGGCTGCCATGGGTGGAGCGGTATTTCTGGCGTCACACCAGATGGAGAGATGGCTCGGAGTGTCACAGATGGCTCGGCGAGCCGATCTGGCGGTGTCGATACCACTAGGCGTAGTGGTATTTTATGCCGCGTGCCGTATGATGGGGGTTACCGACCTGGATATGGCGATCCAGGCTGTGCTCGCGCCGGTCAAACGACGGCTGCACCGGGCCGGGTCCTAGGCCCCGTACCCTGAGCAATACTAAAGGTTCTAAGGCATTCATCCGATTGAATCCTCAAGAAAGTAGTATCACGTGAATATCAGACCTTACATTTGCACTATGCTTGCCTTAGCGACGCTGGCGCTTGCCGCCGACTCGCGAAAAGCGCAGCGCGAGTATGAGCAAGGCATTCGCTTTGAACAAGCCGGCCACTGGCAGGAAGCTTATAACGCGTTTTCCGCATCGCTCGACGCGGATCCAACGGCGCTGGCGTATCTGCACCGCGCCAAGACGCAGCTTGCGCTCAATCTCCCGGAAAAGGCCATTGACGATCTGACAGAGGCGATCCGGCTGGACCCTAAGAATCCGGATATGTTCCGCTGGCGTAGCGAAACGTACGCGAAACTGGGCAACCATCGTGGTGTGATCGCCGATGTGACGGCGCTGTTTCAACTGGGCGCGGAGACGTCGGTGCTCTATTCGCAGAGAGGGGCCGCGCACGAACATTTGGGAGAGCATCTGCTTGCCGCAGAGGATTACACGAAGGCAATCAAGCTGCGGCTGGACGATCCGGCTCCGTGGAAGGGCCGCGGCATGGCGCTTTCCGCTATGGGAAACTATCGCGACGCGATCGACGATTTCACCCAGGCGGCACTACTAAAACCGGACGATGCCGGCGCGTATCTAGAGCGCGGTTTTGCCTATGGGCAGCTCGGCGAGTTTCCACACGCGGTGGAGGATTGCGATCGCGTGCTGCGTCTGGATCCGAAGAACGGGCGCGCACTCATGCTGCGCGGAGCAGCCTGGGCAAGATTGGGATTCTACGAAAAGTCGGTCACAGATTTCGACGTGGCAATCTCCATGACGCCGGAAGACGCGTCCTTATATTTAGCGCGATCGAGCGTGTATGCGGCGACGGGTGAGAATCAGAAAGCGCTGGCGGACCGTATCGAAGCGGTGAAGCTGCGGCCCGATTCGGCCGAGGCCCTCATGGCGCGCGGCGGATCGTATCACGCACTCGGCATGCATGAACAGGGGATGGCGGATCGCACCGAAGCCATCAAGCTGAAACCGGAAATGCCCGAGGCCTGGTGCGCCCGCGGCAGTGCGTACTTCCTGTTGGGAAAGTATCGCGAGGCGATGGACGATCTGAATCACGCGTTGCGCTTGAAGCCCGACTATCAAGAGGCGCGGAATGTGCTCGGCAAGACGCAAGAAGCATTTATCCGCCTGGAGGTCGCCAAGGATCCTCCGGTGATTGCCGCTGTTACGGCTAAGCCTGTGGCGCCGCCGGAGCGCGAGACGATGGCTCTGAAAGTCGCCGAGCCGAGGGCCATCGAGGCAAAGCCCGTCGAGAAAGCCGCGGCAAAACCCGTGAAGACGGTCAAGGCGCCGGTGATCGAATCGAAACCTGCGATCGAATCGAAAAGTGACGGAAAATCCTCAGCCCAGCACAATCAAACCGGGCGCGAGCTATTGAGTCAAGGCAAATACCGCGAGGCCGTAGAGGAGTTGAGCGCGGCGCTGGAGGAGAAACCAGACTTCACTCTAGCGCTCAACGCCCGGGGATTCGCTTACTATCTGCTAAAGGATCACAAAAAGGCCCTGGCGGATTTCGATGAAGCGATCCGGCTCAATCCGAAGTATTTGAACGCGTTTCAGAACCGGGCGCTAGCGCGAAAAGCATCAGGCGATGCCGCGGGCAGTGCGGCGGATGAAGCGAAGACTCGCGAGCTCAAGGGCAGCTAG
Organism: Bryobacterales bacterium; assembly: GCA_003170295.1. Taxonomy (GTDB): domain Bacteria; phylum Acidobacteriota; class Terriglobia; order Bryobacterales; family Bryobacteraceae; genus Palsa-187. The sequence continues at coordinate 8,065 of PNAJ01000049.1, read as the reverse complement.
TTACTTGGCAGCGATCTGCCGATCGTTCAGCATTTGCTCCGCAAGCGCTAGCTGCGCGGCAGTTCCACGCAACGCCAATGCGAGTGTTGCGTTATAGGTGAACACCCGTCGTATCTTAACCGTCGTGCGGATCTGCGTGGCGAGCTGCTGAAAAGCCGCAATCGTCGGCACTCCTTTCACGTAAAACACGCGCACTAGATTCTCGCCGTCGTGATAGATATCGGGATACGTGTATGTTGCCGAAGACACTGTGTCCGCGGCTACTTGTTTACCGAGTTCCTTGATGAGCCAATCGGCGAGCGCAATCTGATCCACATCTCCGCGAACCACCACGGCACGCGGCGCGTTGTAAGTGAACACTCTGCGAATTTCTCCGATAGTCCGGATCAGCGTCGCGACCTCCTGAAACTGTTGCACGGTAGCGGCGTAGGGCAGGTAAAACACTTGCACTCCGGTCGCGGGGTACTTGCTGGTATCGATCATCTGAAATACGCGCGAGTCGGTCCTCTTCGCGCCGGCCGGCTGGTCCAGTTCGCCAATCATGAATGCGGCAGCCGCGATCTGGTCGGCGGTTCCCCGCACCGCGAGCGCTCTTGGCGTGTTGTAGGTGAAGACCCGCCGGATCTCGGCAATCGTGCGGATCGTCGTCGCGATTTCCTGAAAGGCCTGCACGGTTGCCGTGTTGGGCAGGTAGAACACCCGCACCACGTCATCGGCGCTATTCGGCACTTTGAACTCTTGCGTCACTGAATCCGGCAAGGTTTGCCGGTCGAGCTCGGTGAACAGCCATTCGGCGATCGCAATTTGGCTGGCGGTGCCGCGCACCGATACGGTTTTTTGCACAGTGTCCGTCGTTGCGTCGGAAATGTCCGCAACCGTGCGGATCAGGACCGCCAACTCATTCAGATCCTGCGTCGTCTCGACGTGGTGCAGATGAAAGACTCGGGACACGTTCGCATCCTGCCCGAACGCCACCGAAACAAACAACGCGAAAAGAATAACCTTTGCTCGCATACACCAACTCCTTGGTACTCTAGACGCTGCCATCATGGCAAACGTGCAATCAAACGTCTAAAAGCGATCCGATCTCATTGCCAGCCACCCGCCGGCCAACATAAAATGTCCCGAACAGAGCATACACCGCGCTCACCTCATCGAACCGCATCTCGTAAATCAGCTTTTTGAAAATGAGAGGATCGTCGGCGAATAAATCGACACCCCACTCCCAATCGTCGAAGCCGATCGACCCGGAGATAATCTGCTTCACCTTCCCCGCATATCTCCGCCCAATTGCGCCGTGATCCTGCATCTGCCTCTGACGTTCCGGCATCGGGACTTGATACCAGTTTTTATGCTCGCCCCGCTTTCGGTCCATCGGATAAAAACAAATGAACGGATTCGCAGGAATCTCTGGAAACAGTCTCGGATGCATGGCGGTCCGCTGCCTGGCCAGTGTATCCTCAATCTCCGCATTCCACTCCGGTGTGTGCGGCGCAATCCCACGTTCGGCAAGCGCCATGTACAGCTTTTCCGACGAATCGTAGAGCCCTAGTTCCACCACCGATAGGTACGACGTCGTCTGTTCCAGGTAATCCCACAGCTTCAGCTTCGCGAGCGATAGCTCGACGTGATTCAGGGCCGTGAAATCCTTGCGGAAATGCACCAGCATGATGTCGCCTTTGTGGCCGAGCATCGAGAACGCGGCGGTTCCTTCGCCCTCCATCGCAGTCAGCGCAGCGGCGGCGGCATTCAGAACCTCGGCACGCTCCGCTTCGCCAAGGGCGCGCCAGGAAGCCCAGCGCACGCGCAGCATCTGATGCAGCAGGCTGGCGCCTTCGATGGTAAGCGGCATCGCAGGCAAGTTTTCAAAAGAGTACATAGTCGGCTCCTACCAATGTACCGTGCTAGAATCGTTAATCAATGCACCCAGATACCCATCTGGTGATTCAGCTCCAATCGCTAGACCAAAAAATCGCGGCGCTCGAGAAAGAAGTGGCCGCGCTGCCGAAGCACATCGCGACGATTGAGAAGGCGCTTGAGTCCCACAACCGGAAGCTCGAAGCGGATCGCGCCGCCCTCACTGCGAATCAGAAAGATCGCAAGAGGCTGGAAGGGGAGATTCAGGTTCACGAGCAGAAAATCTCCAAGCTCAAGGAGCAGATGCTCGGGGCGAAGACCAACGAGCAGTACAAAGCATTTCAGCACGAAATCGAGTACGTCGAAAAAGAAATCCGCAAAGCCGAGGACCGTATTCTGGAGCTGATGACGGAATCCGAGCCGCTCGATGCGAACGTCAAGAAGGCCGAAGTCTCTCTGAAACACGAAAAGGTGGTTGTCGAGGAAGAGAAAACGCGCGCCCGCAAGCGGACGGCGGAAGATCAGGAGTTTCTCGATACTCACCGGAGGGAACGCGCGGAAGTGGTGGCCAAGCTTCCCAAGGCAACGGTGAACGTTTACGACCGGATCCGGGTGAAGTTAGGCGGCGTCGCGATCGCGGAGGTTATCAATTCGCGCTGCCAGGCTTGCCAGATCGCGATTCGCCCGCAATATTTGCAAGACCTGAGAAAAGGAACAGAGCTGATGCGCTGCGAGCAATGCGGCCGGTTCCTTTACATCAATCCGCCCGTGAGCTTCGAGGATGTCGCCGCAAAAGCTGGCTGAGCTGGTGGATTTCATCGCCGCCCGCGATCTGGCGGTCGTGAGTTCTCTTTCACCCGACGGCGCGCCGCAGAGCGCGGTGGTCGGGATCGCCGTGACACCCGATCTCGCAATTGTCTTCGACACCGTCAGCAGCTCGCGAAAATATCGCAACCTGAAGGCGTGCGAGCAGTGTTCTATTGTAATGTGGACCGGCGAGATTACGATGCAATATGAGGGGATCGCCGAAGAGCCTGTCGGCGACGAACTGAACCGTTACAAGGAAGCTTATTTCAAGAAGTTGCCTGATGGAAGGGACCGGCAGAGCTGGCCGGGAATCGCCTATTTCGTCGTGCGCCCGAAGTGGATCCGCTTCAGTGACTACAATGCCCGCCCTCCTCTGATTGAAGAGTTCTCGTTCTAACAAAAAATCGGGGCCGGCACGATCGCCGACCCCATTCACAAGGACACGCCGTTATTGCTTTACCGGCGTGCTGGATGCCGCCGGAGTAGCCGGCGTCTTTGAGGCCTTCACGTGCTTCGCGGCCTTCTTATTGACCACCGCAGACGAACTGGCGGGCTTCGCCGTAGTCGCCTTGGCGGTTTTCTTAGCGGCCTTCTTTTTGGAGACAGGCGCCGTGGTGGTGGTCTTCGAGCTCTGCGGGGTTACCGGAGCACTCGTGGGCGGCGCGCTCTGTGCGAACATCGCGGCCGCGGTCAACATCGTGGTCAAACCAGAAATCAAGATTGTGCGTTTCATTTTCGTTTCTCCTTTGATGGGGTGCTTTCGATCTCCCCTTGCAAATCCATCTTGCGGCCGAATCGATTCTCAAACACTAGCCCGCGCAGGCCACTGAATCGCACCGCTTTGCCGTATACACGACGAGCGTTTGTTAATGAAAAAACGTTAGTGTTGAGTAAGGCGCACAGAGGCGGGCGGCAACCTCATCATAAGAAAGACACTGCCGCCCGCCTTCGTTGTGCGGCTGCGACTTAGGAGTCCAATGCGCACACTGTTACGCGTCCTGGTGATCGGGTTCGCCGTGGTCATCGCGCTCCTGGCCACAGCTGCGGTGATCGGAGTTCACAACGCAAGATCGATTACGGCGAGCACCGCGGGCCTGGTCGCGGATCAATTAGTGATCACGCGCCTGCTCGATGAAGTCGAGCGAGAACAGGGAGCGCTCAACGCAGCCTTTTATCGCATGTCGCGCGCACCGGAGAATGTCGATCGCGCCAAGGTCCTCGCCGCTCTGGACGAGACGGGTGGCGAAGTGGCGATTCTCGTCGAGAAAGCCCGCGGCAGTCCCGACGAGGCGGCATGGAATGCGCTCGAACGCGCGGTGCTCGATTTCTCGACCGAGGCCCGCCAGTTATTAGCGGGCAAGAAGGCGCCTGGATTCTCGTCACGCGATCTTTTTTTTCGCCACGAAGAAGTGACCGCGGTCATCGCGCATCTCGCCGACTTGAGCTACGCTCGAGCAGCCGACACGCGGCGGCGAGTGGACGCGCAGACCGACAGCATCGTCACCGAGTCCGTCTTGCTGATCGGCGGATGCCTGCTCATCGCGCTCGTCTCGGCGGTCGTGACCGTACGCATCGCGGCTCGCGTATTCCGCCAGATGGAAGCGCAGTCGAGCGAGCTAAGCCGCGTCTCTTTCCGAATGCTCGAAACACAGGAAGCCACCGCGCGCCGCTTTTCGCATGAGCTGCACGACGAGCTGGGCGGATCGCTAACCGCGATTAAAACAAATCTCACCAACGCCGATCCACAACGCATAGAAGATTCGATCAAGCTGGTCGACGATGCCATCTCCAACGTGCGCACCCTGTCGCAACTCTTGCGGCCGACCATTCTCGACGACTTCGGCCTCGACGCCGGAATTCGCTGGCTCGCTGAGCGGTTCACCGAGCGCACGGGCATCGACGTCGATTACCGTTCACAGTTCGACGGCCGCCTTGTCGATGAAACGGAGACGCACCTGTTCCGCATCGTGCAGGAGGCCTTCACCAACATCGCCCGCCACGCGAACGCCTCCCGCGTCACCATTTTTCTCCGCGCCGAAAATGGAAGCATCAAGCTGACTCTCTCCGATAACGGACGTGGCCTCGCCCAAACCCAGCCCGAACATACTGGAATGGGGCTGACTGGGATGGGCTTAACTGGAATGAAGGCGCGCGCCCGAAGCGCCGGCGGCGATTGCACCATCTCTTCGACACCCGGAGGAGGCGTGACAATCGAGGTTACGGCCCCCATGGAGCGCACATGATCAGAATCTTGCTTGCCGACGACCACTCGCTCGTTCGCCACGGCTTCCGCATGATCCTCGCCGCGCAGCCCGATATGGAGATCGTGGGCGAGGCAGGTAACGGACGCGAAGCGGTCGAGCTTGCCGAGAAGCTCAAGCCCGACGTAGTCGTGATGGACGTCGCCATGCCCGAACTGAACGGCATCGAAGCGACGCGCCGCCTCATCGAACTCTCGCCCCGCACGCGAGTACTTGCTCTCAGTATGCACAAGGACGCAGTCTACGTTCGCGAGATCCTGCGCGCCGGCGCCCGCGGATATCTATTGAAGGATTCCGCCGATGCGGATCTGTTAGCCGCCGTGCGCGCTGTCGCCAAAGGGGAAGGCTACCTGAGCCCCGCCGTATCGGACGCAGTGCTCAGCGACTACCGCCGTCACGTGACCGACCCAATCGATCTGCTCACCAGCCGCGAACGCGAAGTCCTGCAACTCATCGCCGAAGGAAAAACCAACAAGGAAATTGCGACCTCGCTAACATTGAGCGTATACACGGTGGAAGCGCATCGCGGCCGCCTCATGGAGAAATTAAACTTGCATAGCACCGGCGAGCTGGTAAGATTCGCCGTGCGAAGTGGTCTCATCGACTGAAATGAATCTCTGCGACACCTGCCAACACTGCCGCATCATCCGGAACGATCGCGAGTCGATCTTCCTCTTGTGTGAACGCGCCCTCACCGATCCCACGTTCCCGAAATATCCCCGCCTGCCCGTTCTAGAATGCCGCGGCTACGAACGCAAACCAGAAGACTAAAAAATATCTCCTGTCTTTTGTGGCGCGCGCACTCGTGCGTGCCGCGTCGACACTCGTGTCGCCGTCCGGAACCACCGGGATCAGTCGAAAACAATCTTAAGCTCAACCGGCGACCCCGCGCCAACCCCCAACATCTTCGCTGCCGACCCCTGATTCACCGCGATCTCGATATATCCCGAACTGCCGACAATCGCGAACAACTCGCCGATCATCGTCTCCGCGTATGTCGCCGCCAGCTTGGTGATTCTCTCCAACCCCGCGCGGAGCTCGATTGGACGTTCCGCCAGATCCGGAAATTCGTCGGTGTGAAAATTCGTGATCAGGTTCCCAAACCGGTCCGTCTTCAGCACCAGTCCGCTCCAGTCGTGCCGCGACAATCTGGTCGGCTTCAGCAGAAAGTTGCGCGCCGGGTCGTGAATTGCTTTCCCGAACTTCGCCGGAGCCAGGCCTCGTGACAGGTGTGCCGCAGAGGGAGCAAAAACATCACGCCCATGAAACGTCTTGCTCACTTTCTTTAAGAAAAGCTTCTCGTTCGAAATCACCCGCACCTTGTGACGCGTTGTATCGTAAATCATCGACAGCACGCCATTATCCGGCGCGATGAAAAAGTGCCCCTCCGCCTCACACAGAATCGGCCGGCGCGCGCTGCCGACACCCGGGTCGACCACGACGACGTGAATCGCGCCCTTCGGGAAGTAGCGCCACGCCTGCGCGATCGCGAATGCGGCTTCGTTCACCTCGTACGGTTGGATCTCATGCGTGATATCCACGATCCTCACACGAGGCGCAATACCAAGAATCACACCCTTCATCGTGCCCACAAAATGGTCGGTGATTCCAAAATCGGTGATGAGTGTGATAGGTCCGCGTAACATCTGCTGTTAAAATTAAAGATAGCCGTGCAGCGATATTATTTCGATCACAACGCGACGACGCCCGTGTCCCCTGAAGTCCTGGAAGCCATGCTCCCGGTGATGACCGAGGTTTTCGGCAACCCCTCCAGTATCCATCATTACGGCCAAGCCGCTCGCGCGAAACTCGATGCCGCGCGCCGCCAGGTCGCTGCCATGTTGCATTGCTCCGATAACGAAATCGTCTTCACCAGCGGCGGCACGGAGTCCGATAATCTGGCGATTCTCGGAATTGGCGGCCACGTAATCACGACCAGCATCGAACATCCCGCCGTGCTAGCCAGTGCCGATCAACTCTCGGTCACCCAAGTACCCGTCGACCGCAGCGGCATCGTCGATCCCGACGCGATCCGAAACGCCATCCGCCCCGACACGAAGTTGATCACCGTGATGCACGTCAATAACGAGCTAGGTACCATCCAGCCGGTTGAAGAGATCGGCCGCATCGCGCGCGATGCAGGCTTCGCCTTCCATTCCGACGGCGTGCAAGCGGCTGGGAAAGTCCCTATCGATGTCCGCGCCATCCACGCCGATATCTACGCCATCAGCGGTCACAAGATTTACGCGCCGAAGGGCACCGGTGCTCTCTTTATTCGCAAAGGACTCAATCTTCGCCCGCAGATGTACGGCGGAAGTCATGAGAGCCGCCACCGCGCGGGCACGCAAAACGTCGCCGGAGCCGTTGCCCTTGGCGCCGCCGCGCAGTGGATCAATCAACACGCCGCCGCGGAATGGCCCGACCTCGCCGCACTTCGCGATCGCCTGGAACGCAGCATATTGTCCCGTGTCGCCGACACACACGTCAATGCCGCGGGCAGCCTCCGCGCGCCCAACGTCACTAATATCCGCTTCGATGGAATTGACAGCGAGGCTTTGCTCATCGCACTCGACTTGAGAGGTTTCGCCGTCTCCGCAGGCTCCGCCTGTTCGAGCGGCGCGCAGGAGCCTTCGCCTGTCCTCATCGCCATCGGCCTCACGCGCGAACAAGCCAAGTCAAGTATCCGTTTCTCGCTCGGCCGGTCGAACGACGCTGCGCAGGTCGACGCGTTGATCGACGCTGTTGCCGAATCCGTCGCGCATCTGCGAAAGCTGGCGCCCGCTTATGCCTGAGAACACATTGGAGACAGCCACCATCGCAGTCGCAATGTCCGGCGGAGTCGATAGCTCTGTCGTCGCGGGAATGCTGCGCGCGCGCGGCGAAAATGTCGTTGGGCTTACCATGCAGCTCTGGAATCAGCGCCGCTTGCCGGATCTCATCCCCGAAGGCGGATCCACTGGCCGATGCTGTTCGCTCGACGATGTCTACGACGCACGCCATGTCGCGCAGATTCTCGGGATTCCTTATTACGTCGTCAATTTTGAGGACCGCTTCGAAGCCCAAGTCGTGAAGCCTTTTGTCGACGAATATCTCGCCGGCCGAACGCCCATCCCGTGTACGCTCTGCAACAACTTCATCAA
>PNAJ01000131.1 GCA_003170295.1 Bryobacterales bacterium | reverse complement strand
GCGACCGAGGTCGCCAACGCGCAGCACACCATTCAGCTCGGCTACGACTTGGTCGCGAGCGAGGATCCGGAATACAAAAATATTCGCGAGAACGTAATTACGGAGCTGTGGTTTTCGATCAATCCCGACGGCCAGAATATGGTCGCGAACTGGTATCGCCAGAACGTCGGGACCCCGTATGAGGTCGCGCCGCTGCCGTATTTGTGGCAGGAATATGTGGGTCACGATAACAATCGCGACGGCTACATGCTCAACATGATCGAGTCGCAGGTGGTGACCAAGGCCACGCTCGAAACCCAGCCGCTGGTGTTTTACACGCATCATCAAACGGCTCCATTCCCAGGCCGAATTTATCTGCCGCCTTTTGCCGATCCGATTTCGAGCAACATACATCCTCTGATGCTGCGCTGGCTGAGCCTCACCGGGATGACCATCGCGTCCTATCTCGATGAGCACGGCATGCCCGGTTCCATGCATCAGGAAAGCTTTGACGTCTGGTATCCGGGGTATCTCGATAACGTCGGAAATTTCCGCCACACGCTTTCCTTCTTCACGGAGACTGCGCTCTATCGTTACGCGACGCCGCACTTTTACACCATCGACGAATTTCCCGCGCAGAGGCAATCGCTGCGCGCGGAGATGCTTTATTCGAGTCCCTGGAAAGGCGGTTGGTGGCGCTTGGCCGACGCGTGCCGCTACATGTACGGAGCCTCGATGGCCGTGCTCGATATGGCCGCGGAGTATCGCGAGCAGATGGTGTACAACAAATACCGCGCGGCGCGCGACACCATCGCGCAGTTCGAAAAAGATCCTCCGTACGCCTAATGTGATTCCGCGCGAACAGCACGATTCGCCTACAGCGGCGCTTTTATTGGAGAAGCTGATGCTCCAAGGCATCGAAGTGAAGCAGTCGGCTGATCCCGACGCGTGGGTCATCATGATGAATCAGCCATTTTCGGGATTGGTGAAAGAACTGTTCGAGCCGCAGAAATATCCGCAGCTCTCGCAGCGCCCGTACGACGTGACCGGCTGGACCGTGCCCTATCAGATGGGCGTGGAAGTGCACGCCGTGACTACGCCTCCGTCGGCGAAGTTCAAAGATTCGCTGAAGCCCGTGCCGGTGAAAAATGGCTCGATCGTCGGCTATACCGCGCCCTTCTCGCATGCCGAGAACGCCAGTCTGCACGCCGTCAATGAAATTCTCGCCGCGAAAGGTTCCGTCTCGTTCGCAGGCGACGAAATTTCCGCGACCGGGATCGATAAGGGAAAACTCGAGTCGATTCTAGCCGCGAATCATTTGAAGGCTGCGCCCGGAAAAGGCGAAGGCAAACCCGTGAAAGCCGCGCGCATCGGCCTTTACCGCTCCTGGACCGGCAACATGGACGAGGGCTGGACGCGTTGGATTCTGGAACAGTATCAGTTCCCATTCGCTTCCTTATATAACGCCGATATCATCGCCGGCCGTTTGCACGAAAAATACGACGTCATCGTGATGCCGGATGCGCAAACGCGCCAGATCATGGAAGGGACACGTCCCGGTTCCACTCCGCCACGCTACGCAGGAGGCATTGGCGAAGAGGGCGTCGACGCATTGAAAGATTTCGTCACCGACGGAGGCACGCTAGTCGCCTTCAACAACGCGTCGATGTTCGCCGTCGATCAATTCAACTTGCCCGTGACGAATGCGCTGGCAGGCGCAAGCAACACCGACTTTTTCTGCTCCGGCTGCCTGCTCAGCATTCACGTGGAAGACCCGAAAAACGCCCTCTCTGCCGGCTTGCTGCCCGACCCCATCGTGATGTTCGAGCGCAGCCCCGCCTTCGACACCAAGCCCGAGTTCAAGGGCACAGTTCTAGCGCGCTATCCGAAAGATCGCAACCCGCTCGCGAGCGGATACCTCGTGGGTCCCGCAAAAATCCAAGGCAAAGCCGCGGCGCTGAATGTCGAATACGGAAAAGGCCACGTGATCCTGCTCGGCTTCCGGCCGCAGTGGAGAGGCCAATCGCAGGGGACGTATAAGTTCTTCATGAATGCGTTTTATTTGCAATAATCACTTGTATGGAGTCCCATGACAATTGAGCTGCCCCGCGAGATTGAAGATCAATTGCAAGCGAGAGCTCATGCGCAAGGCATTTCCGTCGCCGAGTATGTCGAGAAGCTTGTCGCTGAAACGAACCTGAGGCATGGGCAGATCGCCGAGTTCAGAGCAGCCATAGCCGAACGAGTCGCATCACTCGATGCAGGGGACAGCGCGGACGGAGAAGAAGTGATGGACCGCCTGATCGCCGATCTCCCGCCTCGGTGAGCCGCTACATCTTTGGCGGTTACGGAGAAGGAGACCTGCGGGAGATTCGCGATTACATTGCTCCATCCATGACCGCGTTTTATGCGCAGTAGTATTGTATAAGAAGGAGGCCTCCACAAATGCCGGTTCTCGATTGGTCGCAATGTGCCGCAGTGGAGAGCGTCCCCGGCAAAGTGAGCGGCGCTTGGGTGTTCCGCGATACCCGTTTGCCTGTGGCCACAGTGATCGAGAACCTTGAAGACTTAAGTATTGAAGAAGTGATGGAGCAATTCGATGTGACGCGGGAGCAGATTACTGCGGTTCTCGAATTCGTTGCTCAGAGCCTTCAGTCATCCGCACCCGAACCCGTCGATGCTCATTCTGTTTGATCACGGAGCGCCCCGAGGAGTCGCCCGTGCGTTGCGAGGCCACACCGTCATCACTGCAAAATCGAAAGGCTGGGATAGGCTCACCAATGGCGCTTTATTGAAGGCCGCCGAGGAAGCGGCGGTCGATCTCTTGTTCACTACAGATCAAAGGATTCGTTACCAGCAGAACCTGACCGGCCGAAGAATTGCCTTCGTCGTTTTGACCGGTACGACGAAATGGTCCCGCGTCCGATTGCATCTCGAACGCATCGCCGCCGTCGTGGACGCGGCCACGCCGGGCAGCTATAACGAGATTGCAATACCGTTCGACTAAGCCTTCGCGCCTATCCGCGAAGGCTTGCCGCTCTTAATGAGTTCAGGAACGGTCTCGTCCGTCCTGCGTTCCTTTTTCACTTCCGTGCTTCTCTGGATGCATCCAAGCCGAGCTCGCGCGTGGGCGATCCTTCCAAATCGGTTTTTCGACGTTGTAGGCGTCACGTTCCACTATTAAATCGTCAACCAATCGCGCCACTAGAAAGGGATCATCGCCGCAGATAATCTCACCACCCCACGGATCGCGCTCTTTTGTTTGTCCAAGTCTTGCGGGGTACGTAATCCGCCCGTATCGAGGCCATTGCATATCCAGTTGCTCTTGAAGAGTATAGTCATGCGTAAGGTGAAGCAGTTCGACGAATTCAAGAACTCGCGGCGCTCCAAGACGACCGCTAAAAATGGCAACTACTTCCCGCCGCTTAGGATCGGCAAACCAACGCCGCGTCACGACCCACGCCGTCCGGCCTCTCTTCTTCCTGGTGGTCATTTTGCAAAAGTATCACCTCGCGCCGTTTGGCGCAAACGAATACATCCGGCGCCCCGCTCGACAAAACCAGGGAACAAATCCACCCGAATCTCCGTCCTCAACCAACATGAGCATCCTTGAGGACATCCGCTTCGGCCTGCGCACCCTCTCGAAAAATCCCGGATTCACCACCGTCGCCATCACCGCTCTCGCCCTCGGCATCGGCGTGAACGCGACCGTTTTCTCTCTCGCCAACGCGGTCCTCTTCAAGAATCTCCCCTTCGCCAACAGCGACCAGATCCTCTATATCGTCTCGACTAACGCCACGAAACCTCACTCTAATCGCGCTTTCTCCTATCCCAATTTCCGCGATCTGCGCGCGCAGGTGAAGTCGTTCGACGCGGTCGGCGCATCGACCGAGGTGTCCGCGAACATCAGCGACCACACCGCTTCGCCCGAGGGTTATCACGGAGCCCGCGTCACTGCCAACATGTTTTCCGTCATTGGACAAAAGCCCATCGCCGGCCGCGATTTTGGGCCCGCCGACGAGCAGCCCGGCTCCCCGCCCGTCGCGATTCTCAGCTACAAAGTCTGGGAAAATCGCTACGGCAAGGATCTCTCCGTCATCGGCCGGACCGTCCGCATCGATGAAGAGCCGACCACCATCGTCGGCGTCATGCCCGCCCGCTTGGACTTCCCTCGCGAGACCGAAATTTGGAAGCCGCTGATCCTCAAGGACGAATACGAGAAGCGCGAGAACCGCCGTTTCACGGTGTTTGGACACCTCGCCCCGAACACAAGCATAAAAACCGCCAGCGCCGAAGTCGGTACCATCGCGCAGCGTCTCGCCGCCGCATATCCCATCGAGAACAAAGATATCGGCGGCCGCGTTATCGACTACAACGATTACTTCGCCGGTGAAGGTGATGGCGAAATCAAGATCATCTTTCTCGCCATGCTCGGCGCCGTTGGATTCGTGCTCCTCATCGCCTGCGCCAACGTCGCGAATTTGCAACTGGCGCGCGCCGTCAGCCGCATGCGCGAAATCTCCATTCGCGTCGCCCTTGGCGCGGGACGATGGAGGATCATTCGCCAACTCCTCATCGAAAGCCTGATGCTCTCCATCGCCGGAGGAGCCATTGGGTGGATGCTGGCCATCTGGGGCATCCGCGTCTTTGACAATGCCGTCGCTGCCACCGGAAAACCCCCTTCGCTCGATTTCACGATGGACCTTCGCGCTCTCCTTTACTTGGCCGCGATCACCATCGGCACCGGACTCCTCTTCGGACTCGCCCCCGCCTTGCGTCTCTCGAAACTCGACGTCAACGCCGCGCTCAAGGATGGAGGCCGCGGTTCCAGCGGCGGCGGACGCGGTAAATATCTCTCCGGCCTCCTCGTCGTCGTCGAAATGGCGCTCGCCGTCGTCCTGCTCGCAGGCGCGGGCCTGATGATTCGCAGCTTCATGAACGCCTATCGCAGCGATATCGGCATCCGCGACGGGAACATCCTGACCATGTGGATTCAACTGCCGAACGCGAACTATCTGAAGCCCGAGCAGCAACTGGCCTTCTTCGACCGCCTGAAAACCCGCATCGACGCGCTGCCCGGCGTCGAAATCTCCACCGTGACTTCCAACATACCTCTCACCGGATCGTGGGACTTCCCCTATGAAGTCGAAGGCGAACCGCAGCCCGACGCCCGGCGTCGTCCCAACGTCGACGCCGTCATCACCACGCCCGATTATTTCCGCGTCATGGGCCGCCAGATGCTCGCGGGCCGCGACTTCACCGCCGCCGACGGCACGCCTTCTTCACTCACTGTCCTGGTGAACCGCCAGTTCGCGCAAAGCATTCTACATGACGAAAATCCACTGGGCCGCCGCCTCCGCCTCTATAAAAAGGACGTCGCCCAGCCCTGGCTCACCATCGTCGGCGTCGTCCCCAACCTCCCCTACAAAGACCAGTCGAGAGCGAAGCGCGACCCCACCATCTATCTCCCCTATCGCCTGGAAACCACATCCAGCATGTCCGTCGCCGCTCGAACATCGGTCCCTCCGTCTACGCTCAAGCAGGCCTTCCGCCGCGAGGTGCAGGCCATCGACGACGGCCTGCCCGTCCTTAACCTGCACACTATGGACGAGCAACTGGAGCGTCGCAACTGGCCCTACCGCGTCTTCGGCACCCTCTTCGCCATCTTCGCCGCTATCGCCCTTGGCCTCGCCTCCGTCGGACTCTACGCCGTGATTGCCCACTCCGTCAGTCAGCGGACCCAGGAAATCGGCGTCCGCATCGCCCTCGGCGCCCGCGACGGAAATATCCTCCGTCTCGTCTTCGCGCAAGGCATGACCCAGTTGGCCATCGGACTCGTCATCGGACTCGCCGCGGCGCTCGCGGTCACGAAAGTTTTGAAGGCCCTGCTAGTCGACGTTTCGCCGTCCGATCCGCCGACGTTCGTCGCCGTCGCGCTGATACTCTCGACCGCTGCCGCGCTCGGATGCTTGATCCCGGCCCGTCGCGCGATGCGCGTAGACCCCATAGAAGCGCTGCGGCACGAATAGTGGGGCGGCCAATTTTGGCGGCAGCCTGCCTCTGGCAGGCTTTTCGACGACCAACAAAAGCCGCCTGAAATGCGGCTGCCGCCAAAATTGGCCGCCCCACAAGGCAACACCGGTGCTAATAACCGTTCGGCTGATACACATAATACTGCCAGACAATTTTCAGAGTTCGGGCAGCCTTTCGACTGCCCGCCCTCTTAACGATCCGCCGGGACGGGCGCGCAATCCGTGTTTTTACCCTCACGGCAGGGCCGCTGATGAGACAGCGGTTCTCCCCAATGCTCCAGCGAGTCCGCATAGAGCTTCGAAGACTTTTGCGGGTCGCGATCCGGGCGTCCATTGAGAAACCCCGGCTTCCTGACTGAATGTTTACACGGGGGTGCTTGGAGCGAGCGTGAGTGAAACACGTAAGTTGGCGGATCTATTGCCGAAAGAAACGCGTTTCCCACAGAGACGCGGAGCGTAACACTCCGCGACTCCAGCGCATCACCCAGGGTTAGTGTTACTTTGTGAATCGGAGGAGCAATGAAGCTTACCCCAGGCGGCTCCGCTTTTCTGAGTTGCCTTCTCCTGACGAATCTGGTCGGCGCGCAGCCCTTGGAACCATCTCAAGACGCGCCCAAGCTGAATATCGTCATTGTCGAGGGAGAAGGCGCGCTCAATAATATTAAGCAGCGTGTGAATCGTGAACCGATCGTGCAGGTGGAGGACGAAAATCACAAGCCCATAGCGGGCGCGGCCGTGGTCTTCTTTCTGCCCGGCACCGGACCCAGCGGAACTTTCGCGAACGGCTCCCAGACTCTCACCGTCACCACTGACGCGTCGGGACGCGCCGCCGCTACCGGCATTCGCCCCAATCATCAGAGCGGGCAAATGCAGATCCGCGTGACGGCCTCGGCCAACGGCCAAACGGCCAGCGCGATCATCACGCAAATGAACGTGGCCGGCGGCAGCGCCGGTGGAGGACTCTCGACCACCGCGAAAGTTTTGATCGTCGTCGCCATCGCAGCCGGAGCCGCGGCGGGCGCAATTATCGCCACGCGGGGCGGTGGATCGAGCACCTCGACGAGCACCGCCATCACCATCACCGCGGGAACTCCCACCGTAGGAGCACCTCACTAATGCGCACATTTATTTTTTCCACATTTTTGTGTGGGACCGCCTTCGCTCAAATCGGCGGACCATTCCTCGGCTATGTCCCCGACGGCACTCGTATTCGTCCCATGCATGGATTGCCGGCCGCGGGCGCCATCGGCGCCTCCATCGACGCCGGCCGCGATTTTTCTCACATCGCGATTTCCCCCACTCAGAATTTCGCGATTGCCATCGCCGCCGACTCGGGCGAAGCGATGATCGTAAAACCGGGCGTCAGCCTCACGACTATCAAGGGCGCGAGCACGAATCCCGACGTTCTCGCGATGAGCCCCCGTGGCACTTCCGCCGCGCTGTGGTTCCCTTTGCTCGGACATCTGGAAGCCATCAGCGGCCTCCCCGATGCACCTGCCGTGCGCTCCATCGACGCCGCGTTCCTCAATGCTTCGCCCCTCGCGATCGCCATCAGCGACGACGGCCAGTGGGCCGCCGGTTTGTTTAGCGCGGGCGTCTACGCCTTCGGTCCCAACGCAGAAGTGATTCCTCTCCAAACCGACCCCGGCGTGGTCGCGCTGGCCTTCTTCCACAATCGTCACGACCTCGCCCTCTCGACATCGACCCGTGTCACCTCCATCGCCGATGTCGGCGGCAGCATGCAGCCATCGGTCCTCTACGATTTTTCAGCGCAGCCCTTATCGCCGCGCGCCATCGCGATCTCGTTCGATAATCAGCGCGCCATCGTCGCGGACGCCGCGGGCAGTCTTCTCAACGTCGCTCTCGCGACGGGAACCGCGGATCTCGTCGATTGCGGATGCTCTCCGACCGGACTCTACAGTCTCGGCGGCGCGCTTTTTCGATTGAATGGAACCGCCCGTAGATCGGAGCTAAAACTCTTCGACGCCGCAGCGGGCGCAGTCTGGATCGTCCCTCCCGCGCTCTCTGAAATTGGAGGCCGGCAATGAGGTCCCTCCGTATTCTGCTTCTCGCCCTTGTTCCGGCAGCGCTCGCGCTGGCGCAAACCATTACCACGCCGTCCCTACCGAACGGCAACGTCAATCAGTTTTACTCGACACCGGTGAATTGCACGAATTGCACCAACGGCGCCTGGAGCGCGTCCGGATTGCCGCCGAATCTTACCATCACCGGCCTTCCCAACAGCGCCACGATTTCCGGCACGCCAATCACGGCCGGAAATTATTTTCCCGTGACAGTCACGGTCCAGGTTATCGGCGGTCCGGTGGTCTCGAAGAATTTCCAAATCATAATCAGCGGCGGAACCCTGAGCGTCACCAGCGTGAACTTTCCCACCGGCACCATCAACACCACCTATGCGAGCACCCAACTGATGGCCAGCGGCGGCGTGCCTCCCTATTCTTGGAATATTTCCCCCTCCTTGCCTCCCGGCCTGGCCACGCAGCAGAACGGCGCAAATACATTCATCGTGGGAACGCCCACCACCGCGGGATCCTTCGGGTTCACGCTGACCGTTTTCGACAACTTGGAGAACAGCGCCAGTGCGGATGCCTCCATCAGTATTAGTAGCTCCAGCGGCGGCGCCGCCATCACCACCTCATCGGTACCCAACGGCACTCTGACTCAGCCCTACTCCACCCAGTTGACGTGCGTGAATTGCGTCGGCTATATCTGGGGCGTGTTGGGCGGATCCCTTCTGCCGCCCGGCCTCGGCGTGAGTACGGGCGGCATCATTTCCGGCACCCCGACCCTCACCGGAACCTACACCTTTACAGTGACGCTGTCCCCAACCGGTACTTTCGCCGCCCCGATGCCCGTCACCGCGACTTACACCATCACGATCAACGCCGCCAGCATCACGATCAATGAAAGCAGCATCCCCGTCGCAGCTCAAAACACTCCCTACACCGCCACACTCACCGGTTCCGGAGGCACCCCGCCCTACAATTGGTTGCTCCAGTCCACCGCCAACGACGGCTTGACCATCAATAAGAGCACCGGCGTCATCTCCGGCACGCCCACCGCCACCGGATTATTTTCGCTCGCCGTGCTCCTCACCGATTCGACCGGCCTGACCGCGACGAAAAACTTCACCCTCAACGTCGTGGTGCAGTTGAGCGTTCTCACCAATTCGTTTCCCAACGGCGTCGTGAACGCCGTCTACCCCACGCAAACTTTGTCGGCGGGCGGCGGGCAGCCTCCGTATCGTTGGGTCATCCAGACCGACAGCGGCAACTTGCCCCCCGGCTTGACGCTGGACGGCGTATTCGGCCGCATTTCCGGCACGCCCACCACCACCGGCTTCTATTCCTTCACGCTCGTCGTCACCGATAATCAGGGCACTACCGCCAGCGCGAAACTGTCGATCACGGTCGGCAACGGCCTCACCATCACGCCCGCCACTCTGCCTGCCGGAGCCGTCGGCGTCGCATATTCGCAACCCCTCACGGCCACCGGCGGACAGCCTCCCATCTCCTGGACCATCGTCGCCGGATCGCCGCAACCCACCGGTCTCACGCTCGATCCATCGACAGGCATCTTAGCCGGAACTCCTACCGTCTCGGGAACCTTCACCTTCACCGTGCAGGCCACCGATTCACAGAAAGCGTTCGGACAAATCACGTACGTGCTCGTCATCGCCGCCGGACCTCTCACCATCAACACTCCTACGCTCCCCGACGCCACCGTCGGCGTGGCCTATTCCCAGACCGTCTCCGCCCTCGGAGGAACTCCGCCCTATGGCTTTACGATCTCGGCCGGCGCTCTGCCCGCGGGCCTCACGATTAACGCGACCACCGGCGTCATCAGCGGCACACCCACCGCCGTCGCGACGTCGTCATTCACCGTGCAAGTCACCGACGCCGCGAAAGGTACTGCGACGCAGGCCTACACCATCGCGACCGCCGTCGCACTCACCATGACGCCCACCACTCTGCCAGCCGCGGTAGTCGGTGTTGCGTACACCCAGAAATTCGCCGTGGCCGGAGGAAAAACCCCGTACACCTTCGGATTGACGGGGACTCTTCCCGCCGGATTCACCTTCACCGCCGCCACCGTAACCATCGCCGGAACCGCGCCCGCCGTCGAATCCGGCAGCTTCACCATCACGGTGACCGACGCCGCCGCGCGCACGCTCAGCATGCCTCTGACGCTAACCGCGGCCGCCGCTCCGATCACCCTCACCCCGACCACGCTGACTGCGGTAGTCGGCGTCCCTTACACGCAGGTTCTCACCGCCGGTGGAGGAGTCGCGCCTTATACCTATTCGCAAGGCCTTGGCGCCTTGCCCGCTGGATTCACATTTAACGCCTCCACCCACACCCTCAGCGGAACCGCGACCGCAGCCGGTACTTTCAACTTCAACATAGTCGTGACCGACACCTCCGGCGCCGCGGGCACCAGTTTTCCCATCATCCTCACTGCGACGAATCCCCCCACGCCTACTGTCACCGTCACGCTCTCCGGTCCGACGTCGGGCTTCATGCAGCAGATTCCGGTCGCCATCGCCATCGGCGCAGCATATCCGCTGAATATTTCCGGCGTGGTTTCGCTGACTTTCCTGCCCTCAGTGACCCCGTCCACCGGAGTGGACGATCAAATGATTCAGTTCGCGTCAGGGGGCACGTGCACGACGGGCGCCCCCCATACTTGTACGATCAACTTCACCATCCCCGCCGGCAGCACCGCGCCCTTGTTCCCCAGTGGGGCCAACCCAACCGTCCTGACGGGAACCACAGCCGGGATCATCAACGTCACCACCAGCATGAACATCAACGGCGCCCCCCCGTTTTTCACGACCACCAAGCCGATCACCAACCCATCCGGCGTGCCGTTTATCAGCAGCGTCACCTTCCAGCAAACCCCCGGAGGCGTCACCGTCACCGTGGTGGGATTCTCCTCGACCCGTGAAATGGTCAGCGGCCTGTTCCACTTCGCTCCCGCGACGGGCAAGACATTCGCGACCCCCGACGTCACCGTATCCCTAGCCGCGCCATTTCTGGCGTGGTGGTCGAACACCGCGCAATCGAATCCCTACGGCACCCAATTCACGCTAACCGCGCCGTTCACGCTAAGCACACAATCGACCAGCGTAGTCTCGGTAACAGTAACGCTGACAAATACCAAGGGCGCCTCTAACGCAGTCACCCTGTCGCAGTAGGTGTGTGTCACCTGCTACCAAGGTGGTGTGAGCTTTTTGGGTGGCGCGAGCTTCAGCTTGCAGCGGCGACTTCAGTCGCCGTCTTCGACCGCAAAAAAACTAAGCGTGTTCTCCCCCTGCTTCACCGCCCGAGTCCTCTTCAACCCTCCATAACTCTCCTTAAGCGCAAACCGCGACGCGTGCTGCACGACCGCCAACCCCGGCGGCTCATCCGCCAGCGCATCGAGCGCCTTCTCGTATTCCATTTCGAGAGGATACGGCGGATCCAGAAACGTAATGTCCACCTTCCCAAGTTTTCCAATCACGCCAGCCGAGCGTCCCTGCCAAACCCGTCCTCGATTTTCAAGCCCTAAGGTTTTCAAGTTCGAGCGAATCACCTCCACTGCCGCGTGGCTGTTCTCCACAAAGATCGCGCGCTCCGCACCGCGGCTCAGCGCCTCGATTCCCACCGCGCCCGTCCCCGCATAAAGATCCAAAAACAATGTGCCCGAGATTCTCGGCGCAAGAATGCTGAACAAAGCTTCGCGCATCCGGTCCGGCGTCGGCCGCACATCGAGCCCCGGCAAACTTTTTAATACTCTCCTGCGAAATTCACCACCGATTACACGCATAAAATTATGGTCAAATAAGGCTTCCTCAGAGGCACTAACGAAGCATTTATGGTCATTTAACCTACCAGAACGAGCCCATATCGCCGCTGCCAATGGTCCCGAATGAACTGCACACCCCTCCGCAGCTCGTCTTCCGAAGGCGGATTCTTGACAAACGCCGCCGCCTCATTCCGGGCAATTTCGAGCACATCCGCATCCCGCAAAATGTTGCCGATCTGGAACGCCGGCAGCCCCGATTGCCTGGTCCCGAAAAACTCCCCCGGACCGCGCAGCTTCATGTCCATCTCGGCGATATAAAACCCGTCGTTTGAATCGACTAGCGTCCGAATCCGCTCCCGCCCCGCCTCGCTCATTTTGCCCGTCACTAAAATGCAGTAACTCTGCTCGCCGCCGCGGCCCACTCGTCCGCGAAGCTGGTGCAATTGCGCCAATCCGAACCGCTCGGCCTGCTCAATCACCATCACCGTGGCGTTCGGAACGTCCACGCCGACCTCGATAACTGTAGTCGATACCAGTATTTGCGTCTCGCCGCGCTGGAATTTCTCCATCGCGGATTCTTTGTCGTCGGTGCGCAGCTTTCCGTGCAGCAGGCCGACTCTTAGGCTCGGAAACACGATGGTCGAAAGCTCGACATGCATCTTCTGCGCTGCCTTCATGGCCTGTGTTTCCGACTCCTCGATCACCGGATAAACAACATACGCTTGCCGCCCTAAGTCTATCTGTTTCTTGAGGAAACTATATACCTGCTCGACTTTCGAGTCGTCGACTTGTTTCGTGATAATCGGTTTGCGCCCCGGCGGCAATTCGTCGATAATACTCACGTCTAAATCGCCATAAATAGTCAAAGCCAGCGTGCGCGGAATGGGAGTCGCGGTCATGACTAAGACATCCGGATGCGAGCCTTTTTCCATCAATTTTTGCCGTTGTTCCACTCCAAAGCGATGCTGTTCATCGACAATGGCAAGTCCAAGTCTCTTAAATTCAACACCTGCCTCAAGCAAAGCATGGGTCCCGCAAATCACATGCGCGAGACCCGCCGCCGCAAGCTTTCGCAACCCCTCTTTTTCCTTTTGCGTATTCGAACCAGTGAGCAGAATCGTGACGTAATTCAGCTTTTGAAACAGCTTCTTGAAATAGAAAAAGTGCTGAGTCGCAAGGATTTCCGTCGGCGCGAGTACCGCCGTTTGAAAGCCATTTTCAATTGCGATAATCGCCGCCTCGGCCGCCACCAGCGTTTTCCCGCTGCCCACGTCGCCTTGCAGTAAACGATACATCGGACGCGGCGCGGCCATATCGTCGGCGATTTCCTTCAGCACCCGTTTCTGCGCGCCCGTCGGCTTAAACGGCAGCATTTCCAGGATTTTAGAGCGTACGCGATCGTTCAGTGCGAATCCGATTCCTGGATCGAGCCGCGCTCTGGCTCTCTTTAATTCGAGGCCGCATTCGAGCCAGAAAAATTCTTCAAAAATCAGCCGGAACTGCGCGGGTGATCGAAAAGCGTTCAATAAACGTAATTCAGAATCGACCGGCGGAAAATGCAAATCGCGAAGCGCGGTCCACAAGTCCGGCAGTTTCAGTTGGTTCAAGATGCGCTGCGGCAGCGGATCCGCGATCGGGTCGATGCTTTTTAAAATGCGATCCAGCAGAGTGCGGAAAATCCGCGTCGACACTTTGCCGACGGCGGTGTAAATCGGAACCACGCGCCCGGTGTGTAGCGACGAATCGCCATCTTCTTCATCCGCAAGTATTTCGAACTCCGGATGCATGATCGACAGGTTGCCGGAGTAAGAATCGAATTCAATCTTTCCGAACAGCGCAATCTTTTGTCCCGGCGCGAGCACATCGTTCAAGTACGCGCCATGAAACCATTTAGCGGCGAGCACTCCTCGCGATCGATCGGTGAACGTCGCTTGAAACAGGCCCAGATTGCGGCGCTGAAAGCCCGAAACCTTGGTCGAGCGCACTTCCGCCAGCACCGTCGCCATTTCACCGGGCGCAAGATCGCGAATGGTTTTCACGTTGCTGCGGTCTTCATATCGAAACGGAGGATAAGTAAGGAGATCCTCGACGACTTTGAGCCCTTTCGTTTCGAGCATCGCCGCGCGCGCCTGGCCGACGCCCTTCACATACATCAATGGAGTGGAGAGATCCAACGATAAAGTGTACAATGCCCGTCATCATGCTCTTGGAACTGGTTTTGAAAATTGGCATCATCGGGACCGACACTTCGCACGCCACTGCGTTCGCCACGCTGTTGAATGGAGGCAAGATACCGGGCGCGAAAATCGTCGCCGCGTATAAAGGAGGCAGCGCCGACGTCGAATCCAGCCGCACGCGCGTTGACAACTACGCCAAGGAATTGCAATCGAAGTGGGGCGTCGAGATAGTGGACGATATTCCCACGCTCGCGAGCAAAGTAGACGCGATTTTGTTATTGAGCGTCGACGGCCGCACGCACTTGCAGCAGTTCAAAGCTGCTCTGGCCGCAAAGAAACCAGTGTTTATCGACAAGCCTTTAGCATCTACACTGGCCGACGCACGAGAGATTGCTCGTCTCGCCAAGGAGGCCGGCGTTCCGTGGTTCAGCGCGTCCAGTTTGAGATGGAGCGAGATAACTTCGTCACTTGAGGGCCCCGGCATTTTGGGCGCGATGGCGTGGGGGCCCGGACCGTTTGAAGAGCATCATCAACTCGAATTGTCGTGGTACGCGATTCATCCAATCGAAATCTTGTTCACGCTGATGGGTCCGGGATGTGAAGAAGTCACACGAGTTGTGGGCGCGGATTCCGATGAAATCACTTGCAAATGGAAAGACGGACGGCTGGGCACCGTGCGCGCGCTGCGTCCTTATGGAACCTATGGCGCGGTGGTGTTTCGCAAGGACGGAGTGCAGATGAGTCCCGCCAAGCCGCGTACCGATTATGAAGGACTGGTGCGCGAGATCGTGAAATTCTTCGAGACGGGAAAACCTCCGGTTGAGAACGCTAACACGCTGGAAATTTTCGCATTTATGGACGCCGCGCAGCGCAGCAAAGAAGCGGGCGGCAAGCCGGAGAAGCTAAAATAAGAGCTTCATGCCTCAATTGCTGGAAGGAAAAACCGCGCTCATTCTGGGCGTCGCGAATAAGTGGAGCATTGCCTATGCGATCGCGCAAGCATTCGTCAGGGAGGGCGCAAAGATCATTCTGACCTATCAAGGCGAGCGGTTGCAGCAAACCGTTCAAGAATTAGGCGCGGAGCTCGGCGCCTCACAGGTATTCGAGTGTGACGTGACGAAAGATCTCTCGAAGCTCAGCGAGTTAGGCCGCCTGGACATCGTGGTTCACAGCATCGCGTTCGCGAATCGCGAAGATCTAAGTCGTCCGTTTGTCGAGACATCGCGAGAGGGCTTTTTGTTAGCGCAGGAAGTGAGCGTATTTTCGCTAGTTGCAGTCGCGCGCGCGACGGCTCCTCTGATGACCGAAGGCGGCGCTCTCATGACACTGACATATCTGGGCTCCACGCGAGTGCTAACCAATTACAACGTAATGGGCGTAGCAAAAGCCGGCCTCGAAGCAGCGGTGCGGTATCTGGCTGGCGAATTAGGCGAAAAGAAAATTCGCGTCAACGCGATCTCGGCGGGACCGATAAAAACAGCGGCGGCGCGCGGGATCAAGGATTTTTCAAAGATCCTTGAATTAGTAGCCGCGAAGGCTCCTTTGCGGAGAAACACGGATCCATCGGAGGTTGCTGATATGGCGGTGTTTCTCGGGAGCGATCTGGGGCGGGGCGTGACCGGCGACGTGTTATTTGTCGACTCCGGGTTTCACATTATGGGGCTGTAGTTGCTCCCACGCCGCAAGCGTTGTTGGGAGAACTCAGGGTCTTGCGACTGGGTGTGTGGAGATGTAAGTCTGCACCAACCAAGCGATGATGCCACCGACCGCCAAGATCAGCGTGCCGAATACCGCAATAACAGCTTTGGCGGCATGCAGATCCTTGGAGATGCTCTTCAATTCTTCGCCCTGCCCCTTCGATTGATCCTTAAGCGAATTCACGGCCTCGGTAAGCTGGCCGAGGTTAGTGTGCATTGTCATCACGGTTTCCAGATAACTGTAGTCGCTGGACGGCGAATAGGACGGCGGCGTTTGAGCAAGTTGCGGCGGCGTCGTGCCGCGCTGCGGATCTTTTTCTCTAGACACGAAGCGCCCCCGCTTTTGCCGCGATCCATTCCCATATCTGCGGCGCGGCAACCCCGAAGTAATTACCAACTGAGATGATGATGGCTGAGCCGATAAAAGGCTCTGCCGAGATTCCCAACTGATCGGATATTTCCTTTGTCGTCTTCCCTGGTGCCGATATGAGCCATTGCCCTGGTTGCAGGGCATAGCTCTCGTTGGGGAAATGAGTCTTAATAGCTTGGTCGATCGCGGGCGTATTGATCTGACCAAGAACTACAAACAAACCGGGGTTAGTGGGAACGTAAGCCATGGTAGACGCTCAGTAATCTTATTCTAGGGGATCGGCCGGTGGCAAATGATGCCAATGTGGTTCGTCTCAGCGCGAGGTGTTCATTTTTTGAGGCTCGAAAGCGCGGACAGGACTTCTTCGCTGTGGCTCGCGGGGCTCACGCCGGTCCAGATTTTGGCGATTTTGCCGGTGGGGTCGATTAGAAATGTATTGCGGGCGGAAAAGCGGAGCAGGGTGTGGAAGGAATCGTAATCCTGCGAGACTTTCTTTTCGGTGTCGGCTAGCAGTTTGAAGTGCAGGCCTTGCTTGGCGCAGAAGTCTTTGTGGCTATCGGCGGAATCGACGCTCACGCCGACGATCTCGGCGTTGGCTTGCTGATACTTCGCGATGTCGCGTTGGAAGTTGTGCGCTTCCAGCGTACAGCCGCTGGTACCGTCTTTCGGGTAGAAATAGAGCACAACCCATTTGCCGCGGAAGTCGTGCAGGCTAATTTTCGAGCCGTCCTGCGAGGGAAGTGTGAAGTCTTGCGCCATCTGGCCGACTTGGGGCGTGGCGGCGAAAAGCGCGGTCGCCAGCAGAAAAACGCTGAGAGGTTTGCTCATATTCCTATGATAAGGAGAAAAATGAAGATGGCGGAACCGGGCGTCGACACGAATGTCGACGCGGCACGCCTGGGGGCGTGCGCCACAAGAAAAGAAGGACTGCAAATTATACTGTTAGCAGCTCATGCGGAGTTATTTCCATCTCGATATGGACGCGTTTTTTGTGTCGGTGGAGGAATTGTTCGATCCTTCGCTGAAGGGCAAGCCGGTGGTTGTCGGGGGACGGGCGAACGAGCGGGGAGTGGTTTCCGCTGCGTCCTATGCCGCGCGGAAGTTTGGCGTGCACTCGGCGATGCCGCTGCGCACCGCTTATAAATTGTGCCCGCAGGCGATCTTCCTGGAGGGGCATCGCGACCGGTACATGGATTATTCGACGCGGGTCTACAAGGTTCTCGAGAGCTTTTCGCCACGGGTGGAGATGGCCTCGATTGACGAAGCGTATCTCGACTTGACTGGGACGGAACGGCTGCACGGGCCTCCTTTGAAAGCAGCGCACCGATTGCACGCCTTGGTGAAGGACGCTACGGATTTGAACTGCTCGATTGGCGCGGCGACGTCGCGGATGGTGGCGAAGGTTGCGTCGGATCAGGCGAAACCGAACGGCGTGTTGTGGATTATTCCGGGGCAGGAGGCGCAGTTTTTAGCGCCGCTCGATGTGCGGAAGATTCCTGGGGTCGGGAAAGTCACGGAGAAGAATCTGCACGCCTGCGGGATCCGCAAGGTGGGAGACCTGGCGGCGCTCGAAGATGAATTCCTTGAATCCAGGTTCGGGAAATGGGGGCTGGCGCTGGCTGGAAAATCGCGCGGCGAGGACGCGGGAGGGTGGTTCGACGGCGAAGTCGGTGAGGGGGGCGAACCGAAATCGATCAGCCACGAACATACTTTTTCGGTCGATACCGGGGATCGGGAGAAAATTGACGCGATGCTGGTGAGGCTGGCGGAAATGGTCGCGCGGAGGCTGCGGGATCATTCGCTTTACGCGCGCACGGTGCAGATCAAGCTGCGTTATTCCGATTTCTCCACGTTCACGCGGGCGCGGACGCTGGATCATGCTACGCAGATCGATACGGAGCTGGCGGAAGCGGTGCGGTCGTTATTCCACAAGGCGTGGACCGGCGGCGCGATCCGGTTGCTGGGGGTGTATGCGCAAGCGCTCGAATCGGGGGAGGGGCAGACTTCGCTGCTCTCAGAGGGGAGGACTGAGAAGTGGCGGAAGACATTGGAGGCGGTCGACAAGATTCGGGATAAGTATGGGGATTCGACGGTGTCGCTGGCGTCGGGGATGACGGCGGCGTTTCGGGCGCGGGTGCATGAGAATCCGGAGAATTTGCCGGGGAAGGAGCCGAAGAAGGGGTGAGGAGCAAGCGCCTCGGGGCGGCGACACGAGTGTCGACGCAGCACGCACGAGTGCGCGCGCCACAAGCGCTCGGATGGTCGGAAAAGTCAGATGGTTTGCGGGGCTCATAAAGGCGGACGGACGCCGGCTGAAGCCCGGCGCTGCAAGCTGAAGCTCGCGCCACCAAAACACAGGCTAAAGCCTGTGCCACCTCTGAATAGAAAAGGGGGCTGCTATTCTAAAGAAGGTACCCATGCTGTCTGTTGTCGTTCCGATTCATAACGAGGAGCCGTCCATTCTTCCGCTCTACGACCGTCTGACGGCGGTGCTGGAGCGGCTGCGCAAACCTTACGAGATCATTTTCACGGACGATGCTTCGACGGATCGGAGTTTCGATCTGCTGGCGAATCTGGTGGAGACCGATCATCGGCTGAAGGTGATCCGGCTGCGACGAAATTTCGGACAGACGGCGGCGCTGGCGGCGGGGTTCGATGAGGCGCAGGGCAACATCATTATTTCCCTCGACGGCGATTTGCAGCATGCGCCCGAGGATATTCCCGCGCTGCTCGAAAAAATCGAAGAGGGCTACGACATCGCGAGCGGGTGGCGCAAGAACCGGCTCGACAACGCGGTGACGCGCAAAATTCCGTCGCGCATCGCGAACTGGATGATGGCCAAGGTTTCGGGCGTGGAGCTGCGGGATTTCGGGACCACCTTCAAAGCGTATCGCGCGGAGATTTTGAAGGACGTGAATCTTTACGGCGAGCTGCACCGCTTCATTCCGGCGCTGGCGGCGTTTTATGGCGCTCGGGTGGCGGAGGTGCCGATCCGGAATTTGCCGCGGGCGGCGGGAGGCTCGCATTACGGGCTGGGGCGCACGTTTCGTGTGATGTTCGACATCTTCACGATTTGGTTTTTGCTGAAGTATTTCACGCGTCCGATGCATTTTTTCGGCAAGTGGGGGCTGATCACGGCGGGATTCGGAGGGGCGACGCTATTTGGGTTGGCGGTCGAAAAGATTCTGACCGGGCGCGACTTGATTGCCGAGCATGGTCCTTTAATGGTGCTGGCGGCGCTGGCGCTGGTGACGGGCGTGATCCTGTTCTGCACCGGCCTGCTGGGCGAAGTGCTGACGCGTACGTATTTTGAAAGCCAGGGGCGGAGGATTTACGCGGTGCGGGAGATTCGCACGCGGAGGGAGCCGCAGGTCGCCGATGGAGCGCACGGGGGACGGTAGCGGAGTGCCCGGAGGCGGCGACACGAATGTCGACGCGGCACGCCTGGAGGCGCGCGCCACAATGGGCTCCTGAATAATGACGATCAAGTCTGTTGTTTTTGATTTTGGAAACGTGATTTGTTTTCCGGTTTCCGATGAAAAAATCGCGCGCGCGGCGGAGGAGTGCGGGCTCGCGGTCGAGGATTTTCTGCGCGCGATCTGGTTGGACCGGCTTACTTACGACGGAGGCACGTCGCCTCGGGAATACTGGCGCGGGGTCGCGGCGGCGGCGTCGACGGAGTTTGACGACGCGTTGATCGAACGGATGGTCCAGCATGAGATCGGGTTCTGGAACACGTTCGATGCGCGGGTGCTTTCCTGGATCGACGATCTGCACGAGAGCGGTTACACTGTGGGGATTTTATCGAACCTGCCACATCCGATCGCGGAGGGGCTGCGGGGGACGCCGGGATTCATGGAACATTTCGACCATGTT
Source organism: Bryobacterales bacterium (assembly GCA_003170295.1). Classification (GTDB taxonomy): domain Bacteria; phylum Acidobacteriota; class Terriglobia; order Bryobacterales; family Bryobacteraceae; genus Palsa-187. The sequence goes on along the minus strand of PNAJ01000131.1, from coordinate 34,223 downwards.
ACGTTTTCCTGTGAGTTGCAGCTGTTCAAGCCGCAGGCGGCGATCTATGAGCACTCTTTTCAGGGGCTCGGGGTGGGGCCGGAAGCTACGTTGTTCATTGACGATCGACAGGAGAATGTCGATGGGGCTCGGGCGGTGGGGATGAATGCGGAGTTGTTTACTACTTGGGAAGAGTTTGTGGGTGTGGTGCCGGATCGGTATGGGCTGCCGGGGCCGAGAGCACGCTACGTGGCGCGGCGCCAGTAGTCTTCGAATAAACCTTTCATGGCTTCGGCCATTCCTTGATGGTTGAAAATCACCGACGTCCATGCGGGCTTTGTGATTACGGGGTCGAGCAAGGCGATTAGTCCCTGGCGCGAATCCAGCAGCGCTAGCTTCATGGGCACTTTTTCGATTTGGCGGACTTCGACGCCGGCAGCGCGATATTCCGTTAGAAAACGCTCGTGCTGCTGGTCTAGGGTGCCGTGCTCGACTAGCAGGCGGCAGGCTACGCCGCGCGATCGCGCCTGGATGACGAACTCCGCGTCCAAAGGATCTACTGCGTAGGGAGGGCGAGAGAATTCCAGATACTCCTCGCGCGACTCGGAGAGCATTTTGCGGAACTGCGAGGCGACTTGCCCGGGGTCGTTCACGATGCGCAGATAATCGAGCGTGCCGCGGCCGCCCTGGCCTTCCGAATAGGCGCTCATCAATTCCTTCACCATGCCGGCGGCGGCTTGATTCTGATCGGCGAGCTGATCGGAGAGCGCTTGTGCGCGTCGCGACATGTAGCTGGGGATCGCTTCGTCAGGGGACACGGCCAAAAACAATTTCGTCTTTTCCTGTATTACGTGCGCGAAGCCTTTTTCGACGAGGCTATCGAGGACCTCATAGATTTTTTGGCGGGGAACATGCGCGCGGGCGGCCAGTTCCAGGGCTTTAAAGCGAGGATGACCGACGAGGACGAGGTAGGAGCGAGCCTCGTAGGCGTTGAGTCCCATGGATTGGAGGCGTTGCCAGAAGCGTCGAAAATCCAGCTCTGCTAGTTCAGTCGGCATGCAGGCGAAGGACTGACTATAACAAATTGCTACAATCGCGATATGGAATCGCCCTCCGCGGGTCTTCCGGAGACGATCGGGTCTCTTAAGAAGACGCGCACTTCCCTCAGAAATGTAAAAGACGAGCTGCGTGAGAATCTGATTTGCAAGCTGAAAAAGAAAGAGCAGCTGTTTCCCGGGATCGTCGGGTATGAAGAGACCGTGGTTCCGCAGATGGTCAACGCGGTGCTGTCGAAGCACAACTTTATTCTGCTGGGGCTGCGGGGGCAGGCGAAGACGCGGCTGATCCGGATGCTGGTGACGCTGCTCGACGAGTGGACGCCGTACATTGCGGGATGCGAGATTCGCGATAATCCTTTTCATCCGATTTGCAGCGCTTGTAAGAGGCTGGTTCGCGAGAAGGGCGACGCTACGCCCATTTCCTGGTTGAGCCGAGAGCAGCGGTACGTGGAGAAGCTCGCGACGCCTGACGTGACCATCGCGGACATGATCGGCGATATCGATCCGATCAAGGCGGCGCGGCTCGGACAGAATATTTCCGACGAGCTGACGGTGCATTACGGGTTGCTGCCGCGCGCGAATCGGGGGATTTTCGGGATTAATGAACTGCCGGACTTGGCCGGAAAAATTCAGGTCGGGCTGTTTAACATCATGCAGGAAGGCGACGTGCAGATCAAAGGGTATCCGGTGAGGCTGCCGCTCGACGTACTGCTGGTGTTTACGGCGAATCCGGAGGATTACACGGCGCGTGGAAAAATTATCACGCCGCTGAAAGACCGGATCGGGAGCGAGATTCGCACGCATTATCCGATCACGATCGAGCAGGGGCTCGCGATTACGGAGCAGGAGGCTTGGACTTCTCGCGACGGGACGTCGGAGTTAAGAGTGCCGGATTACATTCGCGAGATTGTCGAGCAGCTTGCGTTTTCGGCTCGCGACGACAAGCGGGTCGACAAGAGGAGCGGCGTCAGCCAGCGGTTGCCGATTTCGGCGTTGGAGAATGTCGCGTCGAATGCGGAGCGGCGGGCGATGGCGGTGGGCGAAACGCTCGCGGTGCCGAGAGTGTTGGATGTGTACGCGGCGCTGCCATCGATCACCGGGAAACTCGAATTGGAATACGAGGGCGAGTTGAAGGGCGGCGATACGGTGGCGCGCGAGCTGATTCGCCTGGCGACCGGCAAAGTGTTCACGAGCTATTTCGAGGGCGAGAATCTCAACGCGATCGTGCGGTATTTCGAGCAGGGGGGACAGTTGAAGCTCGATGAGACTGCGCCTTCGGCGACGATGGTCAGCGAGTTGAGTGAAGTTCCGGATTTGATGGAAAAGACGGGCAAGCTATCGCTCGGGGAGAGTGAGCCGGATGCGGTGCGCGCGGCGGCGGCGGAGTTTATTTTGGAGGGCCTCTATGCGCATCGGCGGATCAGCCGGAATGAAGAGGTCGGGTTCATGGCGGAGCCTCGGAAGCGCGAGCAACCGGACGATCCACTCAAGAAGGCGGCGAAAAGGAACTATCAATGAAGTCCGTCCGCTATGGGCGCTACACGGGCGACGACCTCGGGTTGAGCGCCGAAGACCTGATGCGCGCGCTTGCGGATTTTTTTCTCGAAAGCGGTTTCAACGATCCTTATTTCCAGTTCAGCGAGATGAATGCGAAAACGCTGGAGGATCTGAAGAGGGCGCTGGAGCAGGCGATCGAGCGCGGCGACATGTTCGATCCGGAGCGCGCCGAGCAAGTTCGCAGGCAGCTCGAATCGATGACGGAGGAGCAGCTCGACCAATTGCTGAGCAAGCTGGTGCAGAAGCTGGTCGACGAAGGCTACATCACGACGGAGCCTCAGGCGGGTGGTAAAGGCGAAGCGCAGTCGAAGATCGAGGTGAAGGTCACCGATAAGAGCATCGATTTTCTAGGATTTAAGACGCTAAAGGATCTTCTCGGCTCGCTGGGGCATGCTAGTTTTGGGGCGCACGATACGCGGGATTTGTCGACTGGTGTTGAATCGTCAGGCGCGACGAAGTTGTATGAGTTCGGGGACACGATGAATCTCGACATCGGGCAAACGCTGTTCTCCGCGCTGCGGCGCGAAGGCGTGAAGCTGCCGCTGAATCTAGAATATGAGGATTTGCAGGTGCATCAGAGCGAGTATCAAAGCTCCTGCGCGACGGTGCTGATGCTCGANNTGCAGCCACAGCATGATTCTCTATGGCGAGGATCGGTTCACACCGGCCAAGAAGGTCGCGCTCGCGCTGGCACATCTGATTCGCACGCAGTATCCGGGCGACACGCTGCGATGCGTCCTGTTTCACGATTCGGCGGAGGAGCTGCGCATGGAGGAGTTGGCGCGGGCGCAGGTGGGTCCTTATTACACGAACACTCGGGATGGGCTGATCCTGGCGCAGAGGCTGCTTTCGCAGGAGCGGAAGGACATGAAGCAGATCGTCATGATCACGGACGGGAAGCCTAGCGCGCTGACGCTCGAAGACGGGCGGATTTATAAAAATGCGTTTGGGCTCGACCCGCTGGTGATTTCGCGGACGCTGGAAGAAGTGAGCCGGTGCAAGCGCGCGGGGATTTTGATTAATACGTTCATGCTGGCTAGCGATTATGGGTTGGTGAATTTCGTACAAAAAGTCACGGCGCTGTGCCGCGGGAAGGCTTATTTTACGACGCCGTATACGCTGGGGCAGTATTTGCTGGTGGATTATATGAATCGGAAGACTCGGACGATTCACTGATGAAAGCTTCGTCGCCAGCGCCCACGAACATTGACGAGTACATTGACGCGTTCCCACCGAAGGTGCAAGTGATTCTCGAACGGATACGGCGGACGGTCCGCAAGGCTGCGCCTGAGGCTGAGGAGATCATCAGCTATCGGATGCCGGCGTTTAGGCAGAACGGTATTTTGGTTTACTTCGCCGCCTTCAAGAAACACATCGGGCTTTTTCCGCCGGCATCGGGAGATAAGGCGATTGAGAAAGCGATTTCGGTTTATGCGGGGCCAAAGGGAAATTTGCAATTTCCTCTGGAGCGGCCGATTCCTTATGAGTTGATTGGGCGGATCGTGAAGTTGAGAGTGAAGCAGAGCGTGGCACGGGCGGCGGCAAAAGGGAAGAAAAAGGCCTAATTCACTAATCGCAGGTGATGAGCTTCAGTTCCGGAAAATCCCGGACGTAAAGGGTCACGTCCAGAGTGAGGAGCCGGTCGGCGCGTAACAGCGCGTGGGCACCGATGATAAAGTCCGCCAGTGAGCGCCTCGGCGGACCGCCGCGCGACGATCTTCTCCGAGCGGCGTACTTGGCGAACCGGAGGCCGGCTTCACGCCAGATTGCTTCGTCAATTCGAAAATCGATGATTGCTCTGGTCGAGTCAAGGAAGCCGTCCACAAACTCGGGCGTTGCACCTGGATAGGCTAGCAGCTCAGCATATGCCGGTGCGGCGATGGTTAGCCCTCCGGCACGACTCGCGCGGGCAAGGATCGCGACAATCTTGCCAGCCGATGGTTCACCCGTCCAAAGAGCCGAGATGATGTTGGTGTCAATCGCGGTTCTCATTCCTCGTCGTCGTTGCGGCCCCTGAGATCGCGAACCCAAGCGTTGATTTCCTTTCTTCCTCCAGGGAAAGCGGGTAGCACTCCCGCATACTTGGCGAATGGGTTCTCTTTGGTCTGGGCGCGCCGGACGACGGTGCGATTTTTTTCGGCGACAAACTCGACGCGGTCGCCCTTCTTCAAGCCGAGCCGCTCGCGGATTTCCTGGGGGACGGTGATTTGACCTTTGCTGGTGACGAGACTGGTGAAACTCTTTTCCATATGGTAAGGATATCATTCCTTACTAGCGATTCTTACTGATGCGGCCACGCGCCTATTAGCGGAACATCGCCATCTTTGGTGACGATGGTCGCGAGTGGAGGCTGGTCGGCGGGGCAGCCGTTGTCGTGGTCGGTGGGGAAGCGCTGGAGGAAGAGGCGGCAGAATTCGCGGCGGAGGGTTGGGCGGTTGACGGTGGTGAGAAGACGCATCATGTCGAGATCATTTGCCGCGACTGCCTGGGCCCACTGCTTCAACGCCATAGGCTCCCAGCCTTGGCCGCGTTGTTGGGGAGGAATCAGCCCCACCCGATCCGGTGGCGGGAGTTGTTCCCAGCATTCGTCCTGCCAACGGTCCATCTGAAGCAGAGTCTCGCAGCCGAGGACTCTCATGTCGCGTTCGGGATGCCGGATAAAGCCACGCGCGATTTTCGCGGTACGCCACCAGCCTAATGCGCCGCTGGGATCACGGCGTCCTGATCGCCCGATCGTGTGGCCTTCGCCCAACCACCAATCGAGCAGGCCGGCGCGTTCCCAGAATGGATGCGAGTCGTCGAGAGGCAGGCGATCGTGTTTACCGCTGTAAAACGGGAAGATGCTTCGCCAGAAGTCACGCACCAGATGGTAGCGGCCATTTTCGACTCGTACCAGGAAGAGATCGCGTTCTCCTTCCTGAGTGGAGTTCCAATCTCCGCTCGCCCCATCTGTCGGGAAGTATTCATAAAGAAAGACGGACTGGCGGGATTCCTTACCGCGAATCATTGCCTCAATGCGGACCTGGCGTTTCAGGATCGTCCAATCGCCGCGCTTTGCGCCCGAGACTCGCTGGAAAAGCCAGTTCTCGAATTCCTGCTTCTCGATGACCCCGATGAAGATATGGTCCGCGCGGGCGAGCATCTGATCCTTCGTCATCTCCGGCGACATGTTGAAAACGAGGCCAGGGCCGCAGCCGGTCAGGATTAGTGGGACGAGGGGGAGAAGAAGGCGCACCTTATTCACACACCGACGGTCTCGGCTAGGTTCCGCGCCTCTCAGACTGTGGTGCTATAGCTGTGCTGCAATAAGGAAAAGTAGAGCGGGGTTTAGCGTCCCAACACACCCTCTAACGCCGCGATGAAGACACAGATTCCGATATGAGCCAAAAAGCCGTAGTGAATCCAGTGGCGGGTTAGGCGGACGATCAGATAGACATCCTGCATGGCACGAATAGTGTGCCTCGCGAACCGGGCTTAGGACCAATAGGACGGGATGGGAATTCCAGTCGAAAAGTCCTGGTACTGCATCGGGATGGAAACTGAGGTATGCTATTGAGATCCGGATTTACAGCGGGAGCGACTTTGCGCACAGGACCTTCTTGTGCGCTGGGTAGGAGAAAAAACCGCATCGGAATCGGAGCTGCGAGGTGACGGTGGCTCCCGTTTCCGATGCGGTCCGCCCAAGACGGGCTAGGATCCTGGCATCTTTCCGAACACAACCTCAGCGGAGGCCCGCGTCCTATTGTTCCTCTACCAAGGCCGGACCGGCTTGAAACCGTTGATCCATGAAGACTGTTACAGCAAACTCTAAGAATTTATTTGTTCGGCAAAAAAACCCCTCTGTTGCAACTTGCCCAAACGAACGAAGGAGCGGTTTTGAACTTCAACACCGGCTCCCGCAAGCACGCTAGTATCAGCCACTCGCTTCATCCATTCACGCTTGTTGCAAACAGAGGGCAGGTTTTCAAAGGTACTTCATCAATTCGTGAACTAAGATAGCACGCTCCCGGCCAATGATTGCCCTCCGATTTATCAGCCTCTTACGTCGCGGCGCCTTACCCCAAGTGCGTGTCCTGGCCCCGGTGGTGTGTCGGTATGACACAATTGGGTTTCTGTGCGTTATCTGCTGCCCGTTGTTCTCATTGCGTCATTTTCGTTCGCTCAAGACGCGTATGAAGAGGATTATCACGTCTTCACGGACGCTCCACGCCTGCTGCTGACCAAGCAGCGGCTGCGGCTGCTGCAGCGTGAGCGGGAGCGCCAGTCGATGCGTTGGCTGCAGTTCGATTCGCTGATCTCGCGCGGCGCGCCGATGCCCGAACAGGGGCTCGCGTGGGCGCTTTATTATCAGGTCGCGAAGAACCAAGAGATGGGACGCAAGGCGGTCGAATGGGCGCTTGACGATAAGCATGCAGACACGCGGCAACTCGCGCTGATCTTCGACTGGTGCGGCCCTTTGATGACGAAGGCGCAGGCCGACCGCATCGCGGCGAAGCTCGGAAAAAGTCTGACGGTGGATACGACGGGGGACGTCGCGAAGCAGAGCGCGCGAGCGCTGGCGGCCATCGCGCTGGGTGACCGGTTGCCGGATCAGGGCGAGGCTTTGATGAAAGGGATTATTCGGCAATGGTGGCGCGAGGGGGTCGTGCAGAACCTTCGTGCGATTCCGCGCGAGCAAACCTACGCACTCTACGAAATGATGCACGCGATTCGCGACAACCTGAAAATCGACCTGCGCGAATCTGCCCACGAGTACTTCACTGCGCTGCCCGTCGACCATCTGGTGGGGCATTACCCAAGTCCGTTCGAGGCCGCTGAAAACGAATACCGCATCCCGGTTTACGTTCGCGACGGCGAACCGGATCTGACCGACGCGGTTTTTTCGCGCGCCGCCGAACTGGCGATGGTCGCCTTCGATAACAACGCCGCGGAGAGCCAGTATTTGCAGGGCTGGCTGATGCAGGACCGTTTTCTGATGCGCGGGGCGCTCGGCGTGGTGTACGAATTTCTGTGGGCGAATCCGTATCAGCCCGGCTTGAGCTATTTCCAGATGCCTTTGGTTTATCACGACGCCCGCTCCGGCCACGTTTTCGCGCGGTCGAGCTGGGATGAAGACGCCACTTGGATCGGTTTTTTCGACGGCCATCTGCAACTGTTTCGCGACGGCCACGTGGAAACGCTGCGGCCCGGCGCCACGATTCCTCCGATCCGCATTGGCGACGCGGTCCTGATGAGCGGCCATGATCCGGAATGGAAATTTCGTGCCGATGGCGAGGCGCTTTTCGTGCTCGGCCTGACGCCCAAGACGGTTTACGACGTTGAAATCGACAATGAAGAACTGTCGGAGCGGGAGACCGATGCGGGAGGGACGCTGGTGATCTCGCTGCCGCCCAGTCTCGATTTAGGCGCGCGCCTTAAGAAACGGATAAAATAGAATCGTGGCAGAAACAACGATGGATCAAACGCCTTCGATGGGCAAGTGGTTGCCGGCCGTGCTGGTGGCATGGATTATTCCGGGCGGAGGACACTTTCTGCTGAAGCGGAGGGGCCGGGGAGCGCTGATCGCGGCATCGGTCGCGGCGATGTTCCTGCTGGGCCTGATGATGCGCGGAGCGCTCTTCTCGCCCCAAAACGGCGACTTGCTCACGATCGTGATCTACTGGGGAGGATTCTTCGGCAACCTGATGTCGGGGCTGCTGTACTTCGTCACGGTGTGGCTGGGATACGCCCAGCCGGACGTCGCGGGTCATGTGCACGATTACGGCACCAAGTTCCTGGTGGCGGCGGGATTGCTGAACGTGCTGGCGATGGTCGACGCGTTTGAAATCGCAACGGGGAAGAAGGAGTAGCGATGCCGAAGATGAATCTGTCGAACTTTGAGGCCGCGCTACTGTTCGCTTTGTTCACGTCCGTGGTGCTGGGGATTATCACCAAAAAAACCGATCGCGAACGAGTGCGGTATGCGGCGTACTGTTTCGTGTGCTTCATCGCGGCGATTTTCGGGTTGAGCTGGTTGATGTTCCTGGGGCACGGGTAGCCTTAGCTAAGTTAGCTTAGCTAAGGTATACTGAAACTGTGGAAGTCAACATTCACAAAGCAAAATCGACTCTGTCCAAGCTTATCGAGCGCGCTCTCTCGGGAGACGAGGTCATCATCGCAAAGGCGGGTACGCCCATGGTGCGTCTGGTGCCGGTTGACCGGCCCCGCAAGGTCGTCTTCGGAAGTGCGAAGGGCCAAATTACCCTCAAGAAAGGGTGGGATGCGCCCATGACCAAGCGCGAGCTTGACGAGTTTATCGGCGATTGAGCCGATGACGCTTCTGCTCGACACCAGCGTATTCCTGTGGTCGATCATCGGCCAGCAATCGAAGTTATCGCGAAAAGCCTTCCAGGCGCTGGAAGATCCTTACAATCACCGCTGGCTCAGCGCGGTGAGCCTGTGGGAAATAGCAATCAAGGTTGGGGCCGGCAAGCTCGACTTTCCTAAACATGGTGATTTTCTCAAGGCGCACATGGATCTGTTGCGAATTGAGAGAGTTTTGCCGGTGGAGGCCGCGCACGTTTTCGCCGATTTCGGATTGCCCCGTTACCATCGCGATCCGTTCGATCGAATGCTGATCGCCCAAGCTCAAGTGGAAGGGCTGCCATTCGTCACTGGTGATAAACAAATTCACAAATATCCGATCCAGATCCTCTGGTAGGGTCAACTTTGCGCGGAAGGATCGCGTCCTTTGGCGGCATAGGTCAAGTATGCGAACGATCACTCTCCTGTCTCTGACCGCGACGCTGACGGCTGTTATGTCCGCCGCGACTCCTCCCACTATCAGGACAGCCGAGCCCGCCGAGATATCCCGGCTGAACGATTGCATCCAGATCCGGTTCCTAGAACGCAAGGCGTTCGGAATGATGCGGATTGCTCCATCGCAGTTCCACGGCATGAGAATCTTCCGGCCGGAAAATCCGACCGAGCAGGCCGTGGTCGATCGCTTGCGTCAACAAGGACTGGAAGTGGCGGTGTATCTGGTAGGCCGTCAGGCCCTGACAGAATCCGCCTACCCGATCCTACGCGCAGGTCTGCAAGGACCCGCCTCCATTACACTGCTCCGTGATTCGCACTTACCGGACGAAGCTTTTCTTCTAGCCGAAGGAAAGACCGCTCTGGCGGCGATTGCGCAAGGTCCAGGATATAAGACAAAGAAAGGAGACTGGACCGTCGCGATCCGTCCTCTCCGTGCCAGCGATCAAACCTGCATTCAGTGCCACACTTCCGCTGGCTCTGCACCGAAGCTCGGCGATGCGGTGGGGGTCGCGATGTACGTCTATCGCCAGATCACGGTAAGCAGTCGATGACCTTATCAATCTCCTCGGCCGTGATGTAGAAATGCGGGGACGTGCGCACCCATCCGGCCCTCGCCGCGGCTGAGATTTTCTGCTCTTTCAAATACCCGACCACCGCGGTCGAATCCACGCCTGCTTTGCGAAAACTCACAATGCCCGCACCCGTTTCTGGCGTCCTCTCCCCGAGCACTTCGTAACCTTTCCGCCGCGCCCCTTCCGCGATCTGGTCGCCGAGCGCTTGAATCATCGGCCCCATCCGCTCCGCGCCGACGCTTAGCAGAAACTCCATCGACGCGCGCAGTCCGAAGCATCCGATGGTGTTCAGCGTGCCGCACTCATAACGGCCCGCGTCCTTTCTGAGAGCCATATCGCGAGCCCCGTAATCGTTATAGCCCGCGACGTTGGTCCATCCGAACTCCACTGGCTCGACTTGCTCTTGCAATTCGCGCGAGATGTAGAGAATCGCGCAGCCCTCCGGCCCCAGCAGCCATTTGTGACCGTCCGCCGCCAGCGCGTCGATATGGCACGCCCGCGCGTCGAGAGGAAACACGCCTAATCCCTGAATTGCATCGACAAAATAGATCACGCCATGGCGATGGCAGATTTCGCCGATTGCACGCAGATCCGCCCGATATCCGGTCAGATACTGTACGAAACTGATGGTAAGCAGCCGCGCACCCTTGGCCGCGGCGTCGATCTTGTCGAGCGGGTCGGTCACCGACAACCAGTCGATTTTTACACCCTTTGACTCCAGCCTCCGCCACGGATATTGATTCGCGGGAAACTCCTCTTTGAACGCCACGATTCGGTCACCGGGGCGCCAGTCGAGTCCCATCGCAATGGTCGCGATTCCCTCCGAGGTATTTTTCATGAGCGCGATCTCGGCGGGCGTCACATTTACCATCCGCGCGGCGGCGCTTCGCACGCCTTCATAGGTATCGAGCCAGGTCTGGTAATGGAGCGATCCGTACAGCATCCCATCGTCGGCGAATTTCTTCATCGCCTCGGCCGCCGGCCGCACCAGCGGAGCTACGGCCGCGTGATTCAGATAAATCTGCGAGTCAGTCACAGGAAACTGCGCCCGCAGGTCGGAAAAATTGTCGAAACCCATTTATTCGATGGTACGTTATAGGTGTATGCGACGCGTGTATATGCTCGCCGTCGTTCTGCCGCTCGCCTTTGCGCAGGACGCCAAGCCCCTAGAGGCCAAAAAAGATCCGGACCAGATCGGCACTCGCGACGTTGCCAAGGGCATTAACTTCTACTCGATCGAGAAGGAGATGGCGCTCGGCAAACAGCTTTCGCTCGAAGTGGAGCGGCACTCCAAGCTGCTCACCGATAAACTGATCACGGAATACGTCAATCGGCTCGGTCAGAACCTCGCGCGCCACTCGGATACCAAGATTCCTCTCACAATCAAGGTGATTGAAGGGGACGAGCCAAACGCAGTCACAATTCCCGGTGGATTTATTTACGTGCAGACCGGTCTGCTCCGCGCCGCGGATACGGAGGCTGAACTGGCCGCCGCGCTGGCCCATGAAATCGCCCATATCGCTGCCCGCCACGGCACCCGTCAGGCCACGCGCGGCCAGATCGCCCAGATCTCCACGATTCCCCTGATCTTTCTGGGCGGCGTGGGCGGTATTTGCGCGCGAGGAGGGGCGAGCCTCCTGGTCCCCCTGGGCTACCTCGATATGCAACGCGGCTTTGAAGCGGAGGCCGACATGCTGGGGCTCGAATATCTTTATAAGACCGGCTACGACCCGCTCGGAATGGTCGACGTGTTCGAAAGGATCTTCTCTCTTGACGGTCAGAAACCCGGGAGAATCGCCCGTTTGACGTCGACCCATCCGGCATCGGACGACCGTTTAGTCAGCGTCCAGAAGAACATCGAGGCGCTCTTGAAGGAACAGCCGCAATATATCGTCACGACTTCGGAGTTTAATGAGGTAAAGGCCCGGCTTGCCGCCCTGGATTGGGTGCCGAAACCTCAGCTCACAGGCCCCAAGCCTCCCACGCTGCGGAAGCCCGGCGATCAGCTCGGAAACCCCAAAAAAGCGGTACTCCAAACGGACGCCCGTGCGTCCCAGATTAAAGAAGCTTATACTAATAGATGAAAGGAGTCCGTATGCGGCGCACTATAGGACTCAATTCGGCTCTGCTCCTCGGTATCTCTTTTCTTGCGGTTCCCGGCTTTGCGGACGACAAGAAGAAGGATCCCGATGCCATCGGCGACAGGGACGTCGGCAAGGGCGTTAATTTCTACTCGATCGAGAAGGAAATCGGGCTCGGCAAGCAACTGGCGCAGGAAGTGGAGCGTCAGGCCAAGATCATCGACGATCCGGTGATCGCCGAGTACGTGAATCGTGTCGGGCAAAACCTGGTGCGCAACTCCGACGCGAAGGTGCCGTTCACGATCAAAGTGATCGACGCCGAGGACGTGAACGCATTCGCGCTTCCCGGCGGATTTTTCTTCGTCTATTCGGGTCTGATTCTCAAAGCGGATACCGAAGCGGAGCTGGCCGGCGTGATGGCGCATGAGATCGCGCACGTCGCGGCGCGGCACGGCACCCGGCAAGCCACGCGAGGGCAGCTCGCGCAGCTCGCGACGATTCCTCTCATTTTCATGGGTGGCTGGACCGGTTACGGCATCCGGCAAGCGGCCAGCATCCTGGTCCCGGTTGGGTTCCTTCAGTTCTCGCGCGAATTCGAGGGCGAAGCGGATATGCTCGGGCTTCAGTATATGTATAAGACCGGCTACGATCCCGGTGCGTTCGTCGACTTCTTCGAAAAAATAGAATCGCTGGAGAAGAAAAAGCCCGGTACGTTATCGAAGGTTTTCTCCACCCATCCACCCACCGATGCGCGCATTATCAAGGCGCAGCAGAATATTCAGCAGTTGCTGAAGGAGCGGCCGGAGTACGTGGTCACCACCTCTGAGTTCAACGACGTGAAGGCCCGCCTGATGGCGTTCCATAACCGCCGCAAGGTGGATAGCAAGGACCTCAATCGTCCGCAGTTGAAGAAGGCTCCGGGCTCCGGATCGTCGGCTGACGATAAGGATTCGAAGTCGGGCGACGACGATCGTCCCACGCTCAAACGCCGTCCCGACGGCGGCAGCAACCCTAACTAAAAACGTTTCTCCCTGATGCGGTCAAGAGAGGCCCGTGACTTCGGTCGCGGGCTTTTTTTATGCGATTACCGCCGTGCAGGCGGGACACCGCTTCGCTGCCAATGGAATCTCGGTGGTGCATTCCGGGCACGGCTTCGTGGTCGGCTCCGCGGGGGGCTTCTGGAACCGGTTGATCTGCTTCACAATCAGGAAAATCACGAACGCGACGATCAGAAACTCGATCACCGTATTCAGAAACAAGCCGTAGGCGAGCACCGGCACTTTGGCCGCCTTCGCCTCCGCCAGCGTTGCCACCGTTGTGCCAGGCTTCAGGTTGATAAATAGGCCCGAGAAATCGATTTTCCCGGCCACCAACCCGATCACCGGCATCAGAACGTCGGTGACCAAGGACGTCACGATCCTGCCGAACGCCGCTCCGATAATCACGCCGATTGCGAGGTCCATGACGTTGCCTCGCATGATGAATTTCTTAAATTCTGAAAACATCTTGCTACCATATCATTGATATGGCCGAGCTACTTGTTGTTTCATGTCCCTGCTGCCAGGCCGAGCTGCACATCGACCCCGAGACGTCCGCCGTCATCCGCCACAAGGAGCACGTCAAGCCCCCCACCATCACCGACCTCGAAGCCGCAGTGCAGAAATTGAAGGCTGAACCGGGCCGCCGCGAGGAGATTTTCAAGAAATCGGTGAAGGAGCACCAGAGCCACCACGACGTCCTCAGCAAGAAATTCGACGAGATGCTGAAGATCGCCAAAGAGAATCCGGACGAGCCTCCGCCCAAGCGCGATTTCGATTTTGACTAAACCCACCACGGCGCGGTCGGCTGATCCCGGATCACGATCTGATTCAGGAATCCCGCCGCCTTGGTCAGCCCTTCGTCGGGCGACATGAGCGTGTCCTCGTGCTCGATCGATAACACGTAATCGTATCCGAACATCCGCAGGGTCGAAACAAATTCGCTCCACCAGGTGTACGCGTGGCCGTAGCCGCAAGCACGGAAAATCCACGCCCGATTGCGTTCATCGGTGTACTTCTTGGTATCGAGCACGCCCGTCATCGGCAGATTCGCGTCGTAAATCTGCGTGTCTTTGGCGTGGACGTGGAAAATCGAATCGCCCAGACAGCGGATCGCTTTAATCGGATCGATTGCCTGCCAGAACATGTGGCTTGGATCGTAGTTACAGCCAATGGTCTTGCCGGCAATCTTGCGCAGTTTCAGCATTGTCTCCGGACTATACACTACAAATCCCGGATGCATCTCGATCGCGACTTTCACGCCGTGATTCTCCGCGAATTTCGCGTGCTTGATCCAGTAAGGAATCACTTTCTTTTCCCATTGCCAGTCGAGCAGATCCAGATAGTCGGGCGGCCACGGGCACGTCACCCAGTTCGGATATTTCGCCTTGTCGCTGTCACCGGGGCAGCCCGAAAAATCGATCACCACCGGCACGCCCAATTTTTCGGCGAGAAGAATCGTCTTACGGCTGGTTTCCGCGTGCACCTTGGCCACGTTCTTGTCGGGATGCAGGGGATTGCCGTGGGAGCTCAGAGCACTGATGGTAAAGCCGTTGTCGGAGAGCTTCGTTTTGAAGTCCTTCAAGGCCGTGCGGTCGTTCAGCATCGACAACTTGCAATGCGGATCGCCGGGATAATTGCCGGTGCCGAGCTCCACGGTGGAGATATTCAGGCTCCGCAACTTTTCGAAAACCTTGTCGAGGGGAAACTGCGACAGCAACGGGGTGAAACAGCCGATTCTCATATGGAAACGAGAATATCATAGAGGCATGATTGCGCGAGTTGCCGTCGAACATCGGAACTCCTATGCCTTGCGCTGCGAGGACGGCACGGAAATCTTCGCCACGTTAGCCGGCAAACTTCGCTATGAGACATCTCAACGAGAGGATCTCCCAGCGGTCGGCGATTTCGTGCGGGTGCGCGAGACGGTGATCGAAGAAGTGCTGCCGCGCCGCACGGTGTTTCTTCGCAAAGCCGCGGGCGATACGGTCGAAGCGCAAGTCATCGCCGCCAATATCGACACGGTGTTCGTCGTCACCGGGCTCGATGGCGATTTCAATCTGCGCAGGCTCGAACGATACTACGCAACCGCGCGGGCCAGCGGCGCACATTGCGCGATTCTGCTGAATAAAGTCGACCTTTGTGACGATCTTGATGCTCACGTGCAACAAGTCCGCGCGATTGCGCCCGGCGCCGATGTGGTTGCCATCAGCGCACTGCACGGCGATGGAATCGACGCGTTGCGACCGTATCTGATAACGGGAGAAACGGTCGCGTTCGTAGGATCTTCGGGAGCCGGAAAATCGACACTCATCAATCGTCTGCTCGGCCGCGATCGTCAATCGACAGGAGCCGTCCGCGAAACCGATAGTCGCGGCCGCCACACCACCACGCATCGCGAGCTTTTAGAAACTCCAAGCGGCGCACTCCTGATCGACACTCCAGGCCTCCGCGAGTTGCAGCCCTGGGTAGGCGAAGACGATGTCGACGGCGCGTTTCCCGATATCGAGGAACTGGCCGAAAACTGCCGGTTTCGCGACTGCGCCCACGCGGGTGAAGACGGTTGCGCGGTGCAAGCGGCGATCGACGACGGCTCTCTCGATTTCGATCGTTTTTCGAATTACCGAAAGATGCGGAAGGAAGCAGCGTATCTGGAACGCCAGGTCGATCTGCGCGCGCAACTCGATCTGAAAGCCAAGTGGAAGAAGATTCATAAAGCGATGAGGAATGTCAATAAACGGGCCTAGCAGCTACCTGCGCAAATCCTGCTGGGCTTTGGTGGCGCGGACTTTAGTCTGCAGCGTCGGCTTCAGCCAGGCGTTTTCGACATCAGCTAAAGCCGATGCTGCAAGCTAAAGCTCGCGCCACCAGAACAGCTGCAACGCGTTCTAGTGGCAATTCGCAGGAGCAGCGCTCTGCACGCCCAGCCGCGATAAATTGTCGCGGGCATCGGACAAACAAGCATCCTTTTCTAGTGCGCGTTGAAATTCGGCTATCGCCGCATCGCGCGCTCCCAGCGCGGCCAACGCCACGGCGCGATTGCTGATGGCCCGCGCGTCATTCGGATTTAAAGCAAGTGCTCGGCCGAACGCAGAAAGCGCATCCGCGGGACGGCCCAGCGTAAGCAGCAGTCTTCCCCGCTCCGTGGCAACCGATTCCTCATCCGGAGCATCCTTCAATTCATCGAGCGCCCGCCCTGGCGGCAACGCGCGAGCCAGTTGAATGCGCGGCCGGATCGCATTGGGCGCGAGCCGTTTCGCTTCACTCCACAAAGTTACTGGATCGGTCCAGAGAATCGAATAGTGAATCGAGATAGCAATCAGGCCAATCACAATCGCGACAATTGCGCGGCGATCGAGTGCTTCGAGCAGGACTCCGGCACAAGCACAGAACGCAATCATCGGCAGATACATGCGTCGGTCCGCCGCCAAATCCGCTGCCGGTAAAATCGACGAACTCGGCGCGAGGAGCACAAGGCCCATCAGAAACCAAAATCGCCCCCGAAAGGGAATCAAGCACACCGCCGCGAGCGCGATCCAGGCCAGTATTGCTATCCCTAACGACGGCCGCGTGAGCGAAGGATCAATCGAAAATCCCCACGGAATCGCGAACAGCCGCAAATATCGCCAAATCGAGACGCCCTGCGATCCGAAATACTCAAGCGGAGAGATTCCCGCATGGGCGCCCACGCCCGACCCTTGAATCGCCGCGCCCGCGAACAACGTGCGGAGGCCAATCGCCACAGCGACGCACAGCATGGTTGAGAACGCTCGCCAGTTTCGCGGAACCGGCAACAATATCAGTACCACAGGCAGCGCCGCGCATTCTTCCTTCGCGAGCATCGCCACTGTGAACCACATTGCCGCGATCCAGAACCGCCCTGCGATCCAACTTCGCATCGCGAGCAAGCTGAACACCGTCGCCAGCAACGTCGCGCGCGCGAATACGTAAGCCACCGGCTCGGTCATCATCGGATGCACCGCAAAAATCGCCGCGGCAATGAATCCCGCGCGATGGCCGATCAATTTCCGCAGTACATCGAACACCAGTGCGACGACGAGAAGGTGCAGCAATAAGTCCACTACGTGCCAGGATATCGGCGATCTGCCGAACAGCGCGTCGTTCAGCCAGAAGCTAAGCTCGGTGAGCGGACGCGTCTGCCGGAAGCAATCGATCCATCGTGCCGGCAGCGTCACTGGCGACTTCGAAAACAGCGCGAAGTCATCGAATGCAAAAGCCGCGCACACGCATCCGCCGAAAGCGACCAGCGCCGCGCACCACAGAAGAAATTTCTCGCGCAAATGCTATTATGTGGCTTGCCGAAGCCAAAAACAGCAGCCGAGCGAGCCGCGCGCGTCAAGAAAATCCTCTCGACGCTGGACCGGATGTACCCCAACGTAACCTGCGCGCTCCATCATTCCAACGCCTGGGAACTCCTGGTAGCGACGATTCTTTCCGCCCAATGCACCGACAAACGCGTCAATATGGTGACGCCCGCGCTGTTTCAAAAATATCCGACGATTCAGGATTTCGCGAACGTCAGCCAGGATGAACTGGCGAAGGATATTCGTTCCACAGGATTTTTCAACAACAAGGCAAGGTCGGTGATCGGCGCGGCGAAGAAGGTACTCGGCGATTTCGGCGGCGAAATTCCTCGCGATATCGACCAACTGCTGACCGTCCCAGGAGCCGCGCGTAAAACCGCGAACGTCGTGCTCGGAACCGCATTCGGCATCGCGTCGGGAGTGGTTGTCGATACCCACGTGCAGCGCATTTCCCATCGTCTCGACCTTACGAAGGAAACCGAGCCTGTGAAGATCGAACGGGATCTGATGAAGATCATCCCGAAGGAGAAGTGGATTCTCTTTTCACACCAGATCATTCATCACGGACGAGCGCTGTGCGTCGCGCGCAATCCGAAGTGCGCCGAATGCAAGCTCGACCCGCTCTGTTATGCCAAAGACAAAACGGTCTAGCGAATCGTCGGCTCGCCCGCCAGATGCAGACCCTTGTGGATCGCATAGAGCGCGAGTTCCAGCCGGTCCGATACGCCGAGTTTATCGAAGATATTGTGCAGATGATTCTTCACCGTCTGCTCACTGATGAACATCTTCTCCGCCATCTCTTTGTTTTTATAGCCCTGCGCCACCAGCGCGACGATTTCCCGTTCGCGCGTCGAGAGAGGACTGCGCTCGCGAGTCTTTCCACTGCCCGCCTGGCCCCCGCTGCCTTCCTGGCCGGTCGAAAACTGCCGCATCACCGCCGCCGTGGTGTGCGAATCCAGCCAGATCTCGCCCGAGTTCACCTTGCGGATACTCTTCACGATTAGATCCGGCGCGGTCTGCTTCAGCACGATACCGCTACAGCCGAGCTTCATGGCCTGCACGAACTCGTTCTTATCTTCCGAAGCGGTAAGCACGATGACACGCGTCCGTTTGTTGGTCTGTTGCAAAGACTGCAACGCGGAGAGCCCATCCAGATTCGGCATCCGCAGATCGAGCAATAGAACGTCGGGATCCAGCGCCTGGACCTTCTCAATCACTTCGCGTCCATCGCCGGCTTCGCCCACGATCTCAAAATCGTCTTCGAGCAGAAGCAATTTTTTCAGGCCGTCGCGGACAATGGGATGGTCGTCGGCGATGACAATACGCACCGTCGCCTTCTTCTTCTCCATTCCCTCCGAGCTGTCATTGATGGGGGCTACCATAGTGTCCATAAGCTCCACTTCATTACTCCGATCTCTATCCTAAAGGGTTCTAGTACTATCCGCAATTGAGAATCCCCTAGCGAAGTGTCTAGAGATTGCACTTAATTCGTAGCTAAGGTAGCCTTAGTCGCCCGGGGTGAGTCCGTACTATTCAAACCGCAAAAGGATGCTTACTTCGGGAAATTGGAAAGGAATTTAATCATGCTTGCAACAGCTTGCGCGAACCTTGCTATAATCCCGCCATGACTCAGTCGTCGAAACCACGCCGGGCGTTTTTGCGCGGGGCGCTAGCCGCGGGCGGGCTCGGCGCCGCTCAAATCGCGCACGGGCAGGATCCTGGCGGCGCCTCCGAAACGGATTTTCTCCCAAAATACGCACGCGCCCAGAGTTACAAGTCGCTGAAGCAGTCGAGCTTCGATCGAACCGGCGGCAATCGCGATTATTGGAGCATTCCCGCAGGCGCCGTGCAGGAGGTTTTTAACGCCAACGGTCCCGGCGTCGTCACGCATATCTGGTTTACAATTTCCGCGCGCAGCGGGGATCATCTCAAGGAACTGGTACTGCGCGCTTACTGGGATGGCAACGATAAGCCGAGTGTCGAAGCGCCGATTGGCGATTTCTTCGGCTTGAATCTCAACTCCTATCAGATTTACGAGTCGGCATATCTGGCGTGCTCGCCCGGAAAATCGCTCAACTGCTATTTTGCGATGCCGTACCGCCGGTCCGCGCGCATCACGGTGACCAACGAAGGGAAACAGGACGTCGGTTCGTTCTACTCCAACATCGATTACATGACAGTCCCGCGCCTGCCCGCCGACGCGTTGTATTTTCACGCCCAGTATCGCCAGGCTGCTCCGTGCATCCCTACAACAGGCGATGCGGCGAAAATCAATCTCGACGGGCATTTGAATTACGTCTTCGCCGAGACGCGCGGCCGAGGTCACCTGATGGGCGTCACGCTCGGCGTGCTGCAAAATGCCGATCGCTGGTGGGGCGAAGGCGACGAGATGATTTTTATCGACGATGAAGCGAAGCCTCTGATCACCGGCACCGGCTCCGAAGATTATTTTCTCGGGAGCTGGGATTTCGGTGGCCGCGACGCCGCGCAGCCGTTCGCGCATCATATGTATGGCGCTCCGCTCATTGCAGCAGCGGAGCGGACTGGGGGCCGCTACTGCTGCTATCGCTGGCACGGCGACAACCCCGTCACCTTTGAGCGATATTTGAAATACACCATGGAACACGGCCACGCCAACGACCGAGGCGATAATTTCTTCTCCGTCGGCTACTGGTATCAAGCCACGCCATACACCGATTTTCCCGCGCTGCCTCCGCTGGAGGCTCGCATTCCCAAAGTGAGGACCGCATGAAAAAGCTTCTGCCGTTATTGATATTAGTTCCGATGTTCGCCTCCGACCCTCCGGGCGTCGTCGTCTGGAAGGCGAGCGATTTGAAGGCCAAGGAAAAGGAACTCATTGGCAAAATGAGCGACAAAAAGATGGCCAGCGCGACGCTCGAAACCTTCGGCAATCACTCCACGATGCTCGCGCACCGAGAGGGCGACGGCGAGGTCGAGGTGCATGAAAAAATGGCCGACGTGTTCTTCATCGAATCGGGCGAAGCAACACTGATCTTAGGCGGCACTGTGGTCGGCGGCCATACCAGCGCTCCAGGAGAGATTCGCGGCGCATCGATCACAGGTGGCGAGAAGAAAACGATCGGTGCAGGCGACGCAGTGCACATTCCTGCGAAGGTCCCGCACCAGATGCTGGTCGCCAATGGCAAGAAGGTTACGTATTTTGTGGTGAAGGTGGAAGAGAAACAATAGCGAGGTCGGTCAGCGAGAAATCGTCTCCCTTGTGAAGCAGCGGTTCGCCCGAAACTTTCGCGAGTGCGTAGGAGAAACAGTCGCCAAAATTGAGCCCGGCTTTGTGATTTCCACGACCGTACCGACGAAACGCCTGTCGAGCGATCTCAGCTTGTTCGACGGACACGGGAGCGATCTTGATTCCCCACCGTAAGACGAGAAGATCGAGCGAGTCGCTCCTGAGGGACGGATACCTGCGCTCGACAACGATGGAGGCCTCCAGCAAAGAAGCCGCGGACATGGATGGCTCGTCGTCGCTTGCGACTGCTGCTTCGAAAAGAAGCGCATCGGGCTCATCGAACAAGACGGCGATGAGCGCCGAAGTGTCGATGACCATTAGTGAGGCAAGCCGGATTCGTCGTAGCCCAGAATCTCGTCCGCAGTGCGAGTATCTGCAACCGGCAGACCAGCAACCTCAGCGCGAAAGTCACGAGCCGCCTCGTGCACAGCCTTCGCGCGGTCCTGCCGTTTGCGATCAAGACGTTCTCTAATCGCAATCGCGATTGCTTCGTTGACGCTCTCACCGGTACGTTTCGCTAACTCGCGAGCGAGTTCTTCCACTTCGGGCTGTTCGATCGTGAGAGCCATATCTCTATCCACACAATATCATGACGACAAGAGATTCCGGAGCATCCTAGTCCGAACCCACGCGTGATCAGCAGACGGGAACGGATTCCGCGCGAGCATCCTGGCTGGTATCCTGATAACGGAAACTATCAATGGCTCAAACGCAGACCGTCATCAAGATTCCAGGCGATCTCCCCGTTGAACGCGACAGCCGTCGAGCGAAGCAGCGTGATGCATTGGCGGCATCGGCCGGTGCATGGAAGAGCAAGGATCACCCGGAGCTCGCCGACGGCGGCGCAGCCTATGTGGAAAAAATCCGCTCCGAATTCGATTCGCGATTGGAAGAGGGCTAGCGCAGAGGATCGGGCCCGCTTGTGGCGCACGCCTGCAGGCGTGCCGCGTCGACAGTCGTGTCGCCGCGTTCGTGCCGGCCAGGTTATTTCTTCTCTCCAATCAACCCCGTCCGCACTAGGAAGCTGGTATCGAGCTTCCCCGCCACAAAATCCGGATGCGCGAGAATCCTCAAGTGCAGTGGGATCGACGTATAAATCCCCTCCACCACGAACATATCGAGCGCCCGGTTCATCCGCGCGGTCGCCTCGGCGCGATCCACGCCGTGAGTGATCAGCTTCGCCACCAGCGAATCGTAGTAGGGAGGAATCACACCATCGTGATACGCCGCCGTATCGACGCGAACGCCCGCGCCGCCCGGTAAATTCAGTCCCGTAATGCGCCCCGGCGAAGGCGTGAATGTTTCGGGATGCTCGGCGTTGATGCGGCATTCGATGGCGTGGCCGCGAATCGTCACCGGCTCGGTCAGAATGCTAGATAAAGGCTCGCCCGCCGCGATGCGGATCTGGCTTTTCACCAGGTCGACGCCGGTCACCATCTCCGTGACGGGATGCTCCACTTGAATGCGCGCGTTCACTTCGATGAAGTACAGGTTGCCGCTCTGATCCATCAGAAATTCGACCGTGCCCGCGTTGCTATAACCGATCTTTTTGAACGCCACGCGCAGGCTTTCCGAGATCTGCGCGCGCAATTCGGGACTCACCGCGGTCGACGGAGCTTCTTCAATCAACTTCTGGTGCCGCCTCTGAATGGAGCATTCCCGCTCCCCCAAAATCTCCACATTGCCGTGGTTATCGCCCAGCACTTGAAACTCAATGTGGCGCGGATTCTCGACCAGCTTCTCCATGTACATATCGCCGCACGAAAACGCGGCCGCCGCTTCCGCCTGCGCCTGCGCCAACATGTGCTGCATCTCATCGGCGGTCCGCACCACTCTCATTCCACGGCCGCCGCCGCCCGCCGACGCCTTCAACATAACCGGATAACCGATCTGTTCCGCCAGTTGCATGGCTTCGTCGAGGCACTTCAAAATGCCTTTGGAGCCTGGCAGAATCGGCACGCCAGCTTCTTCCATCACCGAGCGCGCAATCTGCTTCATGCCCATACGGCGGATCACATCGGGCTTGGGACCGATAAACGTCAAGCCGCTCGTCTCGCACACTTCGGCGAAGTCGGCATTCTCGCTCAGGAATCCATAGCCGGGATGCACCGCGTCGGCATTGGAAATCTCGGCGGCGCTGATCACCGACGGAATGTCCAGATAACTGCGTGCGCTCTTGGCCGGACCGATGCAAATTGCTTCGTCGGCGAAACGAGTGTGAAGGCTATGGCGGTCCGCTTCCGAGTACACGGCCACCGTGCGAATGCCCAGGTCCTTGCAGGCGCAAATGATGCGAAGCGCAATTTCGCCGCGATTGGCGATCAGGATTTTTTGGAACATACGCCTATCGCGGCCGGATCGAGAACAAAGCCTCGCCGTACTCCACCGGGCGTCCGTTTTCAACCAGCTTGGCGATGATCGTACCGCCGGTCTCAGCCTCAATCTCGTTCATCAGCTTCATCGATTCGATGATGCAGAGAACCTGTCCGGGCTCGACCGAATCGCCTACGCGGACAAACGGCGAGGCCTCGGGCGATGGCGAATCGTAGTAGGTGCCGACGATCGGCGATTTCACCAGCATTCCGTCGGTTTCGAGTGCCTTCGCAGGCGCAGCCGACGTCGTGATTTGCGGTGCCGGAGCTGACGCGGAAACGGGCGGAGACTGCGGCTGAGGCGCGACTATATATTCCTTGGTAACCCCGGCGCGCTTTATGCGCAGGCGATCCTCACCGCGCTGGACTTCCAACTCGCCTACGCCGCTTTCGTTGAAAATCTGGAGCAGCTCTTTAATTTCGTCTGTAGTCATTTAAAGTTCGATGAAGTCTTTCGGGGTCGGAGTTAATACTTCGCAGCCATGCTCCGTCACAAGCACGGTGTCTTCGATCCGGATTCCCCCCAGCCCATCGATATAAGCTCCAGGCTCGATGGTGATCGCCATTCCCGCCTGAAGCTTGGTCTTGTCCTTTCTTGCGATCCTCGGCGGCTCGTGAATTTCGAGGCCCAGACCGTGACCGGTGGAATGCACAAATGCTCGGTCAAGCTCATGACGTTTTAACACGTCCCGAGCCGCCGCGTCCACTTCTCCGGTCGTTACACCGGCCTTAATTGACCTTAAAGCAGCCAATTGCGCTTCCAAAACGGCCTTATACAGCCTTAAAATCCGCTTCGGAGGCTCTCCCGTATGGGCGACGCGCGTCATGTCGCTCGCATAGCCATCCTGGCTCGCGCCCATGTCAATTAATAATAGTTCATTTTCGCCCAGCCGATGGGCGGTCGGATGCGCGTGCGGCAGCGCCGACCGGACTCCTGCCGCTACTATTGTCTCAAAAGCGGCTTTTTCGGCCCCCAGAGCTCGCATCTGGTAATCGAGCTCGGCGGCGATATCCATTTCCCGAGCGCCCGCGTGCACTCGCCGGATAGTTTTGGAATAGGCCTCGGAATTGGTGGCAACGCTGCGGCGAATCAAGTCCAGCTCGGAGGCCGATTTAACCATCCTCTGTTCTTCGATCACTTTACCGATTGGCTGCAATCCGGAGCCCAGCGGGAGCTCTTCTTTGAGCTTGAGGTAGTCTTCATAGCGCAGCCATGAAGACTCGAAACCTATCTTTTTAAACCGTTTACGCTTGATGACCCCGCCAGCGCCCACCAGCAGAGGCTTCTTTTCGACGTGGACTTTGCAGGTGATCTGCTGCGACGCCTCGATTGCGTATCTCGGATCGGTGAAAAAGTGCGCGTCGGCCTTCGTCACCAGCAAAATCCCGTTGGAACCAAGGTAACCGGTCAGATACCGGACGTTCGCGGGGGAGGAGACCAGCAGAGCATCGATCTTCAGCTCGGGTAAACGCTCAGACAAGGCGCGTCGGCGCTGTTCAATTTCAGTCAAACTTATAGTTTAGCAGTCCGTTTTGAGAACCGACATCGGATCGACACGGGCGGCGCGGCGGGCTGGGAGGAGCGCAGCCGCAAATCCTACGGCGGCGAGCGCGAGTGACGCCAGAATGTATGTCGCTGGATCGGTTGGTTTGATGTCGTAGAGCAAACTTGCGAGCGACCGGCTGGCTGCTGCCGCGGCGCAGAGGCCGATCGTGATTCCAATGGCCGTTGGTATCAGCGCGTCTCGAAGAATCAGGCGGACGACTCGGCTCGAATCGGCACCGAGCGCCATGCGGATGCCGATTTCCTGCGTCCGCCGGGCGACCGTGAACGTGATGACGCCATAGACTCCGACCATGGCAAGAAGCAGGGCGATTCCGGCGAACGATCCGAATAGAAGCCCGTTAAACCGGGGGCGGGCGGTCATTTCGTCGAACTGCTGATTCATGGTGCGAACCGTGACGAGCATGCGGGAGTCGAGCGAATGCAGTTCCTGGCGCAACGCTGACGCGGTGAGGATTGGATCGGTGAAGGTCCGGACAATGATGTTGATACCGGCCTGCACCTGTGGCAGCGGACAATCCATCTCCGGAATCGGAGGCTGATTCAGCCCGAAATTTTTTGTATCGGCCGCGACCCCGACGATGGTCTTGGGCGACTTCGATAGCAGGTCGATCTTCTTGCCTATGGGGTCTTCACCGGGAAAATACGTGCGCACGAGCGTCTGGTTGACGATCGCGGTGTTGCCGGGGGCGTCGGTATCGGTGAACAGACGGCCTCGCAGCAGAGGAATTCCGAGCGATTCGAAATACCCGGGGCTTACGTGGCGGTCGGTCATATTATCACCCCGATGAAACGGCTCCGGAAGAGGGCGGCCCTCGCGGGAGAAGGTGTGCCAGTTGATACCGCCTTGCGGGGGCAAAGAATCACTGAATGCGATGGAGGAAATGCCGGGTATAGGAGCGAGCTGACGGCGGATCTCATCTATGTTGCGCGGAGTGGAGATACTCGCGGTGATCAAGTGTTCGGGTTCGAACCCGATGTTCTTGTGCTGGAGACGCCAAAGGCTTTCAAACAGGAGTGAGGCGACGATCAGAAGTGCGAGCGACAATCCGATTTCAGCGGCGACGAGCAGGCTTCGCGGGCCGGAGCGGGCGAACCGGCCCGCCGGTTTTGTCGCCCACAGCGCGGGTGCCAGCCCAAAGGCGATTCCAGTCGCTACCGCGGCGAACAATGCAAAGGCGAGCACACGCAGATCGACGTTTACTTCGGCAATACGTGGAAAATCGGCAGGCGCGATGGCTCGCAAGACTCGCACGGCAGCAACGGTGAGGAAGACGCCGGCGGCGCCACCAATGGAAGAAATGAGAAGGCTTTCGGTGAGGAGTTGACGGATGAGGCGGAATCGCGATGCGCCGAGCGCGGCCCTAGTGGCAATTTCGCGTTGCCGCGCGGTGGCGCGGGCGAGCAAAAGATTGGCGACGTTGGCGCAGGCGATCAGCAGAACACAAGTAACGCCGCCAAGAAGAATCAGCAGCACCGTGCGGACGTTGCCCGTGAGGCGCTCCTGAAACGGCGTCACGCGGAGTTGAGTGCCTTGGTAAAAGCGCGGCTCGAAGGATCGCGAGACATCGAGCAAAGCTTCGAAGTTTGCTTGGACCTGCGTGAGGCCGACGCCAGGTCTCATGCGCCCGATAGTGTCCCACGCGGCGCCGATTTTGCGCGCCTGTTCGGCGTCCAAGGGAATCTTGAGCGGCACCAGCGCGTCGACGCGGAGGTTCGACGGGAAGACGAAATTTGGCGGTAGAACGCCGGCAATGTGGCGCAGGCCGCCGTCAAACCGGATGGATTTTTCGAGGATCTTCGGGTCGGACGCAAATTTTGTTTGCCAGAGAGAGTGGGAGATGACGACGGGCCCGTCGGCACGCCCGTCCTCGGGAATAAATCTGCGACCGCGAACGGGAGAGACCTGGAGCACGTCGAGAAAATTGGGCGTGACGCGAGCGGCGCGGACGCTCGCCGAGCCATCGGGGAGAATAAGCGGTTCTTCCCAGATGCGGCCCATCGCGGCAAAGGACGCAAGGACCTTGTTGTCGCGCGACCAATCGATGTAGTCCCACGATCCGACGAAGTAGACGAACCCATCGCTGCCTGGGCCAGGGCGGCGTGTCAAAACCGAGACCAGGCGGTCGGATTCCGGATAGGGCAGAGGGCGCAGCAGGACCGCGTCGACTACGCTGAAGATTGCGGTGGTCGCTCCGATGCCGAGCGCGAGCGCGAGAATAGCGGCGAGTGTGAAGCTCGGGTTACGGAGCAACGTGCGCCACGCGAATCGCAGGTCGTTCATGCGGCCATAGACACCGCTGGGCACGATTTTGTTCCCGGTTTCGGAGCCGGACCGGGGGGTCCGGCGCGGACGAGGGCGTCCGCCCCACCAGGGTAGAATGCGGAAATGGCGATTACGGTTACGAGAATCACTCCAATGCTCGAGGTGTTCGATTTGCCCGCTTCGATCGCGTTCTATCGCGACGTTGTAGGGTTCGAATTGGTATCGGGGGACGATTCGTGGTGGTGCATGTTGAAACTGGGCGAGGCGACTCTGATGCTGAACACTGCCTACGAGAAGGACCAGCGTCCACCAGTGCCCGATCCGGCGCGGGTGCGCGGGCATGGCGATGCGGAGCTGTACTTTGGGACTCCGGACCCCGATGCAGTCTACGCGCAGTTCCAGGAGAAAGGGTGGCCTGCGAAAGAGCCGAAGAACATGCACTGTGGCATGAGGCAGGTCTCTACCAAGGACCCGGATGGGTTCCGGCTGCACTTCATTTGTCCGGTCGAATCGAAGTGACGCGGAGAATGACGTCGGTAGCTAGCGGCGACACGAGTGTCGACGCGGCACGCACTAGTGCGCGCGCCACATAGCAGCGGAGATGCGACGACGCGTCATTCGTATCTTAGTGCGATGGTGGGATCGACGGTGGCGGCGCGGCGGGCGGGGAGGAATCCGGCGATGAGCGAGACGCACATCATCGTTAGCGCGGCGAATGCGAGCGTCAGCGTATCGGTGGGGGTCACGCCGTAGAGTTGGGAAACAAGATACCGGCTGAGGACGATCGACAGAGGCACTCCGAGGGCGACGCCGATTCCGCACATCCAGGAAACTTCTTTGAGCACCATGAGCACCACGCTTCCGCGGCCCGCGCCCAGGGCCATGCGGATGCCGATTTCCCGCGTCCTCCGCGCGACCGAGAACGCGGTCACTCCGTACAGGCCGATAGAAGCGAGGATCGTCGCGAGCGCGCCGAAGCAGGCGCACAGCGTGGCGATCAGGCGCTCCGCGAACAACGATTCGTTGATTTGCGATTCCATGGTGCGCAAATTCCAAATGGCGAGATTGGGGTCGATTTTCGCGATTTGAGCGCGGAGGGCGGGCATGAGAGTCTCGGGCGGAGCGGCGGTGCGGATGTGAGCGTTGATCTCGCCGAGTTGTTCGCCTTGGAGATAGGGAACATAGACGAGGGTATTCTTTTCGTTGCGCAGGCTGCTGTATTTGCCGTCCTTGACAACACCGACGATCTCGATATCGGTATCCCCTTCGCCGCGGTAACCGAATCTGCGGCCCAGCGGATTTTGCGTGCCGAAGAAGCGGCGCGCGAAGGTGTCGTTCACAACCGCCACCTTCGGCGCGCCCATCTTGTCTCGGGACGTCAAATCGCGGCCGAGGAGCATGGGGATTCCCATGGTTGCGAAGTAGCCGGGGGAGACGCTGTTGAAGTTGGGGCTCATATTCTCCTCCGGCTTGGGCTCATATCCCTGCACGTGAATCGAGCTCTGGCTGTTATCTCCGGAAAGCACGACGAGATCGGCGAGGGCGGCGGAGGTGACGCCTGGCACGGAAGACAGCCGCTGCTGAATATCTTCATAGAGCTGCTGAATGCGAGCCTTCGGGTACCCGTTGCGGGACGCATCGATCGAAAACAGCACTAGATTATCGGTGCGGAAGCCGGGGTCGAGTTTGCGCAGATTGATCAAGCTGCGGGTGAATAATCCCGCGCCGACCAGAAGCAACAGCGACAAGGCGACCTGTACAATCACCAACGCCTGGCGGGACCGGATCTGCCCGAAGCCGCCGATTACGCTGCTTCCCTGATCCTTCAAAGTGGGATAGACGTTGGGGCGTGTCGCCTGAATAGCCGGCAGCAGTCCGAATCCAATGCCGGTGATAATGGCGAGCACAAAGGTAAACGCGATGGTGCGCAGGTCGAGCGAGGACGTCAGCCCATTCAGGCCGTCCTGGCCGGGAATGCTCTGTACCAGCACGCCCGATGTCCACGCGCTGACGAGCAGGCCGGCGAGCGCGCCCAGAATCGCGAGCACTAAGCTTTCGGCGAGGAGCTGCCGGATCACATCTCTCCTGGAGGCGCCGAGCGCGAGGCGGATCGCGATTTCTTTCTGCCGCCCAAGGCCGCGCGCGACGAGAAGATTCGCAACGTTCGCGCAGGCGATGAGCAGCACGAGTCCGACCATCGCCATCAGGACGTAAAGAGGAACGCTGGCATCCTCGCGAAACGTAGGCACGCCGTTATAGGCGGGCGCGAGCAGCAAAGGCTTCGAGAGGAACCGGTCGCGATATTTTTGAGTGATATTACCGGTCATTTGGGCGAGGTCGGCCTCAAGCATGGGCTTGAAGATCACTTGGAGCGAAGCCTTGGCCCGCTGCTCACTCACGCCGGGCTTCAAACGTCCGATGATGTGCAGCCAGTGCGCGGTACGATCCTCCAAGCGATCCCAGGTGGGCGTCATTTCCGCTTTCATCATCATCGGAACGTAGATGTCGGAATTGCGGCCGATGTTGACGCCGAAGAACTCGCGCGGAGCCACGCCGGCAACGGTCATGATGGAGTTGTTGATCCGCACGGTGCGATTGACGATATCCGGATTGCCGCCGAAGCGCCGCATCCAGAACGCATAGCCGAGGACCACGACGGGATGGGCGCTCCTGGTTACATCGTCGTTGGCGGAAAGCAGGCGGCCGTGCTCCGGTCTGAGGCCCAAGGTGTCGAAAAAATTGCCGGAGACAACATCCGCGCTTACAGACTCGCTGTTCCCCTGATAGACAAAATTCGCGGCGGTGGGGAAGCGGGCGATCAAGCTGGAGAAGACCTGATTGCGATCGCGAAGATCCTTGTACATCGGGAAGGAAAAGAGGCGATCGCTATTGTCACCGTTAAACATGCCTCGATTCGCGCCGGGGTCCGTGAGTAAGACCAGCTCGCGCGGATTCCTGACCGGGAGAGGTCGCAGCAGTACTTGATCGAGCATGCTGAAAATCGCGGTGTTCGCGCCCAGGCCCAGCGCAAGCGATGCGATCGCGACAGAGGTGAACAACGGACTCTTTTGCAGCATTCGGAAGGAATGCCGGACGTCCGATAGGAATGCAGCCATTACCTACGGAATAGCAGATCGTGGGCCACGGATAAAGTGTTGATAGAACGGCGACGCGGGCGGGATGGAGGAGCGGATGCGGGATTGTGAATCCCATCAGCGGACACAGTTCTGTGGCATTCACGGACGCAAGGCACCGCTCCCTGCGGTCACGGCTCGGTAGGTTAATGGGGCTGGCGGCCGACTATTTCTTCAGCTCGTCGGCGATGATCGGGGCGATGGCGTTTACTTCGAACACACCGTTAAATTTTTTGCCATTGATGAAAAACGTGGGGGTTCCGCCAACGCCGGCGGCTTCGCCTTCCTGTTCCTCGGCTTTGACGCGCGCGGCGTATTTACGAGCATCCAGTTCGGCGCGAAAACGATTCATGTCCAGTCCCGCTTCGGTGGCCCAGACCAAGATTCGCGCGCGGTTGATCTGGCGGAAATTGGCGTACATCTTGTCATGGAGAGGCCAGAACTTACCTTGCGCCTGCGCGGCAAGCGACGCTTCGGCGGCGAGAGACGCCTGCGAATGATCCTCAAGCGGGAACTGTTTGAAAACGAGCTTCACGTCTTTTGGAAATTTCTGCACCACTTCGGAGGCTTCCACAGCCGCTTTGGCGCAATAGGGACACTGAAAGTCGGAGAACTCGACGATGGTCACCTTCGCGTCGGCGGGTCCTTTAAATGGAGCCCCGGCGATGGATAGTTTCACGGGCGGGTCGAGCAGAGGAGGCGGCTCCTTGGCGTATTTATCGAGCTCCGCGCGAATCGCGGCTTCGGACTTTCCGGAGGAAGCGGTGCGAATCGCGAACGCGGCCAAGCGGCGGCTGAAGGCGCACGCGGGATCCTTCATGCGGCACTCGGCGACCTTCATATCGCAGCCGCAGGCGCACGGCTCGGTTCGAACAACGGTGAGGACAGCGTCCCGTTGAGGCTTCGAAAGGCCGGAGAAATCGACCCCGGGCAGCGCTTCGGCCTTCTTCCAGTCGGATTGCTGGGCCAGCGAGAGCAGGGCGACGGCGAGAAATAAAATGCTTCGGCGAATCATCCTCTTTATTGTCTCCTAGAATAGGGGGCATGAGCGAGACGATTCAGATACAAGCGAGCGACGGGCATACCTTGGACGCTTACGTCGCCAGGCCTGCGGGCGAGACGATTGGCGGATTGGTGGTGATTCAGGAGATTTTCGGAGTTAACCAGCACGTCAGGGATGTTGCCGACGGCTATGCGAGAGACGGTTTTCTCACCATCGCACCGGCGCTGTTCGATCGGGTCGAGAAAAATGTCGAGCTGGGTTATGAAGGTGAAGATCGGAAAAGAGCGATGGGGTTTTTGCAGAAACTCGACTTCGATAACGCGTTGAAGGACGTGGATGCCGCGCTGAGCTGGGCGCGCAAAAATAGCGGCAAGAAAACAGGTGTTATCGGATATTGCGTGGGCGGCACGATCGCGTGGCTGACCGCGACGCGACTGAAGCCCGATGTCGCCGTTGGATATTACGCGGGCGGAATCGACCGATTCGCGGCGGAAACGCCAACGGCTCCGGTGATGCTCCACTTCGGTTTGAAGGACGCGCACATTTCGAAGGAGATGGTCGGCAAGGTGGCGAACGCGCATCCTGACGTCCAGATTTTCTGGTACGACGCGGATCACGGGTTCAATCGCGATGTGGGAAAAAGCTTCGACGCGGCATCGGCGAGGCTGGCACGGGAGCGGTCGGTGGCATTCCTCAATGCGTCATTGCGTAAATGATGTAGTTGATGCCGTAGCGATAGGCAAGCGCGGTCATTTCTTCGGGATAATACGGGACATCGGCGAACTCCCAGGCGTCGCCGATATCGGTGTTGTAATTCACGGCCACCAACATGCGATTGCGGTCGTCCAAGAGCGCGTGCCATTGCGGATTCGTGCCCGCGGGCTGGATCACTTGCACCGATCCGTCCGCGCCGCGCCGAAGATGGCGCGAGCCGGGAATGAACGTGCGATCCTTCTCTCGAATGTCGTAAAGAACGTGCATCGATGAATCCGTTTCCTCGATCTCGGTAATTTCGTGGTCGGGAAACACGCGGTGCATCGTTTCACGAAACACCTCCCATTGCTCTTGGCCGGGACCCCAGAAATCGTCGGTCATTAGAAAGCCTCCGCGGCGAAGATATTCGCGGAGGCGATCGGTCTCGGCATCGGTCAGATTCCACCAGCCGGTTTGGGTCGCGTAGATCCAGGGATAATCGAAAATCCGGTCGTCGGTGAGAGGGAGGTGTCGAGGATCGCCGATATCGATGCGGGTCAGGCGCTGGATGCCGTAGGTGAAATGATTGTCGGCGGCGGGCCAATCGACCAGCCACCAGCCGGCTCCAGTTCCATCGCGAGAAGAGTATCCCCAGCGGCGATGATATTGGGGAAGGTCGGTGTATTCGAGGCGGAGGAAATGAAATTCGGCGTTGCGGATGGGCGCTAGCTTCTCGTCGTCGGGCGCTTGGAATCGTCCGCGTTGCGCAAAAGCGGCAATCGCAACCAATGCCCCTGCCATTTTGAGAAGACTGCGGTTCACAGGATTCGCTTCATTATGGCACCCGCTGCGATCAGGTTTGGAATATCATTTACTAATGATTGCTCCGCTATTAGCGCTCTTCCTTGCTCAGCAGCAGCCCGCTCGACCGGCTCCAGCCCAGCCCGCGGCACAGACGCAGACGACCACTCCGGCGCAGGCCGCTCCCGCTCCTGCTCCACAAACCGCACCTGGGGGCGGACGTGGTCGAGGAGGTGGCATCGGTGGTCCCGGACCTGCGGTGGGCGGCGATGTGGACGAGACACCGGTGGTGACGCATCACTCGGTGACGGTCCACGGCAAGACTCTGAACTATACGGCTACGGTCGCGCAAATGCCGCTCAAGAATCCGGCGAACGGCGAGACGGAGGCGCACATTTTTTACATGGCGTACACGCTCGATGGCGCGAGCGATCTCACGAGGCGTCCGCTGACGTTCTGTTTTAACGGCGGACCGGGCTCGGCATCGATGTGGGTGCATATGGGCGGGATGGGTCCGCGGAGTCCGAAGCTGATGCCGAATGGAAGCATGCCTCCGCCTCCTTATAAGATGCAGGACAATCAGGACACTTGGCTCGATCAGACGGACCTCGTGTTCATCGATCCGGTGGGTACTGGTTACAGCCGGGCGAAAACGGTAGAGGTCGCGAAGCGCATGAACGGGGTGCAGGGCGACATTCAATCGGTGGGCGAATTCATGCGCATGTACATCATCCACAATAGCCGCGAGCTGTCGCCGCTCTACATCGCGGGCGAGAGTTACGGGACGTTCCGGGCGGCGGGGATTGCCGGCTACCTGATCGAGCGCGGCATCGCGTTCAATGGCGTGGTGCTGATCGGCACGACGTTGAATCTTGAAACCATCTGGAGCCGCAGCGACGATCTGGTGTTCCAGTTAGAACTGCCAACCTACGCGGCGGATGCCTGGTATCACAAGAAGGTCTCGCCCGAGTTGCAGAAGAAGAGTCTGCAGACGTTCCTGAAAGAAGTTGAGGGGTTCGCACTGGGCGAGTATGCGGTCGCGCTGAGTAAAGGCGACGATCTGCCGGTTGCCGAGCGCAAGGCGACCATCGAGAAACTGATCAAATATACCGGGCTTGACGCGCATTACCTCGACGAGACGAATCTGCGTTGGGATGTTTCGCATTTCACTCGCCAACTATTGCGCAATGAGCACGAGACTATTGGACGCTACGATGGACGGTTGCATGGTCCTTCGGCTCTGAATACGGGCGAAACCAGCGAGTACGATCCGTCGAGCTCGCTGATCACTCCGCCGTTCGTCGCGATTTTCCAGCACTACATGCGGGATGAGCTGAACTACAAAACCGACATGTATTACTACACCAGCGGCGGGGTTCAGCCGTGGGATTACGGCAGCGGGAATGCGTTCGGCGATACCACCAGCCTGCTGCGCAACGCAATGGTGAAAAATCCATACATGAAGGTCATGATCGCGGCTGGATATTACGATCTGGCGACGCCTTATTACGCCGTCGAGTACACGTTTAACCACATGGGCTTGAGTCCGGAGATGCACAAGAACATCACTTGGGATTTCTACCAGGCGGGGCACATGCTGTACATCGACACGGATTCGCACGCGAAGTTGAAGCACGATATCGGTGAGTTTATCTCGGGGTCGATGCCAAAGGGCGATCTGCAATAGGTGTCTCTAGGTCTCTGACCGCGTGAAA
>PNAJ01000040.1:2823-7872 GCA_003170295.1 Bryobacterales bacterium | reverse complement strand
CGGAGGCTTCGTCCCAGGTATGGCCTTCGGTCAGCAGCAAAATCAGCCGAGCTCTCCGGGCATCTTCCGCCCGGCCGGTTCGGCTCGATGCTCGCCGCATCAGTTCCATCCGCTCCGCGTTCGTCAATGCGAGGGTGCTTGCCATGCACCCATTGTAGTCTATAACTGGCTGTTACAGTCCACCTAGTAAAAAAAGGGCTCGGCTGACACGGAACCACGTTACCAGTCTGAGATGAACCGCCTAAACCGAACTTAGGGATAGCGCCGGGCGGAAGTTATGGAGGTAACCTCGGGCGCGATGGTTCAAATCAGTCGGGTCGTGACTTCGATTGAATAAGACGGCGATTGCCGATAATGACCGTAATAGTCGTCCCTTCGACAGTCCCTCGGTGGCCGGAATTAGGCTCCCGCCTACTTTAAGACGAAACCTACGCCTGCAATCTTCCCATTCGATTCCAGCGTGATTCGCCATTCCGTCGAACCGTGCTCGAACTTTACCTCGTAGATGTCGGCACCGCCCGGTCCGACCCCTTTGAACGCGACCGATTGCACAGCGCCAAGCTGAGCAATGGTGGCTTTGAGTTTTGGCAATTGGAGGCGCGTGACGTCGGCGAGGCCCGCGCTCATCAGGTCGTACTTCGGCTCCCCGAGCCGCAGCTCATCGATGTCGCGGCGCAGCGCGGCTTCCGATCCAGGCGCCGGCGTTTGATCCTTGAATCTTTTCGCCACGGCCGCCAACAACGCCGCAGCCTGAGTCTCGTCAATCCGCTTCGCCGTCGTGTCCCTTCCATTCTGGTGAAGGATCGCCTCCGTCGCTTTCCCCTGAGCATCGGTATTGAAGGCTAGCTGAGCGTCAACTACCTTAAGGAAGAATTTCCGCTCGCCTTCGGGGAACAACTGGAATTTCGGCTGTCCCGTCAGCTGTGTGAACAACTGATCGCCCTCGCGCGAGACCGTCATGATCGCGTTCGGAGACAATTGGTAACTCCCGAGGTAGTTGTCGAAAACCTTCGTATCGACGGTGACCTCTTTGTGTTCTTTGGCCGGCTCAACCTTCTCCAAGGGGTAGCTCGCGTCTATCAGATGCCGCCCTATGTCGTCAGGACCCGCTGGGGATGAGATGTTCGACAGCACTACGACACCCACGCGGATTTTCGGGTCAAATCCCATATAGGTCCGGTATCCGCCTGTTCCGCCGTTGTGCCAGATGATGGAATTTCCATCCTTCGTTTGAATGTGCCAGGCGTAAGCGATCTCCATGTTGGGCGATCCAGCCGGCCGCCGAAGCGATACTTCGGCCGCCATGGCTGCGGCAAGGGGCGTCTTGGTATAGCCGAGATTCGCCGCAAGGAATGTCAGGATATCGTTTGCACTGGACCGCAGTGCGCCGGCTCCAGCCAGCGCCGAAATATCCCAGTTCGGCACCGCATTCAGGCCAGGGCCATGACCAATCGCGAGCTTCGCTTTCATTTCCGGCGCAAGCGTGACGACGGTGCTGTTCATACCCAAAGGCTCACAAATGCGGGATCTCACCATAGCTTCATAGTCCATGCCCGCGCGTAGAGTCAGCACGTGCCCAAGCAGTCCGACTCCCAGATTCGAATACTCGTACTGCGAGCCGATGTCGCGCGTGAGCTGGTATCCCAATAGAAACTGATAGAGCTGTTCCGCCGAGTAATCGGCGTAGGGATTCAAGTCATCTTTGGGGTGGAAATTCGACGGCATCCGCGGCAGCCCAGAGCTCTGCGTCGAAAGATCCTGCAAGGTGATCTTCTTGTTGTTTCGCTCCGGCACTTTAACACTCGCCGGCAGGTACTTCGATACCGGATCGGTCACAGCGACTTCGCCCTTCTGCACCATATCCATCAGCACCAGGGACGTAAACACTTTTGTCATGGAGCCGATCTCGAAGATGGTGTCGCCATTGAGCGGCCGCTTGTCGTCCTTCGCGAGACTGCCGTATGCGACAATCCGCCGGCCTTTCGGCTCGATCACCCCGACAACGATACCTATACCCAGGTTTTCGGCACCGATCCGATCGGCGAGAATTTTGCGGATCTCGGCATCAGGTGGCACCAGCGAATCCGCCGGAGCCTGGGCGAACGCCGCTGTCCGCACCAGAATCAGACCCACTGCAAAAGCGAAAGTATTGCGCAAGGTCATAATTGTCCTCGATTATGCTCACTTTATCCGATTCTTGGCGAAGTCGGGAATCCGAATATTGCAGTGGCCGATAATGCGCCCATCAGGCGAGAAACTGTTTTCTGCAAATCCCATAATCCAGGACCTGACGCCGCACATGGTTCGTGACTACACGGAGATGCGCTCGCAACCACGATGACCCAGGGCTCATGGGGTCTTCATTAGGACTGGCGTATGAACTTGAGGGCCTCGATTGCCGCGCCGCGCGCCCCGGCAGTATCGCCATTGGGCATAATGTGAATCGGAATCCCCGCCTGCTCCGCGCGCTGGCGCGGCATGCCGCGACGAGTTTCCGCGATAAACCAGCGCTGAAAGTCGGCGCCGGTTTCAATGGCGCCACCGCCGATGATCAAGACATCGGGATCGAAGGTGTTTACCATCTCGTCGAAGAACAAACCCAGCGCGTGAGCCTGCACGCGGAAGATGTCACGGCAGAGGGGATCTCCCTTTTCGGCCAATCCGCGTACAAGTTTTGCCGCCTTGTTCGCGCCGAATTTGGCCAACTCGTGGCCCGGGTAATGTGTGAGGAAATGGGGCAGCAGCGTTTCGGTGATGGCGGTGAGCGAGCACAGCGACTCCAAGTCGCCGGTGCGGCCGCAGTTGCACTGTGGCTTGAGGCCTTCGATGCCCGAGATGGCTTTGTAGGGAATGAGCACGTGGCCGAGTTCTCCGCCGAAGCCCATTCTGCCCTTGACTACGTTGCCATTGACGATGATGCCGCCACCGAGGCCGGTGCCGATCACGGCGGAGATTGAAGTCTCGCGGCTATTGGCGCCAAAGATGGTGAAGTGTCCCCATAAGGCTCCGGCGTTGCCATCGTTCAAGTATGTGACGGGACGCCGGAGACGGGTTTCGAGGTTCTTGCGAATATCGAAACCGGTCCAATCGGCGTGGACGAAGTTGGTGGAACCGCGCGCGCTGAGAACGCCGGAGGAACTTGCCGGACCTGGTGTGTCCAGACCGACGGCGGCGATGTCGTCCAGACCCATGCCAGCTTTCTCGACGGCGATTTTCAGACCGTCCTCTATCTGCGCGAGGCAGACGTCCGGCCCTTGTATGGAGAGCGCGGGGTATTCACAAAGGCCTTCAATGAGGAACTGCTCTTGCTCATTGACGATTGTATAGTTAATGGCAGTGCCGCCAAGGTCGACTCCGGCAACTACTTTCACGGTGGAATACTCCCCTCAGGCCGAAAATGCCAGAAATGCAAGCTTAGCAGGAGGCGAGGCTTTTCGTCGGCGCTCCGCGCTGGCGATAATGTTGGATAAGGTTTCCAAACCTCATTGAAGAGCCAACCGAGAACTCACTTTTCGTCCACGTGGCGTGAATATCAGCGGCGGCGCGCCGTGTGTGCTGGGTATCCCTGATAGGCCTTCGACAACTCCTCAACAATTCTTTGGTGGCGCTCGGCGGACGACACATCGCCGCCAACAAGAGGCCCGCTCTCACCTTTGTCCAGTTCGCCGACGATCCGGTTCGAGGTGGCATAAAGCGAGCGTCGTCCTGGCTGCTGGTAGTGGGTCAGTTTGAATTTTCCGCCGCCTTCGCCTCGCGCTCCTCAACGAGTTTCATGATGTCGCTCCTCTGCGGGGCATGGTCCTGCTAGAATGCACCAAATGGAAGGACGGTGTGGAAAAGCTTGCGCACGTAAGGCTAAACACTGGCTTCCCCAAGCGTCCATCCTTAAAAGGAACTGCGATCATGGACCGTAACAAGACGTCGAATCACCACGGGTACCTCAACCGGCGATCGTTCCTCCACGCCGCTGGCAGGCTCGCCGGCGGCGGGTTGGCCGTCGCCACCTTCGAGACGATATGGCCCAGTTCCGCCTGGGGCCAGCAGCCGGCGAAGGAGACACACCCGAGTTCCGCCCGCGTTGTGGATCGGCTCAAGACCCACCTCTCGTTTCAGATTTCGGTCGATGTGGGGACCTTGGATCTGGGTCTGACGGTCGCCAGTGCGGCGCTGTCGGGTGGAGTCGACATCGTCGAAATGGGGACGCCGCTGCTCAAGACCCAGGGCGTTTCGAACGTCGTGCCCGCCTTCCGCAAGCGGTTTCCCGACGCTCTCCTGCTGGCGGACATGAAGACCATGGACGGTGGTGGCGGCGAGGCGCGCAGCGTCTACGCCGGCGGCGGCAACATCTTTGATTTCCTCGCTCTCGCCGGCGTGGATACGGCGAAGTCGATCTGCGCCGTGCGCGATGAGTTCAGGCGCGCGGGTTCCGAATTGCCGCGACTTGTCTTTTCCGACATCATGGTGCCGCACCAGGGTCCCGAAAAGCAGGCAGGCGAGGTCGCGCTTCGGATGGTCGAGGCCGGCGTCGACGCCGTCGGTATCCACCTGCAGTCCGATGCGCGGCGCGCAAACCCGAAACTTATCAAGGACGACTACCTCGGTGATGTGGCTCGCGCTGTCTTCGAACGGATCGGCAAGGCCGCCCCGGTGCAGGTGGTCGGCGGCCTCAGCATCGCACAGGCAAAGAGCCTCGCCAAGGCGGGCCTGCGCGCCTTCGTGATTAGCGGCAATATGGGCCTGCCGGACGGCAATGCCCGCTACAACCTGCCACCGGCCGAGATCCAGCGCTTGGTTGCCGGTTTCATCGCCGAGGTCTCGGGCGCCTAGCAACCGCTCGATTAGTCCGGAGGGGCGGCGATCGGATCGACTCGAAATGGGCCGACCTTCTCTATCGGCCGCCGTCGGAGTGCATGCCGC
The DNA here is from genome assembly GCA_003170295.1 of Bryobacterales bacterium. Taxonomy (GTDB): domain Bacteria; phylum Acidobacteriota; class Terriglobia; order Bryobacterales; family Bryobacteraceae; genus Palsa-187. The sequence goes on along the minus strand of PNAJ01000040.1, from coordinate 2,955 downwards.
ACTTCCGGTCGGATCACGCGCCACTCGGACAAAAGCTCGGATTTGGGCGACGCGGGCGGAAGTTCCGATGTGGGAGGTTGAATTTGAGCAAGCATCCGCCAGATGTTACTCATTGAACTAAGCCGCTAAAGC
>PNAJ01000040.1:0-2750 GCA_003170295.1 Bryobacterales bacterium | reverse complement strand
CACTACCGATAGAATCCTTCTCAACATCAGGCGAGCGCAAGGCTATCCAGATCTACTTGCTCCAATCGGACGTCGGGACCCCCGACGCTAGGAATAATTTCCGAGCAGTGCGCCGTTAACCGTCCGCAATCTGGCGGAAGGCGCAACTGAGGCCGACGCCCATCCTGGCGTTTATCGAGTCCGTGCGGATCGCAGTGGAACATGAGAAAGAAAGGCGAGCGTTTGCGGCACATGTTTGGACGTATAATCGTGTGTCCGGGCTCGAACTCCGTTCGCGAGGAGCTTTGATATGTCGCTCAAACAGAAACATGCCTTGGTCACCGGAGGCTCGCGCGGTATCGGTCGAGGGATCGCGCTGAAGCTCGCAGAAAACGGCGTCAAGGTAGCCGTCCATTACTATCGAAACGAATCAGCAGCCAGGGACACGTTGGAAGAGGTCCGAAAGCGCGGTTCTGATGGGTTCGTGGTGCAGGCCAACGTCTGCCGGGCAGAGGAAATCACGCGAATGTTCGGCGAGGTCAAAACGCAATTCGGAGGACTCGAAATCCTGGTCAGCAACGCTCGACCCGAGGCGGCGGAATTCTTCCAGGGACCCATGGATATTACATTGCAACAGTGGGATGCTGCTTTCGATTCCCAAGCCAAAGCGTTCCTCATTGCAGTGCGTGAAGCCAGCGCCCTGATGCCCGCGGGAGGGAGAATTTTCGCCATCACATACGCGCAAGGGAGCCGCACTGGCGGCCTGCTGCCCTGGGCCGGTATGGGCTCGGCAAAGGCCGCGTTAGAGTCTATGGTTCGCTACTTCGCAGTGGCACTTGCCAAACGCGGCATTACCGTCAATGCCATCAGTCCCGGGTGGACGGAAAACAGCGTATTAAACAGCTTTCCAGACCAGGTTCAGGATCTCATCAGGAATTGGCACAAGAGTGGCTGGACGCCGATGGGACGCCTGGGAACGCCCGAAGACATCGGCGACGTGGTGACACTGTTCTGCTCTGAGCAGGCCCGTTGGATTACGGGACAGGTCATCTACGCTGACGGCGGCGCGTCACTCATGACGCCGGAAGTACCGCCGGAAATACAGTTCGGGTAGGCGCCAAGAGCATTTCTCACACCTGCTTCCCGCATGGACGCCATCCCTTCGAAGATCGGCGTATTGCCTCGATCGTCGGCAACCCGAAAGTTGGCCAGATAATGCCGTTCTGGGAGGTGGCCGACATGCGCGACAACAGGCGAGACAACTTCCTCCAGGCCGGATCTGAGCGGGCGGTTATCGAGGAATGGCAGCGTCGGGAAGAGAGTCTGGCGGAACTGTGCCGACGTTATGAAATCAGCCGCCAGACCGGCTACAAGTGGCTGGAACGATATCAACTGGAAGGCAAGTCTGGGCTGGAGGAACGCAGCCGGGCACACTGCATCACCCTCAAGCGGCGGGGAAGCTGACGCAGATGAAGGCAGCGCAAGTTATTGTGGAAGGTTGTGGACGCTTGCCGGGAGCTGTACCCTTATAAATAGGTGGACCAAGAAGAAAGCCTCGATTTTCAGATCCAGGAGTGCCTGACACGCTTGGATATTTCTTCGCCTGTTGAGTGGGATGTTCTGACTTTTGTATAAGGTTGGAGGAGGGTCCCCGGAAGGAGGGCCACTCGGGATCGGCGGCGAATGCAATCGAGAAAGCGAGGATGGTTGCGAGGGCCCGTATCATCGTTCCATTAGACGATAGATCGCAGGCGAACGTCTCGTATAGGCGAGAAGGAGGCAGGCAGTCACCCGAGCATCGCATTTGACGCGCTGGTTGTCGAGAAGTCCGGTTGTGCGAGGTTGGCCGGTTGAATAGACTTCGACCTGATGTCCACCATTGTCGGCACCTATGCGGGCCACCCAATCAGGTAAGGCACGCCCGCAGGCAAGCGTGGAATCTCAATCAGCCCCGTCTCCCACCGGTAACGTGATGACTGAAGTTCTCGCGTGAACTCTGCCAACTCATGCACCGAATAAGTTCGAATCTGTGAAACGAGTCCGTCCCAGAAAATCAGCAGAGGCAAAATTGGCAAAAGGTAAGTAAACAGAATCTGAACCGAAGAAACCGGCCTCACCAAAGGCGTAAGCAGGAGGACAAACAAGGGAATGAGCAATGCCGACGCGATTGCAGCCGGTGTCCTCGATGTTCCTTCGAAGATGCAGATTGGACACCCCTGCTCAAACGCGTCGCGCAAGATCCCCCGCGCCAATTGGGGCCGGAAGTGGTGGAACGACGCGAACATAGTGCGGATGCCAGGCAGCGCAGCCGGCACTCTGGCAGCATCAACCGGTTCCGGCCAGTACCGCATCGAACTCGCCGCATCAGTCTTGAACTGCAGGCCCTCGTTCGGATACAAATCGGTGAGCGTGACGCGTGTTTTGAACCCACGCCCCGCTAGTTCCTTGACCACGTTCTCAACAGGTCCGCCAGAACCGGACCCTAGGTCCACTATCTCAATCACCCCATCCCGGCTCAAAAACCTCGAAAGACAATCGGCCCAGAGCCTCGGGAGAGGCGTGATCCCGTAGTCCGTCACCAGATACGATGTCATCGCCGCCCTCAGCGAGGCCGGGAACCACGCTTGATCCTCCCATTCGAACAGGTGCAGACGCATTTCGAGCCCCACCAATTATTGCCCATTCGCTATCTGCGTTATCTGTCCCGCGCTGGGACAAATCGAACAGGGCTACGGGACCGATGTCGGTCATTGAACTAAGCCGCAGGCGCT
>PNAJ01000003.1 GCA_003170295.1 Bryobacterales bacterium | reverse complement strand
GCTTTAGCGGCTTAGTTCAATGACCGACAACGGGCGCAGAGTCAGTTCCTCGGCCTTCAATCAAGGAAACGGGTTCGCACGCTCAGTTGGCGCGGACAAAATCCATCGTGCAAGAAACCGCGAGCGCCGCTCCATCCTTCCGCGCGGGCGTGAACTTCCATTCGCGCAGAGCCTCCGTTACGTCCCGCCCCCATCCCTCGTCCGATGTCTTCTCCACTTTGACGTTGACGGCCGAGCCTTTTTCATTCACCTCGAACTGAACCGTCGCCGTCGCGGAGCCCGCGTCGCGCGGGATTTGAGGCCCGCGGATTTTCTCGACCACCGGCCGCAGGGCGTCCGCCGGAATCTGGAAGTTCGCGCTGACGCTTTGCTGCCAGTGGAACCGGGCCCTCCTCGATTCTTGAAGTTCAACATTGTCGATCTTGTCGATGGAAAGAAGAAAGTCGTGGAGACATTGGAGTTCAAAATACCTTTGCTCCCTCCGGCTCCACGCGCTCATCGCGGGAGCCGATGGAGGCCACGTGGGTAGAGCTCTCGTAAACAGACGAAAAACGCCGCCAGGCGTGAACCCGGCGGCGCTATGTGGACAGGAAGGGGCGATTCTAAGCTTTCGCAGAGTAGGTCCGCTCGCCTCAAACCCTTGCCGAAACCCTACGGCGCGGGCGGCTCCGGCGCGCGGAAGCGGTTTTTTCTTCCTGATACCACTCTGAAAGTTTGCGAAAAGAATAGAGGAGTTCCGCAGCATGCAGGCATCACACCCGAGGTAGTTTAGCGCTCGCCACTCCGAATCAGGTCGGCGGCTTTCTCGGCGATCATAAGAACCGGCGCGCAGGTGTTGCCGCCAGGGATATCGGGCATGATCGATGCGTCGACCACGCGCAGGCATTCGATGCCATGGACGCGCAGAAAGCGGTCGACGACTGCCATCGGATCATTACCCATTTTGCATGTTCCGGCGTGATGATGACCCGAATCGGCAGTGGCTCGGACGTAACCGGCGAGGTCGGCGTCGGAGGAGGTTCGCTTACCGGGCAGGATCTCCGCGTGGAGAGGAAATCGCCGTAGGGACGGGGCTTGCGCGATCTCGCGCGCCAGGCGGATGCCTCGGATAGCGCAGGCGACATCGGCGTCGTCGACCAGATATTTGGGGTCGACTTCGGGAAGCGCGGTAGGATCGTCGGAGACGGCTCGTACGGTTCCGGGCACGGAATGCGGCAGCAAGCAGACTTCTAAGTCCACTGCGTTAGGCGCGAGCGGAGATTGGAAATGCGCAACGAATTGCACATCGGGCATCGGGAAATCGGGACGGGTGCTCACGATCGCACCCGATTCGCAACAATTCGAGGTCAGCACGCCTTGGCGTCGAATCGCGTATTGGATCGCGGCTACGGGCCAATAGAGGTGGGCTCCTGGTGAGCGCTGGCCCGATCCGTAGAGTACGGGCACATGGAGATGATCGAGGAGATGCTCACCAACGCCGGGCAGGTCCACGCGCGCAGCGATGCCAATCCTTTTTAGATGATCGGCTGGTCCAATGCCTGAGAGCATGAGAGTCTTCGGTGAGTGGAGGGCGCCTGCCGAAAGAATCACCTCGCCCGCGGCGAAGGCCGTCTCGCCGTTGAGCAGTTCGACCCCGGCGGCCCGATTTCCTTCGAGCAGAATCTTCCGCACGAGGGCGCTCGTCCTTACTTGAAGGTTGCTACGCCGGCGTGCGGGATCGAGATACGATGTCGCGGCTCCGGCTCGGCGGCCGTCGCGCTGCAGGACGGCGTAAAAGCCCACGCCTTCTTCCTGCGGTCCGTTGAAGTCGTCGGTGCGCCGCATGCCGGTTTCCATGCATGCGTCGACGAAGCTCTGAGAGAACGCGGCAATGTGCTGAGGCCTCGACACGAACTCGTCCGACTTGCGAAAGTACTGCAGCACGTCGCGATACGACCAGCCGGTGTTGCCGAACTGCTCCCAACGGTCATAGCTTGCGGCCGGTCCGCGGTAGTAGATCATCGCGTTAATCGACGAAGTTCCGCCGACCACTTTGCCGGTCGGAAAGGCGAGGCTGCGGCCCCGGAGGCCAGTCTGGGTGGTGGTGCGGTAACGCCACTGGTAGGGGGGCGTAAAACGGAAGCTCGCCAGGGGGACGGAAAAAGTCAAAGGATAATCGCGGCCCGCTTCGAGGAGCAGCACGCGCACTCCGGGTTGCTCCGTGAGTCGTGCGGCAAGGACACATCCTGCGGTGCCGCCGCCGATGATGATGTAGTCGAATTCTGAGCTTGAGGGGCTTCGCACGTTAGGCTAACCGCGAGGATTTTGGAATTCGCCGGTCTGGGACGGAACGTTGCGCGGGCAAGTTCGCCCGGTGAGCCAATGGTGAACTCCGGGCGGAAGACGTCCGCAGGCGCACGCCGCGCCAAGTTTCCATCCACGCGGTTCGACAAAAAACCCCAGCGGATCGACGCCGAAAGACTTTGCGAGCAGCGAACGGGCGGTTCGGTAGTCTTCCTGCTCATAAGCGAGATAGGCGAAGTAGCGCTGCATGTTCATGGAGGCTCGGCGCTCGACCTTCGCGGTCTCCACAGGCGCCAACTGGCGGACTTTTTCGAGCAGCTTCGACCAATAAAACGCCATCACACGCCAGTTGCCGGTCTGCTGTCCGTAGCGGCGGCGATAGAGCGTCAACAGGTCCGGGATCGCGAAAACGCTGTGCGGGCGGAGGAGCGCGATGCGGAGCACGAGGTCGATGTCGAACATGTACACGAAGGATTTGTCGAAGACTCCGGCACGCTCCAGCGCCGACCGGCGAACCGCCAGCGTCGAAGTGCAGCCGATCTTGTAGTCGGTAAGAAGATCGATGAAATCGAAGTGTCCGTGCGCGCGGCGTGGTGGCAGACCGAGCCGGACACCGGCAGCATCGATATAGAGAAGTCCAGTGAACGTGACGTTGGCTTCGGGATGCTCGCGAAACGCACGGACCTGGGCTGCGAGCTTGCCGGGCGCCCACATGTCGTCGGAATCGATGAACGCGATGTTGTCGGCGCGCGCGGCGGCGAGTCCGGCATTCAGCGCCGCCGGAGCGCCCTGGTTGGGCTGACAAATCAGAATCGCGCGCGGATCGAAAAGGGGCAGGAGACGGTCAACGGCTCCATCGGTCGAACCATCATCGACAATAATCAATTCAAAGTCCGTGAAGGTCTGGTCCAGCACCGAAATAACCGCGCGTTCCAAAAACACCCCAGCATTAAAGACGGGCAGAATCACGCTGAACGTCGGAACCGTCGACATTTCCAACATTCTAACGCGATCTCGGGCTAGCCAGAGTAGACGCGAGAGCGGCTTCCACGGCTTGCGTAGATTTAAGTCCGTCGTCGAGGGTCGATTCGAGCGGTGTGCGACGCTTGAGGCAATCGGCGAAGTGCTTCCAAGCGTTTCGTTGGACATGCGATAGTCCCCGCCTCGACGAATCGTGGTGAGGCGATGGGCAAGTTCTTTGCGAAGTGCCTGGCTTGGCGGATGCGTGTGGAGGGTGAACCCGCGAGGTCGCCAACACGGCGGTTTTCGAGGCCATCGAAGCGTTCGCAATTGATGCAGTGACGTGCCTCTGAGCCGTTGATCACAATTTCGATTTCGTGCGGACATCGTTCCGAGAACTCTCCCGACACGAGGACGCCGTTGCTCATTCGTACCAAGACCACCCGCCTCCGGGTGGCGGCGGAATTCCCAGGCATGTGGAGACCTGCGTGTGCTGGGCAGCCGACGGACGGAACGGATGTTGCGTTGTGCCCCGCTGGAAGGGGGTGTTAGAGTGAGATCCAATGTTGAAGCATATGCTGGACGAACCGAGATCGGAACAGCGTGAAGAAGCCGAGGCGAGGGCTCCCTTGAGCTGCCCCAAGTGCGGATCGCACGACGTGCGCCGGTCCAAAGGCGAGGGGGTTTGGGCCGCTTTAATCCATATGGTCGGTCGTTGGCCGTTCCGGTGCCGCAGTTGCCGGTCGCGTTTCTACAAGTTCGCTCGGCACCTAGGCCACGACTGACTGTTACTGGTATTGTTCGGTGATCAGCCCGTAAAACGAATCGCGGCCTACGCTACCGATAATGAGAAGGATTCTATCGGTAGTGCTCGCGAGCGAGGTTTCCCGGCGACGGCTCCGCACCTCGGCGTGAGCACTGCCGATAGAATGCATTGAACTGAGCAGTCCTTTGGCGGGGCAATTGCTTATTGGGTATTGAATCGAAAACGTGATACGAAGTTCATCCTTGTTGCTACGTCGAGAGGATTCACTTGCGTCATCGCAGTTGCCCTGCCAAATACTATCACGTGTTTACCTGCCGCTTTAGCGGCTTAGTTCAATGGTGGACATCAGGCGGCTCGGGTGTTATACGTCAGGTGCGAATAACCTCCGGATAGGCCCTTGGTCGAAGCACGGCCGCCGGTTGCTACCGGCCGGCAACGCGAGCGGGCACCACAGGCTCCCACCCCGGAGTGCCTTCTTCCCACTGGTTGTCGGTGAGTTGCTCGACGTGGGTACCGTCGTAGCGCATCACGAAAATTTCCCCATAGGGTTGCGGCGCATCGGTGTAGGCCACTTCGTCTTTAAAGCCCATTCGGGAGCTCGCAAATGCGATCAATTCACCATCGGACGACCACGACATGTGCGCGTCATTCCCCTTGCCGTTCGTCAGCCGTTTGAGCGATGTCCCGTCCGGCTTGATCGTGAAGATGTCGTAGGCGCCGTCGGTCTGCCGGGCGAACATGATCAGATCCCCTCGCGGCGACCACAACGGAAAATTATCGTAATCCGAAGTCAGCGTCGTCACTGCCTTGCTTTCCAGGTTCATGATACGCAGCCCCTGGCCGTTCTTGCCGAAGCTCCGGAACACCAGCCGATTCCCATCGGGGGAGTAAGACGGGAACGCATTGTTGTCGGGCCCGGCCGTCAACTCCTGGAACCCGCTGCCATCCGCGTTGATCATCGCGATCTGGGCGCCGCCCTCCACGCGATCGGCGGGCTTCCGGAATTGGGAATGAAATCCGTCGAAGAACGCCGCGAAACTGCCCAATGCGAAAACCACCTTATCTCCACCGGGCGACCATCCGCCAACGAATGCATGGCGAGTCTTGTCCTGATACAGAACTTCTGACTCCCCAGTTTCGAGGGTGTTCACCTTCATCGCTGCCGTGCTCCCGGTGGGCCTCGCCGTGGTCAGGAATTGCTTGCCCGAAGGACTGAACGCGGGCAGCAAGCCCGACAGACTCAGCTCGTAGTTCGGATTAAGGCTGAACATTTTCACTAACGGCGGCAGCGACGGGGTTGTGCGCCGGTGGAAGACGACGCGTTTCCCGTCGGGCGACCACGCCGCGGCCCGGATCGGTCCACGCGGGCCGATGCGGCCGCTTACATAGTAAATACCGGCATCCGCCGAATCCTTCCGGATATAGCCTACGTCATTGCCGGGAAGCGGAGACGGATTCATCTTCACCCCGGGCCCCGCGGCCAAATCGGTGAGCGCGCCGGTCGTCATATCGATGGAAACCAGCCGCGATTCGCTACCCGGGTCCGGAGCCGCACGCCGAAGGTCCATCGTCTGCTGAGCCGTTGAGCAATACGCCAGCACATGCCGGCTATCACTCATCCACTTCGGGCTTCCGCAAAAGCCGCCCGTGCTGGTGACCTTCTTCATGCCGGAGCCGTCGGGGCGAATCAGATAGATCTCGGCCAATTGCAGGCGCTCCCAGCGTCCGTCGGCGAAGGGCGGTGTGATGCCGCGTCCGGAAGAAAAGGCGATCCATTTCCCATCGGGCGACCATGCCGGCCTGTAATCGCCGCCGGGCCCGGATGTCAGCGCCTTCGCCCGCTTCGTGGCCAGATCGAGCGTCCAGATATCCGCATACCCGCTGCCCCGCGTACTGACGAACACGAGTTGCTTGCCATCGGGAGAGAACGCGGCTTGATCCTCGTATGCGGCATCGGACGTGAGCTGCGTCAGCCCGTTGCCGTCGGCATTGACGCGGAACAGATCCCCGGAGCCGTTGCGATCGGATGTGAAAACGATCAACTTGCCATCCGGAGCCCAGACCGCGTCGTAATCGTCGTGAGGAGCGACCAGCAGTTGGTGCTCATCGCTGCCGTCGGCTGCAGAAATGAAAAGCTGCATGGTACCCGGCACAACGCCGCCAGCTCGGGCAAATGAAATCTTACGAGGCGGCG
>PNAJ01000069.1 GCA_003170295.1 Bryobacterales bacterium | reverse complement strand
GTCCTCGGCTACGCCCTCGAACGATTGATGGAAGCTGGCGCGCTCGACGCATCGCTCTCGCCTCTGCAGATGAAAAAAAACCGACCCGGCTCGCTGCTGCGCGTAATCGCCAAGCCGCAAGACCAGGAAATGCTAGCCCAGTTGGTGTTCGCGGAAACCTCGACGCTAGGCCTCCGCATCTATTCCGCCGAACGTAGAATTGAAGAGCGCCGCATTGTCGAAGTCGAAACGCCGTACGGAAGAATTCGTGTGAAAGTCTCGGGCCACGGCTCTTTCGCCCCGGAATACGAAGATTGCCGCGCCATCGCCACGCGCACCGGAACGCCACTTCCCGAAGTGCTAGCCGCCGCCCAAGCCGCATATCTGAAATTATGAGATCCCGACAAACTCTCATGACTGCCTGTCTTGTAGGGCGGCCAATTTTGGCTGCAGCCGCCTTTCGAGGCGGCTCTCGTCGCCCGCGCGTTGACGCGGAACGGCCATGTGTAAGCATGCGGACAAATGGCGACCCACAGTGGGGTGTTTTCGGCCGTACCTACGCCCAAACGCCCGCACCGAACCCTGACCGTCAGGGAGGGGACATGCAACCGACCAGTCCAATAAACTAGATGAACAAATACTACCTGACCACTCCGATCTACTACACCAATGCCGCGCCGCACATCGGCCACGCCTACACCACCATCGCCGCCGATACCATTCGAGCCCTCAAGCGCATGCAAGGCTTCCACGCCATCCTCGCCACCGGCACCGATGAACACGGCGTCAATGTAGAGCGCGCCGCCGAAACCGCGGGCAAGACTCCCAAGGATTACACCGACACGATCTCCGAAGAGTTCCGCCGGCAATGGCAGATTCTCGGCCTCAATATCGATCGCTTCGAGCGCACCACCAGCGACCGCCACGCCCTCGCCGTCCAGGATCTGTTCCGCCGATGCCGCGACCGCGGCAAAGTTTATAAAGGCAACTATACCGGCCAATACTGCATCTTCGACAACGCCTTTGTGAACGACGCCAAGCCCGGCGACCCGTGCCCGGATTGCGGCCGACCCACGGAAACCGTGGTCGAAGAGAATTATTATTTTCGCCTTTCCGAGTACACCGAAAAACTCCTCACTCTTTACGCGGAGCAGCCCGATTTCATCCTGCCTGAATCTCGCCGCAACGAAGTCATCGCATTCGTCAAGCAAGGCTTGCAGGATCTCTCTATCACGCGAACGTCCATCAAGTGGGGCATTCCCGTGCCCGACGAGCCGAAGCACGTTTTCTATGTCTGGTTCGACGCGCTGACAACCTATATGAGCGCCGTCGAAGGCGACAAAATTCATGGTGACGATCTCTGGCCCGCCGACCTCCATCTCATCGGGAAGGAAATCGTCCGCTTCCATGCCATCTACTGGCCAGCGTTTCTGATGGCCGCCGGTCTGCCGCTGCCGAAGCGTATTTTTGCCCATGGCTGGCTCCTGTTTGAGAACGACAAGATGAGCAAATCGCGCGGTAACATCGTGCGCGCCACGCCGATTCACAAAGTCCTCGGCACCGATGCCCTTCGCTATTTCCTGCTGCGGGAGGTCGTGTTCGGCCAGGACGGCAGCTTCAGCTACGATGCCTTGGTGGGCCGTTATAACTCCGACCTTGCCAACGGCCTCGGCAACCTCGCCAGCCGTACATTGTCGATGATCCATCAATACCGCGCCGGTGTCATCCCGGAAGCAAAAAGCGATCCGCGCATCGCCACGGATGCGACCGCCGCCACGTCCGCCGCCCTCGAAGCGTTCGAGAAATTCGAGTTTTCAAAAGCCCTGGAAATGATCTGGAGCTTGATTGCCGCGGTCGACAAGTACATTGTGGAGCAAGCTCCCTGGAAACAAGCCAAGATCGAAGGCGGCGAAAAACGTCTCGATGAAACTCTCTACACCGCCGCCGAGGCCTTACGCATCGTGACATCTTTGTTAGCGCCGGTCCTCCCCGAATCCGCCGCGAAAATTTATTCGCAACTCGGCTTCCATCAGCCGGTCACCGAAGTCCGTACCAAAGATCTTCATTGGGGCCATCTGCCCGCCGGACAAGCACTGGGCACTGTCGTTGCCGTTTTCCCAAGAGCCGATCCCAAACTCTCGATAGAAAAAATGAAAGAACTGGAAACCGTAGAATACGCCCGTCAGCAAGCGGTTTTAGGCAAAACCTTGCAGCAGCCCGTTTCGCACATCGCGATCGAAGATTTTCTAAAAGTCGACCTGCGAGTCGGCATCGTACTCGACGCAGCCGCAGTCCTGAAATCCGACAAACTGCTACATCTCCATATCGATATAGGCGAGCCCAAACCGAGAAGCATAGTAGCCGGCATCGCCGAAGCCTACAAGCCCGAAGCATTGGTGGGCCGCAAAGTAGCCATAGTAGCCAACCTGGCCCCGCGCAAGCTCCGAGGCATAGAATCACAAGGCATGATCGTAGCCGCATCTCTAGAAGGCGGCAGCCCGTCGCTAGTAAGTTTTCTGGAAGAAGTCCCCATAGGAGCAAGATTGAAGTGAAGCAGTAGTCCCACTCCCTTTTCCGCGACAGTAAAAATCTGTAGCGTGTGGGGTGGCCAATTTTGGCGGCAGCCGGCTATCAGCCGGCTTTCCGACGGAAGAGAAAATGCTGATCGACTCCCACTGCCACCTAGACAGCGACCAATTCGACGCCGACCGCGAAGCCGTCATCGAGCGCGCTCTAGCCGCCGGCATCCAACACATGGTCGCCATCGGCACCGGCAACGGCCCACCGGATCTGGAAGCGGGCATCCGTCTAGCCGACCGCTACGAAGCCTTTTACGCCACAGTAGCCGTCCACCCGCACGACGCCTCGAAAGCAACTCCCGAAACCTTCAAGCACCTGGCATCCCTAAGCGCGCATCCAAAGGTAGTAGCCATCGGCGAAATAGGACTCGACTATCACTACGACTTCTCCCCCCGCGAAACCCAGCGCTCCGTCTTCATCGAACAAATGAAGATCGCCGCCGATGCCAAGAAACCCATCGTGATCCATACGAGGGAAGCCTGGGACGACACGATCTCCGTAATCCGCGACCATTGGGACGTGAAGCGAGGCGGCATCATGCACTGCTTCTCCGGCAACCCCGAACAAGCGCAACAAGCCCTGGATTTAGGCTTCTATCTGAGCTTCGGCGGCATAGTGACATTTCCTAAAGCCCTGGATATTCAGGAATCCGCCCGCATAGCTCCCATAGATCGAATCCTGATAGAAACCGACGCCCCCTATCTAGCCCCCGTCCCCAAACGCGGCAAGCGCAACGAACCAGCCTATATGGTCGAAACAGCCCGCAAGCTAGCCGCGCTACGAGGCGTGTCCGAAACAGAGATCGCCGAAGCAACCACAGCAAATTTCCGCCGCCTCTGCTTACCACCAGTCTAAGCGTGGGTGGCGCGAGCTTCAGCTTGCAGCGTCGGCTTCAGCCGGCGTCCGCCGTCTTGCTACACTCAAAAGTTCTGATGGCATTCGGCAAGCTAGGCCAAACACTCACCGCGCTCGAAATCTTCGACCTCGTGCGCGAGGACCTCGATCAAGTCGAGCGCGAAATCGGTCTCGAATCGATCTCGTCGACCGACGCCGTCACCTATATCGGCCAATATCTGCAATCGGGCGGCGGCAAACGTCTGCGGCCCGTGCTGGTGCTGCTGAGCGGGAAACTTTTCGCCGAATCGAGCCCCGCGCTGATCCGCATGGCCGCAGTCGTCGAAATGATCCACACCGCGACGCTGGTCCACGACGATGTCATCGACATCGCCAAAACCCGCCGCGGCCGTCCTTCCGTAAACGTGGTGTGGGGCAATCACACGTCGGTGCTGGCAGGCGACTGGCTCTACATGCAGGCGTTTCAAGTAGCTCTGCGCGAGCGCAGTTTCCCGGTGCTCGACCTATTGATCACGCTCACGCAAATGATGGTCGAAGGCGAGCTGCTGCAACTCGAGCGAATCGGAAAACTGGCCGTCACCGAAGCCGATTACATGGAGCTGATCGATCGCAAAACCGCCAGCCTCTTCTCCGCCTGCGCGAAATTGGGCGCCGTTATTTCCGGAGCCAGCGATGCGGATGAAGCGCGCCTGGGCGACTACGCCTGGAACCTCGGCATCGCGTTTCAGTTGATCGACGACATTTTAGATTTCACCTCGCGTGAAAAAATCCTCGGCAAGCCCGTCGGCAACGATCTGCGCGAAGGGAAAGTCACTCTTCCGTTGATCTATGCGTTAGAAACCGCCGATTCCGAGGAGCGAAAATTAGTCGAAACGATTCTCGCCGACGGCAACTACGACCAGGTGCCGTTCGCGAAAATCCTTCAAATCCTCAACAAACACCATGGAATCGAGCGTGCGCAGGAGCGCGCGCGCGAGTTCACCGACAAAGCCCGCGCGATCATTGCGCAGTTTCCGAACTCGCCCTACCAGAAGGCTCTCAACGCGGTTACCGACCTGGTTACGGGGCGGGATCACTGAAACGATAGAAGCCGTTTTTATGGTCGATTAAGACCTCGTGATCGAACAATTTTGTCATTTTAGGGTCATTTAAGACCTCGTTAGTAGCGCCATCGTAGAGAATAAGGCCGTTTTTGAGCGCGATCACGCGCTGAATCTCGGGGATGATGTCGGGCAGATGATGGGTGACGAGAACGATGCTAACACCGGACTGAGCCAGCTTCCGCATCGCCTCCCGCACCTCATGCTGGGCGCGGATATCGAGCGAATTGGAGGGTTCGTCAAGCAGCAGAGCCTTGGGATCGTGGACCAGGGCGCGAGCGAACACGACGCGTCGGACTTCGCCGCTTGACAACTCAGTAAGCGGATGATCCGCAAGATGTTCGACATCGAAAAACCGCAGCGATGTACGCGCTTTGCGCACCATTTCCGCGGTGACATGATGATTGGGCCAGACGCCGATGGATCCGAAGAATCCGCTGAGCGCGGTTTCGAGAGCAGAATACGGCTTCGTGCATGTTTCCACTAAATCGTTAGTAACAATGCCCAATAGCGCGCGCAGATCGAACAATCCCCAGCTTTCGCGGCCCCAAATGCGGACACGCCCGGGCTGCCTGGGATAGCATTCGCGGGTGATGACTTTGATGAGCGTCGATTTACCGCTGCCGTTGGGGCCAAGAATCACGGCGTGTTCTCCGACATTGATCGAAAAAGTGATGCCGCGAAGCGCGAGAGTGTTTTCGCGCTGGACGTGCACATTTTCAAATTCAATGTAAGGTATGGATATGGTTGGCATTAGCAAAGAAGATCGCATCACAATCGTAACGATTCAACGCCCCGCAGTGCGCAACGCGGTGGATCGGGAAACGGCGGAGGCGCTGGCGCAAGCCTTTCGCGAGTTCGAGGAGTCGTCGTCGGATGTTGCGATCTTGACGGGTGCCGGGGGAAATTTCTGCGCGGGCGCGGATTTGAAGGCGTTCAGCAATCGTTTAAGTTCGGAGGGCGATGGGCCGATGGGGCCGACTCGGATGCGTTTATCGAAACCGGTGATCGCGGCCGTGGAAGGATATGCGGTCGCGGGTGGATTGGAGCTTGCGATCTGGTGCGATTTGCGGGTGGCTGCGAGAAACGCGACTTTTGGGGTGTTTTGCAGGCGATTTGGCGTGCCTCTTATCGATTTAGGAACGGTGCGGCTGCCGCGGCTGATTGGGCAGAGCCAGGCGCTCGATTTGATTTTGACGGGTCGCGGGGTGTCGGGAGAAGAAGCGCTGCGGATGGGGCTGGCGAATCGATTAACCGAAGCGGGCGGGGCGCTGGATGGGGCGGTGGAGCTAGCGCGATTGATCGCGTCGCATCCGCAGAGATGCATGCGGTCGGATCGGCTGTCGGTTTATGAGCAGTGGGGATTGAGTTGGGATGATGCGGCTCGGAATGAGTTCCGGTTGGGGATGGAGGTTATTGGGAGTGGGGAATCGAAAGAAGGAGCGGCGCGGTTTGCGGGAGGAATCGGCAGACACGGCGTCACAGAGTGAGCGGTGTCTCACCGCCTTCCAGGCCTTCTAGTGGGAGTGCGTCGCAAATCCCGTCAGTTATGTGGCGTACGCACTCGTGCGTGCCGCGTCGAGACTCGTCTCGACGCCGTCCCCTGAGTGATGAAACCGCTGGCCAGGCATCGACCGGAGTGTCGATGCGGCACGCCGCGGGCGTGCCCACGAAGGAATTCAACATTTCCATAATGTCGATTCTGTGTGACGCACACCACTAGCCGCAGCAGCGCGCGGATGTTTTCGGTGTCGGCGGCGATGGCTTCTTTGATTACCTTCATCTCCGCGTCGTGCCGCTCGAAGGCCTCGTCGTGGTATTGCTGGCGCGCAGCCATCTCACGCTGGACGACGACCACTTCTCTCAGTGAGCAAGTGGATAACTTTAAGGGTGTGCGGGTTCGTAGAACACCATGATAGTGGGTGTGGGACCGCCCATATATCCGAACCTGAAGATGTTCTGCCCCGGAAGGATCAGCGACGTGGGAGTAATCTCTATGGGGCCCTGAGCGGAGTACAGCAAGCCGGTGAACCGAACGGCTGATGGGTTCATGAAATGGACGTTCAGCGCTTCCTTGCCTTGCTGATCGAACACAACTAGGGTGGAAGGGTCTGGATGCTTGATCTTAAAGTAATTGTTGGGGTTAATGTTAAACTCATTATCCACGATGTCGGCGACAATGCGCTGGTCGTGGCTAAATACTTTTGCGCCAATCAGGATACCTGATCCTGATCGCTTGAGAGAAAGCACGTTCTCCCCAGCTACCCTCAGAATCACGACCGATTCTCGCGTGCTATAGGCGCAACCCGTCCCCAAGTACATCCGTATGGCGGAAGCTGGAAGGGGATAGCTCAGATTCGGAGAGTCTGGTGGAGTCGGGTCGTTTGATGGCTTGAGGGTTCCGCTAAGGACGGGTGCAGTATTAATGCTGACTGTGGCATGATCCCCTGCGACGACGTTCGGGCTGTTTCCACCCTTCGATTCCTGGTGGATTGTGGGTCCCTTCTTTTTTTGCTGCTCGGTCTTCTGCTGTTGGGTATGGGCCGGAGGCGGGGGTGGATCTTGCAATGGCATGTGGTTCCTACTTGCCGTTAATTTTGACCGTGCTCTTGTCTCCCGTCACCACGTTTGGGCTGTTAGGCCCTTCGCTACGCTGCTCGATGTGATGGGGCAGCTTTCCAGGGACTGTCGGTTCATTCATTGGGTCCGGCTGTACTACTGGCTTGGAGGGCGGTGTGCCAGCAGGTTGCGCTGGAGGTTGAGATTCTAGTTTAGCGGGCGATTCCTTGGGAGAGGCTATTGCGGGTGGTGGCGCTTCTGGCTTGCGCGTCTGTAGAAGAACGGTATGATGTCCGACTCCATATGCTACTCCGATCAAAACAATACCGAGAGCGGTTCGATAGTGCACATCAAGGCCCATGCTGGTGTTTATGACACAGTTCCAAAACGCAAGCGCGCACAGAGCGAGTAAGAATCGTTCCAAAAATACGGCCACAAGCGTTTCGTGCCAGATCCTTTCTTTCCGTTGAGCGCTATTCATGCTACACTCTCACAGGCCGCGTTTTTGCACCGAACTGGAGTGTTGGTCGCACTCCAGGCGATGGCAGCCCAAGAGAAGTTAAATTCGCTCTCCTTTTATCCTACGCCAATGGTGGCGTAGGGTCTACGTCAAATTACGCCTCCAAAGTTGACTCCGGTATTGCCATAGGTCGAAAGGGACAGCCTGACGTGACTCCTTGCCGATTGGAGTGAAATAAGCAGACTGCTCCGTCCCCTTCGCCGATTTCGGCCTTTTACTCCTTATTTCGGCACCTGATCGGTAAGAAACCTCTTTGGGAACAGTCTGGGAAGGCAGCCACACTCCCGTTTCAACGCTGAATTGCGGCTGGATGATAGGAAAAACCCGTAGGATTGCGTTTGCCGAGCTTGGTGAAGCATAGCTGATCGCCCGAAAACTGCGAAAGGGACAGAGCAGCCTGCTGGTTTCGTACAATTAACTAAGGAGTCGCGTCAGGCTGTCCCTTTGGCTTTTGGCTCCTTTGGCTCCAAGGAGTCGCGTCAGGCTGTCCCTTTGGCTCTTGGCTCCTTTGGCTCCCTTTGGCTCTTTGGCTCTAAAGAGAGTGAGATTCAGAAAGCAATCCTCGAATGGTTGGCCTACAAACGCATATGTCACTGGCGTAATAATTCCGGCGCGATGGTCAGCGAGTACAAGGGTAAGAGGCGTTTCATGCGATTCGGCAAGGTTGGCAGTCCCGACATATTCGCCGTGAAGGACGGCGTCTGCTACGGAATCGAGGTGAAGCGGCCAGGAGGGAAGCAGAGCGACGCGCAACGCGAGTTCCAGGCGCGGCTCGAAGCGGCGGGTGGACGGTACTTGCTAGTGTATAGCATCGAGGACGTGGAGAAAGGAATTAATCAAGACAACGGCGGTGGGGGAAGTGGCGGCGGTTTCGGCTCTTCCGGTTTCTTGGCGAAGAATCCCAAGTAGGCCATGGTTCCTCCGACAACGAGGAATGCAAGCTCCGCAATGTTGCCGCCAACCATTTGTTCGTTGTCCCAATGCGCCAATTGGGCGATGTTGCTCAGGCCAAGGACGAAAAGTACGAGTCCGATCGCGCCGCGAACGCCAGGAGTCATAAAGTCACCTCTGCAATCGAGTAGGAATCATACCAAAGGGGCAACCTATTTTGACGGCGGCAGAGGCATCGGCAACTGATGGACGAAAATAACGATGCCAAGCATCGCCACCGCGACGATGATCATCAGCCCGGCAGATACGAAGAGTAGTATTTTGAGCACGCGGTACTCCGGCGCGGAATAAAGACCGAGTTTGTCGCGAATCGCAAAGATGTCCAGGCGCGTCGCTTCGCTCTGGAGCGCTCCATACCAGAACAGTCCCGCGAAGCCCCCACTCATCAGAACAGGAAAGAGTAGGGAATATTTCATCCAGGGGAGCTCGGGTTTCGAGAAATAGTAGGAGAGGATGGCCCCCGTCGCCGCGTAATAGAAAGCGTTGAACTTCAGCAGCAAATCCAAA
Source organism: Bryobacterales bacterium (assembly GCA_003170295.1). Classification (GTDB taxonomy): domain Bacteria; phylum Acidobacteriota; class Terriglobia; order Bryobacterales; family Bryobacteraceae; genus Palsa-187. Next base: position 89,025 of record PNAJ01000069.1, on the reverse strand, counting down.
TATTCCTTATACAGCTCGACATGCAGCTCGTATTGGTTCCAGAGCATGTCGTCGGTTGCAACCGGTCGGTCAGGTTCGCCCATCGTTTTCCCCTTTCCCTGTGGATTTGACGAAACTGGCAGGAATTATATCATTAACCCAACATAATCCATGCAAACGAAGAATAAGCACAACGAGAAAATCAGGATCGCACGCAAATTGGTTGGCGGTCATATCGGATTCACGATCGGCAACGTGAAGACGCACATCAACCTTTTCAACAACGGCATGTGGAACCAGCGCAAGCTCGAAATCGCTGTGCGTGTTGCACGGAAGCAGGGGAGATTACCCACACTTGCAAATGGGCAAGACGGGGACGGACGAGAGCGTCGCCGCACGGCCGACAACGCGATCAGGGGCCATGAAGTTATGGGACGGGTCGCGTCCGTCCCGCCTCCCCCGTTAGCACGTCCCCTCCTTTACAGTCGGGGTTCGGTGGGGGATCGGTCTACTTACGGCAGCGCATGGCGCTGCCCCACAACTGCAAGCTTCAAGCTCACGCTGGCGTGGGATCTGTCCGAAGAGCCGCCTTGAAAGGGCGGCTGCCGCCAAAATTGGCGGCCCCACACGGATTACGCTGTGGCTAGGTCGCGGTCTTCGCGGATCTGTCGGGAGCGGCGTAAACCTAGGGCTACATGTGATACTGGAGCTGTGGTGAATCCGATGAGCCGTGCGGGAACTAAGGAGAATCAACCATGCAGAAACTGTGGTTCGCGGCCCTGCTAACAATAGCCGTAGCGTTCGCGCAAGCCATCGGCGGCTCGGAAGGCAAGTCAGGCGCAGGGACAAAGAAGACTGATACAAAATCCGGCAAAGACCGAGCAAAGTTAAATAACCAAAACCCAAAAAAGGGCGGGAAAAAGTCGACCGGCGGCACATTAGTGCGTTTGAATCCTGACGTCAGTTCTGGAAATCCACCCGAGGTTCAGAAAGTGAGCGGCAGCGGTGCTGGCAAGGCGAACCTCAACGGCTTTAACGTCGGCAACAAGAAGGGCGGGAAGAAGGACAGTAAAGCTAGTAAACAACCCCCGGCCAAACGTCCGGAATCCCCGAAGTAAGAATCGCCGTGTCGGCCGCCGAAAATTCAAAGTAGCCCACTACTCAGCATTGCGGACAGGGTGTAGCCCAATATCGCGTCAACCCGATCTAAGCTGAGCCGCCATGCGAAGCCGTGGAAACAGTAGCCTAAGTATCGCGTAGCTAACCAACCATCAAATCAAAACGATAGCCTCTTCAATCACCATCGTTCTCCACTCCCCCCATCTATCCTGAGTGAAGTAGGAAAGGCCCTCGGCCCCGCGTTAAAATAACGCGAATCTAACGCGAGGAGTTTTTCGCAGACTGGGACTAAGTGATGTGTTTTCTTAGACTCGCGCATCGAAACGCCTTTTGGCGCCCGGAGCTATTTAACGCCACACTGGCGTTTAACCGTCGCGTTTCCGGGCGCTAAATTCGCGTACATCGTCCAGCACCTTGAGGTGGTCCCGGACGTCGGCTGAAGCCGACGCTGCAAGCTGAAGCTCGCGCCACCCTTTCTAATTTTGGCGGTAGAGGGATACGAATTGGCGGAGTTCGGTTTCGTTTAGATCGGAGACTGCCCAGAAGGTCATGCCGTTGCTCGACCAGGTTTCGAGATGATAGCCGTTGCGGGTTTCAGACGCCTCGGAGGTTGGCGGCGACGGCCAGGTGAACAGGTTGATGGTGTGTTGGCGACGACCGTAGATCAGGGCTGCGGCGGGGTGGCCTTCGAAATATTCGAGACGTCCTCCGAGCAAGGGGAAGCCTTCCACGTCCTTTACCTGGGGGGAGAAGTCGAGTTTGCCGTTGAACCAGGGTTTCACGGTGTGCTGGTCGGTGGAGGGCACGTCTAAGAGATGGGTTCCGGATAGCGATCGAATGTGGGCGGAGAGGACCGGGCCGGACTTGTCGGCATGGGACCTGAGCATCGAGATGTTCCAGGTTACGGAGGCGACCAGCAGGACTGTTGCGGCGATGGCCATCCATCTCCAGGGCGACGGAGCGGTGGAAATTTCCTGGCGGAGGCTTTGGCGGATTTTTTGCTCCAGTCCGGGCGGAGCTTCGTAATAACGGGCTTGGGTTCGCATGATGCAGGATGGACAGGAGAGCACGTGCTCGGCGAGCGCCGGGTCGTTGGTCTCCATCATTTGCTTCGCGGTTTCACAGTTCATTGGGACGCTCCCGATAAGCATTGTTGGAGGCGCTTGCGGGCTCGGGCGAGGCGCGACATCACGGTGCCGATGGGGACTCGGGCGATGTCCGAGATTTCTTTGTACGACAATTCTTCCAACTCGCGCAGGACGATCACTTCGCGGAACTCGGGCGGCAAGGTATCGAGGCAGACCTGGAGCGAGCCGACGGCGGCCTGATTCAGGAGCGCCGATTCGGCGTTGGGGGATTCGTCGGGGGCGCTGTGCATCCGTTCATCGAATTCTACTGTGGATTGGTCCCCTTTCTTTCTCAGCAACGTAAAACAGGTATTGCGCACCACGGCCAGCAGCCAGGCTTTGCCGTCCTGGCCTTTGGAAGGTTTCGAAGGAACGGAACGCGCGGAGATAAGCCTCCTGCACCATGTCCTCGGCATCCGGGCCGTTGCGGGTGAGCCAGCGGGCCAGATTGTATGCCGCGTTGAGATGCGGGAGGATGCTTTGTTCAAAGAGAGCCAGTTTCCTGGCAGGATCCATGACGGTTCTTCCTGGCTTCGCAACCAATCGTACGGCGGTTAGTGCGGACGCAGTCATTGTTACATAAGGAGACACATAGAGGAGACTCGGACGCGGCTCTTTTTATTCCCGGGTATTTCGCAGGGCGCGGCGTTCGGCTTTGGTCCATTCGTAGATCACCTGGATATCCGCGTCGGAGAGGCGCGCTTCGGGGTGCAGCATAAGATAACGCGGCAGGGGCATCTGATGGTTTCGGACCTCGGTTCCAATGCGCGCCAACAGATCTTTTTTGTCGTCCACCGAATATTGGTCCCAGTGCGAGAAGTTCATATTTTGGCGAGCCTCGGCTACGTCTTTTTCCAATGCCCAGGACACTAGCGGGAGGTAGCTGTACCGAGGCCACTCGGTCCGCTCGGAATGACAGTTCTGGCAGGCTCTTTCGAGCAGTGCGGTGACCGCGGCGTCGCCGGGGAGGGGGGCGGAGGAGTGTTCCTGCCGGACCGGTCCGAACGGATGGACAAAGGGCAACGCCAGCACCGGGAAGGCGGCCAGCAGGAGAAGTTTCGTCGTCATGCTTTCCAGGACCGTGAGAACGCTAATTTATTTCCACGGGAATAAAATCGCGGGAGCGGCAGTCATGGCCCGTGGAGACTCTATGACTGACCTTCTCAAAAAGACTGAACTGGACGAAGATGGGATCGACCGGCGGGGATTTCTGCGCTGCATGGCGTGGTCAGGCTCCGGCGTGGTGTGGACGATGGCGGCAGGCGTGCCGACGTCGAAATTGCTCGGGCAGACGGGTAAGCGCGAAGGATTTCAATTTGTGCAGATCAGCGATAGCCATATTGGATTCAACAAGCCCGCCAATGCCGATGTGAACGGGACGCTGCAACTCGCCATCGACAAGATCAACGGGCTGCCGAAGGCGCCGGATTTCCTGATCCACACTGGGGATCTGACGCATCTGGCCAAGCCGGCGGAGTTCGACACGCTGGGGCAACTGCTGCAAAGCTCCAAAACAAAACAGGTGTTTTACGTTCCGGGCGAACACGACAATGCGACCGACGACGGCAAGGAATACTTGAGCCGTTTCGGCAAGGGAACCAAGGGAACAGGTTGGTATAGCTTCGATCATAAGGGCGTGCATTTCGTGGGCCTGGTGAATTCGGCGGCGCTCGAAGGCATGGGGAAATTGGGAGCCGAGCAATTGGCGTGGTTGAAGGAGGATTTGCGAGGCCGGTCGGCGAGCACGCCCGTCGTTATATTCGCTCACATTCCGTTGTGGAGCGTGTATCCGGAATGGGGCTGGGGCACATCGGACAGCGAGGAAGCGTTGAGTTATGTGAAGCGGTTCGGATCGGTGACGGTGCTGAACGGACACATCCACCAGACGATGCAGAAGGTGGAAGGCAACGTGACATTTCACACCGCGACGTCGACCGCGTTTCCGCAACCGGCTCCCGGCAGCGCGCCATCGCCTGGACCGATGAAGGTGCCGGCGGAAAAGCTGCGGGGAGCGCTCGGGATCCGCGAGGTTGAAGTGGTGGTGCGGCCGCAGCATCTGGCGATTGTCGATTCGACGTTGGAATAGCCGGATGCTCAAGAAGATTTTGTGCGCGGCGGTGGCCGGCGGAACGATCCTGCTGGCCTGGGCCACTCCGGAAGAGCGTGGCAAGGAAGTGTTCGTGAAGCGTTGCAGCGGCTGCCACGCCCCGGACTTGAATAAAGAAGGTCCACGGCTGCGGGGCGTTTACGGACGGAAAGCGGCAAGCTCGCCGGAGTTTGCTTATTCGGAGGCGCTGAAGAAGTTGGGAATTCGCTGGGATGACGCGAGTCTGGACAAATGGTTGAGCGATCCCGACGCGATGGCTCCGGATACGGATATGGCGTTCCGTTTGGCGGATGGGAAAGAGAGAAAAGCGGTCATTGCCTATTTGAAGAGCCTGGGGAGTCGGTGAGGGATCAGGCGTTACGGTTTTGTTTGTGGCCTGGTACGTAGAGAGATCGCGATGGTCCCATGGCGGCGACACGAGTGTCGACGCGGCACGCACGAGTGCGCGCGCCACAAGTTACGGGGAACCCACCTTGGCTAAAATGAGTTCTACTTTTTTCCGAAGGAGAATTCGAAACGGGATTTTACGACGAGGCGGGGTTCGGTGGCGGTTAGGCCCAGGCCAATACCGAAGCTCCAGACCAGGTCGTCGGTGATTTTCCAGTCGGCGCCGGGGAGGAGTTGGTGGAAGCGGGGGCCGACGGCGCTGTAGTATTCGAGGCTCGGGGTGATGCGCTTCGAGGCTTCATAGCCGATTCTGGCGGCGGGCTCGAAGCTCCAGCCGTCGCGGGTCGATGGGCCGTGGAGGGCGCGCTCGAATACGGGGTTGAAGTCGGCTTGCCACTTGCCGGCGCTCTTTTCGAGGATCGGACGGATTTCGACGCGGCGGGAGTTTTCTTCGTAGACGGTTTTTTGAAAAGAAAACTCGGCGACGAGTCCGAGTTCGAGGGGCAGGCGCCAGGAGCGAGGGGCGTAGAAATGCGGCAGGACGCGCCATCCGGCGTATTCGAAACTATTTCCGGGGCGCACGGCGTTGAGTTGCATGAAGCCGATGGATGCGTAACTGGTGAGGCCGGCGGTGAGTTCGAAGGTGGTGTGGAACTGGTCCTGCGTAGGGGCTAGGGTGCCGTCGAATCTCCTGGTGCCGATGGCGATGTAGTTGAGATGGGTTTCGAACGTGAACTGATAGGGCTTGAGGGTTTCGTATTCGTAGACGTGGATTTCGAAGGGGTCCTGGGCGGCGAGGAGTGCGGTGAATAGAAAGAGACCGGCGAACGCGGGCGAGTGCATGGAGAATTCTCCAGTATCATTGATTCATGAAGTCGATCTTGCTTGCAGTTCTTTTTGCCGGTGGAGTTTGGGCGGCGGATGAGGTTGCGGATCGGGCGGCGATCGAGAAGACGATCGGGGCGCTGAGCGTCGCTCCTATACGCGAGGATTTGTTCACTGCGGATTTCGATGGGCGGGCCGAGATGGCGCGGCTGACGGAGACTCCTCGCATGGTGGAGACGGACGCCAAACCAACGGTCGTGATTTCCAAGGAGCCGTGGGGTGAGGCGACGATTGTAATGCAGGGAATGACGGTACGGGCGATGCCGGTTATCGTCGTCAAGAAGATCCGATTTCTCGCGGCGGAGGTGGCGATGGTGGATGGGATGGGTCGAGCACCGGTGTTGTTGGTGTTGAAGAAATACGGGACGGATTGGAAGGTCGCGTCGCTGCGGATACTGGCGGAGAAGTAGAATTTCAGCGAAGTGTGGACGGGGCGAAAAAAGGGGACAGACCGCTCTGTCCACCGGCGTCAGAGATCGACGCGCTTTTTAAGAAGATCGTGGCGCCTTGGGACAGAGAAGTCTGTCCCCATTTTTCGCGATGTTGTGGATGGAGTCGGTTTTCGCTATACCTTCTCGGGCACTACGTACGGCTTGCGATAGTTGCGGGTTAGCATTTTGTTGGCTTCTTCGTCGCCCAAGTATTTGCGGGTGGCGTCGTCGAATTTTAGTTCGCGTTTCAAGCGATAGCTGGTGTTGGCGAGGTGGCAGAGGTCGGCGGAGGGGACTCCGATTTCTACGTCGGCGTGGAGGTCCTTGTAATTGCGGCTCTTCACGGCGGCGAGGAAATTGGCCATGTGGGGGCCGGTGTCGCCGCCCATGCCTCTTTTCTCATCCATGATTTTTTCCTGCCTCTCGGATTTGCCGTTCGGGTTCAGGACACCTTTATAGACCTGGAAGCCGTCGCCGTCGACGGCCATCCAACCTTCGCTGCCGTAGAAGAGATTGCCGATGGTATTGCCGCCGCGGATTTGCAGGCCGCCTTCCGGTCCGGTGGTGCCGCCGCGGACCTCGAACATCAGTTCGGCGTCGCCGTAGTCGAAGGTCGCCATTTGCGTGTTGGGGGTTTCCTGGTCGTCGTTGGCGGGCACATAATATTTTCCGCCGGTCGAATTGACGCTTTTGGGGAGGCCGCGGTTGAGGCCCCAGCGTGCGATATCCATTTCATGAACGCCCTGGTTGCCGATATCGCCGTTGCCGGTGTCCCAGAACCAGTGCCAGTTATACGCGAAGCGCAGCTCGTTATAAGGACGCATCGGCGCGGGGCCGAGGAATTTGTCCCAATCGAGACCGGCGGGAATGGGTGCATCGTCTTTATGACCAATTGACAGTCGACGCTTGAAGCAGAGTCCTTTGGCGAGGTAAACCTTTCCGATGACTCCCTCGTGTAGGAGGTGAATGGCCTTGAGTTTGTGCTCGATACTGCGGCTTTGAGAACCGATCTGGACCATGCGCCCGTATTTGCGGGCGGCGGCGATCATTTGCTGGCCTTCGAAAACGTTGTGGCAGGCTGGTTTCTCGATGTAGACGTCCTTGCCGGCCTGGCAGGCCCAGATGGTCGCGAGCGCGTGCCAGTGATTCGGGACGGGCATGGAGACGGCTTGCACTTCTTTGTCGTCGAAGACTTGCCGCATATCGGCGTAGCCTTTGGGCTTTTTGCCGGTGGCCTTTTCGACTCGCGCCTGACCGCGTTCGAGGGCGGCCTGGTTGACGTCGCACAGGGCGACGATGTTGGCGTCGGGGAGTTTGGCGTACTCGTCCATATGGTTGCCGCCTCGTCCGCCCAGGCCGACGATAGCGACATCGACCTTATCGTTTGCAGCGATAAGGGGCTTCTGCTGGCTGGCGGCAACGGCAGCGGCGGTGGCAAAAGAGAAAAAAGTGCGTCTGGTAGGTTCGGCTGACATAGCAATTGCTCCGCTAAAATGATACACCGCGCGTGTATTTAGAAACCATCCGGGGGGTGGGAGCATCAGAAAATGAGACGGGTCAGAGTGTTTGTTACGTTATCCTCTAGAAAGTAAGTCATGATCATATTTTCCGGACATTATCGGATGTCGCTTATTTTGCCGATGGTGCTGCTGGCCTTGCGAGGATTCGCTCAGGATGCGGCGCAGCAGTCCGTTCCACCGCCCGCCGACGGAGCGGTTGCATCGAGCAAGCCATCCGCAGGGGCCTCTGACGCCGATACGGCGAAGGTGGAGCATGCCAAGGCCGATACCGATGCACCGCCCGACAAGCGCGTGTTAGGCGTGCTGCCGAATTACCGGACCGTGAACGAGACCGGCGTCTATACGCCCATCACGATGAAGCAGAAGATGATCATCGCGAGCAAGGATTCGTTCGATTATCCGTTGGTGCTGCTGGCGGGAGCATTCGCGGGCATCAGTCAGTTGACGGACTCGGATGAGTCGTTCGGGCAGGGAACGAAGGGTTACGCGCATCGGCTGGTGACGAACTATGCCGATCAGGCCATCGGGAACATGATGAGCGAGGGTTTCTTCCCGGCGCTGTTGCATGAAGATCCTCGCTATCGCCGCATCGGTCCCTCACGCGGCAGCACGAAGTACCGGACGTGGTACGCGGCGTCGCGCGTATTTGTCACGCGAACCGATTCTGGCGGGACGCGGTTTAACTATTCGGAGTGGTTGGGCAATGCGACTGGCGTCGCGATTTCAAATGCTTATCACCCGGATGACCGCAATTGGAGCGACAATACGACGAAGTTGCTGACGCAGTGCGGCACCGACGCGCTTTCTCAAGTCCTCAAAGAATTCTGGCCCGACATCAAGCACAAGCTGTTTCACAGGAATCCTCCCGCTTCCGATTAAGAGGTCGCGTGCGAGGATTCATCGCAGCCGGCTGCTGCCCTTCCGCTTTGCTCAAAATGAAGTAGAATTGCGAGCAAGGGGGTCGCTCATGAAAAGACTGATCCTTGCCTCGATCCTTTGCCTGGCGTTCGCGGGTGTGTTGCGAGCGCAGGAAACCTTCTCCATTGACCCGCAACTGGTGTTTCCCCAGAAGGCCGCTACACCGAGTGTGTGGGGAGTCGTTCAGAACTTGCAGGATTCCCATAAGCACCAACTTGCGAACACGGGCGTCTGCTCGGTGCAACTGACGGAAGCGCACGTGGGCGTGAACGACCCCGGCATTGCCGCTACGCTCGGGAATTCGGCGGTGGCGATCCCTCATGCGAACGTTCCGGCGCCAACTTGCGAATCGCAACCCGGATTGTTGATGGAAGCCCGGACGCTGGAAGGACCGTTCCTGCAACTGCCCGCGCCGCTGCGGCCCGCGACTCTCGATCCGCGCGCGGTGAAGCTCGATCTCACAAGGAAGGCGCTGACGATCATGGGTTCCCCTTCGACGGGAGGAGTCTGCTCCGTGCCACTGATCGAAGCGCACGCGGACACTTTCGATCCCGGCATCGCCACGAAGCCGTCGGATTTGGCTGTGCCGATCCCTCAGGCGCGGGTTCCTGCGCCACCCTGCAAGAAGTAATTCTTAACCTCGCACGAGGAAACTCAGGATCCTGCGCGCGATCCCGCCATAGGGAGGGCGCAGCAGGCTGAGAGGCGTCCAGCGGCCTTCTAGAAATACGCCTTTCTTTTTCGAAAATGTTTCGAAGCCGTGGACGCCGTGATAGTGGCCCATGCCGCTGGGGCCGATGCCTCCGAAAGGGAGCCTGGTCTGGCCCACGTGAAAGATGCAGTCGTTCACGGTAACGCCTCCGGCAGTGGTTCGCGCGAGCACGTTGTTCACGCGGGAGCTGTTCGAATCGAAATAATAGAGCGCGAGAGGATGGGGACGCGCGTTGATGTAGTCGATCGCGTCGTTGAGCGTTTGATAAGGCACGACGGGCAGGATCGGACCGAAAATCTCGTCCCGCATTACGTTCATGTCGTCGGTTACATCGAGAAGAAGCGTCGGAGGGAAGACCCGATTGTTCTCATCGCACGTTTCCTTCGCGGGGTTTATCTGGATCGCTTGCGCGCCCTTTTGCCGGGCGTCGTTGAGAAGATGTGCCAGGGTTCGATAATGCGCCGCGTCGATGATACGCGTGTAATCGGGATTTTCTTGCAGCTGCGGGTACATCCGCGCGACGATCTGGGGCGCTATGCGAAGAAATTCTTCCTGACGGATACGCGGAATCAGCAGATAGTCTGGCGCGACGCAGGTTTGTCCGGCGTTATAAAGCTTGCCGGTGAGGATTCGCTCGGCTGCCGTACGAAGAGGATAATCGGGATGCACCAGCGCTGGACTCTTGCCGCCCAATTCCAGCGTCACCGGAGTCAAATTCTCAGCAGCGGCCTTCATGACGAGTTTTCCGACGCGCGCGGAGCCGGTGTAAAGCAGGTGATCGAACGGCAGGCTGGAGAAATCCTCGGCGACGCTGGTACCGCCGTTAATCACCGCAACATAGTCGGAGGGAAATGTCTTTTCGATGATTTGCGCAAGGAGCGCGGCTGTACGGGGCGCGACCTCGGACGGCTTTATGATGACGTGGTTGCCGGCGGCGATCGCGCCGATGGCCGGTCCAATTGTCAGAAACAGCGGATAGTTCCACGCGCCCAGAATCCCCACGACGCCTTTCGGCTGCATCTCGATACGAGCGCTCGCGGGCCAGAACTGCCAGCCGACCGGGACGGAGCGAGGCTCCATCCAACTCTTGAGGTGCCTGCATGCGTCGCGAATCTCGCCAAGGGTAGGGACCAGTTCGAGCGCCAGCGTCTCCTCGGTCGCGCGGCCGCTATAATCTTCCGAGATCGCGCTGACGATATTGTCCTTATGATCGAGAAGGACCCGTTCCAGCGACCGGAGCGCGGCGATGCGGTCGCGATAGGAAGGAGCGTTGCGCCGGGACGCGGATCGCTGTGCTTCGAAGCAGTCGCGAGCAAGCATCATTACATTGTCGCTACAATGAAGTCGGTACGTACTGCCCATGCCGGCTCACACTGAGGAAGCACTCTTTTGAATCGCACGAATACAGAAGATCCGTCCTATTACCATAAAGTTGTAGATTGCCAGTGGGCGTGCCCGGCCCATACCAATGTCCCTGAATACATCCGTCTGATCGCGCAGGGGCGGTTCACCGACGCCTACATGCTCAATCGCGAATCGAACGTGTTTCCCGCGATTCTAGGCCGCACCTGCGATCGTCCCTGCGAGCCAGCCTGCCGTCGCGGACGTCTGGACGGCAAGCCCGTCGCGATCTGCCGGCTGAAACGCGTGGCGGCGGACCATCGCGGAGAGATCGCGGACCTGCTGCCGCCTATTCCCACCAAGAAAAATGGCAAGCGGATCGGGATCGTCGGCGCGGGGCCGGCTTCGCTGACGGTGGCGAATGATTTGATGCCCCACGGGTATGAGGTTGTGATTTTCGAACAGAACGAGAAGCCGGGCGGCTTGATGCGCACGAATATCCCCGCGTTTCGATTGCCCGCGAAGGTGCTCGACGAAGAGACGGCCACCATCCTTAATATGGGCGTCGATATTCGCTACAACACTCCGGTCAAGAGCATGAAGGCTCTGCTGGCTGAGAAATTCGACGCGATTTTTATCGGCAGCGGCGCGCCGCGCGGTAAGGAGCTTGAGATTCCGGGCCGGCATGACGCCTTGCTCAATGGGCCACGCATCCATATCGGCATCGATTGGCTCGAATCGATTTCCTTCGGACATATCGATTCGGTGGGCGAGCGCGTGCTAATCATCGGCGTCGGAAATACGGCGATGGATTGCTGCCGTTCGTCGAAGCGGATGGGTGCGAAGTCTGTGAAGGTGATGGCGCGGCGTCCGCGAGCATACTTCAAGGCATCGCCGTGGGAACTGGACGACGCCGAGGAAGAAGACGTCGAGATCGTCATTAATCATGCGCCGAAGCGTTTCGTGATTGAGAACGGGAAGCTGACGGGCATGGAGTTCGAGCGTCTGGAGTGGGATGCGAAGGCGAAGAACTCGCGCGTGATCGACACCGTATTTCTGCCGGCCGACGACGTGATTCTCGCCATCGGCCAGGAAAACGCGTTTCCCTGGTTCGAGCGCGATCTCGGCGCGCAGTTCGACAAATGGGATCAGCCGGTAGTGGATGAGATCACGATGATGTCGACCCTGCCGGGCGTGTTTTTCGGCGGCGACGCGGCGTTCGGGCCGAAGAACATTATCTGGGCTGTCGAGCACGGGCATCAGGCCGCGATCTCGATCGACAATTACTGCCAGGACGCGCCGGTTACGGAGCGTCCCGCCGGCGGGATGAATCTCATCAGCCAGAAAATGGGGCTGAGCGAGTGGAGTTATCACAACGACTACAATCCTGCGTCGCGGCAGAAGATGTCGCATGTCGATCTGGCCCGTCGCTTCCGGCAGCTTGATATTGAGGTCGAGCTGGGGTTCGATCCGGAGCAGACGGCGCGCGAAGTACAGCGTTGTTTGAACTGCGATGTGCAGACTGAGTTCACCGCGGTGCGCTGCATCGAATGCGATGCGTGCATCGATATTTGTCCGCTCCAGTGTTTGACCATCACACGCGACGGCAGTGAAGAAGATCTGCGCACGCGGCTCTCGGCTCCGGCTTTCAATCTCACTCAAGCGATTTTCGCGTCCGCACCACTTCCGCAAACTTCGCGGCTCATGATCAAGGATGAAGACCTGTGCGTGCACTGCGGTCTCTGCGCGGAGCGCTGCCCCACAGCGGCGTGGGACATGCAAAAATTCGAACTCGAAATTCCATATGCGGGGAGGGCAGAGGCGTGCACCAGCTCCTACGTACCCGCGTAAACGATTTCGCGGTCAAGCTCGCGAACGTCAACGGGACCGGCTCCGCGAGCGCGAACGGATTGTTAATGCAGGCGATTTTTCGGATGGGCATTCCGGTGTCGGGGAAAAATCTCTTCCCGTCAAACATTCAAGGCCTGCCCACGTGGTATGAAATCCGTGTCAATAAGGATGGTCACACCGCGCGGGCGCTCGATTACGACCTGATAGTGGCGATGAACTCGCAGACTTATGCGCGCGATGTTCGCGAGGTTCGCGAGGGCGGCTACATTCTGTACGATTCGTCCTGGCCGCTCGATAAGAGCCTCATCCGCGACGACGTGACCTATCTGGGCGTGCCGCTGGCCGAGCTTTGCAACGATCATTTCAAGGAACCGCGCGAGCGTATTCTAATGAAGAATATCGCGTACGCGGGTGCCATGATCGCTGCGCTCGACGTGGACATGGAGATCGTTCGGCAGTTGCTCGATGAAAAATATTCGAGCAAGAAAGCGTTGCGGGAATCGAATCTTCGCGCGCTGAGCCTGGGCTACGATTACGCCAAAAAACATTTCCAGTGTCCCCTTCCGTTTTTTCTTGAAAAGATGGACACGACATCCGACAAGATTCTAATCGATGGAAATACGGCGACCGCACTGGGCTGCGTGTACGCGGGCGCGACCGTTGCGGCGTGGTATCCCATTACTCCGTCAACCTCGGTTATGGATGCGTTCCGCGGATTTTGCGATCAGTACCGGCGCGATCCGGAGACCGGGAAGAACAACTGCCTGATCATTCAGGCTGAGGACGAGCTTTCGGCCATCGGCATGGTGATCGGCGCTGCCTGGACCGGTGCGCGATCGTTCACCTCGACTTCGGGCCCTGGAATTTCGCTGATGGGCGAGCTGCTCGGCCTCGCGTATTATGCGGAGATTCCGGCGGTCGTGATGGATATTCAGCGCGTAGGGCCATCGACCGGGATGCCCACGCGAACGCAGCAAGGCGATATTATGGCGTGCGCGTACGCCTCGCACGGCGATACGAAACACATTTTGCTGTTCCCGTCGAATCCCGCGGAATGTTTCGAATTCGCAGTGAAGTCGTTCGATCTGGCGGAGCGCTTTCAGACGCCCGTGTTCATGTTGTCCGATCTCGATATCGGAATGAACGATTGGGTAGTGCCGCGCCTGACATGGGATGACGCGTACCAGCCGGACCGCGGGCGTGTGCTCGATTTGGGGCAGCTTGAAAAGCTTTCGAAGTTCCTCCGTTATACCAACGAGGATGAAAATCACATCGCCTCGCGCACTCTACCCGGAGTGCATTCCAACGGTGCGTTTTTCACCCGCGGTTCCGGGCATAACAGGCTCGGTGCGTATACGGAATCGCCAGATGAGTATCAGGACGTCGTCGAGCGTCTGCTGCGGAAGCACAAGGCCGCCGCGAAATTCGTTCCCGCTCCCGTGATTCAGAAACGCGACCGCGCCCGCATCGGCATCGTGACCCTCGGCGGCTGCGATCCGGCCGTGCGCGAGGCGATCGATCTGCTTCCGCAACGCGGTATCGAAGCGGATTTCATGCGCATTCGCGGCTTTCCGTTCAGTGAAGACGTCGAGGCCTTTTTGAATGAGCACGACGTCAATTTCATCGTCGAGCAGAATCGCGACGCGCAGCTTCGCTCGCTGCTGGTGCTCGAAACGGACGTCGCTAAGAGCAAGCTCCGCAGCATACTTGCATTCGGCGGCTTCCCTTTGAGCGCGAAAAATGTGACCGACGGAATTCTGGAACAAGTGGGAGAGCTGACGCATGCCATCGATCGCTAAACCTGTCGCCATACATCCGAGCCTGCAGAAAAACGTTCTTGGTCTGACCATGCGCGACTACGAGGGCGCCATGTCGACCCTGTGCGCGGGCTGTGGACACGATTCCGTCACTGCGGCGATCGTCCGCGCGCTGTGGGAGCTTGCGACGCCTCCGCACATGCTCGCGAAAATGAGCGGCATCGGCTGCTCGTCGAAAACGCCGACCTATTTTGTGAGCGGCGCGCACGGATTTAACTCCGCGCACGGGCGCATGGCCGCCATCGCGACGGGCGCAAACGCGGCGAATCGCGAACTGACTTATATCGGCATTTCGGGCGACGGAGATTCGCTTTCCATCGGCCTCGGCCACATGTGCCACGCCATCCGGCGCAATGTGAAAATGCTGTACATCATCGAAAATAACGGCGTGTACGGTCTGACCAAAGGTCAGTTCTCCGCGTCCGCCGACGTGGGTTCAAAGAGTAAGCGCGGCGAGCCGAACCGCATGGCTCCCATCGATCCGGTGGCATTGGGGCTTAGCCTCGGAGCGACGTTTATCGCGCGCAGTTTTTCGGGCGATAAGGAACAACTGGTGCCGATCCTGAAAGCCGGATTGGCCCATCGCGGCTTCGCGCTGGTCGACGTGATTTCTCCGTGCGTGACCTTTAACGATCATGTGGGGTCAACCAAGAGCTATCTGCACACCCGCAAGCACACTCGAAGAGTTACAGAGAGCGATTTTGTTCCGCCGGCCACGGAGATTCTGGCAACCATCGGTCAGAGCGGAACCACCACGGTGACCATGCACGACGGCAGTGTGGTGCGATTCACGGGAGTGCCGAAGGATTACGATCCTACCAATCGGCAGCGCGTCACGTCGTATCTGCAGGAGCATCAAGGGCAGGGCGAAGTGGTTACCGGACTCCTCTATCTCGACGAAAGCGTCCCCGATCTGCATGAGATGAGCAATTCGCCGGATCAGGCGCTGTCGAAGGTCCCGTATGATAAGTTATGCCCCGGTGCTGCGGAGTTAGCGAAGTTGCAAGAAGAGTACCGGTAACTTGTGAGAGCGGAAAACGTCTAGTTTAGAAGGGGTTCTGTCAGTTGGCACTCATCGTCGGCGTTTTGAAAGAGACTTTTCCGGAGGAGCGCCGCGTTGCCCTGACCCCGAAAGCCTTCGACGTTCTCAAGAAGCTCGGCGCGGAAGTGTGGGTGGAGCGGGACGCCGGCGCGGAAGCGGGAATTCCCGACGCCGACTACGCCGCCAAAGGCGCGCACATTGGCTCCGCGGCTGAAGTGCGGGAGCATGCGTCGATCCTGCTGCATGTGCGCGTGCCTCTCCCCGACGGTTTGAACGGGCGCGCGTCGATCGGTTTTTGCGATCCTTTGTCGAATCCCGATCTCGCGGCGAAATTCGCAGCCGCGGGCGCGACTCTGTTCTCCATGGAAATGGTGCCGCGCATCTCGCGCGCCCAGAGCATGGACGCACTCTCGTCGATGGCTTCGATTGCCGGATACAAAGCCGTGATCCTCGCGGCCAATACTTTGCCTCGCCTGTTTCCGATGATGACCACCGCGGCGGGCACGATTCCTCCGGCGCGTGTTCTGGTGATCGGTGCGGGAGTCGCCGGACTGCAGGCCATCGCAACGGCGCGTCGTCTGGGCGCGGTCGTAAGCGGTTTCGATGTGCGAGCCGCCGTTCGTGAACAGATAGAAAGCCTCGGCGCCAAGTTCGTCAATATCAATCTCGGCAGCGCCAAAGCCGAGGGCGAAGGCGGTTATGCCAAGGCCCTCGACGACGACGCGCTTCGTCTCCAGCGCGAGCAGATGGCGGCTTTTATGAGTGAGCAGGACGTCGTGATCACCACCGCCGCCGTTCCCGGTAAGCGCGCGCCCATCCTGATTTCGCGTGATATGGTGCATCGGATGACGCCAGGCTCGGTGATTGTCGATCTCGCGGCTGAGCGCGGTGGCAACTGCGAGCTAACGAAACTTGGCGAGTCCGTCACAGAGCGCGGCGTGATCATTCTCGGTCCCGCGAATCTTCCGGCGACCGTGCCGTATCACGCGAGCCAGATGTACGCGCGCAACGTCGTGACGTTTTTGAAGCATCTCGTAAAAGATGGAAATTTGAACATCGATACCCTCCTGGATACAGGTGACGAAATTACTCGCGAAACCTTAATCTCCTATAAAGGCGAAGTCGTAAATCCAAGGATTCAGGCGCTGCTCGGAGTCAACGTATGACCGCCGAGCTTGAGATGAGCCTCTATGTGCTTATCCTGGCCGTTCCCCTGGGATTGCAACTGGTGCAGCGCGTTTCGCCGTTGTTGCATACGCCTCTGATGTCGCTCACCAACGCGATTTCCGCGATCTCCGTTGTCGGCGCGATTCTGGTCGCGGGCGCGGCCGGTGCGTCGAAACTCAGCCAGGTGCTGGGATGCGTCGCGGTCGTGGCCTCGACGATCAACATCGTCAGCGGATTCCTCATCACCGACCGCATGCTCAAGATGTTTCGAAAAAAAGACAAGTGATGGAACAAATTTGGCAAATCGCCTACATCTTTGCGGCGCTTTCCATTATTGGATCGATCAAGTGGCTCAGCTCCCCCGCCACCGCCCGGCGCGGCGTCATGGCCGGACAAATCGGCATGCTGTTCGCCGTGGTCGGAACCTTGCTGCGGCATGAGGTGGTCGATTACGAATTTATTCTGATCAGCATCTTCATTGGAGCCGCGATCGGTGCGCCGCTCGCCTACCTGATGCCGATGACCGCGGTGCCGCAGTTAACCGCGCTTTCGCACGCCTTCGGCTCGCTCGCCGCCGCCCTCGTCGGAACGGCCGAATATTACCGCTTGACGCCCACCGGATTCACGATGACCGCTCTGGTCATCGAAACCGTTCTGGGTTATCTCACGTTCACCGCCAGCATCATGGCGTTCGGAAAATTGCAGGAGCTCGTCCCCACCCGCCCCATCACCTATAAAGGCCAGAACTTCGTCAACATTGCGCTGCTCCTGTTCGCCGTGTCGCTCGGCTTGTGGATGATCGTCGAGCCCACGCCATCCTGGGTGTTCCCCACGTTCACCGGATTATCGCTGTTGTTCGGCGTGCTGCTGATTATTCCCATCGGCGGAGGCGATATGCCCACCGTCATCGCCCTGCTCAACTCCTACGCGGGCGCGGCCTGCGCGGCCATGGGATTCGCGCTCTCGAACCGCTTGCTGATCATCGCTGGCGCTCTCAACGCCGCTTCGGGATTCATCTTGTCGGTCATCATGTGTAAGGCCATGAACCGGTCCTTCCTCAATGTTCTGTTTGGCGCGTTCGGACAAGTGCAGGAGGGCGCAATCGCGGCGATGTCCACCAAGCCCGTGCATTCCGCGACAGCCGAGGAAGCAGCCGCGATCATGAGCGGAGCGCGCAAGATCATCGTTGTCCCCGGCTATGGTATGGCAGTCGCGCAGGCGCAGCACAAGCTGCGGGAACTCACCGATGCCCTTACCAAGCGCGGCGTGGAAGTGCGATTCGCGATCCATCCCGTCGCCGGCCGCATGCCGGGTCACATGAACGTGCTTCTAGCGGAGGCCGACATCCCCTACGACAAAATGCATGAGATGGAAGAGATCAATCCGGATTTCGCCGAAGCCGACGTCGCGCTTGTGATCGGCGCGAACGATGTCGTCAATCCGGCCGCGCGCCACGACACCTTGAGCCCCATCTTCGGGATGCCGATTCTCGACGTCGACAAGGCCCACACCGTCATGGTGATCAAGCGCAGCATGAGTCCGGGCTTCGCGGGCATCGATAACGAGCTCTACTACATGGATCGCACCCTGATGCTTTTCGGCGACGCGAAGTCGTTTGTCGCGGACATTGTGAAGGAGCTTCCAGCGCATTCATGATCTGGAGCGCAATAGGAGCCGGCCTGATGGCCCTGGCCGTGATCCTCGGCGCATTCGGCGCGCACGCTCTCAAGGAGCGGCTCGATGCCTATTCGCTCGGCGTCTACGAAAAAGCCGTTTTCTATCATTTCGTCCACGCGCTGGGGATGCTGATTGTCTCGGCGCTCTTCCGCGCGGGCGCATTGACGGAATCCGCGTGTACGACCGTATCCGCGCTGCTGCTCGCCGGAATCGTTCTCTTCTCCGGCAGCCTCTATCTGCTCGCCATCACCGGTATGAAAGGACTCGGCGCAGTCACTCCCTTCGGCGGACTGGCGTTCATTGCCGCCTGGTTGTTGCTCGCTTACCGCTTGCTGCGGGCGGCTCTGAAGTAACCGCCGCGGGAACCGCCACCACCGCGATACCGCGCCGCCGCATGCCGTCGTGATAGCTCTGCCGCCGCGCCTGATCTTCCTGGATCCGATGCGCCGCGATCTCGTCCTCGGTGGCCAGCCGGTGCGATCTCGTGTGCAGCAGCGGCGCCGCCTGCGCCGCGCCCACCTCGGCCATGCGCCCGCCCACCATGCCGCGCTTGACATCCTCCAGGCTCATCAGCCACACAAACTGCGGCAGGGAGCGTTCCAGCGTGCGGACTTCCTGCCAATAGACTCTCAGGTCCCGCATTATTCCTCTCCTCGCAACACGCGCGCGATCTCTTTAATCGCTGCGTCCTTTTTCTCTTCCGACATCCCAGGATGGATATGTTCCATCTGAATGGCGTTCTTCTGCCTGCGCTCGTCCATTTCCGCCGCCACTGATCGTCGCAACTCTTCGAGACCCTCGCGGTCGAGATTCTCCACCAGTTCTTGAAACTTCATGTTCATCGGTTTTTCTCCTCGCGCGCCGTGTACGATTTCTCCATCCGGTCGGCATTCTCAGCTTCCTGCACCGCCCGCTTTTTCAGTCCGCTCGCATGCGCCAGCAGCGCGCCGGCCACGCCTTTCGACATATCCACCGGCAGCACCATCTCTTCGCTCACCGCGTCGCGAAGCTGGCCCAGCACCCTCTCCGCCCGCTCCTGCGCGACGCTCTCGATAGCCCGCGCCCGCGTCACTAAATCCTGTGCGTCCTCCCGCAGTTGCGCGATCTGCGCCAGCGGAATCAGATGTTCCACCAGCCTCTCGAGCGCACGGCCTGTGTGCCGGTTCCGCGTTTCGATCGCCGTCAGCTCGGCGAGCTTCGTGAAATCCGGTTTCCCTTCCGCGGCCGAGTCGATGATTCCGTCGAGCGCCGCCTGCCCAGCACGCACCATCTCGATACCCGACTCCCGTGCGTATTGATGCAGCCCTCGCTCGGCCTTCTTCAACTGCTCCAGACGATCCGCGGCCGCGCGATTCGCTTCCGCCGCCGCGATCACTTCGCGGTGCTTCTCCGCCTGCCGGATGGATTCTTCCAGGCGTGCCTGCAGATCCTGTGATAGCTTCTGCTCGTCTTCGGTCGCCACGAAGTGCAGCGTCGGCGTCTCGCCAATGTGAAACCTGGCTTGAAAATCCGATGGTGAATTCATTGTGTGATGCGCTTCCTCTGCTTGAACGTAGCGCGATCCTGCTTCCGGTCACGCCGCCCCGAAACGCCAAGCGTATGAAAACTCTCGCTTATTTCAGTCGCGAAATCTCGCTCATGATCGCCGCCAGCGCGACCCGGAACTCGAGAGGCGTCGTTATGTTGAACAGCCGTGGACCCAGCGGCTTCAACGTGGGCTCCAGAGAATCCTCAATCGAGGAACGAATAGAAGAACCACGTCTTATCAAGACCGGCGGAGTGCCGCCGCGTCCCCTGCGCGAGTCTACGGAGGATACGACTGGAACGCCCGGCAGAGGCGGATAGTACCGAATATAAAAAACGCGGCTCCCCGGCTCCGGTGTAGCCTCAATCGGCCGCAGATCCTGCCCTTTTCCAAACGCCATCGGACCGCTCAACACGATCAGCACGCGCGCCGGCTCCGCCGTCAGTCCCAACGGGACATCTCCGTTCGATTCGCCTTCCAGCCTTTTCCGAACCTCGGAGACGAAAAACTGTGCGTTCTGCTCGTGATTTTCAAGCGCATGCACATCGATCTGATTCGGATCGTTCTCGAGCAGCGCCGCCCGCAGCCGCATCCAGTCCAGCTTTTGAACTCCGTCCTGCGTGAAGCTCACTTTTCGCCGCTCCAGATCCAGCAGCGTCACGTTCATCGACCCATTCCGGATATCCAACTGCGACAGCACCTTCAACGCGGGGATCAGGTTGCCCATGTTTCGCCTGCTGACCCGTCCCGTCCTCCCCGCCACGATTTCGGTCGGCGACTCGTTCACCACTACCTCGACGCGGACCGGTCGCTCATTCTCGACCGGCAGATAGAGACGCGAATCGATCTCCGGCAGGTACCAGCGCTCCGGTGGATCGGGTACGCCCACAAACTCCACCTCTGGCAGATCCCGCCAGGAGCCGGGCAGCGGATCGTGAGCGATTCCCGGGACATGCAGCTTGATCCGCTTAAGGCTGTGTTCCTTCGATTCTGTGTCGTAGATCGCCTCAGCCACTTGATAATCGCCGGGCGTGATGAAAGCGTACTGATCGAAATGTACCGAGGCCAGATCGCTTGGGTTTTTCAGCTCCGCGAAATGCATCGGGCGATGGGTTCGATACACCCGGTTGTCACGGCCGCGAATCTCCACGAAAACGACCACCTGTCCCGGTCCGTTCCGCTTCACGAACTCTTCCCCGTCCACTTGAACGGACAGTATCGTTTCCAGTCGCTGATGCACCGTGAGTCTGCTTGGGAAAATGCGCGTCGACCACCGGATGCGCGCCTCGCCTCCTCCCTTCAGCCACTGCTCGAACGGAATCCTGTCGAAGGCCGGGTCCAATAGACCCTCCTGGCCGAGTATGAGTGACAGATAAAAAATCCACAACATCTTAGTCAAAGGAATCATAGCGAACTGGCGTGTGGCGGCGTATTGTGGGGCCGCCAATTTTGGCGGCAGCCGCCCTTTCAGGCGGCTCTCCGAGTAGCACTTTCGTTTCTGTAGTTGCCGACCTGCTTGGGTTGCGGCACACTCGTGTCCAACCCCGTTGCGCGATGATACATGAGGATACATGCTGAGATTTTTAGCTTATGCGCTAACGTTCCGGCGGGCCCCCGATGATTTTTTCCGCGATCCGCGTAAAATGTGTCGCCGGAGGATCGTAGCGTTGCCTGCCGTCCTTGAACCGGCCATGACTGCGCGATAATCTGGCGATGCCCTCCGATCAATGGGAGCAAATCGAAATTTTTCTCATCGCCGCACGACGCCGCGCTCCTCGCCGAATCCACCGCGCATTTGCCAAAGTGATAAAATCTCCCGCATGAAGACTCTCGTCCTGTTCTTCCTGATAATGGCCGACATCACCGGCAAATGGAATTTCGAGGTAGTGCTCGACGCCGGCAGCGGCAGTCCCACCTTCGATTTCACCCAAACCGGCGAAACCCTCACAGGCATGTATCATGGCCAGTTCGGCGAAGCCAAACTCGCCGGCACCGTGAAAGGCGATAAAGTCGACTTCACCTTCGGCGGCGCCATGGGTACAGTGAAATATTCCGGCACCCTCGACGGCGAAAAGAAAATGAAAGGCTCCGTCGACTACGGCGACGCCGGCAAAGGCACCTTCATCGCCACAAAAAACTAATGTCCCGCACTGAACATTCGACCGTCCGGCACATTTCCCCGCCGCTTGTGGCGCGCGCACTCGTGCGTGCCGCGTCGACACTCATGTCGCCGCCTCGGGACCATCTCGATCTCCCCACCGAACCCTGACCGTCAGGGAGGGGACATTTTCAGCACCCACTCACGCCCGTCAGCGTCGCGCGAGCGACATCCGGAACGCGGCCATCTCCAGGCCATTGCGAACCAGCAACACGTCGCCGGCCAGCACCGGATGGTTCCACGTCTTGCCCTCGATCGCCGGTCGTCGCGCGAGCTCCGTGAACTTGTCGGGAGCCGCCGCGACCAGCGCCAGCTCGCCTTCCTCCGACAGCACTAGCAGCACGTCTTGATCAGGCAACAGGATCAGTTGGCCGGCGCCGTAGCGTCCGCCCTTCCACGCGCGCTTGCCGTCCTTGAGGTCGATCGACGCCAGGATGCTGCCGTCGAAGCCGTAGGCATGCCCCTTGTGTACGACAAAGTCGCTGAAGTAGGGCTTCAGCCCGATCGACTTCCAGCGCTCTTCAATAGCCCATCCGCCCGGTCCGTGCGCGACCGCGATGCGATGCATGCCCTGCCCCTCGCCCTCGCTGATCAGGAAATCGCCGTCCGCGATGATGGCCGGCTGCACGATGGGGGCGCTGGGCGGCAACGCGAACTCCCAGAGTCGCGTCCCGTCGCCCGGTGCGACGCTGGTCGCGCCATGTCCGCTGATCAGCAGGATCTGCTCGACTCCGTCGATCGTCACGAGATGTGGCGAGCTATAGCCAGAGCCGCCTTTCGGGCCGAACCACCGCGGTTCGCCGGTCGAGACGTCGTAGGCGGCGAGCTTGCCCGCGGCGGCGACGACCACCATGTCGCCGATCACTAACGGCGAACTCGCGAAGGCCCAGTCCGGGACTTTAACGCCGGTATCGGACCCTGCGTTGCGCGTCCACACGGCCGCGCCACTCCGGGCGTCGAGCGCGTTCACGATTCCGGTCGCGCCGAATGTGTATACCCGGCCGTTGCTGAGCGTCGGCGTCGCGCGGGGACCAGGACCGGCATTGGACTCCCAAAACCGGGCCGCGTCACTGTGCTTCCATACCGGCTTGCCAGTCGTCAAGTTGTAGCAAATGACCATCTCGTCGCTACCGCGCTGTTCCTGAGTGTAGAAAACGTCGCCGTGTACCGCGAAGGATGACCAGCCCGGTCCCACCGGCCTCCGCCACATCTCGACCGGAGGCGACTTAGACCAGTCCGTCTCGACCCGCACGCCGGGGATGACACTGTCGCGATGCGGTCCGCGAAAGCTGGGCCAGTCGGCTCCTGTCTTGATTGCTGCTACGGCAGCCGGCTCGTGCGCTGCCGGCTCTTCCCTGGGAATCTTCGCTGCCGCCGGAGGTGCCAATGCGATTGCGGCAGGCTCGGGAGTCCTTACCACTGCCGGGGCCGGCGGGAGCGCCGCCAGCTTGTCGCTTGCGTGGACCAGCCGGTCCTCGGCGGTGGGCGCCCAACGCCACGCGAAATCCGAAACGGCCTCGCCGTTAAAGCCATTGGTCCGGAGGAGCGTCCAAGCGCCGCATGCGAGCAGGATGGTCGCAACTATTGTCGCGCGCCGGGGCCCGTCGGAGAGCCGCCGGCTGGCCACCGCCCCCACGACAAAGGCGAGGCTCAGGAACGGGATCACATAAATGTAGAACAGGAATCCCTGCGCCCCCGTTGCAATCGACCGGTCGATGAGGCGCGATGTCGCGGCCACCGCGATAATCATCAGCGGGACGGCGCCCCAGCGCTCGATCCTGGGCGCACGGCTGAAGAAAACCCACCATACGACGATCAATAACGCTCCTGCGAGTCCGCCAAGGATGGCATACACCAAGCCATCGGGCCATACGATGGGGAGGACAAACCTGACGAGCAACTGCAGCGTCACGGCGACAACCCCCGGCCACACCCGGAGCGGCTTCTGAAGAGTCGGTTCGCTCATATCACACAGATACTCTCCCTACAAGCAATTGGTTCCCTTTATTTCGAGGTTGTGGTGCCGACTGGCAGCCTGCGGCGGTTCCTTCGTTCTGAAAACAATTCTGCGAAAACATGGGGACTGACCTCTCTGTCCCAAGGCGGCCACCAAGCCTCGCGCAAGCTCGCTTCTTTTCCGCGCCGGGTGGACAGAGCGGTCTGTCCCCACGTTTTCGCCCCGTCCACGGCTCCGCTCCGCGCGCGAGGTTTTCATCTCTCCGAGCGGACTTTTCAGCCGGCGCTCTTCCCCGACCTCTTCCGCGAAGTAACCACCCCCGTATTCAACCCCAAAGTATTCAACCCCCCAAAAAACCGCGCATGCTCAATCTTCATGCACCGGTCCATCACCACTTCCAACCCCGCCGCCCGAGCCTTCTCCGCCGCCTCTTCGTGAATCACTCCAAGCTGCATCCAGACGACTTTAGCCCCCACCGCAATCGCTTCGTCGACCAGCGGCGGCACCGCCGACGGCTCGCGAAAAATGTCGACCACTTCAATCCCGCCCGGAATCGCCGCAATCGACGGATAGCAGACTTGTCCCAAAATCTCCTTCTCCCGAGGATTCACCGGAATCACTTCATACCCTTCCGCCAACAGGTACATCGCCGCGAAATGGCTCGGCCGGTATGGGTTCGCGGACAACCCCACCATCGCAATCCGCCGGTATTTTTCGAGAATCAGCAGCCGGTCCGCCGCGGTAGTCGCGAAACGCCCCGTATTAACCGGCGAACTCGCCCCCACTCCATCCGCGCTCACGCTTGCAGCGCCTGATCCAGATCCCACAAGATATCGTCGATATCCTCGATCCCAACCGACAGCCGCACCAGGTCGTCGCTGATCCCCGCCGCCAGCCTTTGTTCCGTCGACAACTGTTGATGCGTTGTCGAAGCTGGATGAATCACCAGGCTCTTCGCATCGCCCACGTTCGCCAGATGCGAGAAAACCTTCACCCCTTCGATGAATTTCTGCCCTGCCGCAATCCCGCCTTTGATTCCGAACGTCAGTATCCCGCCCGCGCCGAGCGGCAAATATTTTTCAGCCAGCTTTTTATACTTGCTCGATTTCAACCCCGGATACTTCACCCACTCGACCCGATCGTGCGCCTCCAAAAATTGCGCCACCCGCAAAGCGTTCGCCGAATGGCATTCCATCCGCAGCTTCAGCGTTTCCAACCCTTGCAAAAACAGAAACGAGTTAAACGGACTCAACGACGGCCCAAAATCCCGCAACCCTTCCACGCGCACTTTGATGATGTAGGCAAGGTCTCCGAAAGTTTCGAAAAATTTCATCCCGTGGTAACCGGGGCTCGGATCCAATAACTGCGGAAACTTCCCCTGATTCCACGGGAATTTGCCGCTATCGACAATCACGCCGCCAATCGAGGTTCCGTGCCCGCCAATATACTTGGTCGCCGAATGCACCACGATGTCCGCACCATGTTCGATCGGCCGGCACAGGTACGGCGACGCGAACGTGTTGTCAATCACCAGCGGAATATTGTGCTCATGCGCGATTTTTGCAACAGCCGCGATGTCCAGCACGTTCATGCCTGGATTGCCGATCGTTTCTCCATAAATCGCCTTCGTCTTGGGAGTAATCGCGCGGCGGAAATTCTCGGGATCGTCCGGATCGACGAACGTCGTCTGAATTCCCAGCCTGCGAAAACTCACATCGAACTGCGTGAAAGTGCCTCCGTACAGTGTTTTCGCCGAAACGATTTCGTCGCCCGCTTCAAGAAGACTGGTCAGCGCGAGAAACTGCGCCGCCTGCCCGCTGCTCACCGCGAGCGCACCCACGCCGCGTTCGAGCGCCGCCATCCGCTCCTCAAACACCGCCGTGGTCGGGTTCATGATGCGCGTGTAAATGTTGCCAAAGCGCTGCAAATTAAAGAGCGCCGCCGCGTGCGCCGTGTCTTCGAACACAAACGAGGTGGTCTGATAAATCGGCACCGCGCGGGCGCCCGTCGCGGCATCAGGCTGCTGTCCCGCGTGGAGCGCGCGCGTGGCGAATCCAAAAATACGGTCAGGTGTAGTGGACATGGTCTTCCCAAGATAGTATGGATCCAGTGGATTTGAAAACTACTTATGACGCCGTCATCGTCGGTTCCGGTGCCGCCGGAGGAATGGCCGCGCACGTCCTCACTGCGCACGGCATGAAAGTGCTGCTTTTAGAAGCCGGACGCAAGCTTCCGATTGAGCAGGAATTGAAATCGATGGAGTGGCCCTACGATCATCCGCGCCGCGGCGAGATGCCTCCGAACAATCATGCACTTACGCTTAACGAATACACGATCCGCAAACCGCCTTATGCGAAGGGATCGCGATTTCAGCATGTGTTTTCGTACGTGCAGGGCTGGAGCGGCACCGACTATTCGAAAAACATCGTGGTCGACGAAAAAGATCATCCTTACACCGGGAGCAATTATGCGTGGGTCCGCGCCCGCACTTTTGGCGGTAAGACTACGATTTGGGGCCGTTTAGCGCTGCGTCTTTCCGATTACGACTTCAAAGCCGCGTCGCGCGACGGTTACGGCGAGGACTGGCCGATTTCCTATTCCGACATCGAGCCGTACTACGACCGCGTCGATAATTACTTGGGAATCTCGGGTTTGAAGGAAAATCTCCCGCATCTTCCCGACAGTTTGTTTCAGCGCCCGAATAAATTGATGCCCGGTGAAATGATGCTGCGACAATCTCTTGAAAAGAGAGGGCGTCTCATCACGCCGTATCGAGCGGGCGTCACTACGGACGGGTTGAAGCACAACAAATATCGGAGCAAATGTTACGGCCGGGGAGCCTGCAACCGCCGCGTCGGCGGCTGCGATATTCACGCGGCGTTCGATTCGCCGACGGGCCTGATTTATCCTGCGATGGATACCGGCAATCTTACCGTTCAGACCAACGCAACCGTATATGAAATCAACATTGTCGATGGTAAGGCGACGGGCGTTTCGTTTGTCGATACGGAGACGAAACAGAGTTATCAGGCGAAGGCGAAAGTCGTTGTTTTAGGGGCTTCCACGTTGGAATCCGCCCGGCTGATGCTGCTCTCGAAAATCGGCAATTCGCATATCGGGCATAATTTCTGCGAGCACGTGATGGGTCCTGGCGTTACGGGCATTGTGAAGGACCTAGTGGGGAAGCCGCGAACTCTCGACGATGGGCGGCCGGGAGGCTTTTATTTGCCGCGATTTCGCAATCTCAATGACAAAAGATCGGACTTCATTCGCGGCTATGGATTTGAGGGCGAAAGCGGATCGACGCTATTTCCGGAACATGCTTTGTCGACGCCGGGATTTGGGAAGTCGTTCAAGAAAGAAGTTCGCGATCATGCCGGCGCGTTCATCAGCATGGGAGGGTTTGGCGAAGTGCTGGCGCGGT
Source organism: Bryobacterales bacterium (assembly GCA_003170295.1). GTDB lineage: Bacteria > Acidobacteriota > Terriglobia > Bryobacterales > Bryobacteraceae > Palsa-187. The sequence continues at coordinate 61,881 of PNAJ01000069.1, read as the reverse complement.
ACGACAACTTCGTCGAGATTGATCGCCAAGTGAAAGATGCGTGGGGAGTTCCGGTGCTGCGTTTTCACATAAAATTCGGCGACAACGAAAAGAAAATGGTTCGCGACATGAACGCGAGCGCCAAGGAAATGTTCGAAGAGGCGGGCATCGAGATTATCGGGTCCGATCGCGAGATGCTGACGCCCGGCTGGTCCATTCATGAACTGGGGACGGCACGCATGGGAACGGATGCCAAGAAGTCTGTTGTCAATCAGTTCCAGCAATCGCACGACGTGAAGAATCTGTTCGTGGTCGATGGCAGCTCGCATGTGAGCGCCTCGTGCCAGAATCCGACTTGGACCATTATGGCGTTGTGCTGGCGGTCGTGCGATTATCTGGCGGATCAAATGCGTAAAGGAGAGATCTAAAGGTGTTTGACCGCCGGGATTTGATCAAATTGAGCTTTGGCGCGGCACTGGCGCGCGGCGCGGACGGGCACAAGTTTTTCACGGGCGAAGAATACGCGATGGTGGAGGAGTTGACCGAGATCATCATTCCGGCCGACGAAAAGTCCGGTGGGGCGAAAGCGGCGAGGGTTGCGGAGTACATCGACCAGCGCCTGGCGGAGGCTTTTGACGGTGCGGAACGCGACGAATGGCGAAAACAGCTTGCCTTAATTGACCATAAATCGTCAAAGATGCATCTCAGGACGTTCTTAAACGCCCTTAATTCGCAGCGTATCGCCGTTGTTCAAAGCATCGAAAAGGAGCCGTTTTTTGCGAAGTTGAAGAGCGCGACGGTGCGCGGCTACTACACGTCGAAGATCGGCATCCACGATGAGATGCAGTATCAGGGAAACACGCTGCAGCAGGGCGAGTACGCGGGATCGCTGCCGCCGCATGCTGTGTTTCCTGCGAATCCGCGCGGAAGGTTTGCAGTCGCATCGTGGCCTTTTCGAAAACTGGTCGATCCGAAAAAAGGCACTTTGCCGTTGATCGATTTTCCGAAGATGATTGTCGATCGTTTTGGCGTTCATGGAATCGAGCCGCTCGATGAACATTTTCTTTCTACCGACGCGGATTACTTGGATCGGTTTCGAGCGGCGGTGGAGAAGAGCGGGTCGCGCGTGGTGAATATTCCTGTGGGGCGATTGGGCGGAAGTTTTTATGATTCCGATGCGGAGAAGCGCAGGCATGTGGTCGCGACGGCGAAGCATTGGATCGATGTTGCTAGCGCAGTGGGGTCTCCGAGTGTGCGGATGCACGTCGCGGCGGCGAAGAATCCGCCGAACGTTGCGTTTGCGGCGGAGGGTCTTAAGGACGTCGCGGGGTACGGAGAAACGAAGAATGTCGTGGTGCATTTGGAGAATGACGATGCTCGGAGTGAGGAAGCGTTCTTTCTTATCGATGTGATTAAGGCTGCGAATACTTTGTGGCTGCGGGCGCTGCCGGACTTTTGCAATTCGATGTTGCTGGAGCGTGGGGACGAATACAACTACAAGGCTGTTGCGGCGATGTTCGATCATGCGTATGGAATCTGCCATGTGAAGGACTCGGAACAGGACGGTGCAAAAATGTTTCGTGTCGATTTGGGGCGGACTTTTGAGATTGCTAAGAAGGCGGGTTATCGGGGATATTTTTCGGTTGAATATGACGCGGAGGGAGATCCGTTTGAGCCGACGGCTAAGTTGATTGAGGATAGTTTGCGGGTGCTGGTGTGAGGTCGGGAGGTCGCTCCCTGTGGTCGCGGCTCGGTAGAGACCGGCTGCCGTCAGAATTGGCGGCCAGCGAAGAAGGCCGGTTACCAACCGGCCGCAGGATGCCATCCTGCCCCACAGGCTTCGAGGGCAGTATTGTTCGCACGTACGAGCGTTCGGGATGGGGCGAAAACATGGGGACTGACCGCNNGGTCAGTCCCCATGTTTTCGCGCATCCTTACTGTGGGCGATATTAGTGCTGACTGTTGTCGCGTCCGCGCAGGAAGTGAATCCGGACAGGCGGTTGGAGCATGCGACGGCGGCGCTGCGGGCGTTTCTTTCCGCGGACAGCAATGTTCCCAAAAATCTGGTTGGGAAGGCGCAATGTATTGTCGTGGTGCCCCACCTTGCGTTCCTGGTCGGCGGCAAGTATGGGCGGGGATTCGCGTCGTGCCGCATGGCGGCGGGAGGCTGGACGGCTCCGGGGGCTATTGCGATGGAGAGTCTTGGCGGGTCGGCTGCGGATCTGATCATAGTGGTGATGAACGAGAACGGGATGAAGAGGCTGATGGGCGAGGCTACGGTTGTCGCGGATCCCGAAATGATTTCTTACTCGCGAGCGAAGGAGTTGTTCGTGGGGGTATCGCTCGAAGGCTCGACGATGCGGGCGGATGGGGGAGAGAATAAGAAGCTTTATGGGCACGAGGTCTCGAACGGCGAGATTTTGATGGGGAAGGTTGTCGCGCCGAGGGGGGCTCGGGGGTTTGTGGCGGTGTTGAATAAGAGGGCTCGGAAGGGGAAGTAAGAGCCGCCTGAAAGGCGGCTGCAGCCAAAATTGGCCGCCCTACAAGAACGCGACTTTATCGGGCGGGGCGAAAAGTGGGGACAGACCGCTCTGTCCACTCGGCGGGCGGAGGATTTCTTGTACTTAAGAAGACTTGTGGGCGCCTTGGGACAGAGAGGTCAGTCCCCATTTTTCGCGCATTTTCAGTTATTCGTCCGTGACGCAGCCTTCGCTCGCGCTTTTTACCAGGCGGATGTATTTTGCCAGCGTGCCGCGGGTGGATTTATAGGGGGGCATCTTCCATGCTGCGCGGCGCGTTGAAAATTCTTCGGTGGAGAGATTGGCTGTCAGCACGTTTTTTTCGGCGTCGATGGTGATCTGATCCCCGGTGCGGAGCAACGCGATGGGGCCTCCGTCCTGCGCTTCTGGCGTGATGTGGCCGACCAGGAAGCCGTGCGAGCCGCCGGAGAATCTGCCGTCGGTGATCAGGGCGACGTCCTTACCCATGCCCGCGCCCATGACGAGGGACGTGCAGGTGAGCATTTCCGGCATACCGGGACCGCCTTTCGGTCCTTCATAGCGAATCACGATCACGTCGCCCTTTGCGATTTCCTTGCGCTCGAATGCGTGAAGCATGTCTTCTTCGGAATCGTAAACCTTCGCGGGACCGGAGAATTGAAGGCCTTCTTTGCCGGTGATTTTGGCGACTGCGCCTTCGGGGGCGAGGTTGCCTTTCAAAATCTGGATGTGTCCGGTGGGCTTGATGGGCGCGGTGAGAGGCTGCACGATTTGCTGGCCCGCGGTCAGGCCGGGCAGGTCCTTCACGTTTTCGCGCACTGTTTTTCCGGTGACCGTCATGCATTCGCCGTGAAGCATTCCGGCGTTGAGCAGCATCTTAATCACAGCAGGGACGCCGCCCGCGGCTTGCAAATCCTCCATTACGTATTTGCCGCTGGGCTTGAAATCGGCAAGCAGAGGTGTGCGATTACTGACGGTTTGAAAATCGTCGATGGTTAGGGGGACGCCTACGGAACGGGCCATCGCGATTAGGTGCAAGACGGCGTTGGTGGAGCCTCCTAGCACTGTTACCAGCACCATGGCGTTCTCGAACGCTTCGCGGGTCATGATGTCTCTTGGCTTGAGGTCCAGTTCCAAGAGATTGCGGATCGCTGCGCCTGCGCGGATGCATTCGTCGAGCTTGAGAGGATCTTCGGCTGGGGTGGAGGAGCTATAGGGCAGGGACATGCCGAGCATTTCGATGGCGGAGGCCATGGTGTTCGCGGTATACATGCCTCCGCACGCGCCTGCGCCGGGGATGGAGTTGCGGACGATCGAGCAACGCTCGGCTTCGTCGATCTTGCCGGAAAGAAATTCGCCGTAGCTTTGGAAGGCGGAGACTACGTCGAGCTTTTTATGCTTGGCGGTGCAGCCGGCGCGGATGGTGCCTCCGTAGACCATGAGCGACGGACGATTGAGGCGGCCCATGGCGATCAGGCAGCCGGGCATATTCTTGTCGCAACCGGGAATGGTGACGGCGGCGTCGTACCACTGGCCGCCCATGATGGTCTCGATGGAATCGGCGATCAGGTCGCGGGACGGGAGAGAGAAGCTCATGCCGTCGGTGCCCATGGAGATGCCGTCGCTGACGCCGATGGTGTTGAAGCGCATGCCGACCAATCCGGCCGTGGTGACGCCTTGTTTCACTTTCGCGGCTAGATCGAGGAGGTGCATGTTGCAGGGGTTGCCTTCGAACCAGACGCTGGCGATGCCGACTTGGGGCTTCTGGAGGTCGGCCTCGGTCATGCCGGTGGCGTAGAGCATCGCCTGGGATGCGCCTTGGGATTTCGGCTGGGTGACTTGGGAGCTGTACTTATTGAGTTTGTGCATGAAATTTTAGGCTAGCGGAAAAGACGAACATCAGAAGGGCCGATTGCCAATCGGCCGCAGGATGCCATCCTGCCCCACACAGCTAGCGGAGGGCGGCGGCTATGGCTTTCACGGCTAGAGGTTCCATGATGGCGTATCCGGCTTCGTTGGGATGAAGGCCATCGTAGGTGATTTCCTTTTGGAACATTTTCTGATCGTCTAGCATGGCGGAGTAGTAGTCGAGATAGACCAGTCCGTTTTTCGCGCAGTAATCCTTGATCCATTCGTTGAGGGCGATGATTTTGGCGGGAGGACGGCGCTCGGTTTGCGGACGGATGTAGTCGCAGACGGGCATGACCGAGGACATTACTATTTTGATGCCGTTGGCTTTGGCTAGCTCGGCCATGGAGGAAAGATTGTCCTCGATCATTTCTAACGTCATGGGTCCGGTGTTGCCCGCGATATCGTTGGTGCCGGCGAGGATCACGACGACCTTGGGTTTCCGCGCGATCACGTCGGGGCGGAAGCGGATCAACATTTGCGGGGTGGTTTGGCCGCTGATGCCGCGGTCGATATAGCCGGGATTGTCGACGAAGAATTTGGGGGAGCGCTTGATCCAGGCGTCGGTGATGGAATCGCCCATGAAGACAACGGTGGCGGGGGTCGTGAGCCTGGCGTTGTCGTCGGCGTAGCGCGAGAGGGCGGGCCAGTCCTGCAGAGTTTTTTTGTCGCGGTCGACTTGGGCTTGGAGTTTCGTGAGGTCGTCGGTTTGGGCGAAGGCGGCGGAACAGAGCAGCGCGATCAGGGCGGCTAGTTTCATTCTTATATCGTACGTCTGTCCGCATGCTGACGCATGGCGGTTCGGTGGGGGAACTGCCCTACATGGTGTGGCTGAGCTACGCTGAAGGAAAGCAGTCCATGCCTAGACGTAAGCCAGAAATCATGAGTCCGGCCGGATACTGGCCACAATTGCGCGCGGCGGTCGAGGCGGGGGCGGATGCGGTGTATTTCGGGCTGAAGCATTTCTCGGCGCGGGCGAAGGTAGGATTTTCGCTCGACGAATTACCGGAGGCTATGCGGACGCTGCATACGCGCGGCGTGAAGGGATTGGTCACGTTCAACACGCTGGTGTTCGAGCACGAGTTGGAGGAGGCGGGGCGCACCATCGCGGCGATTGCTCGGGCGGGGGCGGATGCACTGATCGTGCAGGATTATGGGATCGTGCGGCTGGCGCGCGAGATCGCGCCCGATCTGGAATTGCACGCGTCGACGCAAATGAGCATCACGAACGCGGAGGGCGTGAAGCTTGCGCAAAGTTTCGGGATCGAGCGGGTGAATCTGGCGCGCGAACTTTCGCTTGACGAGATTCGCAAGATTATTGCGGAGACGGGCTGCGATCTGGAAATGTTCGTGCATGGCGCACTGTGCGTCGCGTATTCGGGGCAGTGCTTTTCGTCGGAAGCGTGGGGCGGGAGGAGCGCGAATCGGGGGCAGTGCGCGCAGGCTTGCCGGTTGCCGTATGAATTGCTTGTGGATGGGCGCGTTGAGCCACTGGCCGACGCTCGGTATTTGCTTTCGCCGGGGGATTTGTACGCACTGAAACAGATTCCGGAGATTGTCGAGATGGGCGTCGCGGCGCTAAAGATCGAGGGTCGATATAAGGACGCGGATTACGTTGCGCTCGCGACGCAGGCGTATCGCAATGCGGTCGATGAAGCGTGGGAGGGTCGGAAGCAGAGCATCACGCGAGCGGAAGAGTTGCGGCTTGAACAGGTTTATTCTCGGGGGCTCGGGCCATTTTTCCTGACGGGGACGAATCATCAGAAGGTGGTCGGGGGGCGCGCGCCGCGGCATCGCGGGGTCGAGATGGGTCGCGTGATGCGCGTCGAAACGGATCGCATTGACATGGAAACGGGTGAGGCGCATCAGATCGCTCCGCTGAAGCCGGGCGATGGAGTGGTGTTCGACGCGGCGGATTGGCGCAGTCCGGGCGAGCCGGAGGAGGGCGGGCGTGTATATGAGACGCTGCCTGGACTCGATGGGACGCTGGCGCTCAAGTTTGGAAATGGCGCGATTCAGTTCGATCGGATCCGCGTCGGGGATCGGGTGTGGCGCACTGCGGATGCGGATGTGGCGCGTGCGGCGCGGCCGTTTCTCGAAACAACATCGCCGGTGGCGCGACAGGGCGTAAGGGTTCACGTGAAAGCGGCGGAGGGATCGGCGTTGGTGGCGGAGTGGTCGGTGGGAGACGCGCGAGTGGTCGTCAAGAGTGCGTGTGCATTGGAGCACGCACAAAATCGCGCGGTATCGGTGGAGTCGCTGCGGCTGCAATTCGGGCGGTTGGGAAATACGCCGTACGAGTTGCGGGAGGTGACGCTAGATATCAGCGGGTCGCCGTTCGCGCCAGTGTCGGTGCTGAATCAGGTGCGGCGGGATGCGGTGGAGCAGTTGCAGGCGCTGCAGGCGCGGGTGCAGGTCCGCGATGTAAAGGAGTTTTCTCGTCCTGCGCGCGCGGCGGGGCAAACGACGGAGGCTGCGGCTCAGATGCATCTGCTTGTGAGGAATGCCGAGCAGCTTGGCTCGGCGATCGAGCTGCGGCCGGCTAGTATCACGCTCGATTATCTGGATCTGTATGGTCTGCGGCCTTCGGTCGAGCGGGTGAAGCAGAGCGGGATTGTGGCGAGGGTCGCGAGTCCGCGTGTGTTGAAACCGGGTGAAGCGCGGATTTTGAATTTCCTGTTGAGTCTGGATTGCGCGATTCTATTGCGGCCGGCGGGGATGCTGCATGCGTTGCGGGAGCTTTCACATGCGCAGTTAATTGGGGACTTCAGCCTGAATACCGCGAATTCGGTGACGGCGGAAATGTATCTTGCGCTGGGGCTCGACCGGCTGACGCCGACGCACGATTTGAATGCCGCGCAGGTGGCGGATCTGGCACGGACCTCCGGCGCCGATCGGATCGAGGTGGTGGCGTATCAACACCTGCCGGTGTTTCACACGGAGCATTGCGTGTTCTGCCGGTTCTTGTCGACTGGAACGAGCTATAAGGATTGCGGGCGGCCGTGCGAGAAGCATCGCGTGGAGTTGCGGGATTCGTTGGGTCGCGCACATCCGGTGCTGGCCGATGTCGGGTGCCGCAACACGGTTTTCGGAGCGGAGGCGCAGGAGGCCAGCCGTCATCTGGAGGAGTGGAAACGCGCGGGGATCCGGCACTACAGATTGGAATTTGTGCATGAGTCGGCCGAGGAAGTGAAGCAGGTCGCACGAGCGTTCTCATCAACGCTCGATGGAGAGATCACGCCGCCGCAGCTTACATCGGCGCTGAAGAAGCTCGCGCCGCAAGGGACGACAGAGGGGAGTCTGTTCGTTCCCGCGGATTATTTGAAGCTGCCGATCTTGCAATGATCGATAAAGTCGGGCTGCTGACGATTCGCGATGGGAAGGTTTTGTTGTGCCGCAAGAAGCGCGGGACCTCCTTATTAATACTGCCGGGCGGCAAGCGGGAGGAGGGAGAATCGTCGTTCGAATGTCTGGCCCGGGAGCTGCGGGAGGAGTTGGGCGACGTTGTCGCGGTGGGGCCCGAGCTGGTTGGTGTGTACACGCATGCGGCGGCGGGGGGCACAGGGAAAATCGTGCGGATCGAGTTGTATCGCGCTGAGTTGACGGGCGAGGCGCGCGCGCAATCGGAGATCGGGGAACTGGTCTGGTTTGGGGCGGGGGAAGATTGGACAGGGCTTGCGCCGAGTTTGGCGGAGGCGATTTTTCCGGATTTGATCGCGCGGGGGATTCTGAATATAGCCTCATGAGCCTATCGCGCGAGGCGAAAAGTGGGGACAGACCGCTCTGTCCACGCGGCTCGCGGGGTGGAGTGCTTGCGCGGAGAATCGTGGCGCCTTGGGACAGAGTGGTCAGTCCCCACTTTTCGCGCACTGGATCGGATGGTGAAACGTTCAGTTTCGCTCGGCGCATCGTTCCGGGGGGCGCGATTGACGTGCGATGCGCCGGGGGTATATTTTTCAAGGGATGCTTTCTTCCGATCAGATTCGCTCGGCTGTGGATGCCGAACTGGCTTCGACGAAATTTATTGACGTTCATACGCACTTGTTCATGCCCTCGCTTGGGAACCTCGGACTGTGGGGAATCGATGAACTGGTCACGTATCACTATCTGGAGGCCGAACTGTTCCGTTCGTCTCCGGTCAAACCCGCAGAGTATTTCACGCTCTCCAAGCTCGAAAAGGCGGACCTGATCTGGCGAACGTTGTTTGTCGAGAACGCTCCGGTTTCCGAGGCGACGCGCGGCGTAGTTTCGGTGCTGCACGCTTTCGATTTGCCGACATCGAGCTCCGATCTCAAAAAGGCGCGCGAGTTTTTCGCGAGCCGCGATTATCATGAGCACATTGCGGACGTGTTCAAGCTGGCGGGGATCAGCGAGGTGGCGATGACGAACGATCCTCTCGATCCGGAGGAGGCTCCGCTTTGGGAGAAGGGCGCGATGCATCACTCGCAGTTCCACCCAGTGCTGCGGCTCGATCGCATTCTCAACAAATGGCCGGATCATTTCCACGTGCTGCAGAGCAAGGGTTACAAAGTGGATTCGGAGCTGGGCGGCAATTCGATTTCGGAAGTGCGGCGCTTCCTGGACGTGTGGTCGAAATTGATGAAGCCGGTGTACATGGCGTGTTCCTTGCCCGACACGTTTGCTTATCCGGAAAACAGCGTGCGCGCGAAGTTGTTGACGGAAGCGGTGCTGCCGGTGTGCCGCGAGTATGATTTGCCGCTCTCATTGATGATCGGCGTGCGCTATCTGGTGAACCCGGCGCTGCAGCTGGCGGGCGATGGGGTGGGGAAGGCCGACTTACGCGCGCTGGAGCGCCTCTGTTGCGAATTCCCCGAGAACCGGTTTCTTTCAAGCGTCCTGAGCCGCGAGAATCAACACGAATTGACGGTCTACGCGCGAAAATTCAGCAACCTGATGCTGTTTGGATGCTGGTGGTTCTTGAATAATCCGTCGGTGGTTGAAGAGATCACGCGGGAGCGGCTGGAGATGTTGGGAACAACGTTTATCCCGCAACACTCCGACGCGCGTATTCTGGAACAAGTGATTTACAAATGGCGCAATACGCGGCGAACGCTGGGTCCGATCCTGGCGAATTCCTACGATCTTCTGGCGCAGGACGGACGCGCGGTGAATGTCGGCGATATTCAAAAAGGCGTGAAGCGCTTGTTTAGAACGAATTTCGAGCATTGGACGAGTTTGCCATGAACCGGCGCTCGTTCCTTGCGCTGAGCGCGGCGATTCCGGCGTTCGGCGCTGACGAGCGCACCGAAATTCTGAGCCGCATCAAGGCTCCGCAGTTTCCCGATCGCGATTTCAGCATTTTGAAATTCGGTGCGGTGGAAGGCGGGAAGAAAGACTCGACGGACGCAATCGCGACGGCGGTCGCAGCCTGCGCTGCTGCTGGCGGCGGACGAGTCGTGGTGCCGGAAGGCTCGTTTTTGACCGGTGCGATCCACTTGAAGAGCGGCGTCAATCTGCATGTTTCCAAGAACGCGACGCTGCTGTTCAATCGCGATCCGAAGCTGTATCTTCCCGTGGTGTTCACGCGATGGGAGGGCACGGAGTGCATGAATTACTCGCCGTTTATTTATGCCTTCGAGCAAACGAACATCGCGATTTCGGGCGAAGGGACGCTTGATGGCAATGCCGATTGCGACCATTGGTGGAACTGGTCGGGCAAGGGCGGCTGTGGGAGGAAGGGCGAGCCGACGCAGGCGCGGGCTCGGAATGAATTGGTGGCGTCCGCCGATAAAGATGTTCCGGTGAAGGATCGCGTGTACGGAGACGGGCGCTGGCTGCGTCCGCAGTTCATTCAGCCGTATCGATCGACCAATGTGCTGATCGAAGGCGTGACGATTCGCAATTCGCCGATGTGGGAGATCAACCCCGTGCTGTGCCGCAATGTGACGGTGCGCGATGTGAAGATCGCGAGCCACGGGCCGAACAACGACGGTTGCGATCCGGAATCCTCGACGGACGTGCTGATCGACAATTGCGTGTTCGACACGGGCGACGATTGTATCGCGATCAAGAGCGGGCGCAATCGCGACGGCCGGCGGGTGGCTGTTGCAAGCCAGAACATTATCGTTAGAAATTGTGTGATGAAGGACGGGCACGGTGGAGTCACGATCGGCAGCGAAGCGTCGGGCGACGTTCGCAACGTGTTTGTCGAGAACTGCAAGATGGATAGTCCGCATCTCAACGTCGCGCTGCGGATTAAAACGAACTCGTTTCGCGGCGGCAAGATCGAGAATATTTTCATGCGAAATTGTCCGGTCGGCCAGGTTGCAGGGGCTGTGCTGGACATTGATCTTTTCTACGAAGAGGGCGAGGGTGGAGCGTTTACGCCGCTGGTGCGCAACATCGTGATGGAAGACGTCACGTGTCATAAAAGCAAATATGCGGTATCGCTGAAGGGCTACAAGTCGGCGCCGGTGCGCGACATCAGCCTGACACGATGCGCGTTCGATCACGTCGAGAAAGAGAACGTGATTCAGAACGTGACGGGGCTGCGCGTGAGCGATGTGACAATCAATGGGCAGAGGTGGTCGGCGTAGTACCGCTCCCTATGGTCACGGCTCGTTAGGGGTCTGTCATAATATTGGGACTCATGCGCGTTCCGAAACTTTTCTGTTCTCTCTTTCTGGCTTGCGGTGCGATGTTCGCGGGCGACCTCACCGACCAGTACAAATCCGCCGCCGACCGGTTGATTGACGCTGCGCTGGCCGATAACGAGGGCTATGCGAAACTGGCGTACCTGTGCGATCGGATCGGCGCGCGGTTGAGCGGGATGCCGAGTCTCGATCGGGCCATCCAATGGTCCGCTGCGACGATGAAGAGCGACGGGCTGAGCAATGTCCGCGTGATTCCCGTAAAGGTTCCGAAGTGGGTGCGCGGCGCGGAATCGGCGCAGATGCTCGCGCCAGAGAACAAGCCGTTGCACATGCTGGGGCTCGGGATGAGCGTCGGCACTCCGGCGGGCGGCATCACGGCCGATGTGGTCGTGGTGGACGATTTCGATCAACTCACGAAACTGGGCGCGGAGGGCGTGCGCGGGAAGATCGTGCTGTACAACGAAAAGTGGGTCAATTATGGCGCGACGGGACAGTATCGCAGAGCCGGACCGTCGCGGGCGGCGGCGCTGGGCGCGGTGGCGGTGCTGTTGCGGTCGGTGACACCGCATGCGATGCAGATCCCGCACACTGGGACTCTCGATTATGACGACGCGCAGCCGAAGGTTCCGTCGGCGGCGCTGAGCGTCGAGGATGCGTTGATGCTGGGGCGGTTCGCGGCGCTGAAGCTGCCGATCAGGATTCATCTCGAAATGGCCGCGCACATGGAGCCGGATGCCGATAGCGGCGACGTGATGGGAGAGATTCCGGGTCGCGAGCATCCGGAGGAAGTGGTGGTGCTCGGCGGACATCTTGATTCGTGGGACGTGGGGCGGGGCGCGCAGGACGATGGGTCGGGGATTATCGCGAGCTTGCAGGCGGTCGCGCTGATCAAGAAACTGGGGCTGCAACCGCGGCGGACCATTCGCGTCGTTTTCTGGGTGAACGAAGAAAACGGAGGGCGTGGAGGCGAAGCGTATCGGGCGTGGGTGGGCGATGCGATTAAGAATCACGTCGCGGCGATTGAGATGGACGGGGGAGCGGAAGCGCCGCGCGGGTTCGGATATGGAGCGGGCGGAGGCGGCGGCAGAGGCCGCGGACGAGGTAGCGCGCCACCTGTTGCGAACGCGGCCGCGGAAAACTCCATGACGATGCTGAGGCAGATCGGAAAGCTGCTGGATCGGATTGGCGCGGGCGAGATTGCGGGCGGCGGCGGAGGGTCGGACATCGCTCCGCTGACGCGCGATGGAGTGCCTGGATTAGGCGAGCGATCCGTGGGGACGCACTATTTCGATTGGCATCACACGGAGACGGACACGCTCGATAAAGTAGATCCGGACGATTTCCGCAAGAGCATTGCGGCGCTTGCGGTGATGAGCTACATTCTCGCGGATATGCCGGATAAGCTGGCGGGTAGCCGCGGACAGTAAGTTATTTCGAGCGCGGTTCTACCATCTGGCGCACGCGGTCGAGCTCGCGGCGCAGCTTGCTTTCGCGGAGGCCAAGCAGGAGGACGTAGAGCGCCACAATCAGCCAAGCGGCCATTAATCCGTAGCAAAGATATTCAAAATTTGCGTTCACAAGATCTCCTTAAGCGTGCGCCAGGCGCCGCAGCGAATCGATTTCTCGCGTGAGCGATTCCTGCCGCATGCGGATCATGACGAGCACCACCGCGAGTAAGCAGAGCGCAAGTACATTCCAATAAAACGGCGTCTCCAGAGCGCGGTCGATCTTGCCGCCGGTGCGGAAACTCAGTACCGGGCCCGGATGTTGCAGCCGCGGAAACCATTCGATCACTTTGTAGACGAACCAGGCGTTGACGGTGCCGAAGAGGCTGACGACCGCGGATAAACGGGCTCGCGTATCGGGTTCGTCAATCGCGCGGCGCAGCATCAGGTAGCCGGCGAAGATCAGCCAGCACACCAGCATCGAAGTGAGCCGCGCATCCCATGCCCACCAGACGCCCCATTGCTGGCGGCCCCAGATGGAACCGGTCACGAGGTTGATCGCGGCGAACATCAGCGACACTTCCGTGGTCGAGGCGGCGAGCGTATCCCAGTACAGATTTTTTGTCGCGAGATAGATGCCGCTGAAAACCATGCCGACGCCGAAGCCTGTCAATCCGACCATCGCCGCGGGCGCATGAAAGTAGAGAATGCGATAGACCGCGTCCTGGCGCGCTTCGTCGGGAAGGCCCAGCAAGATATTTTTCAGGTTCCATGCCAGGAGCGCCGCAAAGGCGACCGTCAGCAACAGCATAATGCGATTGCGCATAAATCACCCCACCAATACAGTATCCACGAACGACACGCCGAGTAGCGTGAAAACAAGATCGAATCCCACTAATACGCGAATCCAGAGCATGTTCCCGGGCCCGAGCGCAGTGCCGGCGAGCAGATCCGTCGTCAGGATCATCGCGGCCATCATCGGAGGCACCATCATCGGATAGACCAGCACTGGCAGCATCACTTCGCGCAGGCGCAAGTTTACGGTCAGCGCGCTAAACAACGTTCCCACCACGGTCAGCGCCCAGGTGCCCACCGCCATCACGATCATCAAAGGACCGACGTTCGCGAGCCAGCGCACGTTGAACAGAATTCCGAATTCCGCAAGACACACCAGCTCCAGCGTCATTAGCAATGCATAGTTAGCCAGCGCTTTTCCTATAAAGAGCGCGGCGGGCGGGACGGGAGACGCCAGGAGCGCGTCCAGACAATCGTTCTGCATTTCGCGCGCGAAACTGCGGTTCAGCACCAGTGCGCCCGCGAACAGAAAGACCAGCCACAGGAGTCCTCCCGAAAACTCCTGCATCATTTCAGGATTTGGATCGAGCGCGAAGCTGAACAGCACCAGGATGACCATCGAAAACGCGAGCGACGCGTTCAAGGCTTCCTTCGTGCGCCACTCCGCGCGGAGATCTTTTCCGGCGATGGTGAGCGACTGGCGAAGGAACAAGCTCACGATGGGCCTTCTTCCTCAAACGTGCGGTACAACCACCCCGGGTCGTCGAGCATTTCCTGACGGCGCTCGCCAGAGTAGGCGAGCTGTCCTTTGCGGATCAGCGCGACGTGCGTCGAGAGCTCAATCGCCTCGCGGAGCTGATGGGTCGACATGACGATCGTGCATCCGCGCTGTTGAGCCTCGATCACCAGCGATTGCAGCACCGCGATGGCGCGATCGTCGAGCGATGTGAACGGTTCGTCGAACAGCAGCAGTTCAGGATCGTGGATAAAGGTTCGCGCCACCGCCAGTCGCTGCCGCATACCGCGCGAAAACTCCCGCACTAATCCGTCGCGGACACGATCGAGGCCCGTCCGCTCCAGCCACTGATGCGCGCGCTTGGCCGGATCGTCGATGCCGTAGAGTCTCCCGAAGAGAACCAGATTCTCCGTGGCGGTAAGTTCGTCGTACAACGAGATTCCGTGTCCGAGCACGCCGATGCGCCGCCTGGTGGGCTCTTCGCGTACCTCGGAGCCATAGATTCTTACCGATCCCTTCGATGGTTTGGCGAGCCCAGCGAGAATCCGCAGCAGCGTCGTTTTTCCAGCGCCGTTACGGCCGAGCAGCGCGACTACGGAGCCTGCCGTGACTTTAAATCCGATGTCGCGCAGGGCCGGGAAGTCGCCGAAGTATTTCCAGACGCCGTCAATTTCTAGAGCGTTCATGCCGTGAGCGTTTATGCCGCGCCCCTGCGATACAAGAGCACGCCCCCCAACCCCAGAATCGCGAACGCCAATCCCAGCACCCACTCCATCCGGGTATAAACGCGGGCGGGCTTCTCCTCAATTTGAGGAGCGCCCGTGTCCTCATCGGGCGCCGGCGCCTCCTGATTTCGCAGAGAGCCCGTGCCGGTGATCTTCACTGCGTACTGAGCGCCACCAGCGTTATAGATGTGGGCCTTGGTCTGCGGCTCCTGGCCCAGCGATTCGATGCCATCGCCTGAAAGCGTAACCGTCGATGGTGTCACCAGACGCGTCACTCCCTCGCCGTGCAGGATTTTGCTCGCGAACGTATCGGTGGGCGGCAGCGAGTAGCTGACGTCGAAGCGGCTCTCTCCCGGTTTGACCGGATACGCGATCTTATAAACGTTCTTCTCCTTGGTCTTGTCGGCCGGCCGCTCGATCGGCATGCCGCCCGGCGCATTGATCATGACCTTCACTTTGCCGCCCGCGGCCTCGGGAAGATAGAACTGAACGGAGCCTTTTACCGGATCCTGAAAAGTGGTTGTCGATTCATTCTCGACCAGAAACGTCTCGCCGATGTCGAGCGACGCCGAGGTTGGCTCGATCAGAATCATGTGTTGCGACACCTTCGCGACGCCCGCCTTCGCGGTTGAATCGTAGACCTTAACGTGGACGCCGGTGGTCGGGCCGCCGGGCGGGAGAATCAGATTGTACGTCGCGCCCTGATAAATCGCTTGCACCAGCGCTGGTCCGGGCGGAACTTCCTTGGCGAATTTAAATTTTCCCTCGGCGTCGCTCTTCACACTCCCGAGCGTTTGCATACCCTGCGCTCCGGGCTGCACCAGACTGACGACGACCGATGCTTGCGGCTTGCCGGTGGTCGCATTGATTACAGTGCCGTCGACGGAAGCAAGTAGCAAGGAGCTAGTAGCGAGTAGCCAGAATAAGATCCTCATGCCATCGCCTTTCCGCATTCTCCGCAGAATTTCATCGGCTTCGGAAATTTCGCGCTGCAGTGAGGACATACATTCGCTGGTGGCTTCTCTTGCGGTGCTTGAACCTTGGGAACGCCGAACTTCTCGATTTCTCCCAGCACTCCGGCCAGTTCCTTCTGCAATCCGAGCTTGGTTTGCTGATAATCTTCGTCGGAAAGTTTCCCCACCCGATACTCGAATTGCAAGTCCCGCAGGTTCTCGTAGATCTGCGCCTTGCGGTCTTCCAGATATTGCGTCGGCGAGACCGGTTCGGGAGGCGGCAGATCCTTCGTCCGAATCGTCAATGTGAAAAAGAGAGTAAGAGCAACGACGAGCACGGCCACGGCAATGAGTGTCATCAGTCGAGCTTCGCCATGTCCTTATTGATTCGCTCCAAGACTTCCGGATCGATCTCAGGCGCATTGGCCGCGGCCTGCGGTTTACGATATTTGCGGATCACGAACAAAACCAGGATCGCGCCCAGGGACAACGCCACAAACGGCCCGGCGGTTCCGAACAAGCCCGGCGTGATGGCCAGGATCTGCCTGCCATTTTCAGAAACAAAAGCGTCGAGAATCTCCGGATCGCTCTTGCCCGCTGTCTGCATTGCGAAGATTTTCGTCTTCGCGCGCTTGCAGATGCCGCAGCCCGGCTCCATCTTGCAGGTCATATCCTGCGCGCATCCGCAGTTGCACGAGAGCTTCTTCGCGACCCGGTTTACCGGCTCGGAATCGAGGTCGACCGCTGTCTGCGCCATCGACAAGCCACCGGCCAGCGCCAGTAAAATGCTAAACTTTCGCATGTTTTCCCGCAATCCCCACGATCTCCGTGCGCGGGTACATCAGCCGCGATTTGCTGGGGATCAGGCAGATAATCGTGCCGCTCAGAACCACCCAGTAACCCACCCAGATCCAGCTCACCAGCGGAAACACATAGGCTTGCATCACCACTTTTTCGCCGTCGTCCGACAAGCCCGCGAAGTTGATGTACAGGTCCTCGTTCGGACGCCGACGGATCGCGACGTTGCTCCCCGGCTCCTTCTTCGCCAGGTAGAGCCGCTTTTCCGGCTCGAGCGTATCGATGTGCTCGCCGTTCTTCGTGACGTCGACGACAATTTTCTGCCAGCGGTAGTTATCGTTCTGTCCTTGCAGGATATCCGCGAGGCGAAGTTGATATTTCCCCAGCGAGACGACATCGCCCTTGACGATTTCGACGATCATGCTCTGATCGAATGCCTTGCCCGTGAATCCGATGAACATGATCACCACGCCGACGTGCACCAGGTACCCGCCGTAGCGTCGTGTGTTGCGATGCGTCAGCTCGATCATCGACGAGATAAAATTCGACTGGTCCTTCGTTGCGATTGCGTTGGCGCCCTTCACAAACTCCATGGCCACCGTCAGCAGCACAAAGGCGCAGAGTGCGAACGACATCAGCGCGTAAAAGCTCCGCACGCCCATCGCGAACAGTACAACGTCGACCACAACGCCCGCGACCGTGGGCCAGAGGAACGCCCGCCGCAAACTATCGAACGAGCTTTTTCGCCATGCGATTAACGGACCCACACCCGTCAGGAACAGCAGGAACATCGCGATCGGAATATTGATGCGATTAAAAAACGGCGCGTCGACGCTGATCTTCTCACCTGTGAACTTTTCCGAAATCACCGGGAACAGCGTGCCCCACAGAATGGCAAAACAGCTCGCCAGCAAAACCAGGTTGTTGAACAGGAAGCTCGACTCGCGCGACAGCACGCTCTCCATCTGCGCCTCGCTCTTCAGAAAATCGAGCCGGCTCACGATCAGCGTTACCGTCGCGGCGATTCCGATGCTCAGGAACACCACGAAGTACATCCCGATCGGCCCCTGCGAAAACGCGTGTACCGAGTTCACGATGCCGCTCCGGGTTAAGAATGTCCCGAAAATGCACAGGAAGAACGTGGCCGATACCAGCACCATGTTCCACACCTTCATCATTCCTTTTTTCTCCTGCATCATCACCGAATGCAGGAACGCCGTCGCCGTAATCCACGGCAGCAGCGATGCGTTCTCCACCGGGTCCCAGCCCCAATAGCCGCCCCACCCGAGCACCGCATACGCCCAGCCCGCGCCCAACAGGACTCCCGTGGTCTGGAACATCCACGTGACCAATGTCCACCGCCTGGTGGTATGGATCCACGCCTCGCCCGGTTGCTTGGTGATCAACGACGCGATCGCGAATGCGAATGGCACCACGAATCCGACATAGCCCAGGTACAGCATGGGCGGATGGATGATCATCGTCCAGTACTGAAGCAGCGCGCTCAAGCCCTGGCCGTCGCCCACATCCACGATTCGTCTGCCCGCCATCAGCACCTTGAACGGACTCTCGATGAAGACGATCAGCGTCAGGAAGAACACCTGCGTCGCCATCATCACGGCGATCACGTACGGCATAATTTCGCGAAATTTGCGCTGGTTCTTGAAAACCACCACCGTCGCATAACTCGCCAGCAGCCAGTTCCAGAACAGCAGCGAACCTTCCTGGCCGCCCCACCACGCCGTGTATTTATATACGCTCGGCATCGCCTTGTTGGTGTAATGCGCGACGTACGCCATCCGGTAATCGCCGGTCATCAGCGAGTAAATAAGGATGCCCGCCGCGATCGTAAGCAGCACCCAGATCGAGTAAACCGCTCTTTCGGCCGAGATGACCAGAAACGGCTTCTTCGTCAATTTCCCGATCACGGAGCCGAGAATCGCGTAGACCGCGAAACAGAACGCGAGCATTACAGAGAGCGCGCCGATATTTTCCATAGTATTTTTTAGAGTGCCGCGCGAGGTCCCGCCGCCGGCTGCTGGATGGGTTTCGCCTCGTACTTCGACGCGCACTTGGCCTGGATCTTAGTCGCGTGGAACACGCCATCCGCACCGAGCTTCCCGTCGGCCAGCGCCCGCGCGCCCGGTTTGAAAGTATCCGGCAGCGGCTCGATGCCGCTATAGACCACCGGCAAAACCAGGTTGTCCTGCGTCAGCGTGAACCGGACTTCCCGGCCCTGGCGTTGAATCGAATCTGCAACGTCGCCGCCCACGCGCAACCGGTGATCCTTGCCGCCGTCGCCCAGTTGATTCAACTCAGCGATGGTCTTGTAGTAGGTTTTCGTCTCGCTGATGCCGCCCATAGCGAGCCACAACAGAGTACCTAGAATCACCACGATCAAAGATCCGAACTTTAAATAGGTCTTCATGCGGAAACCCTTTCTGATCTAAACAACTATTATACCGCCGCGATCTAATATGGAGCATGAGAGTTGAGGTAACCGATTACGACTAGTGTCCTGACTCTGGAGTTCATGTATCAAGTGGGGCGGACCCCCTGGTCCGCGGCCGACGCCCCCGTCGGCCTCTTTGAGCGCGTTTGCAGAGCCGGACCATGCAGTCCAGCGCGGACGAGAGCGTCCGCCCCGCCTCGATTTATGTCTCGGACTTCAGAGTCAGGATACTAGCTGGAATAGGAGAACGCCATGCCGATGAAAAACCCGCCCCACCCCGGACTATCTGTCCGGCTCAACTGTCTCGATCCCTTCTCTCTCTCCGTCACGGAAGCGGCGAAAGTGCTGGGAGTAAGCCGGACCACTCTTTCACGCTTGATTAACGGCCAGGCTGGTGTGTCGCCCGATATGGCGATTCGCCTCGCCAAAGCCTTCGGCGCCACCCCCGACATCTGGATTCGAATGCAGGCAGCCTACGATCTGGAGCAAGGGCGACAGCACGAAGGGAAAATTCATGTCCGGCGATATGAGTCGCGGGCCACGGCATAAGCAAGCGCTCTCCAGGCGCCAGCAAAGAGCGCATACGCCTTATGATAAAGACATCCGATGTCCGCCGACGATAGCGCTCTTAAATACCGCGCACTCCTTCAAATTTCCGAAGCCCTCATCGCCTGCCGCGATCGCGAGGCCTTGATCCTTTCGCTCTGGGATACCCTCCACCCGCTGATGGCCTTCGATTACCTGGTGATCATGCGGGTTGATATGGTCCGGCGCTGCGTCATGCTGAAAGCCGTCGCCGGTCGAGGCAATATTGACGCGCCTCATCGCGAGGAATGGCCGTTTGAGGGGAGTCCGGTTGGGATCATGCTCGAAACCGGCCAGCCGCTTTACGTCCCGGACATTTCCCGCGAGAACCGGTTTCGCCCGGACCTGATGGAGGTGTATCGCAGGAACAATATTCAAAGCGGTTTTTGGATCGCCCTCACCACCCCCCGCGGAGTTCACGGCGCCATGGCGTTCGCCTCCTGCACGGTCGACGCATACACGCCGGAGGATCGCGAGTTCATGCAGCACATCGGCCGCCAAGTCGCAATCGCCACCGAGAACGCCGTCGCCTTCGAAGAAATCAACGAGCTGCGCCGCCACATCGAGGACGAAAAAGTCTATCTCGAAGAGGAAATCCGCAGCGAATACCGCTTCGATGAAATCGTCGGCTCCGGCCCCGCGCTCCGCGGCGTACTGCAGCAGATTGAAACCGCCGCTCCCACCGATTCCTCGATCCTGATTCAGGGCGAAACCGGCACTGGCAAGGAACTGGTCGCCCGCGCGATCCATCGGCTCAGCAGCCGCGCCCATGCGACGTTTGTGAAACTCAATTGCGCCGCGATCCCCGCCGGCTTGATCGAAAGCGAGCTGCTGGGCCACGAAAAGGGAGCGTTCACCGGAGCCGTCAGCCAGCGCATCGGACGTTTCGAGCTAGCCAATCACGGCACTCTGTTTCTCGACGAGATCGGCGATCTGCCGCTCGAAATGCAGCCGAAACTCCTCCGCGTATTGCAAGACGGGCAATTTGAGCGCCTGGGCGGTACCCGCACCATTCATTCCGATTTTCGTCTCGTCGCGGCAACGAATCGCGATTTGCGCTCCATGGTCGCGGAACACCAATTCCGCGCCGATCTGTTTTATCGCGTCAACGTCTTCCCCATCACCCTCCCCGCCCTCCGCGAGCGCCGCGAGGATATCCCCACGCTGGTCCGCTATTTCGTTCAGGAATTCTCAACTAGAATGCGCAAAACTATCGATGCAATTCCAGCGGAAGTCATGGAAACACTCGTGAATTATTCCTGGCCCGGCAACATTCGCGAACTGCGCAATATCATCGAGCGATCGGTAATCCTCACTTCCGGAAAGCGCCTCACCATCCCCAAGGACGACCTGCGCGAATCCCGCTCAACCGCCCCAACCACGGTTTTGACAATGGATGATGCCGAGCGGCGTCACATCCTCGACGCTCTTGACGCCTCGAATTGGGTCGTCGGAGGACCAAGTGGGGCTGCGGCCATGCTCGGAATGAAGCGAAGCACGCTCCAATCCCGGATGCAGAAGCTTGGAATTTTGCGCCGATATGTCGGCTCGTGGGGAAATATCGGCGCCGAAACTTCGGCACATTAGCATTTAACTTATTCAAAATAAATATTGGCATCTAAGCTGCAATCTAACTGAGTGAAATGATGAGAGCGCAAGTAAGCTCAGTCGGAAATCGCGTGACATTGAAAGTCTGCGGCCGCTTGACCGAGGGCTGGGTGTCTGAGCTCGAAAATTGTTGGCGCTCCACCCGGATCGAGCACCCGAGCGCCAAAATTCTGGTGGATCTTCAGCACGTTACGTTCATCGATGATAAAGGTAGCTCCCTGCTTGAGCGGATGCATCGGGACGGCGCCACTTTCGCTGCCGCCGGCCTGCTGACACGGGCAATCATCGACAAAATCATTCGAAATGAGGCATAAATTGACCGTTTTAAGGGCAGTTTCGACGCTATTTTGCACTTTTTTTCCGCTTTTAGCGCAATTTAACGGCAGCACTCCCACCGGCGAGGCGACTCCCGTGCCATTGAATCTGTCTCTCGACGACGCCATCGCACGCGGTCTGAAAACCAATCTTGGATTGTTAACCCGCGAAAATTCCAGCACCAGCGCGCGCGTCGACAGGATGCAATTGCTAGCCAAGATGCTGCCGACCATAACCGGAGGCGTCTCGATGACCGAGCAGCAAGTTAGCCTGGCGACCTTTGGATTCCACGTTCCGAATGTTCCGACGATTATCGGGCCGTTTCATTATCAGGACGCCGCCGCGAAGGCCGACATTCCTGTCTACGATGGGCGCACTCTGAACGCGTGGCGAGCCCGTAAGGAAAGCCAGCGCGCCGCGGACCTTTCGGTTAAAGATGCGCGCGACCTGGTGGTGCAGGCGGTTGCTTCGGCGTATTTGCAAATCATCGCGACTGCGGCTCGTGTCGATGCGACACGCGTGCAAGTGGACACGGCGCAGGCTCTTTATGAACGGGCCCGCGATCAGCATCGAGTGGGCACTTCACCAGCCATCGACGAGCTTCGTTCGCAAGTCGAATTGAAAACGCAGCAGCAGATTCTTCTGTCGTTGCAAAACCAAGTGGCCAAGGACAAATTGTCGTTGGCACGCGCCATTGGATTGCCCTCGGGGCAGGCCTTCGAAATCACGGACAAGGCTCCCTACAAACCTCTTGAAGGTCTTCGGCCGGGTGAAGCTTTAGAGCGCGCCTACGCGTCGCGCGCCGATTACCAGAGCGCGCAGTCGCAGGTGAAGGCCGCGGAGCTCGCCCACCGGTCCGTCTCCGCCGAATGGCTGCCGACCGCCAGCGTCAACACGAACTACGACTTGGTCGGCCCGACTCTTGCCAATTCCCACGGCACCTTCGGCATCACGGGGGCCATAAAGATGAATATTTTCGATGGCGGAAAGCGCCGCGCCGACAT
The DNA here is from genome assembly GCA_003170295.1 of Bryobacterales bacterium. Lineage (GTDB taxonomy): Bacteria > Acidobacteriota > Terriglobia > Bryobacterales > Bryobacteraceae > Palsa-187. The sequence goes on along the minus strand of PNAJ01000069.1, from coordinate 39,466 downwards.
GCTAGAGGCCGCAACCACCCTCAAGCAGCGCAAAGAGGAACTGGCGAATCTCGAAGGACAGATCGATCAGGAGGTGCGCGCCGCCTTGCTCGACCTCAATTCCGCGGCCGACCAGGTAGCGGTGGCGGAGAGCAACGTCGATCTGGCGAATCAGACCCTGACGCAGGCCCGCGACCGCTTCGCCGCCGGCGTCACCGACAACATCGAGGTAGTGCAGGCGCAGGAATCCGTATCGAACGCGCAGCAAAATCTCATCTCCAGCATCTATGCGCATAACCTCGCCAAAGTCGCGCTGGCGCGGGCGCTGGCCGCGACCGAAGCGAATCTGAAGACGTTCATGGGAGGGCGGTAATCATGACTGAAGTACAAGCAAATCCGAAAGACAGGAAAGTGCTGGGGCGAATTCTCGTCGTCATCGTGGTGCTGATTCTTATTTCCGGCGGGTACCTGTTCTGGCTGCATCTGGCGAAATTCGAGTCGACCGACGACGCCCAAGTGGACGGGCAGGTTCACGCCATCAGCTCCCGCATCAACGGCCATGTAATCGAAGTCAAAGTCGAGGACGAGCAGCAGGTGAAAGCCGGCGACGTTCTGGTCGTGCTCGATCCGAAGGACTACGAAGTCGCCGTGGCGAAAGCCCGCGCCGATCTGGCCGATGCGGTGGCCACCTATCAGAGCAGCACTTCGGACATTCCCATCACTTCGGTCAATACGAAAAGCACTCTGACCACTGCCAACTCGGCGCGCCTCGATGCAAGCGCCGGCGTAGCGGGTACTGAACGTCAGATGGGTGCCGCGCGTGCACGCCTGACCACGGCACAGGCCAACGTGCGCGTGGCCGAAGCGAATTTCACCAAAGCCACGCAGGACGTCGAACGCTACAAGCTGCTGGTCTCCAAAGATGAGATTTCGAAGCAGCAGTACGATCAGGCCGTGGCCGCCATGGAAGCCGCGCGCGCCACGCTCGATGCGCAGAACGCCATGGTGAACGAGGCGACGCAGAACATCCAGATCGCCGAAAAAAATATCGAGCAGGCGCAAACACGCGTGCAGCAGGCCAACGCGCAGATTCAAGCCGCGCTCACCGGACCAGACCAAGTGAAGGTCACGCAAGCGAAAGCGCTGTCTGCCGCCGCCAAAGTCGACCAGCAGAGAGCGATGCTCGATCAAGCCGAGCTGAACTTGAAATACACGACCATCGTCGCGCCCGTCGACGGAGTGGTCGGCAAAAAGAGCGTTGCCGAGGGCCAGAACATTTCGCCCGGCCAGGAATTGATGGCCGTCGTGCCGCTCGAGAACCTCTGGATCACTGCGAATTTCAAAGAGACGCAGCTCGGAAAAATGCGCGTCGGCCAGCCGGTGAAAATTAAAGTGGACGCCTACGGTCGCGAGTACACCGGCAAAGTGCTGCGGATCGCGGGCGCGAGCGGCGCGAAGTTCAGCCTGCTGCCGCCCGAAAACGCCACTGGAAATTACGTGAAAGTGGTGCAGAGAATTCCGGTGCGTATCGCGCTCGATCCAGGCCAGGACAACGACCACTTGCTGCGTCAAGGCATGTCGGTAACGCCCACCGTGCAACTTCAATAACGGGTCGCCATGAGTGAACAAGTATTAGAGGTCGCGCCACCGCCAGGGCCGGCGCTTCCCTGGAAGCCGAAGCACAACCCATGGATCATAGCGCTCACCGTGACGCTCGCGACCTTCATGGAAGTGCTCGACACCAGCATCGCGAACGTCGCGCTGCCGCACATCGCGGGCAACCTTTCCGCGGGACTCGACGAGAGCACCTGGGTGCTCAGTTCCTACCTGGTGGCCAACGCCGTGATTTTACCCATCAGCGCATGGCTCTCGATCCAGTTGGGACGCAAGCGATTCTACATGGGCTGCGTGGTTCTGTTCGGCGTCAGCAGTCTGTTGTGCGGCCTCGCGCCGAATCTAGGCATGCTGATTTTCTTCCGCGTCTTGCAAGGCCTGGGCGGCGGAGGACTCGCCCCCAGCGAGCAGGCGATTCTCGCCGACACGTTCCCGCCCGCGAAGCGAGGCATGGCGTTCGCAATTTACGGCATGGCGGTCGTCATGGCGCCCGCCATCGGTCCGACGCTCGGCGGTTACATCACGGATAACTTCGACTGGCGTTGGATTTTCTTCATCAACGTGCCGGTTGCGATCGTCTCGCTGATTCTCACTTCGCGTCTGGTGGAGGACCCGCCATACTTGAAGGCCGCCAGGCAAACCACTGGACGAGTCGACTGGCCGGGACTCGGTCTGCTCGCCGTCGGCATTGGCGCGGCGCAGGTAGTGCTCGATAAAGGCGAGCGCGAAGATTGGTTTTCTTCGAGCTTCATCAACTTTTTCTTCATAACATCGGTCGTCTGCCTTCTCGTCGCGTTTTTCTGGGAACTGCATCACGAAAACCCGGTAATCGATCTTCGCCTCTTCCGGAATCGCAACTTCGCCGTGTCCTGCGTGATGATGTTCATGCTCGGGCTGGCTCTGTTCGGCGGAACGGTCTTGATCCCGCAGTTGGTCCAGACCTTGATGGGATACACCGCGCAGCAAGCTGGTGAAGTACTGTCCCCCGGTGCGATCGTGATCATCCTGCTGCTGCCGTTCATTGGAATCGTGGTTGGAAAGCTCGATCCGCGAAAGCTAATCGCCATTGGATGGACGCTCGCGTCGCTTGCCATGTTCTATATGGTTTCGACCATGAACCTCGGCATGAGCTTTCGTGAAGTGATTCTGCTGCGCGTGTATCAAATGGTCGGTGTGGCATTTCTGTTCGTGCCGATTCAGACGATGTGCTACGTGGGCATCCCGCCGGGCAAAAACAATAACGTGTCCGGCATGACGAATCTGGCGCGCAACATCGGCGGCAGCGTCGGCATTTCGGTGGTGACCATGCTGCTAGCGCGGCGCGGCCAGTTCCATCAGAACATTCTCGCGGCGCACACCAGCAAGTTCGATCCGGCGTTTCAGTCGGCGGTGTCCGGCATGGCGCAGTCGTTACGAGCCTCCGGCGTAGGCGCGGTAGAAGCCACACAAATGGCGTACGACCGCATTTATGGAGCGATGCAAGCGCAAGCCTCGATGCTCGCGTATATTGACACCATCTGGGTCTTCGCGATCGCCGCGGCGCTGATGGCTCCGCTGGCGTTTCTGATGAAGAGGGCGAAGAAGGGCGGCCCGGCGGCTCCGGTGCACTAGGCTAACGGCTCCCTCGTCGCTGCCTAAGAGCCTTTCCGAGCTACAACCATAAGGAGCGGTATCCGCGACTGCTGTATCCGCGACTGCTTGTCCGAAGCAGCATCTCCTGTTAGACTGAACGGCATGTCGCGACGCTGGCGCGTCACGCTCTTCATATTGTCGATGGTGGCCGCGGCAGGGGCACTATCTCAAGTTCATAAGATGCCGCGCACACTTGCGGCGTTTCGTTTCGCGTTTGATCTCCTACCCGACCTTGCCGCAATATTCTTGGCCCTCGTATTGGCAGCCGCAGGACTCGCCCTTTTGTTCCTTCCGGAGGAGCTAAAACGCTTGGAGGACCAAAGGCGGCTTCGGGTAATCATCGCGACCGTTCTGCTCGCGATAGGTGTCGTGTTTGGAGGCGGCGGTGTAGTTTCCGATCTAGTTCAGAAGCACGAAGACAAGACTGCGGCTGCGGAGGAAAAAACGGAAGCCAAGAAAGAGCGTGACAAGCTGACAGATCAAATTGGTGAGTTAATAAAACAACAACAACTGGCACACGCTAACCAAGAGATTCTGCAGGCGCAACTGAATACCGTTACCGAAAAAAACATGCCGGAGCTGCTCGGAGGCGTAAAGCAAATTGCGAATCCGAAGGCCGGGCCGAAGCCAGATGTGAGCCTGCGTTTCGTCTACCCCAAGAGCCCGGCTCTCATGATTGTAAATCGATCCGACGTGCTTGCTCGAGAAATCAAATGGGAAGTTGCGTTGTGGAATGTGGACCTTCCTGATAGGAATGACCCGCTGCCTATCCCTGTAGCTGTGTTCGATTGGTTGATTAAGGGAAAAGAAGGAGGGCCGATGAATCTATTCGATACCCCCAACGTGGCGTCTTTACTAAAGCCCGGGAATCGGCTATTGGGATCGGCCTCAGTGATGTGTCCGGAGTGCATCAGGGGAAGAACATTTCTGGTATACCTGATCTGGAACGAAGGCGGATGGTTCTCAGAGCTGCCCGAAGCGACGTCTGGGACCGTCTATATTCCAACCAACTTCTCGAAGGACTACAGGGAAGCCTATTTTAGGATGATCGAAGCAATTCCGAACAAGTCCAGAATCCCCATCGCTGGCCGATGACATCTACCGCCGGAGCTTGCGGGTACGGACGAGACGGCCATCTGTCCTTGAGGTGAAACGGTCTGAGGCACTCAACGGCCATGACCAATCATTTAACTGGCGTCGCAACCGATCGAGAACCGCAACGCGGCGCAGATCTCGCCCAGCCGGACATTGCTCAACCGCGCCACGCGCTTCCCTAAGCGCTGCTGCGAAACGGTGACCATATTGTGCAAGTTCACCGCGCACGGCTTTTTCATACCATCCGCTTCATCAAGCACTACCTCCGATGGCACACCACGAATGGTGGACGTGATCGGCGCTACGGTCACGGTGGACAAATATGCCACGGCACTTTCGCGGGTCAGTACGACGACCGGTCTTTTTTTGTCCGGTGGAGCAAACCGGTACAGGCGGATGTCCCCTCGGGCTATTGCTCCGGCCACACCGACTCCGCTTCCCAGTCGGGCGATTTGCCTTGCGGCTTTCTCGAATAGCCCTCGCGGTCCCGATTCTCCAATGCTCGCCTCTCTAATAAGCGGAGGTGCTCTCGAAGGGCGTCTCGAACCAATGCGGAACGATTCTGCTTCGTGTGCCGGGCAGCGCGATCGGCCGCCTGTAATAGTTTTTTATCGAGTACAACCTGGATAGTTTCCATATGTGGACTCTACTCCACAGTATAGTCCACAGTCCTTCGTGGGGCAGGCTGGCAGAGATTGCTGAAAAACTCATTTCCCCCTCCGGGTGGGGCGGACCCCCTGGTCCGCGGCCGATCCCCTGATCGGCCCGTCCGGTGTCCGCGGACCTGGTTTTATTGGTCAAGAGCGCGACCATGGATTGCACACGGACCAGGGCGTCCACCCCCGCTTGGCTTCCGAAGGTCACTTAATCAGAGCTTTTCAGCAGCCTCTGGCTGCCTACGGCGGGTTGGCAACCCGACTCTTTTCTACCGTCACGGCTTCCGCCCGACCACTGCCGCAGCATCCTCAATCGCCGCTCCCACGCGAAGAATCATATCCTCCGCCAACGGCCCACCGAGAATCTGCAGCCCGATCGGCAATCCCGCCTTCGTGAACCCGCAAGGAATCGAGAGCGCCGGAATCCCGAGCACGTTGATCGCGCGCATCAGCCGCGTCGTTGCAAGCCTGACGTCTTCGTCGACACCGCCCACCTGCATCGTCGCTTGCCCGATCTTCGGCGCGGGCGTCGGGGTCGTCGGTGTGAAGATGCAATCGACCTCGGTCCACAGCTTCGAAAATTCACGAATGTAAATGTGCCGGAGGCGCTGCGCGTCGACATAATCTGATGCCCGAATCAGGCGCCCCTGGTCGAGCAGCGTGAGCACGTCGGCTCCAATATCGGCGCGCCGGTCCAGATGCGGCTGATGCACGGATACAGCCTCGGCGAGCAGCAGCACGCGCGCTACAACGTTGATCGCGTCGATATCGGGAACCTTAATATCGACAATCCGAGCGCCCAGCGCCGTCGCAGTCTGCACAGCTTTTCGCACCGATTCGGAAACTTCCAAATCGAGCTTGTCGAAGTAATAATTGACGGGTAATCCGATTCGCAGCCCGCGAATGTCGGCGTTGTTCGGCGGAACATAACCCGTCCTCAACCCAGCCATCGCATGAAAAGAAACAGCGGCGTCGCGGACGGTTTTCGTGATCGGACCCATATGATCCATGGTCCAGCCGAGCGGCATCACTCCGCGCTTGCTGATCAGACCGAACGTCGGTTTCAAGCCCGTCACGCCGCAGAAAGACGCCGGGATGCGGATCGATCCGCCGGTGTCCGTGCCCGTCGCCATGGTCAGGATGCCTGCCGCGACGGCTGCGCCCGAGCCTCCGCTCGATCCGCCGGGAATGCGGTCGGTGTCCCACGGATTTCGCACAGCGCCGAAATGCGGATTGTTAGACGTGATGCCGTAGGCGAACTCGTGCAAGTTGGTTTTGCCCACCAGCACCACGCCCGCTTTGTCGAGATTGACCGCGATATCGGCGTCGTGATCGGGCACGAAATCTTTGAAGATTTTCGACCCGCCGGTGGTGCGGATGCCTTTGGTGTAGACCAGATCCTTATGCGCAATCGGGATGCCGTGCAGAGGGCCGCGGTCTATTCCATGCGACATTTCCGCGTCCATCGCCGAAGCGCGGGCGCGAGCGGCGTCGGCCGTTACGGTAATAAACGCGTTCAGCCGTGGATTTTCGCGGGCGATGTTCTCGATCGTTGCATTCGTCAGCTCGAGCGACGAAACTTTCTTCGCCCGCAGCGCGTCAGCCGATTCAAGGAGCGTCATACATCGTCCTCGGGCGTAAGCGTCCGTTGCAGCGGACGAAAGGCCGCTTCGAGCGTCTCCATCACGGGCAAGAGTTTCTCGATGTCCGGTTCGGGAATGGGCGGGTCGAGCGCCGCAGCGATTTTTTTCCAATCAGTCATTTTTCTCTCAAGGCCACAATGGTGCTACCGAGCCGTGACCAAAGGGAGCGGTGTCACGCCGTAGGATCATTCTACAATTGAATCAATGCAGGCCATCGACACTCGCGTTACCCTCGCTCCGCTAACGCAGTTGAGCGAAGAAGAACGGATGTTCCAATCCACCGTGCGCAAGTTCGCGCGAGAGCGCATCGGGCCGCACGTCCGCGCCATGGACGAGGCGGGCGTGTTTCGCAAGGACCTGATCCAAGAGTGCTTCGATCTCGGGCTGATGAGTATCGACGTTCCCGAGGAATATGGCGGGCAAGGCGGCTACTTTTTTCAGTCGATTCTCGCGATTGAGGAGTTGGCGAAAGTCGATCCGTCGGCGGCGGTGATTGTCGATGTGCAGAATACTCTGTTCAATAACGCGATTCTGCGCTGGGCGACCGACGACCAGAAGCGCAAATATTTGCCGCGCCTGACAAAGGACACGCTTGCGAGCTATGCGTTGTCGGAGGCGGGTTCGGGCTCCGACGCATTTGCGCTGGCCACGCGAGCGGTCGATGAGGGCGATAATTACCGTCTCAACGGGCGCAAACTTTGGATCACGAATGCCGCCGAAGCCGAGCTGTTTCTTCTATTTGCGAATCTAAACCCCGACGCCGGATATAAAGGCATCACGGCATTTATGATCGAGCGTGAGTTCCCGGGATTTCAAGTCGGCAAAAAAGAAGACAAGCTCGGAATTCGCGCGTCTTCTACTTGTGAGCTGATTCTAGACGACTGCAAAGTGCCAAAGGCAAATGTCATCGGCGAGATCGGCAAGGGCTACAAGATCGCGATCGAAACGCTGAACGAAGGGCGCATTGGAATCGGCGCGCAGATGTTGGGGTTGGCGCAGGGCGCGCTCGATCACGCGCTTGCGTACGCCAAGCAGCGGAAACAGTTTGGGAAAACCATCGCCGAATTTCAAGGCGTGCAGTTCGATCTGGCGGAAATGGCGGTGGAAGTCGAAGCGACGCGGCTGATGGTCTACAACGCAGCGCGTTTGCGCGACGCGGGATTGCCATTTGTCACGGAAGCCGCCATGTGCAAATATTTTGCATCGCAAGTGGCGGAACGGACGGCATCGCGCGCAGTGGAAGTGCTGGGCGGCGTCGGATTCACGAAAGACTATCCGGTCGAGAAGCTGTTTCGCGATTCCAAGATCGGCCGGATTTACGAAGGCACCAGCAACATGCAGCGCGTCACGATCGCCAAGCAGATGCTCGATAAGAAATAGGAGTTTTTATGCGAATTTTGGGACTTGCAATGATTGCCGCGGGAGCGTTGTTCGCCGGAGACGCAGAGCCGAGTCAGGCACAGATCGACGACATCATCCAGAAATTCGCCGCCCATGAAGCCCAGTTCGCCAAAGCGCGCGAAGCCTATGTCTACAAGCAGACCGCGCGAATTCAGGAGCTTGACGATGCCGGCAATACGACAGGCCGGTGGGAAACTGTCTCCGACATCATTTTTTCATCGGATGGGAAACGCACCGAGCATGTGACACGGTCCCCTGTATCGACGCTAAGCCGGCTCATCCTCACGCCCGAGGACATGGAGGATTTGAAGAGCGTGCAGCCGTTCGTTCTGACCACTGACCAGTTGCCAAAATATCAAATCCGGTATCTGGGCCGCCAGAAGGTCGACGAAATTGGTTGTTACGTATTCGCGGTGAAACCCCTAAAATACGAGGGCAAACAGCGTTATTTTCAAGGCGAAGTGTGGGTGGACGATCGAGATTTGCAAATCGTCAAAAGCTACGGCCGAGGCGTCGGCACCGCGAATAAGGGCGGAAACGGCCAGCAATTTCCCAAGTTTGAGACTTACCGCGAACAAATCGACGGCAAATTCTGGTTTCCGACTTACACGATTGCGAACGATACGCTTCATTTCAAGGACAGCGACGTGCGGATGAAGCAGACGGTAAAGTACGAAGATTACAAGCGATTCAAGGCCGATACCACGATCACGTTTGGAGAATCTGTCGACGAGAAAAAGCCGCCTGTAAAAAAGCCATGAAGGCGCTTCCAGCGACTGTTTTAGCGTCAAAAATGTCGATTTAAGGTGTCATGCAGGCACAATAACGATCAATTATGGTCAATTAGCGTTCATTAAGGCAACGTAGATTCGGTGGTGGCCGCCGAGGCGGTGGTGAAGGAGATTCAGTAAAGAATTGTATAGATATTTTCTCAAAACTACTAAACTGCGTCATTCAAACAGCCGATAGACCACGCGACAGGGTGATTGTTTCCTTTAATGGCCGTTCCTGCCCAATCGCCGATAGAAGCCCGTGACGCCTCGGAGCGCGTCGTCGAGCCAGTACTGTCTCCCGAGGTGCCGGGGGAGTTGGAACGACTCAAAGGCACGTTTCTCGCCAGCTTGAATCACGAAATTCGAACGCCGCTCAGCGGCATTCTTGGAATGTCGGATTTGCTGCTCGAAACCAATCTGGACGAGGAGCAAAGGGAGTACGTGAACGCCACCCGGCTGTGCGCGGAAAGCCTGTTCGAAATTCTGAACGCGACGCTGGAATATTCGGCGCTCGAAGCCGGCCAGTTTTCTCTCGATGAGAGTGAATTCAGCCTGCGGGAGGTGATGGAATCCACAGTCGGGCAGCAAGCGCTGAAGGCCGAAGCGAAGGGGCTGAAGATTCGTGCCACGTACGATTTGGGATTGCCGGAAACCATGGTGGGGGACGCTCCGCGATTGCGGCAGTTGCTGAGCCATTTTCTCAACAATGCGATCAAATTCACGCACGCAGGCGGTGTGGAACTGCGTGTTCTCCGCGACCAAGGCGACGGGAGCCTTCTGCGGATCGAAGTGGAAGATACGGGCATTGGAATTTCGGCCGACCAGGTGGAGAGAATCTTCGAATCGTTCCGCCAGGTGGATAGCGGACTTTCGCGAACGTATCCGGGGTTGGGCCTGGGGCTGGCGCTGGCGCGGAAGCTCGCGTCTCTGATGCAGGGCGAGATCAGCGTGGCCAGCATGCCGGGGAAGGGATCGACATTCACGCTTCGCATTCCTCTACGGGCGGCGGAGAAGGAAGCCGAGCTGGTGCCCATGGGGGTGCGTGTGGAGACCGGTCCCATGGTATTAGCGGTGGAAGATAACGCGGTCGGCCTGACCATTTTGAAGCGCGCGCTGGAACGGCGGCATGTGAAAGTGGACGGTGCCACGTCCGGCGCCGATGCGTTGGCCGCTGCATCCAAGCAACACTACGACCTGGTTCTGATGGATCTGCAAATGCCGGGGATGAACGGCCTGGAAGCAACGGCGGCAATGCGCAAGCTTCCGGGGTACGACGCGGTACCGATTCTGGCGCTGACCGCCGATTTTTCAGACGAGCTGCGTGAACGCTGCCTGCGGCAAGGCATGCAGGCGTTTCTTTCCAAGCCGGTCGAGGCGGTGGAGCTGTGGGCGGTGGTGTCGCGATTTTTGAACGCTGCTAACGTCTAAAAAAACCTGCTGAAGCAGGTTGCCGGCTTGATAGCCCACCCCACAAGACTTAGTCGAAGAGGGCTGTCAGGGGAACGGCGACGTCGGGATTCGAAGTTCGGAGGACTCCGTCTTTGGCTGTTAAGAAGCCTTCCGAGGTATAACGATATCCGCGGCGGGCGTGTGGCTCGATGATCCACACGTTGGGGACGCCCATGGCGAGATAGTCATCGAGGCGGTCTACGATGGAGTCGAATGAGTCGTCCTTCGAGAGGATTTCGATACACAGAAACGGCGGGTGACGAAAGATCGACTCGATGGGCGATCCTTCGAGCACGACGCAGACGTCGGGGATGCGAAAGCGGGTCGGTTTCACCTGCACGCGCTGTCCAAGGACGACGCGGATGCGCCAGTCATTCTCCCGATTGAATAAATACCCGCAAATAAGGGCTTGCGGCCTGCTGTGTTCGTATTCACCCAAGTTGCGCTCCAGAACCTTGCCATCCACGTAATCGCGGTCGGGGCGATAGGTGGTGTTGAGATACTCGGTCACGGAGATTTGTGCCATGTCTTTAGACTACTCGTGCCGGAGGGCGGTCATGGGGTCGATACTCGCGGCGCGGCTGGCGGGGAGTCCACCGGCGACGAGGGCGGCAGTCAAGAAGACAGCTGCTGCGGTGATCATCACTAAGGGATCGAGCGGCCGGATTCCAAACAGCAACGAGCGGACAGCGGTCATCAGAGCCAGTGAGCCCAGAAGACCGGTGACAAGGCCTGCGGCGATCATGCTGAACATGTCTTTCAAGACAAGGAACACGAGTGCCGGAGGCCGCGCACCTAAAGCAGCGCGGATGCCGATTTCCTTCGTTCGCCGCGTAACGGAGTAGTTCAGAAGGCCGAATAATCCGATCGCGGCGAGCAGGAGGCCGAGGAATGCGAAGACTCCTCCGATGCCGGCGAGGAGCTTTTCGCGCAGCAGCGTGTTGCCGATGAGCGTGTCGAGTGTGGTGATCTCGCGAATGCGCGTGCCATGGCCGATCGACTCCGTTTCGCGCTCCACCATTTTAACGACGGAGCCGAGGTCGAGCGTCGAGCGGACATACATCGCGACGTAACTGGAGCCCCGCACGACGCCGTACATGATGGGCTCGGGGCCGTCGCGAAGCGATCCGTAGGAGGTGTTTCCGACGACGCCGATGATCTCGTGGCTCATCAGCTTGTCGCCGTCCGGCGTCTGAAACATTTTGCCGACGGCGTTATCGGTTCCAAAGTATCTTCGTGCCAGAGCCTGATTGACGATGGTGGGGCGCGGGCCCTTGTCGGGATCCTCGTTTCCGAAATACTCGAGCGCGGGCGCGTCATCGACGGCGGTGGGAGGAGGGCCGGTGTGGTGATAATCGCGGTCGCGCTGCTCAAATTCGCGTCCGGCTAGGAGTGGGATATGCATCATGTAGAAGTACCGTGGCGAGACGCCCATGGCGGGCTCTTCGCGATTCGGCAGAGGCTTGCCGGGAAGAATCACCTGGCTGGACCAATAATTCCCATAGAACAGGGCGCCCTGCGAGATCGCCGCGCTCTGAACGCCGGGCAGGGCTTCCGCGCGGCGCTGGAGTTCATCCTGAAACACGTTGAGCTCGGGCTTCTGAGTGATATCGCTGAGATCGGTGCTGATGTGGATTACCGAGACATTGTGAGGGTTGAATCCGGTGTCGACGTTCAGCAGGTTGCGCAAGCTGAACAGAAAACTTGCGCCGGCGATGATCAAGGTGAACGAGAAGGCCACCTGGATGGCGACGAACAGACGTCCCATCCGCAGCCTGCCGGAAGCGACACGGATGCCGTGGAGTTCCCGCATCGGTTGCGCCCCGGAGGATTGCCAGGCGGGCAGCAGCCCGAAGAACACGGCGGCGACGGTCGAGACCGCCGCGCAGAAAAGGAGGACCCGCGAATCCGCTCCAAAAAACCCAGGCGAGAGAGCGAAGCGAACCGGATCGGTTTCCGTCGAAAGAGCGCCCACCAGGATCGGAACAGACAGCCTCGCGAATGCCCACCCGAGCGCTCCGGCAATCGTGGACAGGAGCAGGCTTTCGGTGAGCAGCTGGCGAATCAGGCGCGACCGCCCCGCGCCGAGAGAGATGCGCATGGCCATCTCCGCGGATCGCGCGGTGGCGCGGGCAAGCAACAGGCTGGCCACATTGGCGCAGGCGATCAACAGGATTCCGGCGGCGACGCCCAGCACGATCCATAAAGGACGCGCGAAGGTCGACTGGAAATGCGAAGCGCCAATCGCGCCCGGGCGCACATGAAGAGGTTGCGCGCGAAACAGTTTTTGAATTGACGGAGGCATGGTCGGGTAGGACTTGACCACCTCGTCCTCATGCGCGCTGAAGACCGGTTGGAGCCGCGCATGCAAACTGGTTAGTGTGACGCCCGGGCCAAGCCGGCCGATGATGCGGAACCAGTTCCAGCCGGAATTGGCGAAGGAGGCCTTGCTGTACATCATGGCGGGCATCCAGATGTCCACGAACTTTCCCGGCTCGACGCCGAAGAATCCCTGGCGGGCGACGCCGACGATCGAGTACGCGTGACGCCCGATCTGCACGCGCTGGCCGAGCACCCGCGGATCGCCGTGGAAGCGGCGTTGCCAGTAGTCGTAGCTGATCACCAGGTACGGTGCGCCCCAGGGCACACGGTCTTCCTCGCTCGAAAACACTCGTCCCAGAGCGGGCGGGACCTTGAGAATGTCAAACGCATCGCCGGAGACGTACCCGCAGATGGCTTTCTCGATCGGGGCATTCCTGTCAGGCATCTGGACTTCGATCCGATTCGCGAGGCTGAACAGCGCGAAGCGTGCGGAGTCGCCTGCGGCGCTCCGAAACTGCTGGTATAGCGGATAACTAAAGACTTCGTTTTCCGTGCCTGCGGGACCGCCGGGTTGCTCAATCGGAGGGTTCGAGAGGATAAACAGACGGCCGGGCTCGGGCACCGGCAGCGGCCGCAGCAGGGCTGCGTCGACGATGGAGTAGATGGCGGTGTTTGCGCCGACCGCGAGGGCGAGCGAGAGAATCGCGGTAAGAGCGAAGGCCGGACTCTTCAGCATGCCTCGCCAGGCGTAGCGGAGGTCCTGAAACGTGGTTTCGAGGATCGCAGACGGGCGGATTTCACGGCTCTGCTCGCGAAGAAGAGTGACATTGCCAAAACGTCTAGAGGCTTCTTGCTGCGCGTCGGCCGCCGACCAGCCTTGCTCGCGTAGCGCGGCGGCGCGGCGTGCAAGGTGGTCCGACATTTCGTCGGCGAGTTCGTTGTCGAGGGGTTTGGAATGAACGGCGTTTTTTAGCTTAGAGAACCAGGACATTTGGACTCCTTAATACTGATGCCACCGCTCCCTTTGGTCACGGCTCGGAAGGAGGCAGGTCATCAGCCGTTTACCGAGCCGTGACCAAAGGGAGCGGTGGACGCATTTCAGCATCCAGTTATGCGTGTCGTAGCACGCGCGCCACGCCGGCGGAAAAATTTGTCCAGCGGTCGGATTCAGCGGCCAGCTGCTTCTTGCCCGCCCGGGTCATTTGGTAGATACGGGCGCGGCGCTTATTTTCAGTGACGGTCCATGAGGCGGTGATCCAGCCGGCTTCCTCCATCCGATGGAGCGCGGGGTAAAGCGATCCTTCATCGATGCGGAGCGCTTCGTCCGATAGATCCTCGATGGCATTGGCGATGCCGTAGCCGTGCAAGGGTCCTCGGCGGCCGAGGACGGTGAGGACGAGAAGGTCGAGGGCGGTTTGAGGTGAGTTGGTCGCTGAGTTGGCCATATACTTAGTTAGCTAGGGTAGCCAACTCATCAAACCACGAATTTCGATCTTTTGTCAATAGTGCGCTAATCTTGGATAGTTTAATGACAGATAAAAAACTGCAAATAGTCCCCCTGGGGGGCCTGGGCGAGTTCGGGATGAACTGCATGGCCGTCCGGTACGGGGATGACATTATTGTTCTGGACGCGGGGATGATGTTCCCCGACGCGGAACTGATGGGTGTCGATATTGTCACCCCTGATTTTACGTACCTGGAAGAGAATGCCAAGCACGTTCGCGGCCTGATCCTGACGCACGGGCACGAGGATCACATCGGCGGCATTCCGTTCCTGCTCGCGCTGATGAAGATTCCGGTCTATGGCACGGCGTTCACGCTCGCGCTGGTAGAGCGGCGCCTGGAAGAGCACGAGATGTTGAAGGAGGCGAAGCTCCATCGGGTCAAAGCGGGCGAAACGCTGGCGCTGGGGCCATTTTCGATCGAGTTCATCCATGTGACGCATTCGACGGTAAGCTGCGTGGCGCTGGCGATCACGACTCCGCTGGGCGTCATTATGCACACCGGAGATTTTAAGGTGGATCCTTCGCCGACCGACAACGAATTGTTCGATCTGCACAAGTTCGCCGAATACGGCAAACGCGGCGTGCTGCTGCTGATGTCGGATTCTACTAACGTCGACCGGCCCGGCTACACCGAGAGCGAACGCGCGGTCGCGCCCAGGCTGGCCGAGCTTTTCATGCGCGCGCCGAGGCGGATCGTGATCTCGTGCTTCAGCTCCTCGATTCACAGGCTGCAACAGATTATCGACGCGGCGGACGAGTATGGCCGCAAGGTCGCGTTCATCGGGCGCAGCATGAATACGGCGACGGAGATCGCGCACGGTCTTGGGTTCCTGACGATTCCCAACGGCATTCTGCTGCGTCCTCAGGATCTGATGCAGACGGCGCCGAGCAAGGTTTGCGCGATCGTCAGCGGCACACAAGGGGAGCCGATGTCGGCGCTGTCGCGCGTGGCGGTCGACAATCATAAGCATCTGTCGATTGAAACGGGCGACGTGGTGGCGCTGAGCGCTCGTATTATTCCGGGGAATGAAAAAGCGATTTACCGGATGATGAATCACATCGCCCGGCGCGGCGCGGACCTGGTGTATGGTCCGATGAATCCGCCGATCCACGTATCGGGTCACGGGAGCGCGGAGGAGCTGCGGCTGATCCTGAACCTGGTTCGTCCGAAATATTTCGTGCCGGTTCACGGCGAGTATCGGCAAATGACGAAGCACGCGCAACTGGCGCAGCATCTGACGCATTACAACCTGGAAGCGACGTTTGTTCTCGAATCGGGCGAGACGCTCGAGATCGACAAAAAAGGCGCGCGCAAAGGCGAGCCGGTGACGGTGGGCCGCATCTGCATCGATTCCGGGACGCTCGACGAAGTCGTGGAAGATATGGTGATTCGCGACCGCCGCCATTTATCGGAAGACGGTTTTGTGCTGCCGATTATCGCAATCAACAAACATACGGGTGTGTGCGAAGGTCTGCCGGAGATCGTGAGCCGGGGCTTCATGTCGCTGGACGACCGGTCGGACGTCATCGAGGAAGCGCGAAAAATCGTGATGAAAACGCTGAACTCGTCGTCGGCCGAGGAGCGGACGGATTTGGGAGTGATGCAGGAGAAGATTCGCGCGGATTTGAAGAGGTATCTGACAAAGGAGACGTCGCGGCGGCCGTTGATTATGCCGGTCATTTTAGAGGTTTAATAGAGGTAGAGGGCCCATGACGTTAACAGTTGAACTTGCGGAGGAACAGATCGCGGCGCTCAGAGCGAAGGCGCTCGTGGAGGGTTTATCCCTTGAAGACTGGCTTCGGAAGCTTGCGGACCAGGAGGTACAGCCACGCTGCAAGCCGTACAAATCCAGTCGTGGCATCCTGGCGAAGTATGGTCCGGCGCCATCTGCCGAGGAAATTGACGAGAATCGGCGGGAAATGTTTCGGGGCTTTGGCGAAGAGCTTTGAAAATCACCGGTGTAGCCGATACCCACACTGCGCTTTGGCATGTGTTTGACGACGCCCGCTTGTCGAAGAGGGCAAAGACCTTCATAGACGAAGCGACGATTGCCGCGCACAAGATCGCAGTTTCGGTTATCAGCCTGGCCGAAATTGTCTATCTGATCGAAAAGAAGCGTCTTCCGGAAGCCGCGTATGACGAACTAAGAAGAGCGCTTGCAGATCCCGAGGATATCCTACAGGAAATCCCGCTCACTTACGACGTAGTCGAAGCGATGCGCTCAGTTCCTCGTGAAGCTATCCCTGACATGCCGGATCGCATCGTCGCGGCGACAGCCATTTATCTGCGCGTGCCGGTCATCAGCCGCGACGGGCGCATCCGCGCTTCGACTGTGGAAACAGTCTGGTGAGAAACTAAAAAGATGGACATCACCGACGCGTCCGGGTATCCGGGGTCCGCGGAGCAGGTTTTTTCGCCTGAAAATGAAGAGCAGGTCGTTGAGATCCTGAAGCGGGCTTCTTCGGAAAATGTTCCGATTACGGTGATGGGGGCGCTGACCGGCGTTACTGGAGGCGGCGCGCCAAACGGTGGTTGGGGATTGTCGCTCGCGAAGCTGCGGCGGCTCGATATTGAGCGGGGTCGCGCGATTGTTGGGCCCGGAACTCTGTTGCGGGAAGTGCAGTCAGGCGCCGCTGCTTCGGGACAGTTTTATGCGCCAGATCCGACCGAAAACACATCGTCCATCGGCGGCAATATCGCGACTAACGCCAGCGGATCGCGCAGTTTTCGATACGGAGCTACGCGGGAACATGTTCTGGCGCTAAGAGTGGCCCTGCTTGACGGGCGGGTGATTGAGGTTCGGCGCGGTCAGCCGGTCAATTTCGAGGTGCCTTCGCTACCGCTCCCTCGTACTACCAAGCATTCGGCCGGATATCGGCTTGCGCCGGCGATGGATTACGTCGATCTATTCATCGGAAACGAAGGGACGCTGGGCGTCGTAACGCAAGCGGAGTTGCAACTGCTTCCTGCTCCAGGAGAGATTCTCGGCGGCGTGGTGTTTTTTGCCTCTCAAGAAGCTGCGCTCGATGCGGTCGACAGGTGGAGGGCGACGCCGGGGCTGCGGATGCTCGAATACCTGGATGGCAAGTCCCTCAATATGATGGATGTGGCGCATCGGGCTGCGCTGATGATTGAAATCGAGGGCGATGCCGATTTGGACATGGCGGGGACGCTTGAAAACGACTCCTGGTTTGCGACTTCGGGTGCCGACCGGGAGCGATTCCGGCAGTTTCGCCACTCGCTGCCGGAACGGGTCAACGCGCGCATAAGGCGCAGCGGATTCATGAAGCTGAGCACCGATTACGCTGTGCCGATCGAGAAGAATCGCGAGATTTTAGGGATTTACCAAGCCAAGTTACAACGCGCTGTGGGCGATAATTTCGTGATTTTCGGACATATTGGCGATGCGCATCTCCATATAAATACGTTCTCCGACAGCCCGGAACAGTTCGCGGCGGCCAAGGCGGTTACGACGGAGCTGGCTCGCGATGCGGTATCTCTGGGCGGGACGGTCGGGGCGGAACACGGGCTCGGGAAGCGGAAGGCGCACCTGCTGGAAATACAGTACTTGCCCGCCGAAATCGAGGCCATGCGCGCGGTGAAGCGGCGGTTCGATCCTGATTGGATATTGGGGCAGGGAACATTGTTTCCTTGCTATAATACAAGTTCCTTATGAGTACCGCGTCTAAGAAGATCATCTTACTGAGGCCGCGTGGTTTTTGCGCCGGTGTGGTGCGCGCGATCGATGTGGTCAAAATTGCTCTAGATCTCTATGGGGCGCCGATCTATGTTCGTAAAGAGATTGTCCATAACAAGCACGTTGTGGATGAGTTGCGCGAGGCGGGCGCGATCTTTGTCGAGGAATTGGAAGAAGTGCCGACCGGCGCGCGGGTTATTTTCAGCGCGCATGGCGTTTCTCCGGCGGTGCGGTCGCAAGCCAAAGAGCGTAATCTGCTGGTGATCGATGCGACCTGTCCTCTTGTCACTAAAGTGCACTTAGAAGCCGTTAAATTCGCAAAAAGAGGCTATTCCATCGTCTTAATCGGCCATAAAGATCACGATGAAGTGATTGGCACTTTGGGCGAGGCTCCGGCGTCGACCATTCTGGTGTCGACTGTCGAAGATGTCGACCGGTTGAACATTGCCGATCCGGAGCGCGTATCCTTTATCACGCAAACTACTCTAAGCTTAGATGAGACGCAGGATATCGTCGAGCGGCTACGGGAGCGGTTTCCCATGATCCAGGGTCCGGCGGCGCAGGATATTTGCTATGCGACGGAGAACCGGCAGCTTGCAGTGAAGGCGGTCGTGCCATTGTGCCAGCTGCTATTGGTCGTGGGATCGCAGAACAGTTCGAATTCACGAAGGTTAGTCGAGGTTTGCGAGAAGATGGGCGTTCCGGCATATCTGATCGACGATTTAAAAGAAGTGAAACCTGAATGGCTTACGGGCATCCAAACGGTGGCGGTCACAGCAGGGGCGTCGGCTCCGGAGAATTTGGTGGAAGAATTGCTCGGATCGCTCCAGGGGAACGGGTTCAACGAACTGGAAGAAATGGAAATCAAGGAAGAGGACGTGCGGTTCAATCTGCCTTCAGAGCTGGGCCGCATGGTGCAATTGCAGACTATCGCGCGCGTATGAGTCCGAGCCTTCAACTCACTGAAGCCTTGACTGCCGCAACGGCCCAATCGTTGCGTAGCGCCGCCGCGTACATGCTGCAACGTCAAACGGACGAGGGATTCTGGTGGGGCGACCTGACGGCCGACACGACGCTCGAATCCGATTTCATATTGTTGGAGCTGTGGCGGCATCCGCCGGTGAATGGGGTCTGGAGTCCTCCCACGCGGCCTCTTGTCGATAAAGCGGTGCGGTCGATCCTGGCGCGGCAGTTGCCCGATGGCGGATTCAATATTTACGCCGAGGGGCCATCGGAGATCAGCGCGACGGTGAAGGCGTACACGGCGCTGAAGCTGGCCGGGCTCGCTTATGACGATCCGAATCTGAGTCGCGCGCGGGAGAGAATCCTGGCGCTGGGCGGATTGCAAGCGGCCAACAGCTATACCAAGATCAATTTAAGCCTGTTCGATCTGTATCCCCGCGAGGCGACGCCGTCGATTCCGCCGGAGGGGATTCTGCTCGGAAGGCTGATCTACGAGATTTCATCGTGGTCGCGCGCGATCGTGATTCCTTTATCGATCGTTCACGCGATGAATCCGCGGCGTCCAGTGCCCGCCGGGTTTTCGCTCAAAGAATTATACCTGCCAGGCGTTCCGCTGGAATTTCCCAATGACGAAGGATTTTTCAGTTGGCGGAATTTTTTCCTCAAGGCCGATAAGTGCCTCAAGTTCTGGGAGCGGCACGGATCGCGCGGCCTGCGCATGAAAGCGATCCGGCGCGCCGAGCAATGGATGCTGGAGCGGACGCGCTATTCCGACGGGCTGGGAGCGATTTATCCGCCGATGATGTACGTCATCATGGCGCTGGATCTGCTGGGTTATCCGAAGGATCATCCGGACGTTCAGGAAGCGGAAAAACAGTTTTTCAATTTACTAGTGGACGATGAGCGGGGCTTCTTTTTCCAGCCTTGTTTCTCGCCGGTGTGGGATACGGCGATTGCGGCGTACGCGCTGGGGGAATCGGGAGTCGTCCCGGACGCGAAGTTGAGCCGCACGGTCGATTGGTTGTTGACCAAAGAAGTCCGGCGCAAGGGCGACTGGTCGATTAAGCGGCCCAATGTCGAGCCATCGGGCTGGTATTTCGAGTTCGCCAACGAGTCGTATCCCGACATCGACGATACGGCGCAGGTGCTGCTGGCTCTGGCGCGGGCGCGGGGATCAAGCTCGGCGAAACAGGAAGCGGTCACGCAAAGAGCCGTGAGCTGGCTGCTGGCGATGCAATCGAAAGACGGGGGCTGGGCGGCGTTCGACGTCGATAATAACTGGAATTTCCTGAGCTCGGTGCCGTTTGCCGATCACAACGCGATGCTCGATCCGACGTGCCCCGATATTACGGGCCGCGTGATGGAGGGGCTCATTGCATCTGGCGTCGAAGGCAATCATCCGGCAATCCGGCGCGGCGTAGAGTATCTGAAGCGCACTCAGGAAGTCGATGGAAGCTGGTACGGGCGCTGGGGTGTCGATTATATTTACGGCACGTTTCTGGCGTTGCGCGGATTGAAGGACGCGGGCGAGAGCGATCGCGAGGCGTACATTCTGCGGGCAGGCGAGTGGATCAGGTCGATTCAAAACGCCGATGGAGGCTGGGGCGAAAGTTGCGCCAGCTACGATAATCACGCCTATGTGGCCGCCGAGAGTACTCCATCGCAGACGGCCTGGGCGATTCTCGGGTTGATCGCGGGCGGCGATACGACGAGCAACAGCCTGCACAAGGGCATCGAGTATTTGACGGAGACGCAGAACGCGGACGGGAGCTGGGACGAGGCGCTTGCCACTGGCACCGGATTTCCGCGCGTCTTTTACCTGAAGTATCACCTTTATCGCAATTCGTTTCCAGTGCTGGCGATGTCCTGCTACTTGAAATCGAGGAGCGCACACGGAGCAGATCGATCATGAGAGTTCCTCTATCGCAAGTTGCCGATATGGCGACTTACATCGCCAAGAACAAGATTCGTCCGCGGCCGGAATGGCAGAAGAATAACTCTGTATCCGATGACGCGAATCCGTTCCGCATTATCCACACGCAGATTCCAGCGGTGGGAGGCGAGCGCAAATCGCACCCGATGATCAACAAGCGGTTTCCTTTGGTGATGATGCTCGAGCCGTTGCACGCCTGCAATCTGACATGCACGGGTTGTGGACGCATCCGGGAATACGAGTCGTCGATTCGGGAGCGGTTGAGCCTGGAACAGTGCCTGAAGGCTGTCGACGAGTGCGGCGCGCCCATGGTTTCTATTTGCGGCGGGGAACCGCTGCTATATCCCGAAATCGGCCAGTTGACGGCGGCTATTCTCGAGCGGGGCAAATGGATTCAGCTCTGCACCAACGGGATGTTCATGATCAAGAGGTTGAAAGACTTCAAGCCGCATCCGGGACTGGTGTTCAATGTCCACCTGGACGGGATGGAGAAGAATCACGACTTCTCGGTGGAACGCGAGGGCGTTTTTAAAGAGGCTATTGAGGGAATTAAGGCTGCGAAAGCCGCTGGATTCAAGGTATTCACCAATACGACGGTCTATAAAGAGACCGACATGAAAGAGATCTGGGAGCTGTACGAATTCCTGGAGCCGCTCAAAGTTGATGGACATGCGATTGCGCCGGCGTATGGATATTCGGCGGTCAATCAGCGCGAAATCTTCCTGACGCGCGACGATGTCCACGAGAAGTTCAAGGATATCGACAAGATGGCGAAACGGTTCCCGTTGGTGTCATCGCCGATTTACATGGAATTTCTGAAGGGCGACCGCGAACTGCCGTGCACCGCGTGGGGCATGCCGACTTACAACGTGAAGGGCTGGAAAGGCCCATGCTATCTGATCACTGACGCGCATCACGACACGTTCGAGGACCTGATGACCAAGACGCCGTGGGACAACTACGGCGAGGGCAACGATCCGCGCTGCGCGGAGTGCATGGTGCATTGCGGCTATGAGCCGTCGGCGGCGTACGGTATCAATTCGAAGTTCAGCGATCCGTTTAAACAATTGGGCTGGCTTTTAAGCTAGTGGAGAGCGTGGCCGGGTGTCATCCCCTCCCTGACGGTCAGGGTTCGGTGCGGAGGCTGGATCGTCCGGGAGGCAAGTGAAACCGACGCTGGTAACGGGCGCCACGGGATTTGTCGGGTGGCATGTGGCGCGCAAGCTGTTGGAGCGTGGAGAGCGCGTTAGAGTGCTGGTTCGCGATCCGGGGCGGCTGAAGGAGTTGGATGGTGTCGAGCCGATTCAGGGAGATTTGAGAGACCCGGAATCGCTGGCCCGGGCGGTGGAAGGATGTGCGGTCGTTTACCACGTTGCGGCCGATTACCGGCTATGGGCGCGCGATCCGAAGGAGATGTACCGGTCGAACGTCGAAGGGACGCGGCACGTTCTCGACGCGGCGCGGCGGAGTGGCGTGGAGAGAGTCGTGTATACGAGCACGGTGGGCTGCGTCGGAATTCCGAACGAAGGAATTGGCGACGAAGGGACGCCGGTCGGCATCGAAGACATGAACGGGCCGTACAAACGATCGAAGTTTTTAGCTGAAAAAGTAGCGCTGGAGTTTGCCGAGGGCGGGTTTCCGGTGGTGATCGTGAATCCGACGGCGCCGGTGGGCGATCATGATTTTAAGCCGACGCCCACTGGAAAAATTCTGGTGGATTTTGTGCGCGGCGCGATGCCGGCGTTTCTCGATACGGGGCTAAACGTCGTTGATGTAAGGGATGTGGCTGCTGGTCATATAGCAGCGTGCGATCGGGGCAGGGTAGGCGAGCGGTACATATTGGGTGCGGAGAATCTGACGCTCGAGAGTATCTTCGGCACACTGGCAAAAGCGGTGGGGCGCCCGGCGCCGAGGATTCGGATCCCATACGCGGTGGCGTATGCGGCCGGAGTGGTTTCGACGGCGTGGGCGGGAATAACGGGAAAAGAGCCGATAGCTCCATTGGACGGGGTCAAAATGGCCCGGAAGAAGATGTGGGTGCGGCAAGACAAGGCCGAGCGCGAGTTGGGTTATCGGCCGGGTCCGGCGGCTGGAGCGCTGGAACGCGCGGTCGAGTGGTTTCGGACTAACGGATATTGCTAGTGCGGACGTGGTTGATGGTCGCGGCGGAGGCTCGCGAGTTTAGCGGGATTCTGAAGCGGTTCCCTCCGGCCGCGAAGCTGGTTTGGAAGAAGGCGCGATTTGCGCGGGAAGTTTTTCGGAACGGCGACCGGTGGTGGTTAGTGGCAAACGGGCCGGGACCGCGATGTGTCGAGGAAGTATTCGGGCAAAAGATGGAAATAAACGGCATCGTCAACACGGGATTTTGCGGGGCTCTCGATCCGTCGTTGCGGATCGGCGATATCGTCGTCTGGGACGATGCTCCCCCTGGATGTCCGGCGAGTTTTGTGCGCGGAGAAATCAGTTCCTCCGACCGGGTGGTGGTCACGGCGGCGGAGAAGCGCCAACTGCGCGAAAAGACAGGCGCGATCGCGGCGGAAATGGAAGCGGCTGCGGTGAAGAAGATCGCTGCAGATTGGTGCGTGCCGTTTTATTGCGTACGCGCCGTGTCCGATACCGCCCAAGAAGACCTGCCGCTCGATTTCAATT
Source organism: Bryobacterales bacterium (assembly GCA_003170295.1). Classification (GTDB taxonomy): domain Bacteria; phylum Acidobacteriota; class Terriglobia; order Bryobacterales; family Bryobacteraceae; genus Palsa-187. The sequence continues at coordinate 16,154 of PNAJ01000069.1, read as the reverse complement.
TATATCGCGACGCGGCGGGGCGCTTCCGCTTGCCGAGGATCGCTATGGCGGCGATGAGCCGTCCGTTTACGCGCATACCGGCGCTCAAGCGCCTCGAAGCCAATTGCAATGTGGCATCCGAATCTCTAGGAGCATTTTTTGCAGACTGTCGATTCTAGTCTCCTCAAGGAGTCCGCCGATAACGTAACGCTGGCGACCATGAAGGCCGCTGTTTACAAGGGCGACAGCGTCGTTGAAGTGGAATCGATTCCGGTGCCGGAGATCGGTGCGGGAGAAATTCTCATTCGCGTGGAATCGTGCGGCATCTGTCATACGGATCTTAAGAAAATCGAATACAATTTGCTTCCCGCGCCGCGGATTTACGGGCATGAGACGGCGGGAGTGGTCGCCAAAGTCGGCCGCGGCGTGACTCGATTTGTACCCGGCGACGGCGTGATCGTGTTCCATCACATTCCCTGCGGAAGATGTTTCTACTGTTCCCGGAAACTATACGCCCAGTGCCCGGTGTATAAGAAAGTCGGCGTGACTGCGGGCTATGAGCCGGCGGGCGGAGGATTCTCACAATACGTCCGCGCGATGGACTGGATTGTCGAGCGCGGCGTTGAAAAAATTCCGGCGGGTGTGTCCTTCGATCAGGCATGCTTTGTCGAACCCGTGAACACGTGCCTCAAGGGCGTGAAGCAGATCGATCCGCAGCCGGAGGATGTGGTCGCCATCCTGGGTCAAGGCCCGATCGGACTCATTTTCACAATGATGGTCGCGCGCGCCGGCTCGAAGATCGTCGCGACGGATACCATGCCTGGGCGTCGCAAGCTGGCCCGCGAGTTTGGCGCCTCCGAAGCGTTCGATCCGCTTGGTGTCGATCAGGGTGTCGAGGATTTTGAGCGGTCCGTCCGATCGATGACCGAAGGGAGGGGAGCCGACCTGGTAATCGTGGCCGCATCTGCCCAAGGGATTGTCGAACAGGCGGTGAAGTGCTCACGGCCAGGGGCGAAGATTTTGCTGTTCGCACAAACCTCCCATCAGGAGCGCGTCGACCTTTCGGGCGCCGATATCTGCATGGGTGAGCGCACGTTGTGCGGGTCCTACAGTGCGTCGATCGACGTGCAGAGAGAAGGTGCCGAGATGGTTTTCAGCGGGGCATTGAACGTCGAACGACTGATCTCACATCGCTATGCATTAAGCCATATTAATGAAGGGATCGATCGCGCGTTGCATCCTGACGAAGAATCATTAAAGATAGTAGTACAGCCACAGAGGTGGAAAGAGTGAATCAGCAGATGACGGCTGCCGTTCTCTACGGCAAAGAGAACGTGCAGATCGAGACGGTGGATGTTCCGCAGATTGGCAGGGGCGACGTGCTGGTGCGCGTTCGTGCCGCGCTGACCTGTGGCACCGACGTCAAAGTGTTCCGTCGGGGCTATCATGCGCGCATGATTGTTCCGCCCGCACTGTTCGGACACGAGTTGGGCGGTGACATCGTGGCGATGGGAAAAGATGTCCGCGGATTTCGAATGGGCCAACGCGTCGTGGCGGCGAATTCCGCTCCGTGCGGTGAATGTTTCTACTGCCAGCATGACCAGGAAAATCTCTGCCAGGATCTGTTGTTCAACAACGGAGCTTACGCCGAATACATCCGCATTCCTGAGCGCATCGTGCGCAAAAATATGTACGAAGTACCGGACCATGTCAGCTATCAGGACGCCGCGCTGGTGGAGCCTCTGGCCTGCGTGCTGCGCGGTTTGGAAGAAACCGGTGTGCGACCGGGAGATACGGTCGCGGTGATCGGCTTGGGTCCCATCGGCATGATGTTCGTAAGACTGGCCAAGTCGGTTTGTAACGCTCGTGTAATCGCCATCGGGCGTCGTCCGCAGCAACTGTTGCGGGCATCGAGGATGGGCGCGGATGAGACCGTGCTGAATTGCGAGGGCGCGGACGTTGTGGGTCCCGTGCATGAGATGACCAGCGGCCGGGGAGCCGACGTCGTGATTGAGGCGGTGGGTTTGCCGGAGGTGTGGCAACTGGCGATTCAGCTATTGCGCCGCGGTGGCGTCGTCAACTTTTTCGGAGGCTGCCCGGATGGCACGCAGCTCAGCCTGGATACCAATCTGCTGCACTACTCCGAGCTGACCTGCAAGGCGAGTTTTCATCACACGCCGGCACTGATTCGCAAAGCGCTGGACCTGGTGAGCCGCGGTTATGTAGGGGCGAAAGATTTTGTGAATCACTCCGAGCCGTTGACCAATCTGCTGCAGGTGATGCAGCACCTGATGAGTCATAACGGGCATTTGAAGACCGCGATCATTCCGTAACGAACTACCAAGTGTTCCTCGCTCCTGCTGCTTTCATCGCCGATCCGGAGTTGTTAACTCGATCTTGGACCCGCGAGGAATCGCTTGCCTATACGCGATGGCTCGCCACGCATCATTACGAGAATTTTCACGTTGTGAGTTTTTTGCTGCCGAAGCGTCTGCACCAGGATTTCTACAACGTCTACTCGTTCTGCCGGTGGGCCGACGATTTAGCCGACGAGATTGGCGACACCAAAGAAAGCCTTCGTCTGCTCGCATGGTGGCGAACGGAATTGCAGGCGATGTATTCGGGGACGCCGAAGCATCCGGTGTTTGTCGCCCTTGAGGATACCGCCGCCCGGCATTATCTTTTGCAGGAAACGTTCGATGACCTGATCAAAGCGTTTGAGCAGGATCAACTCGTCACGCGTTATCGCAATTTTGAGGAGCTGTTTGAGTACTGCCGTTATTCGGCGAATCCGGTTGGGCGCCTGGTGTTGGGATTATGCGGCTATAGAGACGCTGCTCGGCAGGAGCTCTCCGACGCAACGTGCACCGCGCTGCAACTGGCGAATTTCTGGCAGGACGTGATTGTCGATCTTGAAAAGGATCGCGTGTATCTGCCGCTCGATATTCTCGACAAGCATGGGTATCCGGTCGAAGCGCTGTTCGAGCGCCGCTTCGACGATCGTTTCCGAGCGGTGATGATGGAATCGATCGGCGTGGCGCGTGACTTGTTCTTGAAAGGGCTCCCCCTGGCGGAGCAGGTGGACCGGCGTCTCGCGATCGATCTCGAGCTGTTCAGCCGCGGCGGGTTGAAGATCCTCGAGAAAATCGAGCAGCGGGATTGTAATGTACTGCGCTCGCGTCCTTCGATCTCAAGAGTCGAACGCGTAGGATTGCTGCTGGGCGCGCTGACCCGTCGCGCATTTTCTCCGGCCGCATGAGCCCCAATTGTAACGCTGACCTGACTGTCGAAGAATCCTATGAATGGTGCGTCGGGGTGGCGCGCAAGCAAGCGAGAAATTTCTACTTCTCGTTCCTCCTGCTCTCCCTCCCGCAGCGCGAAGCCATGTGCGCCATCTATGCGTTCATGCGCTACTGCGACGACCTGAGCGACGACGAAGGAGTCGCCGACAGGGCCGCAGCCATCGCGCGCTGGCGGGACGATCTGGAAAGCGCCTTCAACGGACGCTTGGGCGGACATCCTGTCTGGCCCGCGTTCGTCGATGCTGTGGAGCGCTACAAAATTCCACATCAATATTTCTTCGAAATGATCGCCGGAGTGTCGAGCGATCTGGAGCCGCGCTGCGTGCAAACATTCGACGAGCTCTACGACTACTGCTATCACGTGGCGAGCGTGGTCGGGTTGACCATCATTCACATTTTTGGATTTGACGATCCCAAGGCGTTGGAACTGGCGGAAAAGTGCGGGATCGCGTTCCAGCTCACCAACATTCTGCGCGATGTGCGCGAGGATTACGAAAAGGATCGCGTCTACATTCCGGCTGAGGATTTTGTGCGGTTCGGTGTATCGCCCGCGACGCTGGTTTCGACGGAAGGATTTTTCAGGCTCATGGAGTTTGAGGCGAATCGGGCGCGCGATTACTACCGCGAGTCGGCTCCGCTGGTCGCGATGATTCATCCGCGAAGCAGAGCGTCGCTGAAGGCGCTCATTGGCATCTATTCGCGGTTGCTTGACAGAATTGTCGCGTCGAACTACGACGTGTTGACGCGCCGCATCCGAGTTCCCACCTGGGAAAAACTGTGGGTGCTGGCCTTGTCCAAGCTGAAGTGACAATCCGCTATCGCATGTCCTCAGCTATCTACCGAGCCGTGACCAAAGGGAGCGGTTTCAAGCCAAAGTAAGAAACGCCGTCGGCAATCCTGGTGACGAGACAGACACAACGCTCTTCCCGCCTTTTGGATTCAGTAAGCAGGCGCTGGCTGCGGGGAGCTTCCTCCGCGGGAGCGGCGGCGGAGCCGACAGCCACCGCTGCCGCGCTAAGAGAGCACGAAATCGCGTCGAGTCATAAAAATCAAAGGGGCGACGATTCAAAATCGCCGCCCCAATTACTTTACTATTTCTAGTGCTCGTTAGAAAGACAGGCGCAGTCCCACCTGCACCTGACGCATTTGACCAGCCGTCAGAATCTTGCCGAAGTTATTGTTCACAGCCGTGCTGTAAACCGCGTTCGGATTGCTAAGATTCACCAGGTTGAACCCGTTCGTGAATTCGCCGCGAGCCTGCAGCCAGAAGCGCTCCTTGATCCTGAAATTGCGGAACAGTCCGAGGTCGACATTCTTCGTTCCCGGACCCGTCAGCAGGTTGCGGCTTCCATTGCCGTCCGCTCCTCCTGTGGGGAGATAAAAGTCGGCCGTATTGAACCATTGCGCCGTCACTGCCGCGCGCAAACGGTGGGGATCAAGCGTAGGATTCGCGCTAACGCTGGCGCGATCGTTGGCGTTGCCGTCCAGATTGCTATCGGCGCCCGTCGTCACTGTGAACGGCAAGCCGCTCTGAAGCGTGATGATGCCCGAGAGCTGCCATCCATTGACGACGGCCTTCAGAAACGGATTCGTCTTTTCGAAATAACTCATGTCCCAGATGACCGAGGTGACCGAGCTATGACGGCGATCGAAGTCCGACCGGCCGCGGTCGAGCGCGATATTGTGGAAGTCCTCGACCAGCCCGATCAGCGTGTTGTTCTCGAGCGGCATGCCTTCGAGAGCCTTGGAGAATGAGTAAAAGCCCTTCACGCCGAAGTGATGGCCCATCCGTTTTTCCGCCGTGACTTGCAGTCCGTGGTACGCGGTATTGGCGATCGACTCGCCTGAATAAATCGTGGACAATACGCCGGTATCGATCGGCCGCCGGTTGTTCACGTTGGCCGTCGTCGCCCCGGTCGCGTAGGTCGGATAGTTCAAGTCCACCGCGAACGGCAGGTGCCGCCCCAGCGATCCCACGTAAGCCGCAGTCACACTCAGATTCTTGGTGATCTGCCGCTCGATCGAGAAATTGAACTGATAGGTGTAAGGCCATCGGAAGTTTTTCGCGAATCCGTAAATCGTCGCCGGATAAATGAATTGAGGATTCGTCGCGCTGTAGTTATACGGGAACGGCGAAACGCCACCCGGCAGATTGCCGTAAGGGTTGGTCAGAGATTGCACGTTCGGGAACTGCTCGCGTACGGCAAACGGCTGATAGTTCGACATGGTGTTCCACTCGTTGCCGGAGACGCTGCCATAGAAGATGCCGGCGCCCCCGCGGATCGAAGTCTTGCCGTTGCCGAACACATCGTAAGCGAACCCAATGCGCGGACTGAAGTGATTCCACTCCGTCGGCACGACGCCGCGGCCCACGCCCGGATCCCCGACGACCAGAAGACCGAGCGGCGCTGTCGAGGGCAGTATTTTCGACTGCTGTCCCTGTGCGAATGTCGACTCGCGATTCTGCGGATCGGTGGGAGCCTGCTGCACATCCCACCGCACGCCCAGGTTCAGTGTCAGACGCGGCAGAACTTTGAAATCGTCCTGTGCGAAGAGCGCTCCGGTGAAGAAATTCGCGAGCGCGAGAACCGGCGTATCCTGGTTCATTGTGTTTGGCAAGCCCAGGAAATAATCGGCCAGATTGTCCTTGCTCTTTTTTCCGTTGAATGCAAAGACGCCGTAGTTGTTGAGCAGCGTCTGCTGAATGTCTTTGTCGAGCGAAAGCTCGCCGCCCAGCTTCAGCGTGTGTTTGCCTTTCGTCCAACTGAGAACGTCGCGCACCGAGTAGAAGTTCGTGCCCGCCACTGGACCGGAAATCGCCTGCCCCAGGGTGAAATAATTCGTCACCGCGATCTGCGGCAGAGAAGGTGTTCCCTGGATGTGGAACGAAGATCCGAAGTCACCGAGCGACTCCTGCGGCGTGCTCATGCGGCCGCCAAAGTTGCGCGTGTAGGAGAGCCACACTTGATTGACCATGTTCGGGCTGATCGTGAAGGTGTCGCTCGCGTTGGCGTTGTGCTGGCGCCAGTCGAAATTCTGCGTCGACCAGATAAGGTTTCCGCCGCCGGGAATCGAATTGTGCCCGCTGGTTTCAAAATAATTCAGCGTGATGATCTGGTGGTCGCTCACGGAATGGTCCACTTTGGCCAAAAACTCGTTGGTGTTGTAAGGGCTCGGAGTCACTCCCTGCCAGCCGTTTCCGGCCACGTTCGGTAGAGGAATATTTTGATTCAGGATGTTGACCGCCGTCTTGTCCATGCGCGTCAGCGGGATGATATTTCCCGCAAATGCTGCATTGCTCGCGTTCGGATCTGTCAATTGAACCTTGCCGGCCAGCAATTCCGAGAAGTTGCCTCCGCGTTCCGCCGCATCCGGCACAATCGCGCCGGTCAGGAAACTGCTGGTGATCTGCCGCAGTCCGGAATAGCTTCCGAAGAAGAACGTTTTGTTGTGGATTACCGGACCGCCGACGGTACCGCCAAACTGATTGCGGTGCAGCGGCGGAGTGCTGCCCGCGTTCCCCCACGTATTCGCGTTGAGATCCGTATTGCGCAGGAACTCGAACAGCGAGCCATGGAACGTATTCGTACCGGACTTGGTAATGATATTGACCACGCCGCTTGCAAAGCGGCCAAACTCGGCGCTATAGCTGTTGGTGATCACCCGAAACTCTTCCACTGCGTCCGGATTCGGCGCGATGTTGCCGGTGTTCCGCAGCCCCGTCATGTTCGTGCCCCCGTCCAGGAAGTAGTTCACCGACCCGGCGCCTCCGTCCACTCCGCCGTTGATCATCGTGCGCTGCTCGGGATAACCCAGCACGATGCTGTTTGCGTTCGAATCCACGCCCGGCGTCAGGCTGAGCAGCGTGTAAACATTGCGCCCCACGATCGGGAGATTGTTTATCTCCGCGTTCCCCGTCGTGCGGCCGATCTGCGCGTTGCTGGTATTCACCAGTGGCGCATCGGCGGTGATCGTCACCTCTTCGTTCACCGTGCCGACCGAGAGAACCGCATCCACGCGAGCAGTGCGGCTCACTTCGAGCTCGATTCCCGTTTGCTTGGACTTCTTGAATCCGGTCGCGCTCACTTCCACTTCATACTTCCCGACGGGAAGCAGATCGATGCGATACGTACCCTCGACGTTCGTCGTCACCGTGTGGGTCGCGCCCGTGCCGATATTCGACACCGTTACTTGCGCGTTGGGAATAGCGCCGCCGGATGCGTCCGAGACGGTCCCAGAAATGGTCGTGGTCGTGATCTGCGCCTGAAGCGCGAGCGCGGCAAAGACATAAATTGCGAGACGAAATATTCTTTTTTGCATACGTTTACTGTTTTAACCCCATGAGTGTTTCGAGCAAGTAATAGTCCCCATAAATCAATGCGCCGTCGTGCGGGCGGGTTCCACAGCCGTGGCGCAGGACGCCTTCATTCGATAAGTAGCGGTCGATCAGCGATTGAACGATTCGTTGACCTTCGCGCCGGTACAGCGCGGCCCGCGTCGCGTCCTTGGTCGATTCCGCAAGCCGCAGCAGCCCTCCCGCCAAAATCGCCGCAGCCGATGTGTCGCGATTCCGGAAGTGCACGCCTTCGTCCGTGAAGTCGTACCAGGGCACTCCATCGGCCGGCAGATGATCCAGCGCGTAGGCGGCGGTCCGCTCCGCGGTTTCCAAAAGTTTTGGCTCATTCGTCGCGCGATATGCCTCCGCGAAGCCATACACTGCCCACGCTTGGCCGCGCGCCCACGCGGAGTCGGCCGAATACCCCTGATGCGTGTGCGTGAACACCCTCGTATAGGGCACAGCTTGATTGGGAAACGATGTCACAATGTTGCTCGACGTAAATTCCTGCCGATTGTCGCCTGGATTATAATGTACGGACTGCGAAGCTGACCCGTCTGGATTAACTAACCAATCGGCGGATTTTAGGGCATGCTTGATACCCAACGCCCGCCACTGTTCGTCGCCCGTTACTCGCGTGGCCCACCACCAGATTTGCAGGTTCATCATCGTGTCGATGATGGTGTCGTCTCCGTTGGGACCCCATGAAGATACTAACCCGATTTTAGGGTTAAAAAGCTCTTTTAATCGAGCCGCTGCCCGCAATCCGCCTGCTTTATATTCGGGATTCTTCGACAGTTCATATCCCAAAACGGAAGAATATAGATTTAAGAATCCGGTATCGTGATTTTCTTTGTGCTCATTGCCCAGGAGCCGCGATGTCTACGTCGTCGCAAGAGCCTTGTAACGCGGATCGTCGGTTGCGGCGAAGAGTTTCCACAACTCGCCGGCCCAGAATCCGCCGGTCCAGAAATATCCCTTTTGGACTCGCCAATTTCCATTATTGTCGCCCTCGGTGAAAAATCCCGAGCCCCTTGCCTTGTCCATCGACGCCGGGTCGTTTTTCAGCACCTCCGCCTCGTAGGTTTTCGCGGTGCGGTCGGCGGATTGGCGCAGCAGCGCGATCGCCTCTTTGTAAGTCCGATGCGTCTCGACCAAAGTATCGACCGGAGCGGTTTCAGGAGCGGCCGCTACTGAGAGAATCGCGATCGCAGCCGGTTTCGCCATGCGCGCGCTCATTGAGCCCACATACTCTATAAAAGAATCGCGCGAAGGAGTCGCCGTCGCCGGCATCAGCTTGCCGGATCCTTCACCGCGATGCATGCTGTAGGCGCTCCCGCTCGAGATCTCCTCGCTGTGCAGTTGATCCCACACCGCCGCGACGTACCAGTGCGCGGAAGCGGACGTTAATTTAACGAGGTGATCCAACCCATCGTCGAAGGCATCGCCCGATTGATCGCGTGGGACGAACAGAGCCAGCCCGAGGTCTTGATCCGGCACCATGATCTTCTTCCTCGCACCCGGCGCGACCACTTGATGTCCCCACGTGGCAATAACTTGCATCGAAAGATCGCCGCTTGCGCCCGCCGGATTTACGCCGTCCTTCGCGGGCAGACCGGTGACGAATGTGATCCCGTCCGCATTAGTCGCACGAATCGAATGCTCGAATCCGAACTCTCCCGCCCAAGTCGTAATACGACTGACGAGATCGATTTCCCGGCCGCCGATCTTCCATCCCTTATATTCGAGTTCGGCAATCGACCGTACCGGTCCGTCGCTCAGGATGCGCCATTTGCGCTCCGCCACGTCCGCGACTTTCTCCGCTTTGCCGTTCACCAGCGCGCCGACCGAGCCGAGCCCGAGTCCGTCGCCCACGTCATAAATATCGCGCCCCAGCGGCGATTCACCGTGATAATCCCAATCCGGCGTGCCGAACATTTCCAGATACAGGCCCGGCCTCTTCTTGCCGAACAGATCGATAGCATTGCGCTTGTCGAAATAAATACGCCACGCCGTCAGGTCCGATTCCCAGCCCAGCCCTTCATACTTCGTCGTGAACTTCGCGTGAGAGCGCTTCGGGTATGCGCCACGCAGACGCGCGATGGTGAACTGCTCCCCGTACGCGATGGTGACGATGCGCGTCTGTCGCGGCTTCAAATCGATCTGAAACGCAATTTCATCGGCCTTGTTGTCGCCATCGAGATCGTCGGCCTGCGAAGGCAGTTCCACGGTCTCGAGCGTTCGCGCGTCCTCCGCCAGATTCGACGCGTCGCTCGTGGTCACGATCACCGCGGCAGCCTTGAAATCCGGCGCGATGCGTTTAAGATCGGCCACCCGAATCGTTACGTCCTCGGCCATCCGTCCCACGTTCAACGGATTGGTAATCGCGACCTTGATCACCTTGATCCGCGGCTCAGCCAATGCCAGCGAACCTACACAGAACGCCAATGCCGCAATGCGCGAGAAAATGGGGACTGACCACTCTGTCCCAAGGCGGTCGCGATGCTTCGCGAGAACACGCGTCTCTTCGGCGCCGGATGGACAGAGCGGTCTGTCCCCATGTTTTCGCCCCGACCACCAACTCCGATCCGTGCGCGCGGCGTTCAGCATTGAAAGCTTCATCGAGAAATCCTCAGATTATTTCGTCGCGCGGCCGGATTCCAGACCCGATCCGCCGCCGGCATACTCGGGTTGCACATTGACGACGCCGAATTGCCGGTCCTCCACCTCGCGATGGGCCGCCATGATCCACAGAAAATTGATCGATCCGCCCGGCGCGGCGACGTTCGGGTGGTAGCCCGCGGGCATCACCACGCAATCGCCTTCGCGCACCACCTGCACCATCTCGGGCGTTTTCGGATCGGTATAGACAAACTGCATGCCCCACGCCGGCGCAGGCATCGCGATGTAGACGTACGCCTCTTCCAGCATCGCGGCATGCTCATGCGGTGGCCACGAAGTCCAGTTGCCCGGCTGGCTGAACGTCACCCCCGCCAGGATGCGGCCCGCCTCCACGTTCTTGCCGATCAGAATATTTACCGTACGCTCGAATGACGTCGCCCCGGTCTTGAAATGCAGTCCCGGATCGCTCTTCACTCTCTCGTAAGGAACGAATTGCAGCGGGTAGGAATGCTCCACCGGAGCAGAAATTTCCGCCAGATCGCATCCCTCTCCAGCCGCCGCGACTTCGATCTCGGAATCTCTCGGCACGTACAAAGAATCGTACAGCCCCATCGAAAACGCGGACCCGCCGGCCTTCACTTCCGCCTGCCCGTTCAAACAAATCAGACCCGTTTCGTGGTTTTGATTCTTGAAGCGAACGCTTCCCGAGTCGAGAATAATCCTTCCATAATGCAACTGGCGTACTGCGCCGGAGCTTGGATTCAGCCACTCGGCCCGCCCTTTTTTCGCGTGGGTCCCGCGCAGGAAACAAGTATCGGTGGAGATCGGTGAAGCAGTCATGGTTCACATCGTGGGACGCAGCGGATCGCATCCCGCCACTTGAGAATAGAAAACTTTCCTGGCGATGTCAACCGCCCCTTGACGAATGTGAACCAGAGTGTATTACTATGTGGAACAGATATGAAAGCGAGCCCGGCCGAAACCAGCGGAGTTCTGGTACTTCACAAGACGCTCGACATCCTTGAAAATATCAAGGATAAACCCACCGGCGTGAAACTCTCCGACCTCGCCCGCGCCGTCGACATGCCTAAGGCCACGGTCTATCGCATCCTCTCGACCCTCGAATCGCGCGGCTTCGTCGATCGTGCCGGGGACGGCGGCTATCGCGTCGCGCGAAAACTGTTCGACCTGCAACAGCCCTTTCCCATCGAGCAAATCCTGAATCGTGTCGCGCAGCCCAGAATGGAGGATCTCGCCAAGTCCTGCCGCGAAACCGTCAATCTCGGCATTCTCGACGCCGGGGAAGTGGTGGTCATCAACACCGTCGAAAGCTCGCAATCGGTGCGCATGTCGTCGAAAATCGGCAACCGCCGCCACCTGCACTCGACCGCCATCGGCAAGGTCCTCCTCGCCGCTCTGCCTGAAAAGGAATTGCTGCGCCTGCTCCGCCTCAAAGGCCTCCCGCGTCTCACCCCCCACTCGATCGTCAGCCGCATTGCCCTGATGAACGAGCTGGAGCGCGTCCGCGAACAAGGCTACGCCATCGACAATCAGGAAAATGAGTTGGAAGGACGCTGCATCGGCGCGCCCATTTTTGATCCAGCAACGCCAGGTCCGTCCGGACGCGTCGTGGCCGCTCTCAGCATTTCCGGCCCGGTCTTCCGCATGGACGTGAATCGCGCCCGCTCGCTCGCGCCGAAGTTGAAGCAGGCCTGCACCGCGATCTCCGCGGCCGCCCGCGCTTGATTATTTGAACGTCCATCGCAGACCCCCGTAGGGACCCCACATGTTGGCCTTCAGATAATAATCCTTCTGCGGATTCGTTCGGAAGTAGAATTCTCTGCCGCCCGCGACGATATCCAGTTGTTTGAAAAGTCGCAGCGACAGTTTCGCTTCCCCGTCCCCTTGCATCGCTTTATGCGGCCACGCAAACCCCGATCCGCGCGCTTCAAAGTATAGGTGTTTCGAAATGTGATATTCCATTCCCGCACCCAGCGACGGAAAGATAACCGACCGCGAGCCCTGCACCGGAGACGCATAGATATCCCCCGGAGCGTCGAAACGCGCCGTCATTGATGTATACTCAACTCCCCACAGCGTGCGAAAACGAAATCTGTGGACTCCCGGAGGGTCTGGATACGTCAGGTAATTCCACGTCACCTTGGCGTGCTGAATATTGGTCGCCGACCCCAGCACGTCGCTCGCATTGAACGGCTGCCCGAACAGGATCAGTGCCGTCGGCGCGGTTTCATTGCCGTCCTGCTTGGTCCTGAAATACGTGAATTCCAGCAGATTCGCGCGCCCCGCCGGAGTCGTCACCAGGATTCCCTCAGCCGCCTTGGCCTTCCCCCCGAAGTCCACACCGGACCCCAGCGTCGCACTATCCCCATCGAGATTCGCCTTCCCCGGGCGCATACTCGAAGTCCACTTTGGCAGCCAGTAATACAACTCCACCGAAATGTCGCTCAAATTTTTATACTCATCCGGCGGAAGAGGCGGCGGCGGAGCGGAAGCCGGATTCGGCGTCTGTGTCGTGGTCGACGGCGGCGTTTGCGCCGAAACAATCGATATCGATAGACAAAGGAGGAGGATTACACTACGGACAGGTGACTTCACGCGTTCTCACATTCTAGCAACAAATCACTTAGGCGCGCCCCGAGCCGTTTGAGTTTCCGAAGTTATTGCGCGACCCGCCCCGCGTGGATCCCTTGGCCCAGTGTGAAATCCGCGCCCACCGCGCCCACCACCGCGGTCTTGCGGCTCAGTCCGATCCGGTTCCGCAAGCGGTACAAGCTCTCGATTCCCGTGCAGTGCGCGCCGATCAGGTAATGTACGCCGAAGCTCTTCATCTTGTCCGCGGTCCAGTCCACCTGCTCGTCCTTCGCCGCGAACAGATGCACCCCGCCGATCACCGCATGGACCGGCTTGTGGCCGAATTGCGCATCCGCCGCCGTCAGGATGTTGACAATCCCCGCGTGCCCGCAACCCGTGATCACCACCAATCCCTCCAGCGCCGTGACCACGACAGATTGATCGTCCGGCACCGTATCTTCCACCACCCCGCCCGGCGTCCGCACTTTTCCCGACCCGCTCCAGTTCCTCTCCGGAAACGTCCGCGCAATCGGACCCGTCAGCCACACGCCCGGCAAAATCTCGGCCGCGCGATCATGCTCCACAAACTTGCCGCCCGTAGCTTGGTAAGCGGGCCGCATCGCGATCATGGAATTCCCCTCGCCCCCGCCATCGAGCGGCCGGCTGTAGAAAATCCCCTTGCCCACATGCGTCTCGGAAAGCGCCTTCTCGTCGCGCTTCTTCATCTCCGAGCGCAACGTCATCAACCCTCCCGTGTGGTCGCCATGAAAATGCGTCAGCACCACCGAGCGCACCTGGCTCAAATCGATCTTCAAATCGCGAGCATTATCGAGCACCGTCTCCGGCCGAGCCCCCGTGTCCACCAGCACCTTCCGCCCATCGGCCTCCACCAGCGCCGCAAATCCCCACTCTCCCACGCCCTCATCCGCGAGCATGGTCGATAGGATCGTGACCTTGAACTGCTTCACCTGATGATCCTGACCCTGCGCGATAACGATCCACACCAGCGCCGTTGTGAGCTTCATGTGAATTCATCCTGCCAGATCGCCGCGCGATTGTCACCATTAGCCTGTCGCCGAAAAATCGCGCGCGCTTGCGGCAACGGCCGTGCCTGGGGCAGCCGTCCAGGTGGGGCAGGCGGTTTCGCCTGCCGGCGCGAACCGCCATGCAGCATGCGCGGCAAAAAGCAGAGAACCGCCAACACCCCTGTTTTCGAGAATAATCGCCGAGCGGCAAAAATAATCCTTGACAACATACCAACTAAGGCGGCCGGGCGCCCAGTCAGTTTCTGGATGCGAGCAACAGTGTGCGTATCTCGCAGTGGAGGCGCATGGCAGATCGTCCACGAGCACACCCCCGTGCCCTTTTACAGGGATGGCAGCCTGCGCTCCGCCTTCGACCTCCAGCCCTAAGCAATGTGGTGCAGGCTAGCCTGCCGGCCGCTGTGGGGCAGGGCAGTGCCCTGCCGCCGCCTCTTCAACCGAACCCTGACCGTGAGGGAGGGGACCAATGCCACTTGCTGCGAGTGGATCAGGGCGGGTGGTAAGTGACGCTCGCTAAGCTGTATAAATGCCCCTGTACATAGTCGCGCAATTCCATGCCAAACCCGGCTGCGAACAAGCGTTCAGCGATTGCTTGCAGGCGGTCGTAAGACCAACCAGCGCCGAACCCGGCTGCATCGAGATCCACCTGGCCCAAGCCCTGCGGGACCCCGCGATATTTTTCATCCAATCCACCTGGACCAACGAGGCCGAATTCGACAAACACGCCGAACTCCCCCACACGAAGCTATTCCTGTCGAGCGTCCCCGAGTGGATCGAGCACGAAGTCCGCCCCATCCGCTGCACCCGCATAATTTGAACCAATTCCGTTTTTTGTGATGAAAACCATGTGGGGCAGGATGCATCCTGCGGCCGATTGGCAATCGGCCCTTTTTAAGTCCACTTCACCGCGCGATGTCAGCAGATCCGCGAGGCAATCCAAAACTGCCGATTACAGTTACCGCCGACAGCCTTGTGGCGCGCGCACTCGTGCGTGCCGCGTCGACACTCGTGTCGCCGCTCAACGATCAGCAAGCACCGAGCCGTGACCGAAGGGAGCGGAGCAGCAACGCAGCCTGAGTAGCCATACTTCTAATTTGCGTTTTGGGACACCCCTTCGGTCAGTGATCATTCGTCAGCGAACGTGTAGCCTCGCAGCATGACCTGAAAGTTTTATCCTTACGGAAGAATGTTTATCAAGCTTTTCCCGCTTCTCGTCGTGATCGCTGCCGGAAGACTCACCGCGCAGGTGGCGGTGGGCTCGGACGATGTGATTCGCATCGGCCCTGGAGTTACGCCGCCTCGAGTACTTCGAAAAGTCGAACCCGAATACTCGCCAGACGCGCGAGCCGACCACGTACAGGGAACCGTCATTTTTCAACTCGTGGTCAATGAAAAAGGCCGTCCCGCGAACATCAGCGTTATTAGCCCACTGGGTTTTGGACTGGACGAACGAGCGCAGGCGGCGATTGAGAAATGGGAGTTCGCGCCGGGCATGAAGAATGGCGAACCGGTGAGGATTCTGGCGACAATCGAGGTGGCTTTCAGATTCCCGGAACTTTGGTTCGATGAGAAGGCAGAGCATCAACGTAGTTCCTTCAATGTCGCGCTTCAGGACCTCCGAGGGAACGAGACAAAAGCGATCGATCGTGCTGTAAAGTCAGTCCAGGATCTATCCAAAAAACACTTTCCCCCTGCCATGTACCTGGTCGGGATCTGGGAAATTAGTGGCGATCATGTCGACAAAGATGCAGCGGACGGTTTGACCATGCTTCAGAAAGCCGCAGCCAAGAATTACGGCCCGGCGCTCTATGAAGTTGCTGTCCGCCAAATTGAGGGTCGGGATTTGCCCGCCGATGTCGGGAAGGGGTTGGAGGGAATGCGGCAGGCTGCCCTCCTGGGTAGTCCGCAGGCTCAGGTCTACCTCGGCAATCGATACGAGAAAGGAATCGGTGTGCCTCAGGAACTCGATCGGGCACGCCGGTATTTCCGATTGTGTGCAACCAAGGGGCTTCCAATGTGCGAATACCATCTCGGCAGATTGCTGTTTGACGCGCCCGATCGCCTCGAGCGCGATTACGTCCAGGCTGTCGCATGGTTTCAACTCGCGGCTGAGCAAGGGATGGCCGATGCCAAGGATATCGCTACGACCGAATCAGCCAGACTAACAGCGGCGCAGGCAACTTGGGTTAAAGCCCTCAAAGTTCAGCTCGTTCGCAAATAATCCAGAGTAAGGAAAACTGGAAAAATCGGGACAGCTCCTGCGCTGCACCCCTCTGCTGA
>PNAJ01000061.1 GCA_003170295.1 Bryobacterales bacterium | reverse complement strand
TGATCGATCTCGATCACCTTGTCGAGAAGATCGAGGCCCGTAATCGAAGTGTGCGCGCCCGGCTCCGTGCGCGATCCATAAACTTCCTTCGCCGCCGCGGGATAAAGAATATCGTTTACAAGGGACGATTTTCCGCTGCCCGAGACTCCCGTAACCAGGATGAACAGGCCGAGCGGAAATTCGACGTCGATCTTCTTGAGATTATGCTCTGCGGCGCCTTTAATCACGATGCGATTTTCGCCGGGTGCACGCCTGCTCTTCGGAAGCGCGATTCGAAGCGCCCCTGTCAGATACTGCCCGGTGAGCGAGTTAGGATTCAGTTCAATCTCGCGCGGCGTTCCTTGCGCCACCAGGTGACCGCCCAGCCGTCCCGCGCCCGGACCCAAGTCGATCACATAATCGGCGCGCTCAATGGTGTCCGCATCGTGCTCTACTACCAGCACTGTATTGCCCAGATCGCGAAGGCGCGCGAGGGAATCGAGCAAGCGATCGTTGTCGCGCGGATGCAAGCCAATTGAGGGCTCGTCGAGAACGTACAACACGCCGCGCAGCTTTGAACCGATCTGCGTCGCGAGCCGGATCCGCTGCGCTTCGCCGCCCGATAGCGTGGCCGAAGATCGCTCCAGGCTCAGATACTCCAGGCCGACCGCGAGCAAAAACTCCAGGCGATTCCGAATCTCTTCCACGGCGCGGCCGCCAATCAACCGCTCTCGCTCCGTCAGCGTCCAGTTTCGCACCGTGTCCAGCGCGCGGGAAAGAGACATCTCCGTGAGCGCCGAGATCGCCACGTTGTGAATACGAACGGCGAGGCTCGACGGTTTTAGTCTTTTCCCGTGACATTCCGGACAAGGCACGGCCGACATGTATCGCATGTACCATTCCCGCCATGCGTCGGTCGCATTTTCGTCCTGGTACAGCTTGTCGAGCACAACGATTGCAGCGTCGATCAGCGCGTTCTGCGCTTTCTTCGACAATTCATCGAATGGTTTGTCGAGCGTTACGCGGAGCTTTAGCGCCTCCGCCCTCAGCGCGTGCGTCATGTAGCTGGAATTTCCGCTGACCGCGAGTCCTCCGTCAAGCAGCGGCCGCGATGGGTCGGCGATCACCTTCACCGGATCGAAACTCCATTTGCTGCCGAGCCCGGTGCACGCTTCACAGGCTCCAAAAGGACTGTTAAATGAGAACGACCGAGGCTCCAGTTGGGGAACGCTGGTACCGCAATCGGGGCAAGCCAGCTTCTGCGAGTACAAACGCTCCTCGCCGTTCACCACCGCCACCAGCACCAGCCCATCGGCCAGCCGCGTCGCTGTGATGATGGACGCTTCCAGACGCTTGGCAACCTCCGGTTTGATCAGCAGCCGGTCGACAACCACTTCGATAGTGTGATTCTTGCGCTTGTCGAGCGTGATTTCCTCATCGAGCGATCGCAGCACGCCGTCGATGCGCGCGCGCAGGAATCCTTGACGCGCAAGTTTCTCCAGCTCCTTCTTGTATTCGCCCTTGCGCCCGCGAACAATCGGCGCCAGGATCATCACGCGCTCGGCCGTGCCCAATGCCAGCACCTGTTCCAGGATCTGATCGGTCGTTTGACGCGAGATTTCGTGGCCGCACGTGGGACAATGCGGCACGCCGATTGAGGCGTACAGAACGCGCAGATAATCGTAAATCTCGGTGATCGTGCCGACGGTCGAGCGCGGGCTCCGCGACGTAGTTTTCTGTTCGATCGAAATAGCGGGACTAAGACCGTCGATCGAATCGACCTCCGGCCGCTCCATCTGATCCAGGAACTGGCGCGCGTACGGAGAGAGCGTCTCGACATAGCGCCGCTGGCCCTCCGCGTAAATCGTATCGAAGGCGAGCGACGATTTTCCAGAGCCGCTCAACCCCGTAATCACCGTGAAAGTGTTGCGGGGAATCTCGACATCGATGTTTCTCAGATTGTGCTGCCGTGCGCCGTGTACGGTGATGCGATCAAGCAAGATCTCATTTTCCCACAACCCGCCAAGCAGCTCCGCCCCGAACCGGGCCAAACTTTCGTCCTAGGACTAGTCTTGTGCAAGTACTAGAATCATAGGGTGTTTAATCTACTGCTTACCCTATTGACCTTAGTTCTTGTTGGCTATAGAGTCGATAGTACGGTGAACAATGTGACGGAACAACGCAAGCATCGGCGGTTCGAAATGAAGCTCCCATTTGAGATTATCCGGAGCGGCGAAAGTGCGAAAACGGCGGGTGAGACGAAGAACGTAAGCTCGGCAGGTGTGCTGTTCACCTCGGAAACCTCGATCCAGGTTGGCGCGCCGATCGAGTACGTAATCACCTTCCCGAAGGCGGCGGGGTCCCGGTTCGAAGTGCGGCTGCGATGCGTCGGCACCGTGTTGCGGGAAGACACGGAGTCGAAATTCGCGGCCACGCTGGAGCGGTACGAGTTCGTGCGCGGCCGGTAGACGGTCATAAGCGACGAATCCCCAGGCCTCACGCCAGGGGTTATAACCCCGTCCCGCCGGGACATCACACTAGAATGGGCTGAGCCACTGACAAAAGCCATTTCTCGATCGCCTTGGAGAGGTCCTCGATCTTTACCGGCTTGGAAATATAATCGTCCATCCCAGCCGCCAGGCATCGTTCCCGAGCGCCCGCGAGTGCATCGGCCGTCATGGCGATAATTGCGATGTGCTGGCCCTGCTTCTCGGTTCGTCGAATTTCCCTCGTCGCCTCGTATCCGTCCATCTCGGGCATTTGACAATCCATGAACACGGCGTCGTAGGGCAGCTCTCTCAACATCCGCACCGCCTCCAGTCCGTTTCCAGCCACATCAGGACGAAGGCCGAGCCTTTCCAACATCCGTACAGCCACCCTCTGGTTCACTGCGTTGTCATCGGCCACCAGCACCCGCAAAGTCTCGCTCGCGAACCTCCCCCTGAGGCTGTCGATCGAGCGAGAACCGTTTGCAGCGGCATCGAGCGGACCGTCCAGGGGACTTTGGGCGCTGCGATTCAGTCCTCTGGCCCGCGTCATCGCCAGCGCGTTCCGCAAGTGCGATTGTCGTACGGGCTTGGTCAGGCACGCATCCACGCCTTCGTCCAGCAGTTCATTGGCGCGGCCATGCCTGTCACTGCTGGACGTCAGCATGATGATCGATATATCCCTTATCGCCGGCGTTGATCTTACCGACGCGGTCACCTCTGCTGCATTCATCTCCGGCATCTGGAGGTCGAGCAACAGAAAATCGTACGGGTCTCCGTCGGCGGTAGCTCTCGACAACGCAGCAATCACACATGCGCCTGATCGGAGGCTCTCGTTCCGCATCTCCCAACTCGTGACCTGTTCACGCAGAACGCGGCAACTCACCTCGTTATCGTCGACGATCAGCACCCGCAAGCCCTGCAATTCCGGCAAGGGCGCCGCCGCCTCCGGCTCGGAATCGAGCATCAGAGGTACTTCGAACCAGAACGTCGACCCCTCACCCACCAGGCTCTCGACGCCCATCGACCCGCCCATCAGATCCACCAGTTGTTTTGAGATCGCGAGGCCCAGTCCCGTGCCCCCATGTTTACGCGTGGTCGAGCCGTCCACCTGGCTGAATTTCTGGAACAGCACATCGATTTTGTTTGCCGGGATACCGAGCCCCGTGTCCTGAATAGCAACCAGCATACTTGCTTGTCCGGCATCCAGGGTTTGGGAGGTCACGGTAATCAATACATGGTCCCTCGGCGTGAACTTGATCGCATTGCCCACCAGATTCGTCATCACCTGGCGAATGCGCCCACCATCGCCCAGGAAGCGCTGGGGCAACGTCGCCGGATACTCCAGCACCAGGTCGAGGCCTCGACCCTCCGCCTGCGGAGCCAGCATGTCATTCACATCTTCGAGGATCGGGCGGAGATCGAAGGGCACGGATTCGATCTGCACCTTTCTCGCTTCCAGTTTGGAGAAGTCCAGAATGTCGTTGAGTACGATCAGCAACGCATCACCGGACCGCCGTACTGTCTCGGCGCATTCCCTCTGCTCCGGCGCCAAATCCATATGGAGCAGAAGACTTGTCATCCCGATCACGCCGTTCATCGGGGTGCGAATCTCGTGGCTCATGTTCGCCAGAAACTCCGATTTCGCCGCGGTCGCTTCGTCCGCCCTTTTCCAAGCTGTGCGCATGCGCCGATATTGCCAGCAAATCACGCCGAGAATCAGGAACAGGGCTCCGATCGCAACCGTCAGCAGCAGGTTGCGCCGTTTCACGTCCTCCGTCAAATCGATCATCAAGGCGTCGTTGTTCGATTGGTGGAACCGCCGGAAATAGATGCCGGCCATGGTGCCATCGCGCCCCATATTGCTGATTTCCTCGCGCAGCGCGATCGCCACCCATTTGGCGTCGGGATTGGTGAGCGTCGCCGCCACTCCTGCGTTTCCATTCGCGTTCGGAATGGGCAAATAGCGAAAGGACCGGCCGGCGCAAGGACCCTCTTGAACCTCCGGAATCCGGTGTTCTACTCTCTCCGCAACCAGACCGGCGTCCACTTGTCCATTGCAAACGGCAGGGAAAATTCCCACGTTCGATTGCGCCACGCTTCGCGCCTCGGGCAAAAACCACCTTACGACGGATCCTTGCGTTCCCGCGTATTGGACTCCCACCGAGCGGCCGTTCATTTGGCTGGTGCTGGTCAGCCAGCTGTCTTGATTCACCACCAGCCAGTACCGCACGCACACATAGGGGCGGCTGACGAAGTAGCGGGAGGCTCGCCAGGGAAAAACGCTAAAGACAGGCCATACATCCACTTCGCCCGAAGCCATCGCTGCTTCCGCGCCGTGATGGCTGTGAACCCACACGAGCTGGATGCCGCGCCGCCGCGCCGCTTCACGCACTACATCGATGGCCGCTCCCGCCGGAGAGCCGTCCGGCATGACGAACTGGCTCGGAGGGGATTCCTCGTAGCCCATCCGGAAGGTGCGGCCGCGCAAGTCCGGACCTCGGGATTTTTCCACAGCGAGCATCGACGCGAGCAGCGCCAGACCAGCCGCCGCCACCCAACCGTACTTACGCAGATAACCCACGGACGTCATCGATCAAAACGCATATCGGCCTAAATCGAGGTATTTTGACAACGCGGCCTTAAACGACCTTAAATTCGCTAAAATCGCCCTCCAAGAAGGCTTAATTGACCTTAAAATCGGGCCCGATCGCGATGATTCGCCAAGGGCACGTCAGGGGAGTAGCTCCTTGAAACGGACGATCCAGCCGGGTGAGCAAGGTCTTTTGATCCGAATGGATCAGATGCATCGGCGGATAGTCTTTCGATTTTGACTCCGTGACCTCGAAGACGGCGCCCGGCGCGGATCGAAACTCTGTGGCTTCTTCCGCAATCAGGATCTCGATGAGCGGAGTTGACGGAGGGATCACATAGCGGAATGCGACGCCATCATCATAGGCGCGCACTTCGACGTTAATCAGACGGCCTAGAGAGCCGTTCTGCATATATTTCCCGACCAGCGAATTATACTTCGCGCTTTTCGCGGAGCTGGAGGAGGTCAGGCCGACGTTTTCACCCAGCAATGGTTCCTGGTCCAGAATATCCAGGCCCAGGAACGACGTTTCGAGCAAAGGCTTCCCGCGATAAAACACTTGGTAGGCGATTCTGGAAAGATTGCTGTTTTCCTGCGTCGCGATGAACAGGCGGAATTCGATCTGTCCGTTTGGCGATTTAACGCGGCGCTCGTCTTGAGCGAACGCCGCACATGCCAAGGAGACGAATGCGAGCAGACGATACACTACGCCCAGCTGAATCCGGACTTTGACAGAGGCAACTGGCGGATTCGTTTGCCGGTGGCCGTAAAAATGGCGTTCGATACAGCCGGCAGAATCGGCGGCAAAGCCGGTTCACCGAGGCCTGTCGGAGAATAGGTCGATTTGAGGTAGTGAACCTCAATCACCGGAGGCGACTGCGCGAGGCGAACCATGCCGTGCGTATTGTAATTCGTCTGCACGATGCGGCCCTTTTCGATAGTGATCTCCTGCGACATCATCTCGCTCAATCCGTCGATGACTCCGCCTTGCACGATGTTATCGGCTGCGCTCGGATTGATAATCTGGCTCCCCACGTCGGCGGCGACCCAGATTTTATTGATCTTCACTTTGTTCGCGGAGTCGACCTTTACCTCGGCCACTTCGGCGAAATATCCCTGATGGCTGAAATGGAATGCGACGCCCATCGCGGTGCCTTTGGGAAGCGTGCGCTTGCCCCAACCGGATTTCTCGGCGACCAGATGCATGACGCCTTTCATCCGTTCCGCGTTCATTCCGGGAGGCCCGCCGCCACGCCCACCTGCTGGGGCCGGCTGCGCGGCACCTTGTTGAACGACAGGAGCTGAGGAATCGAGCAGCGCCAATCGAAACTCGACAGGGTCTTTGCCCGCGGCATGAGCGAGCTCGTCAATGAACGATTGGATCACGAACGCGAACGCATTGCTGCTCGGCGCTCGGAGTGCTCCGGTGCGAATTCCTAACGGCATCACCGAGGCATTCAGCGCATAATTCGGGACGAAACGCTGCGGAAATTCCGTCGGTCCCATGGCGCCAGATGCGACGAAGCGCTCTCCTTCTCCGTAGCTGATGAAGTGATTGCGCCAGGCGACCACTTTTCCCGACCCATCGAGCCCGGCTTTCAGATACTGGAATCCGCCGGGACGATAATAATCGTGCGTCATGTCGTCTTCGCGGGACCACACGAGTTTCACGGGCACGCCCGCTTGCTTCGAAATATAAGCGGCCTCCACCATGTAATCGTTATACAGACGGCGTCCGAAACCGCCACCGCCTCGGACCATGTGGACCGTGATCTCGTTATCCTTGAGGCCAAGCGTTTGCATCACCATCCGGCGGCCGTTGGCGGGGGTCTGGCTGTTGGTCCAGATTTCGACCTTGCCGTCTTTGAAGTTTGCAGTGCAGTTCTGCGGTTCGAGCGGAGCGTGGGCGATGAACGGATACGAGTACGCCGCCTCGATTACTTTGGCAGCGCCTTTGAGGGTCCCGTCGGGATCGCCGTCCTTGCGGATTTCCCGCTGTGGAGCCTGCTTGCTCAGCTCGCCCGCTTTTTGAGCGTAAGCGACGCTGCTATACTGCGCGCGGGAGCCTTCGTTCCACTCGACTTTCAGTTGTTTGCGCGCCGATTGAGCGTGCCACCAGGTGTCGGCGAGAATCGCGATGCCGTTTTCGAGGCCGGGGTCGCCTGGCAGAACCGCGTCGGTAATGTCGGGCCGTTCGATGACAAAGGCATTCTTAACGCCGGGCAGTTTCTTGATGTCTTCGATATTGGAGGTGACGACTTTGCCGCCGAATACGCCGCATTTCTCGAACACGGCGTACTGCATGCCAGGAACGACGACGTCGATGTTGAAAATCGCCTTGCCGGTAACAATGGCGCCGACGTCGGTGCCCGTTTGCGAGTGGCCGATAATCTTGTAATCCTTGGGATCCTTGAACTTCAGGCTCGCGGGAGCGGGTGCTGGGAGCGTCGCGACTGTGGCAGCGAGTTCTCCGTACCCGAGGGAGCGATTTGAGGCCTGATGCAGCACGCGTCCGGAAGTGGTAGTGCATTCGGCTTCGGGAACCTTCCATGTTTGCGCGGCGGCGGTGATGAACATGGCGCGTCCGCCGGCTCCCACCTGCCGCATCGGCGTCCAGTTATTGGGGGTACCGGTGCTGCCGCCCGCGCTTTGTTGGGCGTATTTCGTGTCGTCGAAATCGGTTTGCTCGATTTTGACGGATTTCCAATCGACATCGAGCTCCTCGGCGATCAGCATGGGGAGCATCGTTCGAATGCCCTGGCCGACTTCGGGGTTTTTCGCCATGATGGTGACCGTGCCGTCGGCGGCGACCTTTATATAAGCGTGTGGATCGGGTGGCGCGGCTGGGGCTCCGCGGCCTTGCGCCTTGGCTTCCGGCTCCATTTGCAGGCCGATCAACACTCCGCCAGCGCCGAACGCGCTTACCTTGAGAAAAGAACGACGGTCTATACCTACATTGGGGCGTCTCATCTTACAACTCCTCCTGCTGCATGGCGGCACCGGTCGACTTGTGCGGAGCTTTATTCGCAGCCAATTCGGCCGCTTTGTGGACCGCGGCGCGGATGCGCAGATAGGTTCCACAGCGGCACAGATTCCCGTTCATCGCGGTATCGATGTCCTTGTCAGTGGGCTTCAGGGTCTTGGTAAGAAGTGCTGCCGCGGACATCATCTGTCCGGCCTGACAGTATCCGCATTGCGGTACGTCGAGATCCTGCCATGCGATCTGCACGGGATGCGTGCCATCGAGCGACAGGCCCTCCACGGTCATAATCGGCTGGTTCGCCGCGGCCGAGACCGGCGTCAGGCAGGAGCGCACGGCCTTGCCGTTCAGGTGCACGGTACATGCGCCGCACGCGCCGATGCCGCAACCATATTTGGTGCCGCGCAGGTTGAGCACGTCCCGCAGGACCCACAAAAGAGGCATATCGGGTGGGGCATCGACCGAGGTCGTTTGCCCGTTCACGGTCAGCTTAAAAGCCATAAGGTATTTCTCCTGACAAAAACCAGCTTAGCAGGATACTGAAAAAGCGGGAAAATCGAACGCAGGCGAAACCGCCTGCGCCACCTTGTCAAACAAATAGCACGAAGACAGAGGGGGCGCAGGCATTCAGAGGGTGCAAAAAAGCGCTTCCCCGCTCCGCTCCCTGTGGTCGCGGCTCAGTGGATCGTCCCGTTAGAACATTGCCGAGGATCTGGCGATCTCGACGGCAAATACATGGGTGGGGCCGAACATGTTGGAGCGGAAGATCACCCAGCTTGAATCGGGGCTGAAGCTGACGTTCGGCTCCAGATGATACTTGTGCTTCGACATGTTCACCAGTTTTTCGGCTCGAAGAACGCCGGAGCTGATTAGGCCTTTATCGTCACTTTTATCCAAACCGCCGCGATTGGCGATGAGCTCGGGCCGGAACAAATAAATCCATTCGCCCGCGGGAGCATGAGCCACCTGGCCGGGATCGCCGCCATCGCCACAGAAAAGCTTGCCATCGCGCGTGACGTTGAAGTGAATCGACCACTCATTACGCTGGAGGTGATACCAGGTGCGCTCTCCGGTATCGACTCTGTAGCCCGCTAGGAAAAAATCCTCGCCGCGCGGAGTTTGCAGATCGTACCAGATGGTCTTGCCGTCGGCGCTCCAGAATTCGTGGCCGAAAATCTCCATCGTCATGGTGCGCGTGTGGACCTTGGTGATTTGCGAACCGTCGGTATGGATGGTCCAGATGCGATCGACCTTGTGCCACGGTCCTTCATGGCAAAACATCAGGAGCGTGGGGTCGGTGGGAGAAAAGAGCAAGTGGTTGAGCCAATCGGTGCTCTTATGAATGGTCTTGATCTCGCCCGTTTTCGTATTCATGACGAACATCCCCATAGGGATGTGAGCGGCCAGCCGCTGCTCCATCATTTGCCCCTTGTTGGCGGGCTGGTCGAGGGGATGGGATTGAGCAGCTTGATCAGACCCTTGCGCGGGGCGTTGCGGAGAAGCGTATGCGTTGCCAGCCGGACCAGGGGCTTCCGTATACGTGCCAGCGAGCAACGTCTCATCGGCGTTGACGGTCACGACGGAACCACGTGGCGGAAGTTGCCCGATCTCGTGGGTGTCTAAGGTCTCAACATCGGTGACGAAGACGGCACCGCCTTTGGTGTAGAAAACACTTTGCGACTTGTGTCCGACCTCGATAATCCGCACGCGGCCGGAGACTACCTGCTTCACGGCTCGGGTTTCGAGGTCGAACGTAGAAATTCCGTTCGGAGTGGTATAGACGAGCTTCTTGCCGTCGGGCGTGTAGCCGTTCTGATTGAAGTAAAGACTGGCGCTGCCGGGCTCGTCTGTTAGGCGGATGACGCGATGGCCGGTGTCAGGGTCGATCCAGCTCTTGGGCGGGTCGGTCTGTGCGAATAACGTCGCGCATGTCAGAAATGGGAGCAGGATGCGCATTGGAATTATGATCGGACGATCAACGCCGCAATGCAAGCACCGCGTTCAGGCCGCCGAACGCGAATGAGTTCGAGAGCGCCCACTCGACCTCGACTGCGCGGGCGATGTTCGGGACCACGTCCAAATCGCAAGCTGGGTCGGGACCGAGAAAATTCGCGGTCGGCGGGATGATTCCGCGCGAAAGGGCGAGCAAAGTCGCCGCCGCCTCGATCGCACCAGCCGCGCCGAGCGCGTGGCCGTGCATCGATTTTGTCGAGCTCACCAGCAGCTTCGAAGTGTGCGCGCCGAACACCGCTCGGATGGCATCGGTCTCGGTCGGATCGTTGGCGAGCGTTCCGGTACCATGAGCGTTGATGTATCCGATGGCTTCCGGGGCTGCGTCAGAGTCTCGAAGAGCCGCTCGCACTGCTCTCGCCGCGCCTTCCGCAAGCGGCTGCGTCAGATGATGGGCATCGCTCGACATGCCGAATCCGGCGATTTCGCCGTAGATATGCGCGCCCCGAGCCTGCGCGCGTTCCAGAGGCTCCAGCACCAGCATGCCCGCGCCTTCGCCGAGGATGAGACCCTTGCGATCACGCGAAAATGGCCGGCACGTGTCCGGCGAAACGACGCGCATGCCTTCCCACGCCTTCAGCATGCCGGGCGAAAACGGCGCTTCACTACCACCCGCGATTGCGAGTTCCACATTGCCGTTGCGCACCATCCAGAACGCCTGTCCGATGGCGTGATTCGCGGAGGAGCACGCGGTCGATACCGTGTAGACGGGTCCGGTGACGCCGTGCTCCAACGAGATGCGGCTCGCTCCGGCGTTCGACATCGCTTTGGGAATCGCGAAGGGCGAGAAGCGGGTCTGCTTGCGCTCGTAGTAATCGCGAAACGATTCGTCCTCGCTAGTCTGCCCGCCGGTGGAGGAGCCGGTGACGATCGCGGTGCGCTCGCGCAGGTCTTGAGTCCAAACGATCGACGCGTCGAGTACCGCCTCGCGCGCAGCGACCGCGGCGAATTGCGCGAACCGATCTAGTAACGCGACTTCTTTTTCATCGAAGTGATCGGCTGCGTGATAATCGCGCACCTCGGCTGCATTCGGGAAACGAACGGTTCCGGTCGCGACCAGTTCCATTGGCCGGATGCCGCTCTCCCCCGCGGCGAGCGCGCGCCAGAATGATTCGCGATTCGCGCCAAGCCCCGAGATTACGCCGATGCCGGTAACGGCAACGCGCCTCAAGCCGCTCCTTGTTCGGGAAGAACGGGCTCGCCAGCTTTTAGCGCCACTAATTGCGCGATCCCCTCTGCCATTTGGCGTACGGACTTAATTGCGCGCGCGTCTTCATCCGGAATGTCGACGCTGAATTCACTCTCAAGGGCGAAGATCAGATTAATCCCGTCGAGCGAATCGATCTTCAGTTCTTCAAAGGTGCTGTCAATCGACACAGTTTCGAGCGGAATACGCTGTGTTTTCGCGATCACCTTGATTACGCGGGCTTGCAGATCCTCTGACATCTCAGTGGTACTGGACGCGGTCGCGTCGCCGGTCGTTGCCGGAACCTGCGGGGTCAAATCGTCAGCCATGCATCCATAGTATCGCCCGGGAACTTCTAAGGAACCAGCAGCCGGGCGGTCGCATCAAAAGGTTGTATCATGCCAGCGATCTCTACCGCGATTGTGCCGGATTTGTATCAGGCGCACGTCAATCCGCAATGGGCGAAACTTCTCGACCTACTCGAGATGAACGTCGAGTACGATCGCTGCGAGGGCGTGGAGCTGCACGTCTCGGATGGCCGCACGATTCTCGATTTTCTTTCCGGATACGGAGTGCACAACGCGGGGCACAATCATCCGAGCATCATCGCCGCGCTGCATGAGGAACTGGATCGCAGAGGTCCGGCGATGTTGCAAAGCCATGTCGCGGACACGGCAGGCGAGCTCGCCTCGCGTCTTTCAAAACTCGCGGGCGGTGGTCTCGAAAAGGTATTTTTTTGCAGCTCCGGCAGCGAAGGTGTGGAGGCCGCGATCAAGTTTTCGCGCGCGCGAACCGGGCGCACGGGATTGCTCTCCGCGCACGGCGCGTTTCATGGTCTGACGTGCGGCGCGTTGTCGCTGATGTCGGATCCGTTTTGGAGTAAAGGATTCGGGCCGATGCTTCCGGGCGCGGAGCAGGTGCCTTTTGGCGATGTCGCGCCGCTCGAAGCAGCGCTGGCCACCAGGAAATTCGCGGCCTTTATTGTCGAGCCGGTGCAAGGCGAAGGAGGCGTAATTCTGCCGCCGCTCGGCTATCTCGAAACCGCGCAAGCGCTCTGCCGCCGTTACGGATCGCTGCTGGTGGCCGACGAAGTGCAAACTGGGATGTTCCGCAGCGGACGATTTCTCGCGAGCCACCACTTCTCGATCGTTCCGGATATCGTGGTGATCGCGAAAGCGCTGAGCGGCGGATTAGTGCCCGTGGGCGCGGTGTTGATGACCGATTCCGTATACGATGCGGTCTACGGATCGCTGAAGCGCTCCATCGTTCACACGTCCACATTTAGCGAAAACGGCCTGGCGATGCGCGCGGGCCTGGCAACTCTCGATGTGCTGGAAGAAGAACGCCTGGGCGATCGCGCCGTGGAAATGGGCGAGTATCTTCGCTTGCGGCTCCGCGCGTCGCTTGCCAATTGTGATGTCGTCAAAGAAGTCCGCGGCATCGGATTGATGAACGGGATCGAATTCCAGGCGCCGCGCAAGCTCGATCTGCGCCTCTATTTCGAGATGTTCCAGAAAATCCATCCGGCCGCGTTCGGACAGATGCTGGTGCGGCGCATGTTCCGCGAGTCGCACATCCTCACGCAGATCAGCGGAAATAATTTTCTGGTTCTCAAAGCGGCTCCGCCCCTGCTGGTCACTCGTGAACAGCTGGATCAATACGTCGACGGCGTCACGGCGGCTGCCGTGGGACTGGGCTCCTCGGGCGCGCTTTGGACCGAAGCCCTCGCGCTCGCCCGCGGCGTGATGAATATATAAGTAAGAAACCCATTTTGCGAATTTTGATTCTAGCCGTGCTGTCGTTATCTCTATCCGCCGCAGATCTGGCGGTGGGCTACCGCTCCATGTACGACCTCGACTTCGCCTCCGCGCATCAAAAATTCGCTGCGTGGAAGCAAGCGAATCCGGACGATCCCATGGGTCCCGTGTCGAACGCCGCCGCGTATCTGTTTTCCGAATTGGAGCGATTGCACATCCTCGATTCGGAGCTGTTCGTCAACGACGATAAATACTTTCAGCGGGAGCATCCAGCTCCAGACCCCGCACTTAAACGAGCGTTTGGCGACGAAATTTGGAGCGGCCGTCAATCCGTCGAACGCGCGCTCGCGCGCTCGCCTCTCGACCGGAATGCGTTGCTCGCGCGAGTGCTTTCCTATGGATTGGAGGCGGACTACATGGCGCTGATCGAACATCGCGACCTGGCTGCTCTCCGCACCGTGAAAACCGGCCGCGTACTTGCCTTGCAGCTCCTCAAGACTCACCCCGATTGCTACGACGCCTACATCGCCATCGGCCTCGAGAACTATCTACTCAGTCAGAAGCCCGCGCCAGTGCGATGGGTGCTCAGTTGGACCGGCGCCCAAACCAATAAAGACGAGGGAATCGCGAAGCTGCGCCTCACCGCGGAAAAAGGATCCCTATTGCAGCCTTATGCCCGCATGTTGCTGGCTGTGGCCGCCCTTCGCGACAACGATCGCGCGAGCGCCGCGCGAATCCTGGAAGGGCTGGTGCGCGAATTTCCCCACAACCGGCTCTATGCATCGGAACTTGTGCGGGTAAAAGGGACAAAATAGAAACATGAGAATTGCGAGTGCGGCAACGGCACTTCCGAAGCATCGCTACGATCAGCAGACGATTCTCGATGCGCTCAAGTTTCATTGGGCGGACAAGCTGGAAGCGCCGGAAATGTTGGACCGCTTGCACGCGCGCACCGGCGTCGAGACGCGGTCGCTCGCGCTGCCGATTGAAGCCTACCCGGAATTGAAGAGCTGGGGCGAAGCGAATCAAGTCTGGATCGATACCTCGTGCGAGCTCGGTCAGAACGCGATCTGCCACGCGCTCACCCGCGCCGGTCTTTCGATACAGGACCCCTCCGCGTTCTTCTTCGTCTCGATTAGCGGCGTGGCAAGTCCATCGATCGACGCGAAGCTCGTGAACCTGATGGGCCTGAATCGCAACATAAAGCGCGTGCCGATTTTCGGTCTCGGATGCGTTGCCGGAGCGGCCGGAATCGCGCGTGCCGCCGACTACGTGCGCGCCTTTCCCGATCAGGCGGCGATTCTGCTTTCCGTCGAGCTTTGCTCGCTCACCATCCAGCGCGACGATCTGTCGATCGCGAATCTCATATCTTCGGGATTATTCGGTGACGGCGCTGCAGCCGTCATTGTTGTTGGTGACGACCACCCGTCTGCCGGTCCCGAAATTCTCGCGACGCGTTCCATCTTCTATCCCGATACAGAGGACGTGATGGGTTGGGATATCGGCGAGCGAGGTTTCCGCATCGTCCTCTCGAAAGAAGTTCCGAATATGGTGTATCGCCACCTGGCGAGCGATATCGACACATTTCTTGCAGACCACGATCTGCGCCGAAGTGATATCGGCGCCTGGGTGATGCACACCGGCGGACCCGCGATTCTCACTGCCACGGAGAACGCGCTCGACCTACCCGAGAGCGCGCTCGCCGCGTCGTGGGATTGTCTGCGCCGCGTTGGTAATCTTTCTTCTTCGTCCGTGCTATTCGTTCTGGAAGAATTCCTAGAACGCCGAAAACCGGCTCCGGGCACGTACGGTCTGCTCGCCGCCATGGGTCCGGGATTTTGTTCGGAGCTGATTTTACTTCGATGGTGAATCAAGTCTGGGACGTCGTCATTGCCGGAGGAGGGCCAGCGGGTCTGGCAGCCGCCATCGCCGCGCGCCGCAAAGGTCTGGAAGTCGCGGTCTTCGAGGGAGTCTCGTCCGATACCGGAATCGACAAGTGTTGCGGCGAAGGTTTGATGCCCGATGCGCTGGTCGCCCTGCGCGAGCTTGGAATCGTGCTTCCGCCTTCCGCGGGAACGCCGATCGCGGGCATCCGATTTCTCGATGGCGATACTGTGGCCGAGGCGCGCTTCCCGCAGCGATACGGCACAGGCGTTCGCCGCACGACTCTTCATGCGCTTCTCGTCGAACGCGCGCGAGAGGCTGGAGTCTCTCTCCACTGGGGCAGGCCGGTTCGCGGACTTGCGCCTGGTGGAGTTCGCGTGGGCGATGAGGTGGTGCGCTGCGGTTGGATCGTGGCCGCGGATGGATTGCAGTCGGCATTGCGCCGCGCGGCCGGTCTGGAATCGGTAGGAAAATATGCGCGTCGTTTCGGCTCGCGCCGCCATTTTCAAATCGAGCCATGGTCGGACCTGGTGGAGGTTTACTGGGCGCACGGTGCGCAAGCGAATGTCACTCCGGTGGGAGACGACGAAGTGTGCGTCGCCATCGTATGCGGCGATCCCCTGCTTCGTTATCAGGACTTGCTTCCGTTGTTCCCCGCGCTTGTGGCGCGTCTCGATGGGGCGGTTGCAACATCGCATGCCCGGGGCGCGATGACGGCCTCGCGGCGTTTCGCCCGAGTTACCGGCGCGAACCTCGCTTTGATTGGCGACGCCTCGGGTTCCGTCGATGCGGCCACTGGGCTGGGGCTTTCTTTGGCGTTTCAACAAGCAGTCGTGCTGGGCGACGCGCTCCTGGAGGGCAATCTTTCGTTCTATCAATCCGCGCACCGCCGCATCGCGAAAATGCCGCGCCTGATGGAAATGATGATGCTCGCAATGGATCGCAGCGATGGTTTCCGGCGGCGTGCGATTCGTGCGCTCGAAGCGGAGCCCGCGCAATTTTCGCGCTTGCTCGCAATTCACGCCGGAGCGTTACCGCCCGCTTCCTTCGCGTTACGTCTCCCGCTGGCGCTCGGCTGGAAATTCCTTAAGGCATGAAAACTCTCTCACTGTTCGCGATTCTGGCCTTCACGGCGCAGGCGCAGGCTGTCTTTGAACTCGACCCCTCCCAAAGTCGCGCCGCATTCACGCTTGGCGATGTTCTGCACACCGTTCATGGCTCGTTCAAAGTCAAACGAGGCTCGATCCAATTCGATCCCTCGACCGGCGCATCCTCCGGAGAGATCGTCGTAGATGCCACCAGCGGAGACAGCGGCAGCGGCGCTCGCGACAAGCGAATGCATCAGAATATTATCGAGAGTCAAAAATTTCCGGAAATCACTTTCGTGCCGTCGCGCGTGCGCGGAACCGTCAATGCCAACGGCGAGTCCAAAGTGGAGATCGATGGAACATTCACCATCCATGGAGCCAGCCATCCGCTGACCGCCTCGGCTGTGGTCACTGCGTCAGGCGACCGGTTGCAGACGAAAGTGCATTTCGTCGTGCCCTACGTTCAGTGGGGCATGAAGAATCCGAGCACTCTATTCCTGCGCGTCAACGAGACCGTGGATATAGATCTGGACGCCTCCGGGCACATTAGTTGGCCGCACTAGCGAAAGCTCTTCAAAGGCTTCAGCCTGTGATCAGGCGACGCTCAGCCGCCGGTCCCGATGCTGCTTGCTGTGCGCAGGCTGGCCGGCCACCGTCACATAACTCTCGTAGGCGCGTTCCGCGATCGCCGTCCAACTGAAATCGTGCTCCACTGTCCGCCGGGCGCGCCCGCCCAAGCCGGAGCGCAACGCGGCTCCCTCCAGCAGCTCACACACCGCGTCTGCGAAATCGCCCCATTCCTTGCGAATCGCGATATCGTAGCCATCCCGAAGATCCAAACCTGCGCAACCCACGGGCGTCGAGACGATTGCTTTTCCGCACGCCATCGCTTCCAGCACCTTGATGTTCGTGCCCGCCGAAACTTCCAGCGGAACCGCAACCACGGACGCGCGCGCGTAAAGCGGACGCAGATCCTCCACAAATCCGTGAACCTCGATCCTTGGATCTAAGGTGCGCAGATCGTCCTTGCGCCCGAATTTTTTCCAGAACCATTCATGCTCGGGTCCCGCGACCATAGAGAGGCGCGTATTCGGAGCCTTGGCCCAGACCCGCGGCATGATCTCCTGGCACAGCTTCTCGAACCCGATAATATTCGGCAGGTGCCGGAAGGAGCCGACGTAAAATATCTCAGGCGTCTCCGCCGCCGCGTCCGAAGGCTGGAATCGCTCAATATCGACGCCATTGGGAATCGCAAATGTGCGATCCGCCGCGCGCTCACCTTCTTCCATCGCGCGAACGCGATCCTCTTCCGAAACCGTCCACACGCCTTCATACGCCCCGAGCCACTTGCGTTCGAAGGACAGCCACCGTTTATACTCGCGCCGCAACGCCGCGCTGGGATTCGTCTCGGCCAATTGGCGATACAAGCTGAACGTGAGATCGTGCTCCACCAGAATCGCCGGTACGCCTGGCGCACACTCCCGGAATCCGGCGAAATGCGTGTACTCGATTTGCATCAGGTCGGGCAGCAGCTTCTGCGACAACTGCGAAATCAGCGCACGCAGGCTAGTCGACTCGCTCGCCGAAACCTGCGCCGGAAGACGCTTGTCATTCGACGCCCGTTCGTCTTTGTCGACGATATGCACTTCGCGGAACACCTCGTGCAGCGTCCCGTAATCCACTTGGTCCTTGGCTTCACGCATTGCGATCAGCGTGAAGTCCACGCGATCCGATAGCTCACGGCACAAGTTGAACATGCGGACCGCGCCACCATGCGACAGCGGAAACGGTAAAAATGGCGAAACCACCAGCACCTTCAGCCGCCCCGTATCCCTCCTCGCCATGCGCTCGAACGCGGGCGCGAAACTAATGTTGCCCCGCGCAAGATCCTGCTGCCGCGGATACAGAGAACGCAACGTCCGATCACAAGCCGCTTGCAACACGAACGCCGTATCCTGAATCGGAAACTCCGGCTGCTCCGTAAGGTGTTCCGCGGAACGCCGCCCCATGCTGTAGGACCG
Source organism: Bryobacterales bacterium (assembly GCA_003170295.1). Classification (GTDB taxonomy): domain Bacteria; phylum Acidobacteriota; class Terriglobia; order Bryobacterales; family Bryobacteraceae; genus Palsa-187. The sequence continues at coordinate 79,645 of PNAJ01000061.1, read as the reverse complement.
CCATCCCGCCGCCGCCGCCTTCCAGAACAGCATCAACCACGCTGTCCCCGGCATACTACAGCGCGGGATGCCGAGCGCCAGCAGCTTTTTTCGATCCACCAGAATCGTTCCCGATAACGGCGCAAGTACTCGGCTCGCCTCGCCCGCCTGCAACGTGCGGAAAGGAGCCGTAGCGGCCAGCATCATTTTCCAGCCGCGAAAATGCGTCTGCCGCGATACAGCGAACGTTCTCGCGTCACCGAACAAAGACGCCCCGTCCGGTACTATATCGACCTCGCCCCCGTTCTGCCACAGCAACCAGCGCGCATCGCTCGATCGCGCCAATTCTTCCAGAGCCTCGCCGTCCCACTGCGGCCCGCGCTGCGTGAAATGAACGACGCTCTCTCCCTCCGATGCCACCATATCGAGCATTAACGGCTGATCGCCATGCAACCTCTTGAATAACCGCACGTGAGGATGGAACGTCCATCGCATCACAGTCGCCAGCACCCGCAGCCCCGTCGCGCCCGACAGTCTACAAAGTCCGTGATATAAGCCCCGCCCGCGGACGTCCGTACGGCGAATCGCCTCCCGCCCCTGAACGCGCGCGCGACGAATGGCCTCCCCCGCGTGGACGCGAGCGTTATGAAGTGCCTCCCGCGCGGAATGAATCGCCTCCCGCGTGCTGGCCCATCCCGATTGCACGGCATCCCAACCCGCGCGCTCGCAGTGGACGAAAATGTTCGAAGGCGTAGCGCCGAAAAATCCACCGTCTCCGTTCAGGATCAGCACGCGAAATGGCGGGATCAGAAAAGGAGCCAGCTTCAAAGCCCATGCGCCGCGTGCCCCCGTCGTCTTTCCCGTCCACGTCGCCACGCTGATAGCCGTCCAGCGCTGCCATAGGTGCGATTGCGCTCCAGCCACCAGCGCCAGCGCGTTCCGATGCCGGTAAACACGCTCGCAAAGCGCCTCTGTTTCAGGAAGTGGCGCAGCCGTCGTAAACAGCCAGATAGGAACGCCAGGAGCGCCTTCGCGCAAGTGCAGCACTGCCCGATGGGAAGCCGCCGCGCTCACTCCGAAAACGCTGGCGACCTTCTTGTCCCCTTTACCGGCATGCCTCAACAGAGACCGCATCCGGCCCTTAAAATCAAACATCTATGACCCCGTATGAACCCGCCCCATTTACCCGCGATCCAGAAGTATACCTTCTTCGATCGATCCCGTCTACAGCGCTTAGTACTAAAAATTGTAAAATTAGCTCGTGAACCCCTACGCTTCGTTTCTCGGCGCCCGCGACCCCCAACCAGTAATCGCCGCCACCCCCGCGCGATTCCGTGAGCTTCTCGATTCGGTGGGCGACGCCAGTAAATCCCCGGCCCCGGGGAAGTGGTCGGTGCGCGAAATTCTTTGCCACCTCGCCGATTGTGAGATTGTCTTCGCCTATCGCCTCCGGCAAACGCTCGCCGAACCGCACCACGTCATCCAGCCCTTCGATCAGGACATCTGGGCCGCAAACTACGCCGCTTACGACGCCCATTCCGCGCTCGCCGTCTTCACCGCCGTGCGCAATTTCAACGTGATGCTCATTGCCTCGCTCCCTCCCGGCGCATTCTCAAAACCCGCGACCCATCCGGAACGAGGCACCATGACGTTTCGGACCATCGTCGAGACTATGGGCGGCCACGACCTCAACCACATCGCTCAAATCGAGAAAATCGCCGCGATTCGCTAGACTAAAGGAATATGTCCATCAAGGTAGGAATCAACGGCTTCGGCCGCATTGGTAGAAATGTGGTCCGAGCCGGGTTGCACAACCCCAACATAGAGTTTGTCGCCGCGAACGACCTCACGGATACGGCCACCATCGCTCACTTGCTCAAGTACGACTCGACCCTCGGCCGTTTGGACGCGGACGTCGAAGTGCGGGGCGACACCATCATCGTCGGCGGCAAAAAGATCAAAGTTTTCGCCACCAAGGACCCGGCCGAGATCGATTGGCCCAGCGTCGGCGCGCAAGTCGTCGTCGAATCTACCGGCCGCTTCACGGAGGCCCAGGACGCCAAAAAGCATATGCGCGGCTCGGTGAAAAAAGTCATCATTTCCGCGCCGGCGAAAGGCGAGGACCTCACCATCGTGCTCGGTGTCAATAACAGCGCCTACGACAAGTCAAAGCACCACATCGTCTCGAACGCTTCCTGCACCACGAATTGCTTAGCCCCCGTCGCCAAGGTCCTGCACGATACCTTCGGCATCGAAAAAGGTTCGATGACCACGATTCACAGCTATACCAACGATCAGAACGTGCTCGATTTTCCGCACAAGGATCTGCGCCGCGCCCGTGCCGCCGCGCTCAACATGATCCCCACCACCACCGGCGCCGCGAAAGCAATTTCGCTGGTGATTCCGGAGCTGAAGGGCAAGCTCGACGGCTACTCCATGCGCGTCCCCACGCCCGACGTCTCGGCCGTCGATCTGGTGGTCGTCACCACGAAAAATACTACCGACGCCGAAGTGAACGCGGCCTTGAAAGCCGCCGCCGATGGACCTCTCAAGGGAATCCTAGCCTATACCGCCGACCCCGTCGTCTCTACAGACATGCTGCACAACCCCAACAGCTCCATCGTGGATTCGCTCATGACCAAGGTGCTCGCCGGCAATTTGGTAAAGGTGCTCGCCTGGTACGACAACGAATGGGGCTACTCCATGCGCGTCGTGGACCTGATATCTTTCCTCTCGAAGTGACCGGAAAACGGCGACTGACCACTCTATCCTCGCGTGTTTTGGATGTGCCCGCTTGCCTTATGGGGCACATGGGTATCGGAAGTTCAGGACCGGTTCAGTTCCACAACCAGGTCTTCGAGGCGGTCGTAGCTGATGCCGGCGCCTCGGGCCATGCCGGATGCGATGACTATGTCACGCACTTCGAGCGACGGATAGCGGACAGTTGCGGTGAGGCGCGTTTTGCCGCCCTCCTCTATGAGATCGGCTGTGACGACGGAGACGCTATCCGGAAACTGTTCGAAGATCTCCGTGAAGACGACGCGGCTCGGCGGCGTGATTTCGCGATATTCGCCGTAGAAGGCCGCTTCTCCCTTGGGGTGGCGGTTCACGAAGCGCCACTGGCCGCCCACGCGAAAGTCGATCTCGCAGACCGGCACCGAGTGGCCCTCCCCAAGGAGGCCCCACCATTGTTTGACGTGTTCGGGTTTCGTCATTGCTTCGAACACGAGTTGCCGTGGCGCGTCGAACAGACGGGTCATGCGGATTTCCTGGTCCGAGGGCGTCGTGACTTTGAAGCTGTCGCTATTTCTTACGTTTCCCACGATCATGTCGTTTCTTCTCCCTGGGTTTCATTTGTTGTAAATACCGATCCAACCGATCGAGGCGCTCCTCCCAGAGGTGGCGGTAGTGCTCGGTCCAGTTGGCCACCTCCTTTAAGGGGCCGGCTTCGATGCGGCAGTGCCGCCATTGCGCCTCCGGTCTGCGCGCAATCAGGCCCGCGCGCTCCAGCACGCGGAGGTGCTTCGAGACGGCGGGCATGGTCATATCGAAGGGCTCCGCGAGGTCGGTTACGGAGCATTCGCCGGACAGCAGACGGGACAGGATGGCCCGGCGAGTGGGGTCCGCGAGGGCGGAAAACGTGACGCTCAGTTGATCGGCTTGCATGCGTATTGCACCATTAGGTTAATTAACCTAGTGGTATAGTAAAGCCGAGCGGGACTCTTGTCAAGAGGAAAATTACCGGCTAGTCTTCGTCGTGTTGGGCGGCTAGCTTGGTTACCACACTTAAGTCTTCGAGCGTGGTTACGTCGCCGCTGACTGTGTTCGATGTTACGATCTCGCGCAGCAGGCGGCGCATGATTTTTCCGCTGCGGGTTTTTGGGAGGGCGTCGGAGAAGCGGATTTCTTCGGGGCGCGCGAAATTGCCGATTTCGTGGGCGACCCACTGGCGCAGTTCTTTGCCGAGCGCTTCGTGGTCCCACTCACCTTTCTTGAGAGTGACGAAGCAGCAGACGGCTTGGCCGGTGATCTCATGAGGCTTGCCGACCACCGCGGCTTCGGCGACGGCAGGATGATGAACCAGCGCGGATTCGACCTCCATGGTGCTCAGGCGATGGCCGCTGACGTTCATCACATCGTCGACGCGGCCGAGCACCCAGTAGTAGCCGTCGGCATCGCGGCGCGCGGCGTCGCCAGTGAAATAAATTCCAGGGAGCTTGCCCCAATACTGCTCGTGGTAACGGTCTGGATCGCCCCAGATCGTGCGAATCATGCTGGGCCACGGCTTGCGGATGATGAGAAAGCCTTCGTGATCGTCACCCACGGGGATGCCTTTTAGATCGACGATATCGGCAATGATTCCGGGCATGGGAAGCGTTCCCGAGCCGGGCTTGAGAGGCACCGCGCCGGGCATGGGCGCGATCATGATGGACCCCGTTTCGGTTTGCCACCAGGTATCGACGATCGGGCAGCGGCCTTTTCCGATGACGCGGTGATACCATTCCCAGGCCGCGGGATTGATGGGTTCGCCGACCGAACCCAGGAGTCGCAGGCTCGATAGATCGTGAGCGTCGGGCCAGTGCTCGCCTTGCCGGATTAGCGAGCGAATCGCGGTGGGCGAGGTGTAGAAAATATTGACGCGATATTTTTCGATGATGCGCCACCAGCGGTCGAAGTTCGGGTAATCGAGCGCGCCTTCGTACATCACCGTGGTAGCGCCCGCGGAAAGAGGGCCGTAAACGATGTAGCTGTGTCCGGTGACCCAGCCGATATCGGCCGAGCACCAGTAGGTATCGCTGTCATGCAGATCGAAAACCCACTTCATCGTCGCCGTGGTTTGCGTGAGATAACCGCCGGTCGAGTGCAGGATACCCTTCGGCTTGCCGGTGGTGCCGGAGGTGTAGAGGACGTAAAGGGGATGCTCGCTGTCAAGCGGGACAGCGGGGCAATCTTCGCTCGCGCCTTCGTCAAGCACGTGCCACCAATGGTCGCGACCCTCTTTCATGGCTATCTCGGAACACGTTCGGCGATAGACGATGACGTCGCGGACATCGGGACAATCGACCAGAGCTTCATCGACGGCAGGTTTGAGCTTCACCTTTTTGCCGCGACGGAATCCACCATCGGCAGTGATGACTATGGCCGCGCCGAGGTCCTGAATACGGGCCTTCAGCGCCTCTCCGGAGAATCCTCCGAACACAACGCTGTGGGCGATGCCGAGTCTCGCGCAAGCGAGCATGGCGATGGGAAGCTCCGGCACCATCGGCATATAAATGACGGCTCGGTCGCCCGCTTTATAGCCTCGCGATTGGAGCACGCTCGCGAAGCGCGAGACGAGGCGCAGCAATTCCTGATACGTGATGAATCGCTGATCGCCGGGCTCGCCTTCCCACAGAATCGCGACCTTGTTTTTGCGATGCGTGAGGCAGTGGCGGTCGACGCAGTTATAAGAGACGTTGGTCTTCCCGCCGACGAACCATTTCGAGAAAGGCGGCTGCCAATCGAGGACTTTGGACCACTTTTCGAACCAGTAAATTTCCTGGGAGGCGATATCTGCCCAGAATTTCTCGGGGTCCTGCTCGGCGCGGTGGTACAGGTCGAGGTAGGCGTCCATGCCTTGTACGTGGGCGTTGCGGACGAACTCGCGGCTGGGCGGGAAAACTGCGGAGTTACTCATCGAACTGGATTTTAACAGAGCTACGGCGCCGAGATTTGAAAACGATCCTTGACCTCCCACTTGGGCGTGGAGGCGGAAGGGTCGGCGACGCGAATCATTTCGGCATCGAGATGTTTGCCGCGCAGAACAAATTTCAGGTAGTGATAATTCGGGTACTCCGTGCCTTTATAGAGGTCGTTCGCATCGCGGGTGACGGGGACGGGCGCTGCGCCGCCGCCCCCGGAGACGAGATAAATCACCCCGTCGCGAAGGAATCGTTCGTAATTGTGAATGTGTCCGGCATTCACAATGAAGCGGACGCGTTTGCTTTGGGGCGCGGTCTTCAGATAATCGGCGAATGCGATTTCGTTGGGGCGAGGGTTGTGGCTGGCTCCCGCGCCCGACTCGATATCGGCAACGGGCGGATGATGCAGATTGAAAATCACGAACCGGACCGGCTTCTTTAGGTCCACAAGCCGCTGCTCGACCCATTTGATCTGATCGCTGCCAAGGGTGAGCGGCATCTCACTATCCAGAGTGAGCACGACGATCTTGGCGCCGATTTCAGACATATACCAGCGTTTTCCGCGCAGTTGGGGAAACTCGGTCCACCAGTTTTCGAGGCACTTGGCCAGGTCGCCACGCAGCTCATGATTGCCGAGGGCGGGAAAGACGGGCGTGTTCGCGAGCCGCCAGGGCGCGGTCTCCAAGTGAAATTCGGCATAGTCGGCGGCGCGCTCTCCCACGTACGGAACGTCACCGCTGATGACGATCGCGGTGGGCTTTTCCGACGCGATCTTATCGACCAGCCATTTCCGGACCTTGGGATTGGTGGCCTGTGTTTCTTTCGGATCGGTGAAGCGCATGTCACCGTACGCAATCACGACCGTTCGCTGGGCGAGAGCATAGGAAGTAGCGAGCAGCAGCGCTACGGTGAATTGAAACACTATTCTGATTGTATCTATGACAGCATGGCTGGCGGATCTTGTTTACACCGGCGGCGCGTTTGAGTCCGGCCTGGCGATGATGGTGGATCGCGGCGTGATTCAGGGCTTCTCCCGCGAGGAGGCGGATCTGAAAACCGCGCATCGGCTGCCGGGCCGCGCGATCCTGCCGGGACTGGTGAATGTGCATTCGCACACGTTCCAGCGCGTGATTCGAGGGCGGACCGAACATCGGACTTCCGCTCATCGCGACACGTTTTGGACCTGGCGCGAAAGCATGTATCACGCGGCGAAGGCAATGTCGCCAGAGGAGATTTATCGCGCGGCGCGCATGGCGTTTCTCGAGATGATGCTCTCTGGAATTACGGCGGTGGGCGAGTTTCATTACGTCGATCAGGATCTGGAGGTCGCGCGGGCGATTCTGAGGGCGGGCGAAGAACTCGGGCTGCGGGTGACGTTGCTGCGGACGGCGTATGTGCGCGCGGGTTGGAAGAAAGATCCCGATCCGGGGCAGGTGCGGTTTCTGACGCCGGATCTCGACACGTTTCTCTCCGATACCGATGCGCTGATCGCGAGTGGCGCTCCGGTTGGCGTGGCTCCGCACAGTGTGCGGGCGGTTCCGATGGATTACGTGCGCGCGGTTGCGGTTTATGCGCGAGCGCGCGGGTTGCCTCTGCATATGCACATCGCGGAACAGCCCGCGGAAGTAGAGGCGTGCGTCGGGGAATATGGGCTTCGCCCGGTCGAGCTGCTGCATGAGAACGGGATTTTGGACGAGCGATTTACGGCGGTTCACGCGATTCACATTACGGACGAGGAGGCTCGGTTCCTGGGTCGATCGACTGTGTGCGCATGTCCGACATCGGAGCGAAATCTCGGGGATGGCGCGGTGCCTGCGGACAAACTGTTCGAGGCGGGGGCGCGGATTTGTTTCGGCTCCGACAGCAACGTGCAGATCGATATTCTCGAGGACGCGCGCGAGTTGGAGTATCACTTGCGGATGAACAAGATCGAGAGAGCGCTGCTCGATACATCGCGGCTGTTTCAAAGCGCGACGGAATCTGGTGCGCGGAGTTTAGGGTCGCCTGGAGGCAGTTTAGAAGTCGGGCGCGCGGCTGATTTTTTTACGATCGATTTGAACGACTGCTCGGTGGCGGGAGCGGATCGCGGGTCGCTGTTAGCGCACGTGGTGTTTTCGTTGGAGAGGACGGCAGTGCGCGATGTCTGTGTCGCGGGCGAACTAGTGGTTCGCGATGGGCGGCACCGTTTGCAGGAGGAAATTATTCGCGAGTTCGGTGAAGTGCAGCGGAAGTTATGGCGATGAAGGTGGAAGATATTTTGCTCGACCTGGTGGCGATTCCGTCGGTATCGCAAATTGCGAACGAGCCGGTGATCGGGTACGCGGAGAAGCATCTGGCTGGATGGAAGATCGTGCGCTATCCGTATCGCGACGCCGCGGGCGTGGAGAAAATCAATATCTTGGCCACGACGAAACCCGGTACGGCGGAGCTTGCATTCGTATGCCATACGGACACGGTTCCCTACAATCAGGAGTGGAGCGAAGCGGTGCGGCCGGTGATTCGCGGCGGCAAATTGTATGGACGCGGCAGTTGCGACGTGAAAGGATTTCTCGCGTGCGTGCTGTCTGCGACTGCGAAGGTGGATGTCGCGAGGCTCGCGAAGCCGCTGGCGATTGTGCTGACGGCCGATGAAGAGATCGGGTGCGTGGGGGCGAAGTTTCTTGCGCGAAAGAGAGTTCTGCGCGCGCGGCACATGATCATCGGGGAACCGACGGGACTGCGTCCGGTGTGTGCCGGGAAAGGATACGCCCTGGCGGAAATCGTGGTGCGCGGCAAGGAAGCGCACAGTGCGTTTCCCGCGCGAGGACGGTCCGCGATCTTTGACGCGGCGCGCGTGGTGACCGCACTGGAACGCGTCGCGAAGAAGCTGGCGGCGCGGAAGAATCGCGCGTTCGATCCACCCTTCACGACTCTGAACGTCGGGATGATCCAGGGCGGCACGGCGAAGAATATCGTTGCGGGCGAGTGCCGGATTACGGTCGAGTGGAGGCCGGTGCCAGGTCAGGCGGGTGATTGGGCGGCGGAGTTAATTCGGGAAGCGCTCGCCGGGTTGCGAGTGGACGCAGTGCTTGACGTGAAGCGGCTCGATCCGGCGTTCGCTCCGTCTGAGACGAGGGATCTTGCGACGCTGGTGGAATCGCTCACGGGGCGTAGCGCGGCCACGGTTTCGTTTGGCACCGAAGCAGCGCATCTGAGCGGCCTCGCATCGGAAGCGATCGTCTTCGGTCCTGGAGACATGACAGTAGCTCACAAATCGGGTGAGTTTGTGCCGGTGAAGGAGTTGCACGAATGCGTCGGATATTTAGGGGAGTTGATCGAACGCCTGTGTGCCTGATGTAGAATCCAATCGTGGATCTGTGCGCGAACGTCTTGATGGTGTTTTTAGCGCTGGCGACGCCGGGTGCAACAGCACAGTCGATCCCTCGTTTCGAAGATTGTTCTGGCGACTGCCGAGCAGCGGCGATACCGAACGCGGATTCGAGAGGGTGTGTTGCACGGTGGCGGTGTTCTCACCTATGACAAGCCGGCGCCGAACTTTGCGGGACACTACGTCGTCATCGTCTGGGGATGCGGTGCGCAGTGCGTGATGATGGCGATTGTTGATGTGAAAACCGGCATCGTTTACGACCCTCCGCTCTCGGGAGCGATTCGGGACGCGTGCCGGAATTTTAGAAAGGAATGTGGAACCTACTACTTCAACTGGCGCGATAATCAATTCCGGCTCATAAAGTTGGTCGAGTCAAAATGATCGATACACCAGCACAAGCCGTACTTGAGCCCATAGGCTGCGAGAGATTGCTGAAAACCATCACATTCACCGCTCCCTATGGTCACGGCTCGGTATCGAGGCTACCTGTTATCAAATGCTTACTGAGCCGCGACCACAGGGAGCGGAGCTTCGGTCGAGTTTTTCAGCAATCTTTGCGAACCTGCCCCACGGGAAAGAGAGCAGGCTCGCGGTAGAAGACCTCCTTGCAATCCGCCCGGTACCGCGTTGCGTATACACTATTTGAGGCGCCACAAGCGCCCATTATGCTCTGGAAACTGCTGCCGGTCGGACTATCGTACGCCTTGCTGCAAATCACATTGCGATTCAAGGACGATGGCGACCTGGCGAAGCGCTTGAAGGATCGCGATCCGAGGGCGATGTCGGATCTTTACGACCGCTATGGGCGTTTAGCGTATTCCCTCATTTACCGCGTGGTGCGCAACAGCGGCGCCACGGAAGATTTAGTACAGGAAACTTTTTTGCGCGTGTGGAACCGGGTTCAATCTTTCGATCAAACGCGAGGCGCGCTGGGGCCGTGGGTCCTGACGGTGGCCCGCAATCGAGCCATCGACTACCTGCGTTCGGTAGCCGGGAAAATGTCCGCCGGAGCACTGGAGCTCGATCGCCTGGAATCCCCTGTGATGTTTTCGAACTTCGACGATCGCGCGTCGTCGCTCGATCGCGCACGGTTACTGAAAATCGCGTTCGAAAAATTGACGCCGACACAACGGCAGCTTATTGAGCTCGCCTATTACGAAGGTCTCTCTCAAACCGAAATTGCGGAGCGGATGAATCAGCCTCTCGGCACGGTGAAAACCTGGGTGCGGAGCGCTTTGAAGGCTCTTCGCGACGAAATCGCGGGGGAAGCAATCGCATGAGCAATTGCCAGGATTTCCACGACGATTTCGAGCTTTATGCGCTCGGCGTTCTCGATACCGACGATCAGGCGAAGATCGACGCGCATCTGCGCACCGGCTGCACTACCTGCCACGCTGCGTTAAAAGATGCGCTGGCAGTGAACGCCATGCTGATGAGTATGGCGCCCGAAGTAGTGCCGCCGGCTCGTTTGAAGCGTCGGGTGCTGGCGGGCGTCGGTGTGCAGCGGATGAGCTGGAGCTGGCTCGCGGCGCTGGCGGCGTCGGCGATGCTGCTGGTCGCTCTCTGGCTCAGCGTGCAGGAACGGTCGCGCGCAGCGGAACTGGCGCAGGCGCGGCACACTTTAATTCAGGTCAGTGCGCAGCGCGACCGGTTGCTACAGGCGCTGAGCTTTCTGAACGATCCGTCGACGCTTCCGGTGAGTTTCGGAAAAGGCCAGCCTGCGCCCCCGCGTGGCAACGTGTTTGTGCACTCGAAGCTCGGAGTGCTGCTGATCGTCTCAAACCTGCCGCCCGCGCAGTCGGGCAAGACCTACGAGATGTGGGTGATTCCGAAAGGCGGAGCTCCGCGTCCGGCCGGGTTATTCCAATCCGGGGGCGACAGCACGGCGATGCACATTCTCTCGGGCCCTGTGGATTTGTCGACCTTGGGCGCGGTCGCAGTGACCTTGGAACCCGAAGCGGGATCCGCGGCGCCGACAACGACTCCGATTATCGTTGCGCCGGTGGCTGGGCTGTAAGCTTCAACACGGCAGGCCATCCTCCGGCGCGTTGGATCGATGGGATGAAGCAGGTGTCGATCCAGTCCTGATCGGTTCCGTGAAACGACGGCGGGATGGGCGCGTCGAGCTGCACGTTTTTTGGACTGGCGCTGGCGGCGAGCGTGCACCAGATGGCGGCCTTTCCTCGGCATACCAGCTTCGTCGAATCCTGATTGAGCCATTTGAGCGCAGTGAGAATGTCCTGCACGCGTTCGGCATCGTCGGTCTTATTGAACGTCAAAAACATCGGATGACTGCGGTCGCGAGAGGCGACGGCGGAACCGGTTTGAAAGACGGTTATTTTGAGAGAAGCCCGCGTCGGGTCCGGATTGTCTGAATCGACAAGAAGAGCCGCGGGTTTTGTGCCGTCGTGCCATTCGCCCGCGACTTGATCGCCGACGCCTGCTCGCGATAACACGATGCGATCGCCGTAGCGCTGATCAAGCACTTTTTCTGGCCAGTCGGCCGCGAGTGCAAGCGCCAGAAGCTCCCGATTGGGTGCAAAATTATGGGCATTTAAGATCCATTGCTCGACGATTTCGGTGTACTTAAGGGCATTTAAGGGCAGCGAACGATTGTGTAGAGCGAGCAAATCGCCTAATTTTTCCGGCGTGAATCCTTTTTCGACGAAATCGGGCGATTTTGGGTCCGCGCCCAGCACCGTTTTAGCGAAAAATCGATATACGGCTTCGCGGCTGTCGCGATTGTAGTTGTGCGGCGCATCGATCTGCACTGTTTGCACATTAACTTCCTGGTCGTACAAGCGATACATCGCCTGCATGGCGGGAAATTCGACGCGCGGAGTGTTTTTCGTCCAATCCTGTGTAGTAGATACCATCAGCATCGGCCGCGGAGCCATGAGCGCCGCGATCTCCATATTATTGGTGCCGATGCGCAAAAGCGGCGCATTTTCGCAAGGCGAGCCACCCTGATAAATCGACGAGATCATGTTGACCGGCGCGGAGAATTTGATGCGGTCGTCGATTGCCTGCAACATCAGGATCTGAGTTGCGCCACCGGATGCGCCGGTGGCGCCGATGCGATCTACGCCGGGAAGCGATTCGAGAAAATCGACGGCGCGAATCGAATCCCAGAGTTGCATGCCGAGCAGGCCGAATCCCCACAACTGTTCGCGTTTTCCGGTGGCGATGTGGGGCATTTGAATGGTGTCGTCGTAGCCGACCATATCGTAGGAAAAAACGACGTAGCCCTGCCGCGCGAGATTGATGCACCGGCCGGGAATGGAGGCGATGTTCGTGTTCTCAAGACGTCCATAAGCCCAGTGACCGTGCGGAGAGACGATCGCGGGAAAGGGTCCAATGCGCCCGAGGGGCCGGTAGAGATTGCCGCCGAGGTAGAAACCGGGCATGGTTTCTAGCAGGACCTTTTCGACGGTGTAGCCTTTGCGCTCGATCCGTCCGAAAACTTGCGCGTTGAGAGGATGCTTCTCGGGCATCGGCAGGAGACCGGCGGCAAACTGGATCTGTTTGCGCAAATGGACGGCGCGCGTTTCCCATTCAGCGCGGGTTTTGAAAACGGGCGGCGCGAAATGGGTGTCGGAGTCGATCACAACCGTATTGCGGGAATCTTGCGCCGGGGCGAGAGCGGCGTAAGTTAGCGACAGGAGTAGAGATGTGGCGAATCGCATGGCTAACGGACAAGTGTAACTGAGCTCGGAATGGAATAACAGGCGGGTACGATGAGGCGCGATGCGAACGCTAGCTGTCCTTTCTCTTGCCGTTGGAATCGGATTGGCCGCGGCACTCGCGAGCATCGTCGATGCGATCCTGCTGCGGCCTCTGCCGGTCGAGCGACCGCGCGAAATCATGCGAGTTTTCACGGCGTCCGAAGGGCAGCCGTTCGGGTTCGTATCGTATCCCGACTTCTTGGATTTTCGCAAGGCGAAACCGATGGTCGCGGAGTGTCTGATTCCCGTCGCCGCCGGCGAACCGGCGCGCATGCAACTGGCGCTCGCGGTGACGCCCGATTATTTTGAGGTGCTCGGGGTCGGCGCGCGGTTCGGGCGAACGTTCGCACAGGAAGATCAGATGGTGGTCGTCGTGGCGCACGGAAGCGCTAACGATATTGGGAAAAATATGCGCATCGGAGGGAAGCTTTACACCATTATCGGTGTTGCGCCCGAAGATTTCGGGCTGGACCGGTTTATGCACGCGGACCTTTATATTCCGATTCGCTCGTATGGGGACGGGAAGATTCTGGAGGATCGGTCGCGCCGGTTTTTGACGGTGCATGTTCGAGGTATCAACTCTGGCGCCGAGATCGCGGCGATCGCGACACGGCTGGAATGGGAGCATCCGGAGACGAATCGGGGACGAAGGGCTGTCGTGCTCGATGAGTTGACGGCTCGGTTGCGGACGGACAAGACGATGCCTCCCCTGGCTGGGCTGCTGAGCGCACTGGCGGCGCTGATTCTGGCGATTGCATGCGCGAATGCGTGCGGAGCGCTGTTGATGCGGGGCGAAGCGCGGGCGCGGGTGACGGCGATTAAGATCGCGCTGGGGGCGAGCCCGATGAGGCTGCTGGGCGAATCTTTGCAGGAATCGGCGGCCGTGGCGGGAGTCGGCTGTGTTTTGGGGTTGCCTGTTGCGTGGGTGGTGACGGAAGTACTGCGGCGGTCGATCGTACTTCCGACGGATTTCTCTATTTCGATTGCGGCTCATATTGATCGGCGCGTCATCGCTTTGGCGTTCGCGTCGGCGATGGTGGCGGCGGTGGTTTGCGGAGTGATGCAAGCGCGGGGTTCTCTGCACAAAGATCGCAGGCGAAACCACCCTCATTTACTGGCGATAGTGGAGGTCGCACTCGCGGCGGCGTTAGTGGCTACGGGCGGATCGTTATGGATGGGACTGAACGCCGCGAAGCACGCGGATTTGGGATATCGCGCGGATCATATCTCCGTGATGACGTTCGATCCGGGGCAGAGCGGATATAACGAGGCGCGGACGCGTGGGTTCTATCGCGAATTAATGGAGCGCGTGAAGGCCCTTCCCGGCGTTAGGCGCGTGGCGCTGGCGCAGAGCGTACCGCTGGGCATGACCGGAGCGCAGAAGCAGATCAGCATTGGGGACCAGGAAGAGATGACGGTGTGGATGAACATTGTCACGCCGGAATATTTCGAGCTCATGCACATTGGGCGCACTTTTGACGATCGGGATGGCGCGATCGTGAATCAGGAATTGGCAAAGCGCGTGGGCGTCGGGGAAAAGATGCGGATCGGCGGGAAAGTAGTCGAGGTGACCGGCGTTGTGAAGACGGCGAAATATATGCGCTGGGATGAGGCTCCGCGTCCATATTTCTATTTGCCGTATGCGCACAATTTCGCGTCGCGGATGACGTTATTTGTCGAATCCGATGCCGAAGTTTTCGCAGCGGTGCGGAACCTGGCGGGGGAGATTCCGATGAGCGACGCTCGTATGCTGCGAGAGTATTTTGACAACGGGGCGATGTTCGGAGTCAAGGTCGCGCTGCGGATCGCGGGAGTGGCGGGAGGAGGAGGGTTGCTGCTGGCCTTGGCGGGATTGTACGGCGTGGTATCGAGTGCGGTCGAGCGGAGGCGGCGCGAGATTGGGATTCGAGTGGCGCTGGGGGCTCGGTATGAGGCGGTGTTCGCGATGATCGTGCGGCAGGGGATGACGATCGCGATGGTCGGCACAGGAGTGGGGATCGTTGCTGCGCAACTCGGGTGTCGATTGCTGCGCGGGTTTGTGCCGGGGTCGGGAGGATCGTTGTTATGGGCGAGTCTCGGCGCGGCGGGGTTGATGGTAGGGGCGAGTTTGGTGGCGTGTGCGGTTCCGGCGTTTAGGGCGTTGAGGGTCGATCCGGCGGCGGTGTTGCGGGGGGATTGATCAGGTCAGATCGTCGGCCTTGAATGCTTGTCGCGCGCCGTGCCGGATGTGGAGGGTGTGGACTTCGTTCTGATTCTCCACGACTCGATAGATCACGCGATAGACATGGGGCTTCTTGCCGTAAAGCAAATGCCTCAGACTTGCATCCTCGGGCGTAACCGGACAGCGTTCGGCGATTTCCTCCAGAGTGAAGACAGCGCGCTCCAATCCGTCGAACCATCGAAACGCCGCGTCTGAGTGTTCGGCATTGATCGCTGCATAGATGGCGTCAAGATCGCGCTGAGCGCGAGGCAGGATCCTAACGAGGTATGCCATGCTTCGCCCTGAACTCGGCGAAGAACTCCCGGGCGGGCTTTCCGAGTCCTTGCCGAGACTGCTCCAGGCCTTGGCGGATTCCTTCACGCGCGTCTGCTAAAGCGGCAATGTCGAGCAGGCGCTGATAGGCTTCAGCGTCCTGGACGACGGCTTGCGCCTTGCCTTTGACGGTGAGCACGACCGGGCGTTTGGTCTTTTTGAGCTGTTTCATGAAGTCGCCAGAGCGGCGGCGGAAGGTCGTGAGGGACTGGATGTCTTTGGTGATATCGAGCATGGGAGCGCCTCCTTTATGGATAGCACCTTTTTGGGTGCTTCTGGGTCATGGAAACTAAGTCTGGCTTCAAATTAATAATGGGTCGTCAGGCTAAACTAGGGCAGGTGGCTTCCTTTTATGACGGTTAAAGCGGCGCGACTGGGAATCCAAAAGTTGTACCACTACGAACCGTTTTGCCCGAAGTATCTGGAAGGTATGTTCGTTAATCAGCGCATTCACCTTTCAAATCCCAAGAATTTCAATGACCCATGGGATTGCTATCCATGCCTTGACACGACGCAGATGATCAGTCCTGAATATCGGGCCCGGTGCATAAAGTACATGCAAAAAGTCCCGCGTCCAAACCTTTCTGCGGCCGATCAACGAGCCTTCGAGAGGATGCTGCAGGCTGATGCTTCCTTAATGATTGAGATGTGCCAGACAGAATTCAGGGAATCCATGCGGAACAAGATTGTCGAGTGCTGGCGCGTCTACTGCCTTGCGAAGCACCCAGATAAGTCGCTGATGTGGTCGCACTATTCTAACCATCACCGAGGCATTTGTTTGGAGTTCGACGCGAGTCAGTCATTGATCGGCAATGCATGGCAAGTTAAGTATAGGGACGCTCTCCCGGCCCTGAATATGCTTTCGTTTTCCCCCGAGGAGGCCTTCCAGATTTTAGTGACCAAGTCCACAGATTGGACTTATGAGAACGAATTCCGAATATTGGCGCGCGACGGCCAGGCTGACGAAATTCCTCCCCTGCCTATTACGAACAACGATTTTCTCCCACTGCCGCCCGGCGCGCTCACGGCGGTAATCGCGGGGTGCCGAGCCGATGTCGATACGATCAAAGATCTGGTAAAGAGACATGCCCCTGGCCTTCCAGTCAAGCGGGCGGTACAGGCTCCAGATAGATACAGCCTGTCGGTTCAGGACTAGAGCCCCTGTTCCTCTTCGAAGACGCTAAGGCAAAATCGGGCTTATGAAGCTAGTCGAGATGCTCTTCTTCCTTGCTGCATCGTCCCCTCCCTGACGGTCAGGGTTCGGTGTCGGCGCTGGGGGAATCAGAGAATCTAACCCGTGCCAAGCAAGCTACTGCCGCACGCTGCTTCGTTCCGAGACGAGGGCTTTCTCAAGTTCCAGCCGAAGGGACGAGTCGGTTCGATGTCCACGAGAGTGCTCGGCGAGAGGGCCTACCACGGCGCTACACAATCTGGCGGCGCTTGCTTCACCTGCCTGCTGTCTAACGGCGAAATAGAGGCTCGCGAAGCGTTCGGAGAAGTCGGAGACCGAAACGGTTCCGGCAACGTAACTTTCGATTAATTCCCGAAGCTGTCCGGTTAGCATGAGTTCTCCAAGTCTTCCGGCCGTTCGAAAAGTCTCAAAGCGTGAGTTGAGGAGTATCTGGAACGACCCTACCTTCCAATCTACACTGTTGCGGAAGACAACGCAGCGCGTGGACGTTTATGAGGCACTTGCGCCTCCCGATTCCGGCCAGGAAGACGGGACACTCAGTTGTGTCTACGATCTCATGGACAACCCGAATGAGCGGCTCTTGGGAACATTCCATATGTACCGTCGCCCCGACGGATCTATCGGCGCGAGCGGAAAAGCCGACCCGATATTTCTCCTGGTGGACGGAGTACCGATGTGCGATCCGTAGGAATCACCGTGACACAATCGACCTTATGAAGCTGGGAAGCCGCTATTTCCGCCGCAGCAATACGGTGGTTTCCTTGCGGTACGAACGGGCGCGGCGGAAGACCACGAGATCCCACTCCAGCCGCCAAGCGCTTTGAGTAAAGTCTACGATCTCGCGCACATCATCGTCGATCCAGGCGTGAAAGTGAATGCTGTAGTTCCGGCGCATCAGATCGTCGATTGTCTGTTCGAACTCCTGAGTGTCCGGGCGCAAGTCCGCTACGTTCGCGACAAAGTCCGCGTAATGGTCTCGAAGCCCGAACAGTTTGGGGTCGTCATGCTCGCTCAACAGGTGTGCCAAAGACGTGCGGACGCGGCGTTTATCGAAGGTGTAGCGTTTGTCGGGCACCCGGAGCAATAGGACGCCTCCGGGCGCCAGGAGGTTGTACCAGGCACGCAACGCGGCCAGGGGGAATTGCAGGTGTTCGAGCAGGTGGCTGGCAATCAGAAAGTCCAGACTGGCCGGAGCCAACGGCAGCTCTGCGGCGTCTGCCAGCAGATCCGGCTGGATGATGCGGCCCCTCAGTTCAGGGTAGTGCTCTTCCAGTCCCTCGCCGCCCAGCCGATCGATGTACCAGACGCGTGCGCGCCGAGGGAGAGGAAAGCGACGCCACAGTGCTCCGATTTCCACCCCGCGGCCGTGGAAATACCGCTGCAAGCTTCGGTTCTCGATAAAGCGTAGCAACGCTAGCTTTTCCACCGCCACGAACCCTCCAGCCCATCATCGCAAAAGGCACGACGGAACGGATTGCGTCTCCAGCGCCGATGCCGGAGGAATTTACAGTTGGGCTTATAGATTGAGTAACGGGACAGACGCACGATGCTTCGCTACGAGACGAGGGCCTTCTCCAACTCCAAGCGAAGCGACGACTCCGAACGATGCCCACGGGAGCGTTCGGCGAGGGGCTACCACGGCGCTGCGCAATCTGACGGTGTTGCCGACCGGCGAAGTAGAGGCTCACAAAGCGTTCGGAGAAGCCGGAGACCGACACGGTTCCAGCAATGCAGTTTTCGGTCAATTCTCGAAGCTGCCCGGTTAGCATGGGTTCTCCAAATCTCCCAGTTGTTCGAAAGGTTTCAAAGCGGAAGCCAATCGATGTGTTGAGGAAAACAACACAGCGCGTGGATGTTTATGAGGCTCTCGCGCGGTCATGAAAATTGAGGGTTGTGAATGACAAAAACAGATCACAGGCTGAAGCCTGTGCCACCACGCCCCCCAGCAGGCTGGATCGGGGGGCTGTGCCACAATCGACGTTATGAAGCTGGTCGCGATGCTCTTCTTCCTCGCCGCATCGTTTTGGGAAACGAAGGCTCCTTCTGATTGGACTGACGATGAGCTGATTCGCATGTTTACCGATTCTCCCTGGGGGCAGATGGCGGAGGGGACGGGGGCTTCGAAAGATTCGCACGTCGCGGCGGTGCAGGTTTATCTCGCTACCGCTGGGCCGATGCGGGAGGCCGAGAAGCAGCGGGAATTGCGGTATCTGCGCAAGGTTGTTGAAACTCCGATGGACACCGAGTATCGGCTGTGGCTTGAAGATAATCGGGCGACGCAGATTGTGGTGGCGGTCCGGATTCCTCGCACTAAGGATTTTGACGATGCTTCGGCGACCAAGCGGATGGAGGAGGAGTCGGTGATGCGGGTGGGGCGGAAGAAGTATAAGGTGACTGGGCATTTCCCGCCTACTGCGAACGATGTTTACCTGCGCATGGCTTTTCCACGCGAGGTGCAGGCAACGGACAAGATGGTGACGTTCGAGCTGTATCTGCCTGGGGTGACGCCGCCGTTCCGCACGGTGGAGTTTCGGGTGAAGGACATGATGGTGAAGGGGAAATTGGAGATGTGAAGGCTCCTCGCGTCTGTCCGCATGCTTACGCGTGGCGGTTCGGTGCCTGGTGTGAAGAAGACGACGGCTGAAGCCGCCGCTGCAAGCTAAAGCTCGCGCCACCAAGCACACACAACATAACGGTCTGCTATACTGAAAGCGTCTCAAATTGACCTACAGGTGCGCCTCCGCGCCAGTGAAGAAAGACCATGCCGAAACGTACATTTCAGCCCAATAATCGCAAGCGCGCGAAGACTCATGGATTCCGGTCCCGGATGGACACGAAGAATGGCCGCGCCGTGCTGTCGCGCCGTCGCGCCAAGGGCCGCCATAAGTTGACGGTCAGCGATGAAAGAGCTGTCCGGAACTCCCATTAACACCGGCTCCGGCGGCCAGCAGTCGTTCCCTCGTTCTTCTCGCATTCTGCGCTCCGCCGACTTCCGAACGGTCTATGATAACGGCACCCGCGTATCCGGTCCTTTGTTCGCCGCGTTTTGTATGGTGCGGCGCGAAGGCGATGCGGCAGGAGTGCGTATCGGGCTTACGGTCCCAAAGGCGCTGGGCGGAGCGGTGGTGCGCAATCGCATCAAGAGGCGTTTTCGAGCGGCATTCCGGCTGCACAGGATGGACTGGAATATCGATTGGGACATCGTCATCAACCCACGCAAGGCGGCGATTCTGGCTCCGTTCGCCGATCTCGAGCGGGCGCTCGCGAAGGTAATCGAAAAATGCGGGATCTCATAAATAACAGCCGCACGGCCCGTGAAGAACAAGCTCCGGCGGGCGGCAGTATCTGTCAAGTGACAATGAGGCCGCCCGCCTCTGTGCGAACTGTGATCGGCGCGCTGCGTATCTATAAGCGAAGGCTTTCGCCGCTGCTGCCCTCGGCGTGCCGGTTTGAGCCGACGTGTTCGGTTTACATGATGCAAGCAGTGGAAAAATACGGCGTGTGGCGCGGGGTTGCGAAGGGCGTGAGGCGCATCATCCGCTGCCATCCATTTCATCAAGGGGGTCTGGATCCGGTCCGTTGAGGGCCTGTTTCAGCGTATGAAGAAAGACCTTTCGATGGAGGCGCGGCTTCTCATCGCATTCGTGCTGATGGGGCTGGTGCTGTTCCTGACGCCTTACATCTATAAGCCTGCGGCGGCGCCGGCGCCGGGTGCGAACAAGCCCGCGACTTCTAAGACAACCGATCCGGTGGAGGCGACGGCGCCTCCCCCTGCGGCTCCAGCACCCGTGATTCCTGTGGCTGCAGCGGCGGCGGCGGAAATGCCGGGGCAGATCCATGGCGACCAGGAAGAAACCGTAGTGGTCGACACGGGTCTTTGCCACATTGTTTTTTCGAGTAAAGGCGCGGTGGTGAAAAGCTGGGTCCTTCGGGATTTCAAGGATCATAACGGAAAGCCTCTCGATCTTGTGAACGCGGCGGCGCTTGCCAAAGTCCCCGCGCCATTCTCAATCGAGTTTAAGGGTCAGAAACCGACCTTCGATCCGAATACCGCGCTGTTTAAATTGGATCGCGACGGCTACAACCTGGCGTTCGAGTTTTCAGACGGACGCGTGGACGTCAAGAAAACCTTTCAGTTCGCGAAGGACAGTTATCTGGCGCGCGTGACGTCGCAGGTTTCGCAGACCGGTGTGATGCTGCCGCACTCGCTCGAATGGCGGGGCGGATTCGGCGACGAGACGGTCAGCAATCCGGCGTCGCTGCAACACGCACTGCTCTACGATCCGAATGCGCCCAGATCCTACGGGGTGCTCAGCAACGAGCTGCAAAAGAAAGATCCGAAGGATGCCAAGAGCGGACCGGTGACTTCGGGCGGTCAGTATACTTTTGCTGGCATCGAAGACAGTTATTTCGCGGGCGTGCTGCTGCCTACCGGCGCTTCGTCGATGGAATTGACCACGTACTCCGACAACATCCTCAAGGACGGCAAAGAAGAGCCGCGCGTGGGAGCGGCGGTGGGCGGGGAAGGATTCAACTCATTCGAGCTTTTCGTGGGGCCTAAGGATATCGAGATTCTGAAGCGCGTGAATCCAAAGCTCGAGCAAGTGGTGGATTGGGGAATGTTCGGGATTATCGCCAAGGGTCTGTTTGAAGCGTTGAAGTGGATGGCGGGACACGTTGGTGGAAATTACGGCTGGGCGATCATCCTGGTGACGGTCGCGATCAACACGCTGCTGTTTCCGTTGAAGATGACCAGCATGAAATCGTCGAAGAAGATGCAGACGATTCAGCCGCAGATCGCCGCCATCAACGCGCGGTACAAGGGGCTTTCGCTGAACGATCCGAAGAAAGCCGATCAGAACGCGGAGATCATGGCTCTCTATAAGGTGAACGGAGTGAATCCGGCGGGAGGCTGTCTGCCGATGCTGCTCCAACTGCCGTTCTTCTTCGCGTTTTATAAAGTGCTGAACGTCGCGATTCAGTTGCGGGGCGCGCATTGGCTGTGGGTCTCGGATCTTTCACAGATGGAAACGCTGGCGATTCACGTGTTGCCGGTGATCCTGGTGGTGACGCAGTTCCTTTCACAAAAGATGACGCCGAGTCCCGGCGTGGACCCCACGCAACAGAAGATGATGATGTTCATGCCGCTCGTGATGGGGTACATGTTCTACTTCGCTTCCTCCGGGCTGGTAATATACTGGTTGACCGGAAACGTGGTGGGCATTGCTCAGCAGTGGTTTTTGAATCGGGGCACACCCAAGCCGTCGCCGAAAGTCGTGGACGTAAAACCGGTCGCGAAGAAAAAGAACAGGAACTGAACGTGCCCCAGAAGAAGTTTACCGTTGCCGAAGATGGCCCTCGCATTGACAAGTTCCTGAAGCACGTGTTCGGGCTGGCTGGCTTTAAGCTCGATTTCACGGTTGCGGAGGGAGAAACGCCGCACCCGGATTTTGAGAATCCCGACCTGATGATCCGGTTCACGGGTCCCGACGTCGATTTGCTGCTCGAAAATAAGACCGAGCTGCTGCTGGCGCTGGAACACCTCACTATGGAAGCGCTGGGGATGGCTGGGGAAGAGCATTCGAGGATCTGTTTCGACGCGAATGACCGCCGGATTCTGCGCATCGAAGAGTTGAGAATGAGCGCGCTTGCCGCGGCGGAGCGAGTGAAGAAATCGCATGCGCCATTTCACTTCAGTCCCATGAACAGCCGGGAGCGGCGCATCCTGCATCTGGCGTTGCGCGGCGAAACCGACGTTCGCAGCGAGAGCGTTGGCGAAGGTCCGATCCGGCAGGTGGTGATCGTTCCATCGGATCTGAAGGTTTTGCCGGAGCCGATTCGTCCGCCGCGGCCGAGGCCGGAAGAGGACGGAATGCGGCGGGGTGACCGTAGGGGAGGGCCTCCCGGAAGAGGTGGACCGCGGGGGCCGGGCGGGTTTGGACGCGATCGCGGGCCGCGGCGATAGATTCACAGCCTGAAGAGGCCGATTGCCAATTGGCCGCAGGTTATCAGAGGCCGCTGAAAACTCTTATTAAGTGACCTTCGGAAGCCAAGTGGTGCTGGACCCGCTGGTTTGTGCGCGATTTCTGATCGCCCTCTTGACCATAAAACCAGCCCCGCGGACACCGGACGGGCCGATCCGGGGATCGGCCGCGGACCAGGGGGTCCGCCCCACCCCGGAGGGGGAGATGAGTTTTTCAGCAATCTCTATCAACCTGCCCAACGTGGCACCAAAGCAATTTAGAGGGTGGCACAAGTGAATCTCAAAGACACGATTGTTGCGGTTTCTACGCCGCCTGGGCGTGGAGGAATCGGCGTGGTTCGTCTCTCCGGCACGGAGGCGCGGGCGATTTCTGAGAAAATCCTTGAGTTTTCCGATGATTTTTCGTGGCGTCCGTGGAGTGCGGTGCTGGCGGAATTGGCGGATGTCGATCAAGTGGTGGTTACGTATTTCGCGGCGCCTCGATCCTATACGGCTGAAGATGTAGTCGAGATCGCATGCCACGGGTCGCCTGTGGTGCTGCGGTTCGCTCTCGAACGCGCTTGCCAGTTTGGCGCGCGCCTCGCGGAGCCTGGCGAGTTCACGTTGCGCGCGTATGTGAATGGGCGGATCGATCTTCCGCAAGCCGAGGCGGTGCGCGATTTGATCGATGCGACGACTCTTTACCAGGCTCGCATCGCCGCGCAACAAACTACGGGGTCGGTATCGCGGCGGGTCAAGCCGGTGAAGGAGCAATTGCTCCAGTTAATCACGCTGCTCGAAGCCGGGATCGATTTTGCGGAGGACGACATCGGGTTCGCTCCGTCGTCTCAAATCGAGATGCTCATCAGGCCGATTCTGGATGCGACCCGGGCACTGATTGCGAGCTTCGCATACGGCAAGCTGGTGCACGAAGGGTTCACGCTCGCCATCGTCGGGCGGCCGAACGTCGGGAAGAGCAGCCTTTTTAATCGCCTGCTGGAACAAGACCGCGCGATCGTGACCGATATTCCCGGAACTACGCGGGATCTGGTATCAGAGACCGCATCGGTGGAGGGAATCCCGGTAAAGTTCGTCGATACGGCGGGGATTCGCGAAGGTCAGGATACCGTCGAGAACCTGGGGATCGAACGCAGCTATCAAGCGATGGCGGACGCGGATTTGACGCTGGTGGTGATCGATTCCTCAGTGCCACTCGAAGAATCGGACACAGCGCTGATTGGGCGCGCACAGGGGAAAACACTGGTGGTCGCGAATAAATGCGATCTTGGAAAATCGGATCTTGGACTGAACGTTTCCGCGCTGACGGGCGAGGGCATCGCTGAGTTGCGGCGCGCGATTGTCGACGCGATTGCTCCGCGCGGTCAGATCGAACAGGAGGGCGGATTCATCACCAGTCTGCGGCACGAGCAGTTGCTGCGCGAATCGCAGGAGGCGCTCGGCCAAGCACTGACCGCCAACGGCCTCGGCATCCCGCATGAGATGCTGCTGCTGGATCTCTATGCGGCGCTACGGCCCATCGACGCGATTACCGGGGCGACGACGGCGGACGACATTCTGAACCGCATTTTTTCTACGTTTTGTATCGGCAAGTGAGTTGGTCTTTTTGAACAAACGCTGTTCTCGTTTTTCCAGTTCCGCCGATGATTCGAGCGCGAGAGCGTCGCGGGTGAGTTCCAGGGCTCGCGCGTAGTTCTTTTCGGTGTGCTCGGAGTGTTTGGCCAGCTCCAAAAAAGCCTTTACTCGGAAAGGGTTCTTTGTCGCCGCCAGATCGGTCCAGACCGCGAGCGCTGCGGTGTGGTTGCCTTGCTTCCATTCTATTTTTGCAATGTCCCATAAAGTGCGGAAGAGGAGATCGTCGCGCAAGCCGGATTCCACGGCTCGGCGGTAGAGGGGCAACGCGCGGTCGATGTCGCCGGCTTCGTTTAGCCATCTTGCGATACCGGTTAACTCGGCCGCATTGGTGCGCGATGCCGCGTCCTTAAAGGCATGGGGGACGATTCCAGTGAGGCAGGCCAGCGTGAGGATATCGAGCGCGTTGTGGTGAAAGACGGGGACCAGGCGCTCGATCCATTTCGTCCGCTGGTATTCGAAGTAGACGTACGGGATCATCGCGCCGGGAATGTCGCCGGTTCGTTCGAAGCCCAACACTTGATTTTCCAGATCGACGAGGCGGCATCTATCGAAGCGGAGCTTCCACAGGCGGCGCGCGCCATGGAGCAGATCGAGGTGAGGCAGCCGGTAAAAAGGGGAGCGGGCGCGATTGAGGCGATAGCGCGATTCGAGCAGCGGCTGGTCGAAGGCCATGCCGTTGTAGGTAATCAGCACTTGGAAATTCTTAAGATAACGCGAGAGGGCATCGAGAAGACTCGCCTCTTCCCGATAGCCACGCATGAAAAACTGGCGGACGTGAAATCCTTCTTGCGTGATGCGGCCAACGCCGACTAGAAACGCACACGTGCTGATACTGCCGGAGAGTCCGGTGGTCTCGGTATCGAGAAAAGCCCATGTTTCCGGGGGCGCGGAGGGCATTTCACACCCGATTACGGAAAGAAGATCGTGCGGCAGACAAGCCAGCGCGCCGATATCGGCGCTGCCATGATGTCGATGATGCTCCCACAGCTTTTCGGTTTCGAAATGACGGCCGAAGGCGGTTTCGACTTCTTCGCCGGGCATGAATTCCTCGACCGGCATGCGGCGAGGTGGAGGGAGCGGGCGAGCGTCATACTTGCGGTTGATATTTTCGAGAAGCTCTCGTAAGTTGTTCATTCGCCTTTTCTTTGCCCCTATGCGCCAGTGTAGCAAATCGCGGCGGGCATGGAGCTCGGGCGCACACGCCTGTGAAAAACCCTGGAAAATCGGCCATTCCCCGCATATTTCTCTTTACACCGGGTTTACCGATCCCTTATCATTTAGTTGCAAATGCGGGTCCGGGGCGTTTCAGAAGCGCGTGGGCGTGCATCGTACAACCGGGAGAATCAGAAAAAAGGAGAATTATGGCAGCAACAAAGATGACGCAATCGCAGTTTATCAAAGAGCTGGCGGCAGCGGTCGAAGTACCAAACAAGGTAGCAAAGGCATTCACACTCGCCTACGCCGATCTCGCAATCAAGGAAACCAAAAAGAGCGGCGTAGCCGTGCTGCCTGGCATCGGCCGGTTGGTCCGTGTCGATCGCAAGGCGCGTATTGGCCGCAATCCGGCGACAGGCGAAGCTATCAAGATTCCGGCTAAGAAGGTAGTGAAGTTCCGCGTCGCGAAAGCGGTGAAGGACTCGATCGTTCCGCCGAAGGCAAAGAAATAACTCCGGCGGGACGCCGGAGCAATGAAAAACCCCGCGAGGCTTATAGGGCCGGCGCGGGGTTTTTGTAGTTCGAATACCGATTGAGGTCCGCCAATACTTCAGGCCGGGCCAGGAAGCGCTTACGCCGGCTTCTTATCGTCGGGGGGTGGGGGTTGTTCGCCTTCCTTCAAGGAAGTCTTGAAGTTGCGGATCCCTTCGCCCAAGCCTTTGGCCAACTCCGGGATTTTCTTGCCGCCGAATAGCAGCAGTGCTACCAGGAGGATAACGACCAATTCCATCGGACCGATACTTTTAAGCATAAGGTCTCCTCATCCATACTGTAACACAGGCGGGAAGCGTGAAGCGGAAGCTCAAATTCGATCAGAAAAATGAAGTGCGGGCGATTGCGCGGGAACGCGTTGGGCCGGTGAAGGCTTCGCGGCCCATTGTTCCGAAGGTGGCCCGGAAGAAGCCCAAGCACAAGAAGCCGTTGCCGGATTCAGTGGATGAGGACTAAAAGGCCACCGGAAGCCGATCAAACTCCATGCGGAAGCTTGCGGATGGGCGAAGACATGATGTTTTCGCCGGCCTTCGCAGCTACAGGAAAAGTTTTTAAGAAAGGGGAAAGAGAGGCGCCTCGAAAGGCGGCTGCCGGCTGGATAGCCCGCCCCACAAGACGGCAGCTCCATGTGTTTTCGAGGGTGTCCGCCACAAAGCGAAATGTTTTCAGGGCGTGGTACAAGAAACTAATATGGCATTCGTAAAGGTTGGATCTCTGCAGGCGCTACCGCCGGGATCGGTGATGGAAGCGGAAGTGGGCGAGGGCACGTACGCGATCTGCAACGTGAGCGGCGAACTGAGCGCGTTCGACGGCATTTGTCCGCACGCGGGCGGGCCGCTGGGGCAAGGCAACGTCGATGGCGACAAGCTGATTTGCCCATGGCACGCGTGGGAGTACGATTGCCGGACGGGCGTGAACGATTACGACGAGAATGTGAAGCTCGCGAAGTTCCCGGTGAAGGTGGAAGGGGACGATATTCTCATTGATGTGCCCTAGTGCCTGAATTACCTGAAGTCGAGACCGTGGTTCGTACGCTGGGTCCTTATTTGGTGGGGCGGCGCATTATCTCGGCGCAATTCACTTCGCGCTTCGTGACGCCGGGGAACCGGGCGAAGCTGGCTCGGAGGGTTGGCGGGCGGCGCATTGAATCCGTTACGCGGCGGGGCAAGTTCATCGTCATCGCTTTTGATGATGGGGCGCTCGCGGTGCACCTGGGTATGACAGGAAAGCTGCTGGTATCGGGCGTCGCCACAGTGCACACGCATGGAGTTTTTACTTTGGACGATGGAGTGTTGCTGTACGACGATCCGCGGCAGTTTGGGCGGATCGAGTGGGGAAGTACGCGCGTCGCGAAGTTGGGACCGGAGCCGCTGCTGGTTGGGCTTGCGGAGTTTTCAAAACGCTTGCGCGCTCGGAAGACGCGGGTGAAACCGCTGCTGTTGAATCAAGCGTTCATCGCGGGACTTGGGAACATTTATGTCGACGAGATGCTATTTGCATCCGGGATTCATCCGCTGGCACAGGCGTCGAGATTGAGCGCGCCACGCGTTGCGAGGATGCATCAGGCGATGGTCGACATCCTGACGCTGGCGATCGAACATCGCGGGTCGTCGATTTCCGATTACGTGGACGCGGATGGGAATCGCGGCAATTTTCAGATGATGCATCGCGTCTATGGTCGCAAGGGTGAGCCCTGCGTGATCTGCGGCACAGCGATTAAGAAGGCCGTCGTAGCGAGCCGTGGGACACATTACTGTCCGGTTTGTCAGAAGCGTTAGCAGGGTCGGCACGCACGATTTCGTCAGCCACCTCCACCACGGCCCTCATGGCCTTCACATCGTGAACGCGGACCATGTGCGCGCCGTTCAAAACCGCGGCGGTAACGGCGGCGGCGGTGGCGAACTCCGTTGCGTCCGTCGATTCCTTAGCGACGAAATGCTTGCGCGACGGGCCGACCAGGATTGGCAGTTCGAGGCGGGCGAGTTCGCCAAGCTGCGCCAGGATCTCGGAATTCTGCTCGCGTCGCTTGCCAAAGCCGAGGCCGGGGTCGGCGACGATGCGCTTTCGATCGACTCCCGAGAGTGTCGCGCGATGCGCTGCGGCTTCAAGCTCCGATCGAACGGTGCGGATCAGATCCTTGAGAGGCGGCAATTTGGCCCAGGTTTCGGGAGTGCCGCGCATATGATTGAGGACCAGACCGGCATTGGCGTTCGCAACTTTGCGGGCGAGGTCGGCGTCGAAGGTGAGTGCGCTGGGATCGTTGATAATCTCTACGCCAAACTCAAAGGCTTTTTCCGCAACGCTTGCTTTGTACGTATCGACGGAGATGGGGACGGACAATTTTCCACGCAGGCGCTTGAGCACGGGAACGAGGCGGCGGAGTTCTTCGGCCTCGGAAATACGCGCAGAGCCGGGACGCGTGGATTCCGCGCCGATGTCGATTACGTCCGCGCCCAGTTCTTCAAGCTCGACTGCTCGGGCGAAGGCGCGGTCGGGGTCCTGGTAGGTTCCGCCGTCGGAAAAAGAATCGGGCGTGAGGTTGAGCACGCCGAAAATCACGGTACGATCCCCCAAGTTGAGAGTACGGTCGCGGAGTTTCCATTCGAATCGCTTGCGGGTCACTGGTTTTAGAGTAGCAGTGAGGCGTCTGTCCGCTCCCTGACGGTCGCGGTTCAGTGTCAAGATGAGCGCGAACCACGAAGTTTAGGGAGCGGCCAGACAAGGCAATGCGAGAATAAGAATTCATGGTCGAAACTATTGAATGGACCGATGCGGGCGTGGTGATGATCGATCAGACGCGGCTGCCGAGGGAGCAGGTGTTTGTGACCTGCCGCAGTTACGTGGAAGTGGCAGTGGCGATTCGCTCCATGGTGATTCGCGGGGCTCCGGCGATTGGCGTCGCGGCGGCAATGGGCGTGGCACTGGGGGTACAGGAAGACGCGGATTTCGAGAGGGTGTGCGAAACGCTGGCGAGCACGCGGCCAACGGCCGTGAATCTATTCTGGGCGATCGATCGGATGCGCACGCTGCGGGCGTCGCTGAAGGGCGTGCCACGCGAGGAACTGGTGCGGCGCATGATTGAGGAAGCGAAAAAGATACGGCTCGACGATATCGCGATCTGCCGAGCGATGGGGAAACATGGCGCCGCACTCGTGCCCGACGGCAAGACGGTGTTGACCCACTGCAATGCGGGAGCGCTGGCAACGGCTGGATACGGCACCGCTCTCGGGGTAATTCGCGCGGCTGCGGAGGCGGGGAAAAACATCGACGTGTTCGCGGATGAGACGCGGCCGTTTTTGCAAGGTGCGCGATTGACGGCGTGGGAACTGCAGCAGGACGGCATTCCGACGACGCTGATCACGGACAACATGGCGGGTCATTTTCTGCACTCCGGAAGGATCGGCTGCGTGGTGGTGGGCGCGGACCGCATCGCGGCTAACGGCGACGTCGCGAACAAGATCGGCACGTATTCGCTCGCGGTGCTGGCGAAAGAAAACAACGTGCCGTTCTATGTGGCGGCACCGGTGTCGACGTTTGACCTGACTCTCGAATCAGGTGATTCGATTCCGATCGAGCAGAGGTCGGCCGAGGAGGTGACGCATGTATTCGGAGTGCCCGTGGCGCCTGAAAATATCGCAGTCGAGAATCCGGCTTTCGATGTGACGCCTGCGCGGTACGTGACCGCGATCATCTCGGAACGCGGCGTGGCGCGCGCGCCGTATGAAGAATCGCTACGGCGGCTGGCTGAGGCGAAGTCGTGATCTTGAGGCTATTGCTGTGTGCGTGGATCCTGACAGCGGCGACTCCGGAGTACGGATACAAAGTGATCCACGTGTATCCGCACGATCGTACCTCGTTTACGGAGGGCCTGGAATTTCGCGGTGGATACCTTTACGAAAGCACCGGCGAGGAAGGGCATTCGGTGCTGAGAAAGATGAAGCTTGAAACCGGCGAAGTGGTGCAGGAAATGAAGCTGGCGCCGCATCTGTTCGGCGAGGGTATCACGATTCTCAATCAGGAGATCGTACAATTGACCTATCGAACGCAGTTGGGGTTCGTGTACGATTTGGCTTCGATGCGCGAGAAGCGGACGTTCATTTATGTGGGCGAGGGGTGGGGGCTCACCAACGACGGCAGGCAGATTTACATGGACGACGGCTCTGCGCAGATACGGGTGTGGGATGGGGCGACGCTTCGCGAAAAAAGGCGTATTACGGTGCATGACGATGCGGGACCGATCGAGAGAGTGAACGAGCTCGAGTGGGTGACGGGCGAGATTTACGCCAATGTCTGGGAAACGAACCAGATGCTGCGCATTTCCCCGGTCGATGGAAAGGTTCTGGGACGGGTGAATCTGGCTGGCCTGCTGACGGATGACGACCGCAAGACGCGGGTGGATGTACTGAACGGGATCGCCTATGACGCGGCCGGAAGGAGGTTGTTCGTCACGGGAAAGTGGTGGCCGAAGTTGTTCGAGATACAAATTGTCCCGAAGAATCTTGCCCCTAAGAAGGCAAAATGATACGTTGGGCAGATGCTTAAGTTTTCAGCGGCGCTAACATGCGCGGCACTTTTTTTGACGGGCCAGCCTTTGGCCAACCAGGGCCTTTCCGGGCGAAGGGCACCGAGTTTTTCGTTGCCCGATGCCAGACTCCAGCAACACGATATTCTCGATTACCGCGGGCGATGGCTGCTGCTCGATTTCATGAAGACCGATTGTCCACACTGCAAGGAACTGTCGAAGAAGCTGGAGGGGGTGATGGCGAGATCCGGGGGGAAGGTCGCGGTCCTTTCGATCGTTCTTCCTCCTGACAATCAAGCAACAGTCACGCGATACGCCGTCGAGACCCGAACAACTTCACCGATTGTGTTCGACTCAAGTCAGGTTGCGGTTGCGTATTTCAAGGCGACGCCTGCCACTCCCGGCTTCGACACGCCACACTTGTTCGCGATCGATCCGAATGGGATTATTGTGCGGGACTGGAGCCAACTCGCCATCGAGACACCGGGATTCCTAGCGGAACTCGATCAGGTGTTGAATAAGAAGTAGAGGTGTCTTCATGCGGCGCTTGCTGTTCGCGTTTGCCGAGCTGTTGCTGGCACAAACGCCGAGCGTCGAGGAACTGCATCGTGCCGCGCGTGCGGGCGATTTGAAGACGGTGGAGTCGCTGATCGCGAGCGGCACTCCAGTCAACGGGCGGGATTCCCTGGGTGGCACGGCTCTGCACGACGCGGCGTGGGCGGGCGAGGTGGAGATCGTCGAATACCTGATTCGAGCGGGCGGCGACGTGAATGCGCGTCACTCCGAAGGACAATCGACGCCGCTCAATTACGCAGTCCTGATGAACCGCTTCGACGTGGTCGAGGTCTTGCTCACCCATGGAGCCGATATAAACTCGAATAGCTTCGGTGCGACGCCATTGCATCTGGCGGCGCGACGCGGGGAAGGCCGAATCGCGACGCTGCTGATCGCGCGCGGAGCGGACGTGAATGTCCGCGATGAAGGCGGGTCCACTCCCATCGAGGAGGCGGCGTGGCGCGGCGAAACGGAGATGGTTCGGCTGCTGATCGCCAAGGGCGGCGATGCGAAAAGCGCGAATCCGCGGAACGGGGTAACGCCGCTGCATGCCGCCTGCGTGAAAGGTCACACCGATGTCGCCTCGCTATTGCTGGCGGCTGGCGCAAGAATCGACGCGCCCGACAAGGACGGGTCGACACCGCTCGATGACGCGCTGCATTACCGCCAGGTACGCATGGTAGATCTGCTCATCGAAAAAGGCGCGAAACTGGAGACTGCGCGGGCGTTGCGCGACGCGGTGATGCGCGGTCAGACCGATGTAGTAGCTCTGCTGCTCGACCGCATGGGGCCCCTTGGGTCGACGACACTTATCCACGATGCGGCGCTGAAAGGGCACGTCGAAATCGTTGAATTATTGATCGCCCACAAGGCCGACGTGAATGCTCGCAATGCCGAGGGCGCGACTGCACTGCACGATGCCGCGCTGGCCGGCAATTGCGCGGTCGCTGAGGCTCTAATGAAACACGGAGCGGAGATCGACGCCAGAGATAATGACGCCCAGACACCGCTAGCGCGGGCCGCGTCGTGGGGAAGGCGCGACGTTGTCGAATCGCTGCTCGCGCGCGGATCGAACCCTGCGCTGAAGGATAAAAATGGCAAGACCGCGCTCGATCTGGCGGTTGCGAGCGGGCAAAACGACGTAGTGACAGTACTAATGAGAACCCCTTAGTCCGCCGATAGTACCGGATGTGCAGACGGAGCAGATTTCGCCCGAATTGGCCGATGCGGCCGATGTATTAAGCGACCAGTTACGCGTCCATCTGCATCGCCTGGCGGTGTTGCTGGAGCCCCATACCGACAAGATCGATCGCAAATTCCTAAACCGGCTGCGGAAACTCGAGTTCGAGCCCAGGCAACGCCTGGCGCTGGCGGCTATCACTCCTGGTGCTGCCGCACGGATTCTCTCGCGAGGCCAGCCGCCGCTCAAATTCATCGAACAGGTGGAGTACAACGGGCGAAGACTCGCGAAGCTCAACCTACCGCCGAGCGCGATCCTGGAGGCTCTGGAAGAGTACGACCAGATCCTCTCTCCGGTGCTTGAAACGTTGAACCCGGATGAAAACTCTAATTTTCAGTGGGTACGGGAGCAGCTTCACTTTTGCGTCATCCTGACGTTGAACAACGCGTATTATCAGGTGCGCGAAGCGGAGACGCAGGCATTCTACGAACTGTTCCGAGTCGAGCTGGAATCGCGCAATCTCGACGAGCTGTTGCGGCGTTTTCTCGATTCGCTGGTGCATGTTTGCCGCGCCGACGCGGGCCGTCTGTACATGCTGAACGACGAGTCCACGGCATGGGTTCTCAGAGCGGGAACACCGAAGGCGGCGGATCTTTCGGTACCCAACCAGCCGGGACTTACCAAGAAGCTATCAAAACCGAGGCATCTTTCGGGCGAAGCGCTGAGCTCCAGCGTCATGCTGGACGGCACGTGGCATGCTCGTTTCCAGTCCTGCTGGTCGATCCCCCTGGCAGCGGACGGGCGTACGGCGGGCGTGATGCAGTTCGGGTTCACGAAGCCTTACGAGTGGCTGCCGCGCGAACAGGAACTGCTGGCAGCCGCCGCGGAGCGCTGCCTGATGGCCGCCGAAAAGGCCCGTCTGATGGAAGATCTGGCGCAGAGAGAAGAGCAAGTTCGCCGTCTTGCCGAGCATATGTTGCATGTGGAGGAGATGGAGCGCCGCCGCATCTCGCGCGAGCTTCACGACGAAGCGGGGCAGAGCCTGCTGTGCATCCGTTTGCAGATCGAGTTGATCGAGCAAGCGCTACCGGAAAGTGAAGGCGAGATGCGGGGAAAGCTGCGGGAGGCGCGAGACTTAACCGAGCGAACCATTCTCGAAATGCGTCGCCTGATCTCCGCGTTGAGTCCGGCCGTGCTGGAACAATTGGGGTTAGGCGCCGCGCTCCGGCAGCTTGTAAACCGGTTTCAGCGGCTACAAACATGCCGCGTGAAGCTGCAACTTTCCAAAATGGGTGTCCTGCCGCAGCAACTGGAGATCATTTCGTATCGATTAGTACAGGAATGTTTCAACAACATTGGCAAACACTCCTCGGCGACCAATGTAAACATTTCCCTTGCATCCGCCGATGGAAGGCTGAGGCTGATTGTCGAGGATAACGGGGTCGGCTTCAACGTGCAGGAGGCATTGGCCAAACGGGAATCGTTCGGTTTGTCCGGCATGCGAGAGCGAGTAGCACTTTTGGGCGGCGAGTTCTATGTGGAAAGCCGGATGGAAGGCACTAAGAAGGGTACAAAGATTTCCATAGAACTGCCGATAGCAAAACAGAGGCAAATCACCTAAGGTGGGTCCCTCAGAGAGAAGTCAGGCAAAACGATTATGGCGAAGATTCGAATCATGCTCGCGGACGATCACACCTTATTCCGTCAAGGAATCCGGACCCTCATCTCGGCGGAGACCGATATGGAAGTGGTTGGGGAAGCGTCCAATGGCGGCGACGCCGTCGACAAGGCCAACGAAGCTCGTCCAGACGTGGTGCTGATGGACATCGGCATGCCTGGTCTGAGCAGCTTCGAAGCTACGCGGCAGATCAAAAAGAACCGCCCTGAAACCAAGGTCCTTTTCCTCACCATGTACGACGACGAAGACTATCTCGTCGAAGGCATGGAAGTAGGGGCCAGCGGCTATGTATTGAAGGACAGCCCGAGCCAGCAGTTAGTGGCGGCCGTGCGCGACGTGTGCCGCGGCGGCAGTTATCTGAGCCCCCGCATGCTCTCGCAACTGGTCGACGATTTCCGCAGCCGCATTAAATCCGCCAACCGTCTGCCGCGATTTGCAACGCTCACTACGCGCGAACGCGAAGTGCTGAAGATGCTCGCGGAGGGAAATTCGGTGAAAGAAATCGCCTGCGATCTGAACCTGAGCGTGAAAACAGTGGAGGCGCACAAGTTTAATTTGATGCGCAAGCTCGACATTCACAATAAGGCGCAACTGGTGCAGTACGCAATCCAGAAGAAGATCATCAAGATCCCTAATCTGGTGTAATCACCGGAAACCGCGACTTAAAGCTCTTCAATCACCAGGACGGCTCCGACGATGACATCTTCGTCGTTGCAGATGGACGAGATCATCCAACTTACCTCGTAGTTCGCACCGGTCCGGTCGACGATGACGGATTTGCGCATGCGGCTCGACATCACGGGTTCCGCGAGAATGCACGACATTAGGTCCACTGGCTCGTCAGCGTCCTGGCGCACGCTGCAAACTTCTTCGAGGCGGCGTCCGAGAGCGTCCTGTTGCCGCCACCCGGTGAGTTTCTCGGCGGCGGGATTCATGGAATCGACATTCCCGAGAGGATCGGCAGTAACGATAGCCCTGACCCATGACCGAAGCATAAATCTCATCCGGTCGTATTGCCTTTGGATTTCCGTGTCGAACCGGCGACGCTCCGTAATATCGAGCAAAGCGGACCGGATACCGACCACCTCTCCCTCGGCATTCTCAATCAACCTTTCGTGAATCTCCAACCATATGTAGCTTCCGTCGCAGCGGCGGTATTCGCGTGTGACCACGCTTAACTGCTGCTCGCGGGAGATTTTTCTGGCGATTGCATGGCGAGCAGCCTGGCGATGATCCGCAGCCACAAATTCCCAAACGTGATGGCCGATCAATTCGTCCGGCGCGTATCCTAGCAGGTGGCATTCAGCCCGATTCACGTCGCGGATCACCCCGTCGGTATCGATTTCGTGGTAAGCGATCGGAGCTTCCTCGAACAGCTGATGGCGGCGCTCGTCTGGATCCTGACCAAAGCTGTGGATGAGAGCAATAGACGTGTTCATTGTATTATCTCTTTAGTTGCTCTTGGACCCGCCCGCCTGCGCTGCTGAGAATGCGTCGAGTTTCTGGGAGATCTTTTCCAGACTGGAGTTGGCGATGCCAGTCAGCATCCAGGACGCGGTGACGGGCAGGAGTACGGATCGGCCGCCGAGTTCGATTTCCTGCTCCAGTCGGGCAGCAACCATGAGAGCAACGTCCGCGCGAATCGATATTTCCGGACCAGTGCGGTCGATAAGAGCAACAAAGCCCGGGCCCCGCCAACGAAAGAGCCGGTCTGTTGGGGCAAGGCGCTGGGCCAGGTGTTGTCCGAAAAGCATCAGGATGCGGTCCCCGACGGCGAAGCCGAAACGGCTGTTGATCACCTCTACGCGGTCCACGCAGAGAAGCACGGCATACGTGCTGGTGCCGGCGGCACTCGCGACCCGCAGCGCCTGTTCCGCGGCGCGAAAGTTGGGTAAGCCGGTGACGAGGTCGAAGTCGGCGACGGCTTCCGACAGGGCGGCGGCAGCCTCCGGACGACTCATGGTTTCCCGTAGTTGCTCACTGATTTCCTCACTGCGGCGTTCTTGTGCCGCTGCCTCCTCGCAGATAGTCCCCAATGATTTTTCCAACTGCGTTTTTAACGCTCGCAAGTCTTCGCTCTGGGAGCATTTTTCGATCTGGTGTTCAATTTGACGGAGCTTAGCCGCGGAGGCGGCGCTACTTTTGGATACTTGCAGCATCGAGCGAGTGAAGAGAGAAACGATCGATTGCAGTTCCTTCGTTTGTGCGCCGAGGGAGCGCTCGACGCCACGATTATACATGTCAATGGTCTTGATGACTTCCCCGACCAGGACCAGCGCACCCGCACCGTTTGGGGATTGTTCCATTTGCGTGCTTAGCTTGCGCAGAGACGCCTGGAACTCCTGGCGCTCCATCGGGTCGGACTCGACAGCATGGCAACCGACGGCCTCCAGAATCAACCCCACGAGGCGAACGCTCGATTTGGCATCGGCATCGTCCAGAGCGAGGAGTCTTTTCAGTGAAATCATAGGTCCCAAAATTCTTATCGTCCCTGCAAGAGTCCTTCCTTAGTTAAAGTGGTCCTTGGCGGAAACGACTTCGAGACCGCTGATTGTGCTGTTGGTTGGGTTGCCGGGATCTGGCAAGTCTACCTGGGTTCAATCCAAATCGCCAAACGGAGTGCTTTCGAGCGACGCTCTGCGCGAGTTGCTATCGGACAACCCCGACAACCAAAACATTCACGCGCGTGTGTTTCGAGTATTGCGCTATTTGCTGAAGCATCGGTTGGAACTAAGGCGTCCAGTGACGTATGTGGATGCCACGAATCTGACGCCATATGAGCGCCGGCCGTACGTCAAGCTGGCCGATTTGTTCGATGCCGCGATTGAGGCAGTGTTCTTCGACGTGCCCGTCGACGAGTGCATGCGGCGGAATCGGGCGAGAGGGCGTGTGGTGCCGGACGAAGTGATCCAAGAAATGGCTGAAAGACTGGTTGCGCCGGGCGTGAAAGAAGGATTTTCTCGGGTTTCGCGGCCGGGCACGCTACAGGAATGATAGAATCGAGTCGCCAGGAGGCAAATCCATGTTTCGTCTGGACGCCGACCGACCGGTCGAGTTTTGCGACGGGTTGCGAAGGCGGGATTTTCTGCATGCCGGGTCGCTCGCAGCCCTTGGCTTGAGCTTGACGGACTGGTTTGCGCTGCGGGCGTCGGGCGCGACTGCATCGAGCGATACGAACTGCATCCTCTTAATGTTGATTGGCGGGCCGTCCCAGCTCGACACGTTCGACATGAAGCCGAACGCGCCGGTAGAGATTCGCGGGCCGTATAAGCCGATTAAGACGAACGTTCCGGGTATCGAAATCTCCGAGAATTTTCCTCGCACGGCCAAGCATGCCGATAAGTTTTCGCTGGTCCGCAGCATGTATCACACGGCGGCAGCAGTTCACGATACCGGTCATCAGATGATGCAGACCGGCCGCCTGTTCCAGGGTGGCGTGGAGCATCCTCATTATGGCTGCGTGCTCTCGAAACTTAAGGGACCAAATGGCGACGTGCCCGCGCACGTGCTGTTGCCGCGGCCGATCGGCAATACGGGCGGGAACATGCCGCATGGGCAATCGGCTGGTTATCTCGGCAAGGCATTCGATCCGTTCGTGCTCAACGCCGATCCATCGGATCCGAACTTCAGGGTGCCGGACATGCTGCCTCCGGATTATTTGACCGCGTTACGGGTGGATCGGAGACGCAACTGGCGCGAGATGATCGATAAGTCGGTCGGCGAATTTGAAACGTCCCAAGACGCGCGGCTGCTGGATTCGACCTTTCACCAGGCGTATACGCTGATGTCGTCGGCCAAGGCGCGGGCGGCGTTCGAGTTATATCGCGAGCCCGAAAAAATTCGCGAAAAATACGGCATGAATCGATTTGGACAGAGCTGTCTTCTCGCCCGACGGCTGATTGAGGCGGGCGTCCGATTCGTGACCGTCAATATGTTCGAGACCGTGTTTGACGAAATCACGTGGGATATTCACGGGTCGAAGCCGTTCAGTCCGATCAGCTGTTATCGCGACTTGGTGGGGCCGATGTTCGATATGGCGTATTCGTCGCTGCTCGAAGAGTTGAGCGAGCGCGGGCTGCTGTCGAACACGATGGTCGTGGCGACCGGTGAGTTCGGGCGTACGCCGAAGATCAATCCCGCGGGCGGGCGCGATCATTGGCCGCAGTGCTGGACGATGCTGATGGGAGGAGGACCGCTGAAGGGCGGCACGGTGGTAGGCTCATCGGACGAAATTGCGGCCGCGCCAAGGGATCATCCTGTCACGCCGGCGCAAATTGCAGCGACTGTTTATAAAGGACTCGGCATCGATCTCGCGGTGGAGCTGCCGGGCGCGCAGGGACGGCCGATTCCGCTGGTGGATCGAGGGGTGGAGCCGGTGCAGGAGTTGTTCGCGTGAGACTGTTGTTTCTGTGCGCCGTTCCGTTATTGGCGCAGAAGATCGTGTTGCTTCCGGCTTCAATCGAATTGACTGGTCCCGAGGCGAGGCAGCAAATGGTCGCCGAAGCGGCGCTCGCAAGTCATCAAGAAGACTGGACGCGCATGGCGGAATGGTCATCGTCCGATCCGAAGACTGCCATCGTCGATGAGCACGGACTAGTGCGGCCCGCCGGCGACGGCGAAGCTAAGATCACGGCTCGCGCGAAAGGAATCAGTGCGACGGTCGCGGTGCGCGTGAAGGATTCGCACGCGCCATTCACGTGGAGTTTTCGCAATCACGTCATTCCGGTCATGACGAAGATGGGCTGCAACCAGGGCGCGTGCCATGGCGCACTGGCGGGAAAAAACGGCTTCAAGCTATCACTGCGCGGCTATGATCCGGATGCGGATTACGACACGCTGACGCGGCAATCGCTAGGCCGCCGCGTGTCGCTGACCGATCCAGCCTCGAGCCTGATCGTCGCGAAGCCTTCCTTTGCGATTCCACACGGGGGTGGCAAGCGGTTCGCGAAGGACTCGCTCGAGTATCGAGTGATCGAGGAGTGGATTGCGGCGGGCGCGGCTCCTCCGTCTTTAGGAGACGTGCAGATTCGCGGGCTGGAAGTGTTCCCAACTGCTGCGGTGCTAGCGCCGGAGGCCGAGCAGCAGTTAGTGGTTCGCGCGAAGTATTCCGACGGGCATTCCGAGGATGTCACGCGCTGGGTGAAGTTCGGCTCGAGCAACGAGGGCGTGGCAACGGTGGACGATTGGGGCCGCGTGAAGATGAACGGCTCGGGCGAAGCGGCGATCACCCTCGGGTATGCAAGCCAAGTCTTGTATTCCCGCCTATCGGTGCCTTTTGCGAATGAAATCGACGCGGATACGTACCGCCAATATCCGCGGCGCAATTTCATCGACGATCTAGCGGTCGCAAAGTGGAAGAATCTGCACCTTGCGCCCTCGAAGATCGCGAGTGATGCCGAGTTTTTGCGGCGCGCGTATCTTGACGCGATCGGAGTACTGCCGACATCAGAGGACGTCGAGAACTTTCTCGCCGATACCGCGGCGGACAAGCGTGCCAAGTTGATTGACCGGCTGATCCAGCGCGATGAGTTTGTCGATTATTGGTCGTATAAGTGGTCAGATCTGCTCCTGGTTTCGAGCCGGCGCTTGAATTCGACGGCGATGTGGGCGTTCTACGATTGGATTCGCGAATCGGTCAAACAAAACAAGCCTTGGGATAAGTTTGCGCGCGATATTTTCCTGACTTCCGGAAGCACACGAGAGAACGGCGCGCTGAATTATTTCGTTCTGCATAAAGATCCAATCGAGTTGAGTGAGAACGCCACACAGGCGTTTCTGGGACAACGCATTCTGTGCGCGCGCTGCCACAATCATCCGCTCGAAAAGTGGACGCAGACGCAGTACTACCAGATGGCGAATCTGTTCGCGCGTGTCGGCGTGAAGAACGGCACGATGGCGGGTGAGAACATCGTATTCGCAAAGGCCTCCGGAGACGTGCTGC
This sequence comes from Bryobacterales bacterium, assembly GCA_003170295.1. Lineage (GTDB taxonomy): Bacteria > Acidobacteriota > Terriglobia > Bryobacterales > Bryobacteraceae > Palsa-187. The sequence continues at coordinate 39,970 of PNAJ01000061.1, read as the reverse complement.
ATCCAAAGCTGGCGCGTCCGCTGCCACCGGCGCCGCTCGATGGCGTCAGCATTTCGCTCGATTCCACCGAGGACCGCCGGATTGTATTCGCTAAGTGGCTGACGAGTCCGGAGAACGCGATGTTCTCGCGCACCATCGTCAATCGCGTGTGGGCGAACTTCATGGGCCGCGGCTTGGTGGACCCGATGGACGATCTGCGCGCCACCAATCCCGCATCGAACGAAGAGCTGCTCGCGGCGCTGTGCAAAGATTTCATCGAGCACGGATACGACGTTCAAAGGCTGATCCGCACCATTATGAATTCCAGCCTGTATCAGCTTTCGAGCGAGGCGAACGGGACGAATCAATCGGACAATATCTATTATTCGAAGCACATCATTCGCCGCTTGAATGCCGAGGTGATTCTCGACGCGATGTCGCAAGTGACGGGTGCGCCGACCGCTTTCGCGGGTTTTCCGGTGGGTACGCGCGCTTTGCAACTGCCGGATACCCAAGTGAAATCGGACTTTTTGGCCTCATTTGGACGACCTGCGCGGATCCTGTGCGACGCGGCGGAGCGTGCTTCCGATCCGACGATTACACAGGCCCTGCACGTGATCAACGGCGATACCCTGAATAAAAAATTGAGCTCGCCTGAGGGCACGATCGCCCTTTTCCTGAAGCTCGGGCTATCGGACCGCCGCATCCTTGAGTACATGTATCTTTCGGCGTTCAGCCGCTATCCGACGGATGCGGAGCAATCGGCCCTTGCGGCTGCGCTCGAGAAGGCGCGTCTTGAAAAAGGCACCGAGGAGGCCCGCCGCGACTCGCATCGGCAAGCATTAGAAGACATGGTGTGGGCGATGCTCACCTGCAAAGAATTCTTATTCAATCACTAATGAAATTTGCTGCGCACTTTCTCGGGCTGTTAGCTCTCGCGTCGCCGGCGAGTCAGATTTATTCGCTTGCCTGGGCGCCTGACGGCGCAACCATCGCGCTCGGTGGATATAAAGAGACGCGCTTGGTGAACGCCAGTACCAAGAAGACCGTCGCGACGTTTTCTGGAAGCGCCGAGGCCGTGCGCGCCGTCGCATTTTCTCACGACGGAAGATTGCTCGCCGCCGCTGGCGGCCTGCCTGCTCGCAAAGGAGAAGTAAAAATCTGGAACGTGAGCACGCAAGCTGTGACATCTACGATTGCCGGGCATTCCGATTCCATCTATGCGGTCGCGTTTTCGCCGGATGGCGCGATCATTGCCACTGCGAGTTACGACAAGCTGATCAAGCTGTGGAATCCATCGGACGGCAAGGAAATCCGCACGCTCCGCGATCATGTGGATTCGATCTACGCGCTGGCGTTCACGCCAGATGGCAAGCGGCTTGTGTCCGGCGCGGCGGACCGGTCAATAAAGATCTGGGACGTCCCAACGGGTGCGCGCATTTATACGCTTTCCGATCCCACCGATGGCGTTAATTCGATTGCGCTCTCCCCCGACGGGTCGCGTGTGGCAGCGGGCGGGCTCGACAAAACCATTCGCGTATGGAAGCTCGCCGAGAAGGAGGGCGCGATTGAAAACGTTCTCATCGCTCACCTGGGCGCGATCTTAAAAATCGCCTGGTCGCCGGATGGGAAATATCTCGCATCGGCGTCGGCGGACCGAACGATCAAATTGTTTCGGGCGGCGGATCTAAGTGAAGTGCGCGCGATGCCGAATCAGCCAGACTGGGCCTTCGGACTCGAGTTTTCCCCGGATGGAAACTCTCTCGCGGCGGGACTGTTTAATGGAGTTTTGGAGATTTATGAAGTCGATCATGCGAACGAGTTGGCTGCGAAATAGCATTGGCGTGGGACTCGCAGTGTCGGCGATCGCCGGAAGCAGCGATCATCCGACGGGTACCCGAATTACTCCCCCAACGCTCAACTCGGTTTCCCCGCTCGGGGTCGCGCGCGGGACCACGATTGAAATTACCGTTGAGGGTCTCAACCTCGCCAATGCCCGCGCGATCTACTTCAGTGAGCCGGGTGTGATGGGGCGAATCGTGCGCGTGAAGGAATTGCCGGATCTGCCGGATATTCGCCTAGGCTCGAATGGCACTGCATCAACAGTCGATGTAGGTCCTCTGCCGCCACGCAACCTGGTGACCGTCGAGGTTGACGTTGCGCCCGATGCGCAAATCGGTCCTGTGAGCTTTCGATTATTGACGCCGCTCGGCACCAGTCCTGAAGGCAAATTGCTCATCGAACCGTATTACGGCGAAGCTCCCGATAAGGAGCCGAACGATACCCCGGAGAATGCGTTCGAGACCTTCCTGCCGGCGATCTTAGCGGGCACGATTTCTCGGCCTGGCGACATCGACTATTTCAAGATTCAAGTGAAAGCGGGGCAGCAGCTTTCATTTCTGAATGGAGCGATGCTGATTGGCTCCGCACTGCAGCCGGTGGTGACGATTCTCGACAGCGATCTAAATCTGGTCGCGACATTTGGCGAAAACGGCGGTTCAGACCAAGTGATGTTCGCGCGTCACTTTGACAAAGCTGGTACTTACTATATCCGCATCGAAGACTATCAGCGCAGCGGCCGCGCGGGGAATTTCTATCGGATCATGGTCGGGGAGTTTCCCTTGGTGTCGAGTGTGTATCCACTCGGCGTGCAACTGGGCTCGACCGCGGAACTCGCAACTCGTGGCTATCATACTTCTGCGAAATTCAAAGTCGAAGGCACGCAGTCAGCCGATTCCGAAGATACGTTGACACTGCGGCCGGAGAATGCGTTTAATACGGTGCGCGTCGCCTTGGGTGCCGAGCCGGAGGTTCAATCGCAAGGAGGCGCCATTGCCACACCCGTGACGGTGAATGGGCGGATCGACAAACCTGGTGCAGAAAATCGTTATCGCTTTCGGGCTTCGAAGGGCGAACAACTCGTCTTCGAGGTGAATGCGCGGCGGCTCGGAAGCGATCTGGATTCCTATCTCGAGATTCTCGACACGAAGGGACGGCCGATCGAGCGCGCGATTGGGCGGCCTGTGTGGGAGACGGCGCTGACTTTGCGCGATCACGATTCGGCGGGACGCGGCCTACGCATTTTGGCGTGGGATGGCATCAAGGTTGGCGATTACGTCATGATCGGCGGCGAAATTATTCGTGCCGAGGCTCTGCCGCTTTCGCCCGATAACGACACCGTTTTCGAGGGCTTCAATGGGCAGAGATTGACATTCTTCGACACGACGGCGGAAGCGCACGCGGTCGATTCGGCTCTCTACAAAGTGCAAATCCATCCGCCCGGAACGAAGTTGTCGCCGAATGGGTTGCCCATCGCGCATCTGTTCTATCGCAACGACGACGGCGGTCCGGGCTATGGGAAAGATTCCCTGTTGCACTTTACCGCTCCCGCTGATGGAGATTACATTGTTTGCATTCGCGATGTACAAGGCCTCGGCGGCGAAACCTACGGCTATCGTCTCACGGCCCGGCATCCTCGTCCGGACTTTAGGTTGACAGTGAATCCGCGAAATCCCAATGTGCCCGCCGGCGGCACGATTCCCCTTACCGTTACTACCCTTAGAAAACATGGATTCGATGGGCCGATCAGTGTTTCACTTGCCGATCTGCCCGTCGGTTTGCATGCATCGAGCGGCATGATCGCCGCCGGTCAAGTCTCGGCGACCATCGCGCTGAGTGCGGATTCGAACGCGACTCTAGATGGGGCAGCGCCACTCAAAGCCACGGGTAAAGCCTTAATCGGTGGCGCGACCACCGTGCGTTTGGCGAGCCCGGAAGATCATTTGAAATTGATTTCGCTGATGCCTCGTGCCGATATCTTGATGACCGCCGAAACCAAGGAGGTCACGATCGAGCCTGGCGGGTCGGCGGAGATCACTGTCTCCATCGCGAGGCAGGGCGATTTTCGGGGACGCGTTCCCGTGGAGGTTCGTAATCTGCCGCCTCGCGTCCGGGTGCTCGACATCGGATTGAATGGTGTGCTCCTCAATGAGGATGAGTCGCGCCGCAGCTTCATGATCGAAGCATTGCCGAATGCGGAGCCGGTGGACCAGCTCATTTACGTCTCGGGTGCGATTGAGACACGCTCCAGTCAGCAGAGTTCGTACGCGTCACCACAAGCGATCAGGTTGCGGGTGGCGCCGAAGACCGCAGTCGGCTCGCGCGAATAAGACATGATTCGAATTGCGAATGGACAAGGGTTCTGGGGCGATTCGCTGGAAGCACCCGTGGAACAGGTGCGGCGCGGGCCCATCGATTATCTGACGCTCGACTATCTGGCCGAGGTGACGATGTCGATCCTGCAAAAGCAGCGATCGCGAGACCCGAAGACCGGGTATGCACGCGATTTCGTCGACATGATCGCTCGCGTGCTTCCAGATTTAAAGCAGCGGCGTATTCGAGTGATCGCCAATGCGGGCGGCGTGAATCCTACCGCGTGCAAAGACGCCGTGCTCGATGTGGCGAAGCGGCAGGGAATCTCGGTGAGCGTCGCGACTGTAGCAGGCGATGACATCATGGAGCGGCTCGACTCATTTCTCGCGCGCGGCATTGAGTTGAAGAATATGGATACTGGGGAGCCTCTCGCGGCCATTTGGGCGAATGTGCAGAGCGCGAACGTTTACTTCGGCGCTTGGCCGGTCGTGGATGCGCTGACGAAGGGCGCGGAGATCGTCATCACGGGGCGCGTCACCGATACCGGTCTCGCACTTGCGCCCATGATCCACGAATTCGGTTGGAAGGCCGACGATTGGAACAAGCTCTCCGCCGGCACCATCGCGGGACATAGCATCGAGTGCGGCGCTCAATCGACCGGTGGGAACTGCCAAGTGGATTGGGAAACAATTCCGCACCTGGAGGATGTCGGCTATCCAATCGTCGAGGCTGAGCCGGACGGGACGTTCTGTCTCACGAAGCATGCGGGCACTGGCGGGCGGGTAACGGTCGCTTCGGTGAAGGAGCAGTTGCTTTACGAGATGGGCGATCCGCGCGAATACATAACCCCGGATTGTGTGGCGGATTTCACCACGATTCATCTGGATCAGGCCGGCCCGGATCGCGTGCGCTTCTCGGGCATTCGCGGTCGTGCGGCGACCGACTTCTACAAGGTTTCGATCAGTTATTCGGCGGGATTCAAGTCCATCGGATCGATGGTGTACGCGTGGCCCGACGCGTATAAAAAAGCGCGTGCCGCGGATCACATTTTGCGGCAACGCTTGGATCGTTTGGGATTGCGCTTCGACGCCGTGCGCACGGAGTTTCTAGGTGCCAACGCATGCCACGGCATCGCGGCTGCTGAACCATCGCCTGAGATCGCGGCGCAATTGCCTGAAGTTGTTTTGCGAATCGGTGTGCGTTCGGAGAATCGCGCAGCTGTGGAGCGATTCACGAAAGAGCTCGCGCCGTTGGCTTTGAATGGTCCGCCTATCGTAACCGGGCTCGGCGGCGGACGGCCAAGAGTTGAAGAAATCGTAGCATATTGGCCGGCTTTGATTCCAAAGCGCGAGCTAACGCCGGAGGTGACGGTATGGCCAAGCGAAAACTAATTGAACTGGCGCACGCGCGCTCCGGTGATAAAGGCGACACGGCGAACGTCGGCATCATCGCGCGCAAGCCGGAGTACTACCCGATTCTCGTGCGCGAGGTTACGGCCGAGCGGGTGAAAGAACATTTCGCCGGAGTTTGTTTGGGTAAAGTGCAGCGCTATGAACTGCCGAATTTAGGTGCGCTGAACTTTCTTCTTCATGAAAGCCTGGACGGCGGAGGGACGCTCGCCCTGAAAGCCGATCCTCAAGGTAAAACATACAGCTCGGCGTTGTTGCGGATGGAAATCGATGTCGATCCTCTATAGCGTGGATGGCGCGGTCGCGCGGATTACGCTCAATCGCCCGGAAAAGCGCAACGCTCTGAGCGATGAGTTGATCGGACTGCTCAAGGATACCCTCGCCCTGGCGGCGGAAGATGAAAAAGTCCGCGTGGTCCTGCTTGCGGGTGCTGGTCAAGACTTTTGTTCCGGAGCGGATCTTGCGGCGTTCGACCGAACGGCCGAGGCGGGAGTGCTGGATCATCTGGCGACCGCGCGCGAGTTGGCGGATTTGTTCCTTGCGATACGGCATCATCCGAAGCCGGTCGTCGCGGCGGTGCGCGGACGGGCGCTCGCGGGAGGCTGCGGATTGGCTACCGCGTGCGACCTCATTCTGGCGGCGGAATCGGCGCAGTTTGGCTATCCCGAAGTGAAGATCGGATTCATTCCGGCAATGGTTATGGCAATCCTGCGTCGTTCGGTCAGTGAAAAGCGTGCGTTTGAGTTACTCACAACCGGCGATTCTATCGGCGCTCGGGAGGCTCAAAACATCGGGCTCATCAACCGGGCACTTCCCGACGCAACATTCGAGGCTGGCGTCGAAGAGTACGTGGAAAGACTAGCCGCGAAGCCAGCCTCAGCGGTGAGCCTGACCAAGAGCCTGCTCTATCACATCGACGGTATGACATTCGACGCCGCGATTGAAGCAGGTGCGCGCGCGAACGCGATGGCAAGAATGACCGAGGATGCGCGGCGAGGTATCGAAACCTTCGCGAGAAAGAAATGATTGAGAAGCTGCGAAAGATCTGTTTTGCGCTGCCCGGAGTTACGGAGACAATCAACTTCGGACATCCTTTTTTCCGCCTCAACAACAAGCCTCTCTGTGTTTTTCATGGGAAAGAGAACGAGCCCGCCATCGCCTTCAAAGTCATGAAGACCGAGCTGGGTATCTTTCTCGAAGATCCTCGTTTCTTCAAGACTCCGTACATGCACCATAACGGATGGGTTTCGCTTCGCGCGCAGGGCAAGCTCGACTGGAAGGAAATCGCCGAACTCGTGAAGGCCAGCTACGACCTCACAGCTTATGCGCGACCGGCTCGTAAAAGCGCCAGCTCGACTTGAAATCACGGGTTAGCTTCTGCTTGATGAAATCGGCGCGAATCATCTCCACGGGAATCCGATTCTCTTTCAGGATTGCATCGTGGAAGACGCGATTCGTCATCTTTCCGGAATCCACCAGTTCTTTATGCAGCGCATAGAACTGCAGGGCTCCCAGCATGTACGCGCACTGGTAAATCGGCTCATAAGAGCCATCGAAGGACCGGCGAACTTCGGCTTCGGCGGTACTTCGCTCGTGGCCGACCTGCTCCACCAGAAAATCGACGCACTGTTGCGCCGTCATTTGCTCCAGATGAAAGCTCAATGAAAAAATGATGCGCGCGCAACGATGCATACGCCAGAACAGCATTCCGATGCGATCCTCCGGCCCGCGCGGAAATCCCATGTCCCACAGCAGCATCTCCCAGTAGAAGGCGTTCCCCTCGCTCCAGAACGGCGTACCGAACGGTTGGCGATAGGTCCGATAGCGCTGCGACATGAAACCTTGCAAATGATGGCCCGGAATCAGTTCGTGAAACACCGTGGATCGCGAGAAGTGTTCGTTGTTGCCGCGCATGCTCATGAGCTTCTGATCCTCGGTCATCGTGTTGGTCGGATATGCGACCAGAATCACATCGCCGCCGAGGAAGAAAGGGCTCGTAAGCTGCCGCGCGGGCGATAGCATCTCCTCCCACCAGTCCTCCTTCGCAAGCGGCGGAATGGTAACCAGATCATGCTTTTCCACATACGCGATCGCCTCTTCCGCGAGTTGGCGAACCAACTGCGGCTGCTTACCCGGCTCGACATATTTAGTCTTTACCTGCTCCAGCGCCTTGTGCCACTCGTTCCCCAATCCCATTTCGCGGGACGCGCGCATCATTTCCTGCTCGCACCAGGCCAGCTCCTGCTTCGCCAAGGCGATCAACTCCTCCGGCGTGTACGGGATCATATTGTTCGATAGATCGTTGAGCAAAGCCTGGCGGCCCATAGGATCGCCGACGATCGTCTCTTCGTCGCCTGGGCGTAGACCGGCCAGCCGCTCGCGGAGAAACTTCGCGTAAGTCTCAAGCGCCTGATCCGCTTTCTGATATGGATCGCCGCACCACCACGTGAACAACGGATCGTACCCGTTGTAGAATCCAAACCATTCCCGAAGATTGGTTCGGAGACCGTTCAACCGCGTCGCCGCGCGATTGGCCACCGTAGCTTTCACCTTCGCGCCATTCGAACTTGCTTTTCTCGCGGTATCGATCGCCTTCACCATATCCGCGAGCGTTTGAGCGGCTTTCTTGGAATCGATGGGCTCCATCTTCCGGCGCGCTTCCTCGAAATCGATGATTGTTTTCGCGAAGGGAACCAGCGGCTCCATCTCGGCCATTTGCATCGCGTCGAGTTCCAGCTGGCTGCGATCGTGTGCAAGATGATTGCGGAATAGTAAATAGTCGATTTGGCCATCGTGACTCAACGCTTCGAAATTAAGCTTCCGCAGGTCCGCTTCGTTCTGCGACGCGAATTGCTCAAAGCGCCCGCGTCGCGTCCCGCTCAGCCGGATCGGATAAGTGCGGTTCAGGCTGCGCTGATCGGCGGTATAACGTTCGATCATCGGACGGAGTTCACTCGAGGAGCGATCGATCTCCACCGTGTCGGCCGGGAACACCGGTATGGCGAGAAGCAGAAGTGGGAAAACGCGAAAGAAGCGTGTCATGCGGCTCCTCGCATCATAACTTTAATTCGGTCGTGGATTTAACGCTGCCTCAGTACGGAGATGACGTCGTCGGCCGTGATCACGCCGGCGAGCTTCCCGTCTTCGTCGACCACCGGCAGCGTCAACAAGTTGTACTTATCGAAAATCTCGGTTACGCGATCCTGCTTCGCGGTCACCTGGACCTCGACGAGATTCTCGGAAGCGAGTGAGGCGAGTGGCGTCGCGCCCTCATGCAGAAACAATCGCGCCAACGGCACTGCCGCTTTCAGACGCTCTTGCGAGTCGACCAGAAACATCGTATTCAGACTCTCCAGCAGATCCTCGTTCTGCTTAAGCGCTTGCAGCGCGTCGCCGACGGTTGCATGTTCGTGGAGCGAAACGAACTCCGTATTCATCATGCCGCCCGCAGTGTCCTCTTCGAACTCCAGCAGCTCGCGCACTTCAGTCTTCGGTGCGTGCTCCATCTCTTCAAGAATCTCTTCGCTCGTCTCCGCTCCCAACTCGCCCAGCGCGTCCGCGGCATGATCAGGGGACATCTCTTCAACGATATCGGCCGCGGTTTCAGTCTCGAGCGATTCCAGGATGCTCGCTTGAATCTCGGGATCGACCTCCGTCAGCGCATCGGCGGCAACCTCGCTATCGATATTCTCGAAGATCGATTCGCGATCTTCCGGTGAGAGCTCCTCGACAATGTCCGCTAAATCGGCGGGATGCATGTGCTCCAGCAGACGGTTGGAAATATTCAGCCGCAGACGCCTCTGCGGGTCAGGCTCAAGAATATTGCAAAATTCCCAGCGAATGGAGTTCGGCGGAATACGGCCTTGCAAACGCCGCACCACGCGTGGCGGCACAACCCCCTGTAACAGACGGCGAAAAATGCTCCGAATTCCGATGTCGATTTCGAGCACCCAAAGCGCGTCGGCGCCATCCTCAATCATGCGCTCAAACGTCACATCGTTGATACGCACTACTTTGCGCTCTTGCGCATCGATGATCTGCTGATCGAGAAGATCGCGCACCATGCGAAGCATGTACTCGTCCGAATGGTAAGGTGTGAGATTTTCATCCCGCAGGTGGATCCCGTCGAGCGAGATGGAACGGATCTGATCGTGCCGGACGGTGAGCCAGGCAGTACCAACTCCGCCGATCAGATAGCGATCGATGCGAACTGGATCGACCAGCGGAACAACCGCGGCATCCTTGACCACACCAATCCTGCGCCCCTTAAGGTCAAAAACCTTGAGGCCAAGAAGTTCGGTGAGGAACAAAAACTTTTCCGCCATCGAGTGCCCGAGTCCATAGATTTAGAACTGCCCAGAATCCTACTATGAACCATCGCCGCAAGAGGGCGCAAGCGTCTGTTTGGTGGCTGCCTCTCGATGCCGTAATAGCGGGCCATCCAATAGGGGAGGATATAGTCGATGCCCGATCCTTCGATCACTCCGCTGCCGCCGCCGGTGAGCTGAAATGGATCGCGCTGCCAGAGAAAGTCGGTAGGAACGCGGGCAAGGATCGGGATCGGATTGCACGCCTCCGTACCCGGCGAACCGCAGGACGGATAGACACCGCGAAGATCCACATAAGGGTCGCGGCGCGGGCGCTTCAGCCATTGGTCGAGAAAGACGCGTGTATCGAAGTCCCGACCCGGGTTAGGGCCACTAATCGACCGGTCGATCATGTCAAAGTGCGCGTTCTGGTGTGTCACTGTCGCGGCGCGAAGAATTCCGTACGCACTGCTGTAGAAGATCTTCCGGAAACTCGAATCCTCCAGGCCGATCAGGTGATAGAACGAGATGTAGTCAAGATTAAACTTGAAGTACGAGCTATGCGTGTCGGCGGCGTCGACGCTAATCGGCGCGATCACCGATGGCGCGAGAATGGCGAGTGAACTGTAGGCCCCGTTGTACTTCGCATTGACGTGGCGGCCAATTTGTAGAAGCGTCAACTGCTGATCGGGGCGTATGACGAACGTCGTGCTGACGGAAAGGTCGGGCAAGACGATGGTCCAGACGTGAGCGAGCAGGTTGTCGAGCAGCCGCGTGATCAGCGCCGCGATCTGGGCCCGCGTGGGCGCATCGCCGATCATATCGTAAGCGACGCAGAGTCCGAAGAATGCACCGAGATACTCGTCGCGCGACGTATTCCCGATCCACATGTAAGCTTTTCCAGCGGCGGACGATCCCATGTACGAACCATTCGCCGACTCCTGCTGGACAATGCTGGCGAGATAGCCTGAATCCAGCGGCACGGCGCAGCGGGCAAGCAGATTGGTGCCTGTGACATCGGTGAGCAACGTCAGTCCCGCGAGCGCTTCCTGTGCATTGGCAAGCGCATCGGCAGAACCGGTGACCTTGTAGCGAAACGCCTCGGCGGCGAGGTAGTGTCCGGTCCAAATGGCAGAATCGCCGCAGCGTGTGTAACCGACGATTTGATCGCTATCGGGTGCGGCAAAAATTGGATCGAGAATCGTACCGAACGGCACATGCCGCCCTTGAATATTCGCCGAGATGGATAAGGCGTTCGATTCGGCAGCCGAGCAGATAGGAAGAACTAGAAGGAAGGCGAGAGAGCGCACATCAAAACTCCTCGCCTCCACGTTAGCAGGCGAACATTAAAAATCGCTTAACGCGCAAACCAGCGCACCCTTCGCCGTCGAGTGCAGAGGATTTTGCGCGAGGCGGATGTCCGAGACCGTAACCGGGAAATCCTGTTCCCAGAGCAGCTTCTCAAATCGGTCGCGGAACCCGGCCGGCAATGCTGTGCCGCCGGACAAAACCATGGGGATCGGGCGATTGAACTTCGGCAGGTTCGACGTGCGCGTGAACGCATCCTTGAGCGCGGTCACCAACGACCGGATCATGTCGTCGTAATAAACGCCCAGCACTTGATGGACCTTGTCGGCGAAAAATCCATTGAAATGGAACGAATCTTCCTTCGTGAGTCGAATCCGGTTCGCGCGTTCCCCGGTAACGGACGCGGCGCTGCTGTCGATGTAGTCGCCTGCCTTCGGGATGCTGAAACTGATGATCGGGACCGACAAGTACGCCAGGCACACGTTGCAGAGCCCGCCGCCACAACTGATCCCGATGCCGGTATAGTTGGAGCTCTCCAGCTCACTATAGACAATCGCCAGGCCTTCGTTGATACTGACCGGCTCGTAATTTAGATCGGTGAGGATCTGCCGCAAGGTCGCTTCATGATAGGTCAGCGAACCCTCCGCGCCGAGAGGCGAGGCAGGCACCGTGAAACAAACCTTCTGACGCTTTTCCCCGCGATGAGCGGCGAACATCGTCGTGAGAATCTCCCGGATCATGCTGAGACTGTCGGGCTCCTTGGCATCCAGCACGCCGCCCGTCATCGGGCGCCGGGTCTCGGTGTTCAACAAGCCTGCGAATTTCTCGCTCTCGTTGCCGTGCACGATGATCTGCCCTGCTTGCACGGTGTGCGGAATTTTTTCGCGCTCCAGCACTCCCTCTGTGATCTTCGAATAAGGAATGGCGACGAACGCATTCAACTGAGATTCGTAGCGGAAATCGTCTTCCGCGCGGCGCGCGATCACAATGCGGCTGGTACCGACATCAAGACCAAGCGCGGATGCACTGGTGTGAGATTGACTAGCTGAACTCATTGAACTACCTCCTGGCTCTTCTCTTTCAGAGCGCTTGCGATTTCTTTGTAACGATGCTGAAGAATGGCACGATACCGTGTGGTCTCCAGTCCTTCAGCCGCCGCCTGCCGCGCGACCCGCAACTCGGCGAGGTCCAGGCCGCGCCATCGCATGCCGGTCACTCGCAGAAACACGCTGTCGTATTCAAATCCGAACACGTACAGGCTCGCCAGCGGAATCGAATAATTGTCCGGCAGACCGACTCCGGCAAACGGAAACTTGCCCGCCCAGTCGGTGTGAGATCCGATGCGCATATTCTGCGGATTCACCGATACCTGTGCGTGCGTGACACAGTTTTCCGTAGGGATGTCATAGCGCGAGCGGAGCATCTCCGTCAGCACTTTCCCTGCGGCGACCTGGGCTGGCGTCACCTCGTCGACTGCTCCAGTCTGTCCCTCGAAAGAGACGCCCAGAAAACTGTCGTTCAGGTTCACGTACACTCCCCGCCCATCCGCCCAGATCGAGGTGCCCGCGTGATTGGCCGCGTCCGTCTCCTGGACCACCCGGTAGACTCGTCCGAAGCGGTCGATCAGGTAATGATAGGATCGCTCCTGCCGCACCCATTCAATCAAATTGCGGCCGAGCCGCTGCAAATGGTGATTTTCCTCTTCTTCAAACGGCACAAGATTGCTTTCCGTAGTGTGATAAACGATCCCGACCGGCGCGTCGCTATCCTCCTGTTGCTCCGCATTTCCCGTCAGAGAAAAAATAGAGAAACGGCTGCGCGGCCGATTTGATACCGCGAACGTCAGATCGATTCTGAGACCATTACTGTACAGCTCCAGCGAATCCGACCGCTCGACCAGCCAAACGCGTGACGCCGGTCCGGCGACCCTCGGCTGCTCGTTCCCTGCAACCACCCGCATCCGTTCCTTGGCGAACGTCTCGGCGGTACCCGTAGGCAGAGGAACCGTCGCCACCAGGACCACCAGGCCGGTAACCATCGAAACAACATGCCTGAGGTGGCTGCGCCGAGGCCGCTTCTGCCCCTCCCCGCCGCGCCGCGATGATAGTCGATGTTTCCGCTGAGACTCCTTCTCCGCATGCGCCTGGCGACGCAGAAAACGTAGCCGTTCCACCGGGTCGGCGATCCGGGCCGCCCGCCGTTCCACCGATCTAGGCAACCCGAGAATGGAAAATTGCGCCATCGTCCTTAGTAAGGAGTGCGTTCCCAGAAGGAAACCTCTCCAGTGCTAAGAATCGGCCGAGCAAGGGGAAAACCTTAGTTCTTCTTAGATGGTGGTTCTAGGGTGTCCGCGACGATCTTCGAATCCGCCTGGAATTTCCGGTATTCCCGATAAGTGATATTGATCTCGGCCCGTAACTTCTTTAGAATCGCCAACCGGGCCTCGCCTCGGATGGAAATGCGCGACGGCAACCATACTTCTCCGTTCACATGCGTCTGCTCGAAACTAAGGGTTGCCCCTTTTGCCACGCGGAATAAGAACAATCCGAAGGAAAGCGTATCGATCGCCTCACCCTCCGCCTTCACCCAGTGATACTCGCCCTTATCGATCCAAACCTTACCCCGCATTTTCGCGAACATCTTGGCCAGCGAGTCCTTCGCCCGATACCCCGGCTTCGGCGTTACCGAGAGCACCCACGCCGGCTTGCCGCTGACCGGTTCCTCCCCCAGCACGCGGAAATCGAAGGCCTCCGTGAACTCGCGCAGATATTTTTGCTCCTCGACGCGTTCTTTCTCGAGCTTCGCTTTCTCCGACGCCGACTGCCGCCGCCGTTTCTCAAGCTCGTTATCGAGCTTTTTCTGTTCCTTCGCCGCGTCCTTTTCAGATAACGGTTTGTCGTTCCGCGCGATGAGCTTTTCGTAGGGACGCCCGTCGAGAATCAGAATCTCGTTCGTCTCGACCTCGGTCTTGGAAAGCTTGCCCTTGCCGTTATACTCCCGGACTTCGGTCCGCTCCTGACAGGTGTAATTCTTACGACTCTCGAAATTGGCGAAATCGCGCTCCGTCGAGCGGCGAATGATCTCATTCGCATCCTGTGCGAATGCCGCGGCAGCGATCAGAAGGAAGGTCGGGAACCGCACACTCTAATGTACGTAGCGGGACTCGAGAACGTTCAAGCATGCGCCGGACGAGCCAACTGCCTTTCGCCTGGCTGTTTCACGGATGGCTGTTTCATGGGTGGCAGTTTCATGGGTGGCTGTTTCATGGATGGAATCGTGATAATGAACTCCGCACCCCTTCCATCGGCGCGATTGGAAGCCCGCACTTCGCCGCCATCCTGCTTCACGATGGTTTCCACGATGTGCAATCCCAGGCCGCCCCGCACTTTTGTCGAAACATGCGGACGAAACAAATCGCCGAGAATCTCCGCGGGAATCCCGTCTCCTTCGTCCCGAACCACGATTTCCGCCCGGTCATTGCGGGCTCGCGCCGAAACGTGGATCGTGCCTCCCTCCGGCATCGCTCGCATGGCGTTGGAAAACAAATTAATCAACACGCGCTCCCAGGCCCACGTGCGCCGCAGCTCGATACCCGGCTCGACATCGCAAACGAAATGAATCTCAGGACCTCGCCCGCCAATAAGCGAATCCTCGGCGAAAGCGATCGCGTTGGCAAGGATCGTCTCGAACGGTGCCGCTAACTGCTCGGAGGATTCCTGCTCGGCCTGCTGCATGCTATCCGTGATTCCCCTACCCCGTTCGATACTACGCAGAATCACCGCCGATACAGGAGCCCAGCGCGGATCGCAGGAGAGAAGGTCCGCCACCTCCACCAGCGTCTGAAACACGTTATTCAAATCGTGTACAAGGCATGGCAGAGTGAGATCTGTAGCCTGATTCATGGGGAACTCCAGTTAACGAGCTATCAATCGAAGTGTACTAAAGAATTCGGGGAAAGACACTCCCGCCGATTCTGCGCCGTCGATTGCGCACGGCCCATCGGCGGCCAGCGCGGCCACCGCGAACGCCATCGCGATGCGATGATCGCCGCACGAATCGACCTCCGCCGCATGAAATCGTTGCCCGCCCGCCACGTGGAATCCGTCGGGCGTCGATTCGATTTCCACGCCCATGCGGCGCAGATTCATCTCGATCGTCGCGATTCGATCCGTTTCTTTGACCCGCAGCTCCGCAGCGTCGCGCACTGTCAATCCATGTTCGCTCGCCGCCCCCAGCACCGCCAGCGCCGGAATCTCATCGATCAGCCCCGCCGTCAGCGCGCCCTCGATCACTCCTCCCGTCACTCGCGACGCTCGCACTCGCAGATCACCGATCACTTCCCCTCCGCTCTGCTGCAAATCCAGCACCTTGATCGACGCGCCCATCCCGACCAGAAAATCGAGCACCGCAGACCGCGTCGGATTCAATCCCACTCCATGAATCACCAGGTTCGATTCCTTGATCATCAGCGCCGCCACCAGGAAAAACGTCGCCGAGCTGAGATCCCCCGGCACCACCAGTGCGCGACCCGTAAGCTTCGCCCCAGCCCGCAGCGTGATTACGCGTTTCTCGACTTCGATATCCGCGCCAAACTCCTGCAATGCGATCTCCGTGTGATCGCGCGTCCGAACCGGCTCGCGGACAATCGTGTCCCCATCGGCGAACAGCCCCGCGATCAGGACGCAGCTCTTCACCTGCGCGCTCGCCATCGGCAGCGTGTAGTCGATGCCGTGCAAATACCGCCCGTGAATCGTGAGCGGTGGAAATTGCCCCCCCGTCGCCTCGATCTCCGCCCCCATCTCCGCCAGCGGCTGCATGATCCGCTTCATCGGACGCTTCGAGAGCGATTCATCCCCTCCGATTCGCGAAGTAAACTTCTGAGCCGCCAGAATACCCGACAACATGCGGATTGTCGACCCGGAATTACCTGCATCGAGCTCACCCGCAGGCTCCGTCAATTTGCCGCCCTGCACGATGACCAATCCGTCGCGCCGCTCGATCCTCGCGCCCAGCGCTCCCATGCACCCGAGCGTCGACTGGCAATCCGCGCCGGTCGAATAATTCGCGATTTTGCTCTCGCCCTCCGCGATCGCGGTCAGCATGCCGTACCGATGCGAAATCGACTTGTCACCCGGCACAGTAATCACGCCCGAAATACTCTTTGCAGGAGAAATCGTCTCGCGCATCTACTGGACCTTCACCACGATCGTCTGTGAAACGCTGTGTCCCACGCCGTCTTCCGCCGTCAGCGTAAACTCCGTCGTCTTGCGCGGCGCCGCTTCGATGCACCGTCCCAGCGATGGCGTAATCGATTCAATGTCGGGCTCGATGCGCACGCGCTTTGCGTTGGCGACGCCGTAGCAGACCAGCGCTTTCTCCCCCGCGTGAATCGCCGGTGGCGCGTAAAAGCTAGTGATTTTCAGATCGGATCCAATCATGTTCAAAGTTTTTTGGTCGAACTCGAGTTTCCTCGCCGCCGCTTCTTCCTCGGCCCGCCGATTCTCCGTCAACCTCGAATAGATGGTCCAACCGGCATAAATCATCGCGGCAACCAGCGCCGCTGTAGTATACGGCAGCACCCGTCGCAGCAGCATTCTATCTATTATGTATGAATGATCAGCCGCCGTGATTTATTCTCAACCGGAGCCGCCCTCGCCGTAGCCGCAGGCCAGGCCCGCGCCGCCGCTCCAAAGAACGTCGTCATAGCCAGCGCCAACGGTCTTCGTGCTTGCCAGCGTGCCATGGAGTTGCTGAACAAAGGTACTGACACTCTAGACGCGGTCATCGCCGGCGTCAATATAGTCGAAGAAGATCCCGAAGATAATTCCGTCGGCTACGGCGGCCTGCCGAACGAAGAAGGCGTGGTCGAGCTCGACGCGAGCGTAATGCACGGACCCTCCCGCAGCTGCGGATCGGTCGCCGCGATCCGCGGTTGCAAAACGCCGTCGAAAATCGCCAAGCTAGTGATGGAGCAGACTGATCACTGTATGCTCGTGGGCGACGGCGCCGGCCGGTTTGCGCGCGCCTGCGGCTTCCCGGAAGAAGACCTCATGACCGAAAAAACGCGCCTGGCATGGTTCGCCTGGAAACAGTCTCTACACACCTTCTGGGGTCCCGGCATCGACGCGCCGCCCGCCAAAAAAAATGCACTGGAGCTGAAACGCCTGTTTCCTCATGCCGATGATGACACCATCGCATGGGCGCAGGAAGTGGCCGCGCGTCCTCTTACCGGAACCATAAATTGCGTCGCGCTGAATACCAAAGGCGAGATGTCCGGCGTCACCACCACCAGCGGCATGGCCTGGAAAATCCCCGGCCGCGTAGGCGATTCGCCGATCATCGGCGCAGGCCTCTACGTCGATCAGGAAGTTGGCGGCGCGGGATCCACTGGCCGAGGCGAAGAAAACATCCGCATCTGCGGCGCCCACACCATCATTGAAAATATGCGCCACGGCATGTCCCCGAAAGACGCGTGCCTGGACGCATGTAAGCGGGTCGCCCGCAACTTTGACAACGATAAGGACCGCCTCACGAAGGTCGATATCAACTTCTACGCGCTGCGCAACGACGGCGTATTCGCTGGCGCCGGCTTATGGAAAGGCGCCTCCATCGCGGTAAACGACGGAGGCCTCAGCCGCCTCGAAAAACTCCCTTGGCTCCTAGAACGCTAGACCTCCAAACCACTTGCTAAGAGCTGCGGCGCACGCCTCCAGGCGTGCCGCATCGACATTCGTGTCGATGTCCGGCGTTGTGGTGCAGGCTGGCAGCCTGCGGCCGATTGGCAATCGGCCTTTTCGCTGGATTTCATCCTGCCGCTTGCCCGCAAGGAATTCTTCTACACAGCCGGAGCCTCGACTCCCGCACGAATCGGCTGCAGATCCCCCATCAACTTATGCACCACCAGCAGCGCAATCAAATAAAAACTACTCATCATCAGAAACAGCGGCGTGTACCCGATAAACTTGACCAAATACCCCGGCACAATCGCCGAAAAAATCACGCCCCCGAGCCCGCCCATACATCCGCCGATTCCGTTCACGCTCCCCAGCGCGCTCTTCGGAAACACGTCCGATGTCGTGGTGAATAAGTTCGCCGAGAACCCCTGATGCGCCGACGTCGCGAGACTGAATAACCCGATGGCCAGCGCTAAATTCGGCACCACCACTCCCAACGCCGCAATCGGCATCGCCGCCGCGCAAATAAACATCGCCGTCTTCCGAGCCTTGCTCTTCGACCAGCCCCGCTCCATCAGAAATCCCGAAAGCCACCCTCCGCCCATGCTGCCGAAACATGCCACGAAGTAAATAATCGAGAGCGCCCGGGCGTAGTCCCGATCTTCCATGTGACGCTGGTCGTGAAGGCACAGCGGCAGCCAGAACAGATAGAACCACCACGCCGAATCCGTGAGAAATTTCGCGATGGCAAAACCCCACGTCTGCTTAAACTTCACTGCCTCTTTATACGAGACTTTGACGACCTTCTCTTCCACCTCGACCTTGGCGGGCGTCCGATACGTCGTCCACCACAACAGCAGCCACAGCCCACCCAGCGACGCAGTAAGAAGGAAGCAAGTCCGCCACCCCAACGCATGCTCCAGCCTGACGAAAACCGGAGGCCCCACCACCTGCGCCAGATTCGACCCCGAATTGAAAAGTCCCGTGGCGAGCGCCCTCTGTTCCGCCGGAAACCACTCCGCCACCGCCTTAATCGCTGCCGGAAAATTGCCTGCCTCAGCGAATCCCAGCAACCCCCGGTATCCCCCGAGCTGCAGCGCGCTCCCAGCAGTCGCATGCAACCCCGCCGCGATCGACCAAGCCCCCGCCGCTACACCCAAACCTGCCTTCGTGCCCAGTTGATCCACCACCCGGCCCATGATCAAGTAGCCGACCGTATACGCCGCCAGGAACCCGCCCGTCAAATAGCCATAGACTCGCTCGTCGATATGCAGCTCCGGCCGCATCACGGGAATCAGGACCGCGAAAATCGTGCGATCCATATAGTTAATTAAGGTAGCGAGAAAGAGAAGAGCGAGTATCCACCAGCGCATCTAAGCTAATGATTATGTCAGGTTTATCTTACTCTCGGCCCAGCCGTCCGGTGCCGATAAGAAGAATGTGACACTGTGGCTCGCTCTCTTCCTGATGCAAGATACCCAGTCCCAAGGCGACCGCGCACGCGCAGCCATGCAATCGTCGCTTGATAAACAGCGCGCCTCAGTTCAAAAACAAGCCCGGACCGCGGGCGCAGTCATAATTCCCTGGACCCCCGGTACCGCGTCCGCGCCGGTAGAGAACGAATCCATCATGTTCAAACCGCTTTGCGAGCCGATCGCACAGCCGCAATTATCCATCATGATTGACAGCGCCGCGAACAAGAACGGCGTCGAGCCATCGGTCGTACGCGAAGTAGCCCGTCAGGAGTCCGGTTTCCGCCCCTGCGTCGTCTCCCCGAAAGGTGCCGAGGGATTGATGCAGCTGATGCCCTCCACGCAAAACCAGTTCCAGGTGATCGACCCCTTCAACCCCATCGCGAGCCTCGATGCAGGCACCAAGCTCCTGAAGCAGCTCCTCGACCGCTTCCACGGCGACCTGTCGCTGGCCCTCAGCGCCTACAACGCCGGCGCCGGAACAGTGGATAGAGCCGGTGGCATCCCTCAGATCCCGGAAACTCAAAAATACGTAGCAAATATTCTAGGCCGCCTATCCCAATAACAGTGTTTGTGTGGCGCAGGTTGCTTAGACGTGGTGGTGGACTTCCCAGTTTTTGTAGACTGCCAAGGCTTCGGCTACCGCTGGGCCATAGCTGCTGATGTTTACTGCCACGTGATGTTCGTAGCCGTTGCGGCAGATGTAGTGGAGTAGTCTTTGCAGGCCGGGGATTTTTACTACGCCGTAGCCTCCGAAGCTGTTTAGTTTGTCGCTGGTGATTTCGCCTTCGCCTACGTAGGCTCGCATTTTTCCGTTGAGATCATCCGTAGAGACTCGGCAGAAGGTTAGCGGGCCGGATTTCATTTTGCCGACTATTGTGCCGAAGGTGTTTTCCTTTCCAACGCTGCCGGCGATGATTTCTTGAAAATCCATGCGCACGTTTTCGAAGAAATGTTTGGGCAGGTTGGAGCAGTGGAAGATCACGCTTTTATCGGGATCGTCGCCGAAGTTGTTGTTCCAATCGACTATCGCGCTGGGCGTCTCGGACGCTAGCTGCAATGCGTACATGCCGATCATACCGACCATATCGGTTTCGCACGCGCTGGGGAGCAGGTTGTTCGACATCATGCTCATGATGGTGCAGGGGACTACGCCGAAGAATTCCTGCATGGCGGTCCAGCATTGGACCGATGTGCCGGCTAGTTCGTTGTCGCGCATCCATTCATCGATTACTACGCCGAACTTGGACATTTTTAGAAGAGAAGCCGCGGGCGTCGAGCCTCCGTCTACGTACTTGCCGATGTTGGCCAGTTTTTCTTTGACGCGCGCATCGTCGTCGGCCATGCGGTGGATGCGGCCGAAGACTTCGCTGAGGTCTAACGTCTCTACTGTGATGCCCGCGTGCTCCATCAGCTTTTCGCTGAAGCGGACGGTGTTAAATGCGGCGGGTCTTGCGCCCAGCGCGCCTACGCGGGGAGTTTTTAGTCCTTTCACTACTCGGCAGGTTGCGGCAAAGTTGGCCAGGTCGGCTCGGAATTCCTCGGAATCGGGGGAGGTGGTGTGCTGTTTGGTCAGCGAGTATTTGATGCCGTATTGCCACAGGTTATTGCACGCGGATATTTTTCCGCAGAAGCTGTCGCGGCGGGCGCCCATCAGCATTTTTTGGGGATCGTCGGGGAAAGCTTGCAAGAGCACTGGCACGTCGAGGCCGGCGAATCTTAGGGTATTGGCGATTGCTCGCTCATCGCCGAAGTTTGGGAGTGCGACGAGGATGCCGTCAATTTCGTCTCTGTGGACTTTGAAGAGGTCTGCGCATTTGCGAGCGTCGGATAGCGTTTCGACGGCGCCGAACTTTGTTTGCTCGGGGGTCAGGCAAATGGCTCCATAGCCGAGCGAAGAGAGAATGCGGAGGATTTCTACGCGGCCGTCGCGGGCTAGGGCGGCAGGGAAGAAACCTCGGTTGCCGATGATGATTCCGAAGGTGGTCATGAGTTTCCTTATTCGCTAGCTGGCAGGCGAAAGCTCCTGCCCCCGCCAACACGCATTTCAGCTCCGCCGATTCGGGCGGAACGCTAGGGTGTAGGCTGCGCCGATTACGGTGAGCAGCGCGCCCCACCACACGGGGGCGTGCAGCTCCGCCAGTACGGTGTGCGGCGGATTCGACCATTCCGCGAGGCCGCTTCCTAAAATCAATACGCCGTAGGCGAACAGCATGACGCCGACGAAGAACCAGACTGGAATGATGTGATGTTTTTCGCGCATATGAGTTACCAGAAGATCCATTGCAGGATGACGAACAATACGACCGCGACGCCGGCCCAGAAGATTGGTCTTTGAAGCAGAGGAACTGCGCCTTCACTCGGAATCGCGGTGACGCCGTAGACCAAGCCGGTGAGTTCGCTGTCGGGCTTCGGTTTCGTCATCAGGCTGACCACGACCGTGACCAGCACGCAGATGATCCAGGACCACAGGGCGCGGTACATATCCTCCGCCATGGCCTTGGCGTGCGTCGACATGGCAATGATGGCGAGCGCTTCGGGGTTGAACTTGACGACTAGAAACATGCCGACAGAGGCGAGCGTTCCGACAAGTAGTCCCGCGAATCCGCCCGCGGCTGTGGTCCGCTTCCACAACATTCCCAGGATCACGGTTCCGAACAAAGGCGCGATGAAGAAGCTGAACAACGCCTGCACGTAATCCATGATGCTATCGAATCCCATGACTAGATACGCCGCGCCGATACTGACGATCAAACCGACGATGGTGCACCAGCGGCCCATGGAGACGTAGTGCGCGTCCGACGCGGTCTTGCGAAGAAAGGGGCGGTACAGATCGTAGGTCCAAACTGTGGCGAAGGCACTGACGTTGCCCGCCATGCCCGCCATGAATCCGGCGACCAACGCGGTGATGCCCAGACCCAGCAAGCCCGGACCCATGTAGCGCGCCATCATCAGCGGGAGAACGTCGTTATACGTATGCTCGCCTGCCAGCGCGGAACCTGCGGGCACCAGATGAAACGGCAGTACGGCGAGTGCGATCAAACCTGGAACGATGACGATGAGAGGCACGGCCATCTTGAAAAACGAACCGATGATGGGGGCGAGTTTCGCCGATCGCAAATCTTTCGCGGCAAGAACACGCTGCACGACGAGGAAGTCCGTGGTCCAGTAGCCCATCGAAATAATCGCGCCGAGGCCGAAGACGATGCCGGTCCAGTGCATGCCCATGGGGTTATCCTGCGCGCTGCCGAGCGTCGACCAGGCGTGAGTGAAATCTTGTCCTGGGAAATTGTTCCTGATCCGCGAGACCATGCCGGCCCATCCGTGCGTTTCGATGAGGCCGAGAATCGGGATGAGGAGGGCTCCAAACCAGATCAGGAAAAATTGGAGAACCTCGTTAAAGATCGCGGAGAAAAGACCTCCAGCGGCGACGTAGATTCCGACGGTGAGCGACGAAACCCAAATGCTGAAATGAATGTTCCAGCCGAGCACGACTTTCATGACTACGGCCATTGCATACATATTGACGCCCGACATGAGGATGGTCATGAGCGCGAACGAGATTGCGCTGAGGCCGCTTGCGGCCGGGCCGTAACGCAGTTGCAAGTAGCCGGGGACGGAGTGCGTTTTCGAGATGTAATAAAACGGCATCATGACGATGCCGAGGAACAGCATCGCGGGGATCGCGCCGATCCAATACCAGTGCGCGGCGAGGATGCCGTACTGATACGACGCGCCCGCCCAGCCGAGCAATTCGAGCGAACCAAGATTCGCGGAGAGGAAGCTGAGGCCCGCGACCCAGGCCGTCATCTCGCGGCCGGCGAGGAAAAAATCTTCGCCGCTTTTGGCGAATCGTCTGAGGTAAAATCCGATGGCGAGCACCATGGCGAAGTAGATGACGATGATCGCCATATCGACGGGGCTGAGAGAAATCATACGTTCCGTTGTCATTTGCGCCTTTTCTTTTCTGGTTGCCCATACGTGGTGTGATAGCGATCGAACCACTTCTTCACTTCGTTGGCCGGCAAAGGTTTCGGGTCGCCCTGCAGCAGCGCGAGGTGACAAGTATGCGCGATGTCTTCGAGCATGACGGCGGCTTTCAGCGCATCGCGCGGCGTCTTGCCGACGGCGAACGTTCCATGATGCGCGAGCAGAATCGCGGGCGATTTGCCGATGTGCTTGAGAATGGCGCGGCCGATGTTATCATCCCGATTATCGATATATGGGATGCAGGGAATCTCGCCACCGAACTCGTCCGCGATGGCGGTGAGGTAGGCGGGAATCGACTTTCCGAGGAGAGCGAAGCTGGTCGCGTAATTCGAGTGGGTATGAACGACACCGCCGATATCGGAGCGATGGTTGTACAGGTATAAATGGTGCGGAAGGTCGACGGATGGCTTCCATTTGCTGTCGATTGGCTTTCCCTTGAGGTCTGTGACGACCATGTCGGAAGGGCGCATTTTATCGTAATCCATGCCGCTGGGCTTGATCGCGACGAGTCCCCGGG
Organism: Bryobacterales bacterium; assembly: GCA_003170295.1. Classification (GTDB taxonomy): domain Bacteria; phylum Acidobacteriota; class Terriglobia; order Bryobacterales; family Bryobacteraceae; genus Palsa-187. The sequence continues at coordinate 16,162 of PNAJ01000061.1, read as the reverse complement.
CTCGATCGATGCCGCTCGCATTGCCGCTGTGCATCGTGACGAGGCCCGCGCGAAAAATGCCTTGATTCGCTGCCCAGACGGCTTTTTTCAGAGCTCTCACGCTCATGCTTTTAATGTGACGGTGACGATGGACATGGCGGGTACGTCGAGACGCAGGCGGCCGTTATCGACGGCGACCGAGTGCGGCTTGGCGGTGATCTTATCGGGATCGTCGAAGCTGTTGTACGCGTTCATATCGGAGTGGTGCAGGATCTGGGCACTGGCGCTCAAGGGCGACGCGCCGGTGAAGGAGCAATCGGCGTGCACATCGGTGGAAGTTCGAGGATTGACGAGCGTGACCACGAGATCGCTGCCGTTGCGCGAGGCGGAGATGGAGAGATCGAGCGCGTCGGTGCTCTCTTTTTCCGTGCGCACGGCGGTTTTCATGCGATGCGCTTTGAACATCATGAAGGCGTAATAGGTCGTGGTGCGCACGCAGTTGCGGCCGGTGGGACCATCAGTGAGCAGCATCGAGTGGAGGACGTTGACGATCTGCGCGATGTTGCACATGTACAGCTTGTCGGCCTGGCGATTGAACATGTTGAGGCCGAGTGCGGCGGCAACCGCGCCGCGCATCGTGATCTGCTGCCACAGGCGCCCGTAATTTTTTTCCTCGTCGGGGATCATGCGATCCCACACGCCCCATTCGTCGAGCATGAGGTTCATGGCCCGCTGGGGCCGGGGCTCGAATCCATCGAGGATGGCGCGCTGCTGGATGATCGCGTTTTCGACGCGCTGGAACGTCGACATTTGGGTGTTCATCGCGTCGGCGGTGAACATGGTCGGGGTGAGCTGCGAATTCTCGTAGAAGTGCATCGCGAAGCCGTCGGGGATGCGCGCGCCGGTGTTCTGCGTGAGGAATTTTCGCGACCAATCGACGTTGTTGCCGTTGGGTCCGCAGGCGATGAGAAATAATTTCGTGCCGCCCCAATTGCGCATGTAGCCGGAGAACTGGCGGAACTGGTCGGCATAATGCTCCGGCACCATGCGTCCGCCGCAGCCCCAGTTTTCATTTCCGACGCCCCAGTAGCGCACGTTGAAGGGCTCCGGCGATCCGTTGGCGGCGCGCTCATCGGAGAGAGTGCTGCCCGAAGGGTAGTTGCAATACTCGACCCAATCGCGAAGCTCGGCGGGCGTGCCGCTGCCGACGTTGCCGGCGAGATAGGGCTCAGCTCCGATTTTCTTGCAGAGGCCGATGAACTCATGGACGCCGAAGCTGTTGTCCTCGACGTATTCGCCCCAATGCATGTTGACGCGCTTGGGACGCTTCGCGCCGATGCCGTCGCGCCAATGATAATCGTCGGCGAAGCAACCGCCGGGCCAGCGGAGCACGGGCACGCCAAGCTCTTTGAGATAGTCGACGGCGGCTTTGCGGTAGCCATCGACGTTGGGGATCGGCGAATTTTTTCCGACCCACAGGCCGCCGTACACGCAAGAACCGAGATGCTCCGCAAAATGTCCGTGCAATTCGGGACGCACGAGGCCTATCGAATCGCCCGTGTGAATCGTGACGCGTTCGGTTTTCGCGTCGGCGGCGAGGAGGCCTCGCGGGATCAACGATGCAAAAGAAATCCCGGCGGCGTTGGAAAGAAACTGGCGTCTGGACGAGCTTGGTCGCATGATCGCTCCTTGATCACTATGGTGTAAGCGCTTACAACTCCTGACTATCCTACACCAACGGCTCGGTTGTAACGCGGACGTTGTCGAGCCCCCAACTTTCGTCGGGCGTTCCTTTACCTTCAAAGAGGCTACTGGAAAAATCCACGACCAGCGTGCGCCCGGCGTATGGGCGCTACTGTTTGGCGCGGCCGCGCCCCAGTGGCTGCGTGAGATCGACGCCAGCGGATTTCAGCGCTTGGGTAGCGCTGACATAATCGAGCTTCGGCGCTTGCTTGCGCACGCCATCGAAAACGAAGTATCGCGCTGCATCGTCCATGCCGACGCGGCCGGCGGTGACGCCGCGATCCTTCAGCACCTGGGCGACGCGCTCGTATGGACTCTCGTCCTCCTGCCACGCGCGGATGTCGGTGCCGACGTGAATCAGCTCGCGCGCTCGCATTTCTTCGAAGCCTGGAAGAATGTACGCCGGCTCGCCTTTGGCGGGGATCACGACGATAAAGGAGCGCTCGCTTTTACCCCATCGCACGCCGGTCAGATACATCATCGCGGGTCCGGGCTCGAGCACAATCGCGCCGAGTCCGAACTCCTTCATCGCCTGCTGCGCTTTTTCGATGCGCGTGTGAAATTCGCCCGGTGTCTGCATATTGAGTTATCCAAAAGGCTGATCGATCGCGGGACTTTGCTTAGTGAACATTTTCGCGCCGGCCTCGGTGATGTACATGCAATCTTCGAGTCGCACGCCGAACTCGCCGTAGATCGCGATGGTCGGCTCGTCGCTGAAGCACATGCCGGGCTGAAGCTTCGTCTTGTTGCCTTTGACGAGATAGGTCCACTCATGACCGTCGAGGCCAATGCCGTGGCCGGTGCGATGCGGCAGACCCGGCACTTTATAACCAGGGCTGAAGCCGCCTTTGGTGATCACGTCGCGGGCCGCGGCATCGACGGATTCGCAAGTGGCGCCGACGTTTGCGGCAGCGAGCGCGGCATCCTGCGCCTTGCGCTCCAGATCCCAGACTTGCCGCTGACGAGCGGTGGGCTTGCCGAAAATCACAGTGCGGGTGATGTCGCTTTGATAGCCTTCGACGCTGCATCCATCGTCGATCAGGACGAAATCCCCTTCGCGCAACTGCTGCGGCGCGATGCTGCCGTGCGGGAACGCGGTGTACTTTCCGAAGATCGCCATGGCGCCGCCACCGACTCCGAGCGCGCGAAACGCGGCGGAGATATTGCCGGTCAGCTCCCGCTGCGTCATGCCTTCGCGAAGAGTGGTGAGCGCGGCGCGATACGCCTCAATCGTGATGTCGTTGGCGCGCTGGAGCAGTGCGATTTCCGCCGGCGACTTGATCATACGGCAGCCCGCGCTTACTGCGTCGGCGCTAGAAAATTCGAGCGATGGAGCTTCCTTGCGGATGCCATCGTAGACCGCGAATCGCACGCGCTCCTCAATACCGACGCGCGTCGCGCCGCGGTCTTTCAACACTTGCGCGATTTTCTTGAATGTGTCCGCGTCATCTTGCGCGACGCGCACATCGGAGCCCATTTTTATTCCATCGTGCACGTTCGGAACCACCCACGCGCTCTCACCCTCGGCGGGAATCACCAGGACAGATGTGCGCTCCCCCGCATTCCAGCGCGTGCCGCTGAAATAGTACATGCTCGATCCGCCTTCGAGCACGATCGCGCCGAGCTTGTTCTCGTGCATCAGGCGCTGCGCCTTCTCGACGCGCGCGCGGCGTTCATCATCGGTGATGGGTTGTATTCCGTCCAGCATCGGACGCAGTTTCTTGATCGCGTCGGGGACCTCCTGCGCATCGGCGAGCTTTGCCGCGACCGCGGCAGCCACTGCCATGAAGACTCTTCGATTCATTTCGACTCCTTAAAGGACGCTTCTCATTTGTCCGCCGTCGACTTGCAGCGTCGCGCCCGTGATATATGCGGCCGCGTCGGAGAACAGGAACACTGCCGCATTCGCGAACTCTTTCGGATCGCCATAGCGGGTCATCGGAATGGTCTGCCACATTTTCTTTTTCTGCTCTTCAATGCTCACACCGAGGCGTTTGCTATTTGCCTCATCGAGCTCCTTCAGCCGATCCGTATCGATGCGACCGGGGATCAGGTGATTCACGCGAATCTTCTGCGCCACCAGCTCGCTCGCGAGCGTCTTCGACAATGCCGCGACGGACGCGCGCAGAATATTCGAGAGAGCCAGGTTCACGATCGGCTCTTTCACCGAGCTCGACGTCGGCAGGATGATGCTTCCGCCGCCGCGCGCCGCCATCGACGGCACGGCGAGGCGGATCATTCGGATCGCGCTCATCAGCAGAAGCTCAAATGCCTTCTGCCATGCAGCATCGTCGAACGCCAGCGTCGCGCCCGGAGGAGGACCGCCGGAGTTTGTGAACAACAGGTCGGTCCCGCCAAATCGTTCCATGGTCTTTTGATGCCACTGCTCGATCGCCTGCGCCGACGATACATCCGCAGCGACAGCGAGCACGCGCGCGCCGGTTTCTTCCTCAATCTTCCGGCCAGCCGCCGCAATCGCCGCCGCATCGCGCGACGCGATGGATACCTGCGCGCCCTCTTCCGCCAGCGCACGAGCCACTGCATATCCCAAGCCGCGGCTTGCACCGGCGACCATCGCAACTTTGTTCGTGAGACCCAAGTTCATAGATGATAGGTCTCCCAGTCTAGCGAACCTTCTTATACTGTAGAACCCATGACCAAGTTGCTCCTGTCTGGTGCGCTCACGACGGTCGCGGCGTTCGCGCAGCTCGGCGCCGATCCTCTCACGCCCATGCGGGAGGGCCTCGATCGCAAGGAGGCGGTGAAGATTACCGACAACATTTATCAGGCGGTCGGTTTCGGCAACACGTTTCTAGTTGTGACGCCGGCGGGGAATGTGATCATCGACACTTCGAACGCCTTGAGTGCGAATCTGCACGTGAAGCTCCTAAAGGCGCGCAACGCGGGACCGGTGAAATACATCATCCTGACACACGGCCATGGCGATCACACCGGCGGCGTCGCGTTGTGGAAGGAACCGGGCACCGGGGTGATCGCACAGAAGAATCAAGTCGAATTCCTGAACTACCAGGAGAGGTTGAATCGATTTTTCGCGCTTCGTAATTCGGCGCAGTTCGTCTTTCCGCGGCCTGCCGAGATGGCATGGCCGGGCGACGAAGGCGCGAAACAACTGGCGACGATTCTGTTTGACGACAAGTATGAGTTTACGCTCGGCGGCGTGAAATTCGAAGTCTTCTCCACACCAGGCGAGACGCCCGATCATCTTTCCGTTTGGATTCCGCAATGGAGGGCCGCGTTTACCGGCGACAATTTCTACGCATCGTTCCCGAACATTTACACGCTGCGGGGAACCGAGCCGCGCATGGCGCTCGATTACGTTCATTCGCTTCGGAGTTGATGCTTCCAAGCCATGGTCCTGTCGTTAGCGGCATCGAGAACATCACGACACGGGTGACGAAGTATCGCGATGCGATTCTCTACGTGCACGACGCGGTGGTGAAGGGGATGAACGACGGCAAGGACGTTTTCACGTTGATGCGCGAGACCAAGCTGCCTTCGAATCTGGATGTGGGAGAGGGCTACGGAAAACTCACGTGGTCGATTCGTGGGATCTACGAGGGATACGCCGGGTGGTTCGATTTGAATCCTGCGACGATGTATGAAGTTCCGCCGTCGTCTCCTTACGCGGATCTTGTGAAGCTCGCGGGAGGGCCGGATCCAGTGGTCGCGCGCGCTCTTGAAGTCTTGCTAAAAGGGCAGGCTGCGGAGGCTTTGCGGTTGACTGACGCCGCGCTCGCGGCCGACGTATCTCATCGAGGTGCGTGGGAGGCAAGACTGAAGGTGCTCGAATATCTGCGCGGTCAGTCGAGAAATTCGAATGAGCGCGGGTGGCTGGAGTACAGCATCAGAGGGACGAAAGCAAGATTAAAGTAGCCGCGCGAACCCACTCCGTATTTCCCGTGCCATTGCAGTAGCCGCAGCTCGCGCTTAAAGCACTCGCAGCGTGCTTGGCTGAAATTCGATCAGCCAGCCTTTGTTATCGCGCTGCCTCTCAAACTCCGCGCGACCGATTTCCGCGACGATGCCGCCTTCGAATTCCAGGCGCATCCACTGTGGCTTTTCGACCGCGCGCTTTAGCTCCGCTGGAATCTGATTCGGACCCGGTCGCCCGAGGCGCGGCGATACGACGAGTTGCTCCGGCCGCACACACATCGTCACGCGATCGCCTTTCAAGCGGCCCGGAAAGTAGGGACCATCCAGTTCGAACTCGCCCATCTGCACTTTACTCGTGTTGCGCCCTGGATCGAGCGCGCGAATCTCGCACGGGATCAAATTGAACGCCCCCAGCAGCCGCGCCACTTCGATGTTCGCCGGCTGGTCGAGAATATTTCGCGGCGGTCCGCTCTGCACAATTTTTCCCTCGCGCAGGATCAGCATCTCTTCGCCGAGTTCGAAACACTCGTCGAGATCGTGCGTGACAAGAAGCATCGGAGTTTTGAAATCCGCGCGCACCTGCCGCAGCACTTCGTAAAATTCGGCGCGCAGAGGCGCGTCGAGACCTTGCGCGGGTTCGTCGAGCAGCAGCAACTTCGGCGCGACGATTAACGCGCGCGCGATGGAACAACGCTGCCGCTGTCCTCCGGAAACCTCGTGCGGACGCCGTCCCGCGGCGTCGGCGAGGCGAAATGTTTCGAGCATCTCATTCACCCGACGATGCCGTTCCAGACGCGGCCTGCGCTCCGCGGCGAACATCAGATTCTCGCGCAGCGTCATATGCGGAAACAACGCGTAGTTCTGGAACACGTATCCGCAATTGCGCGCCTGCGGCGGAAGGTGCACTTGAGTCGCGCCATCGAACAGCAGATCGTCGTCGAGCAGAATGCGGCCTTCCTCGGGTCGCACGAATCCAGCGATCGCGTCGAGCACTAGCGTCTTGCCGGACCCGCTGGGTCCGAACAGCACCGTGACGCCGGCGGCCGCTTGAAATTCGAGGTCGAGCGAGAATCCGGCCGAATCGGGACCCTGCGGAAATGTTTTACGAAGGCGCGCCTGCAACATATCAGCGGGGGCTCAGACGATTCGCGAGAGTCAGAATCAGCAGCGCGACGATCGATACGACCAGGACCAGCGTGCGCGCGACCGCTCCGTTGCCCGCTTCCACCGCGTCGTAAATCGCCACCGCGACCGTTTGCGTGCGGCCCGGAATATTCCCCGCCACCATCAGCGTGACGCCGAAATCGCCGAGCGATCGCGCGAAGGCGAGCGCTGCCGCCGCGAAAATCGAGCGGTGAGCAAGAGGCAAAGTGACGCGCCAGAACAATCGCCATTCGGATGCGCCGAGAGTCCGCGCCGCGCGTTCGTAACTGCGGTCGACGCTCTCAAACGCTGCGCGCGCCGACTTCACCAGCAGCGGGAGCGAATGCAGCAGAGCCGCGACTACCGCGGCTTTCCAGGTGAATACCAGAGGCGATCCGAAGATCGTTTCCCAAAGTTTTCCGAGTGGGCTCGCGCGTCCGATCAGCACCAGTAGGTAGTAGCCGAGCACCGTGGGCGGCAGCACTAGCGGCAAGGTGACCATCGCATCGACCGCTTCCTTGAATCGAAATTCGCGGTTCGCAAGGATGTAGGCAATCCACAACCCGACCGCCAGCGCCACCGCGGTGGACACTACCGCGACGCGCAGGCTGAGCCACAGCGGAAACCAGTCGATGGGCATGAATTGTTCAGTATAGCCGGTCAATTAAAGCGGCTCGAACTTCGCCGTGAAGTGGCGCAGATGCGGCGGCTCATAGGTGATGCGGAGTCCGCGCAGCGACTCTTTGCGCGCGTTCACTTCGAGGATCGCTTCCACCAGGTAATCGATGTGGCTCTGCGTATAGACGCGGCGCGGGATCGCCAGTCGCAATAGTTCGTGGCGCGCATGCTCGCCGAACATCACCGAGCCTATCTCGACGCTGCGCACGCCCGCGTGGCGATACAATTCGACCGCGAGAGACTGACCGGGGAATTCGTGTTTCGGAATATGCGGCAGCATTCTGCCGGCGTCGATATAAATTGCATGGCCGCCGGGAGGCTCAACTATGGGAACGCCATGATCGGCGATATTTCTGCCTAAATAGCGAGTCGACGCGATGCGATATTCCAGATAGTCGTGATCGAGCACTTCCTCAAGTCCGACGGCGATGGCTTCCAGGTCGCGGCCGGCAAGCCCTCCGTAGGTGGGAAAGCCCTCCGTTAAAATGAGCAAATCACGCTGTTTTTGCGCGACTTCGTCGTCATTCGTGCCTAACATGCCGCCGATATTCGCGAACGCATCCTTCTTCGCGGAGAAGGTACAGCCGTCGGCGTGGGAAAACATTGCCTGTGCAATTTGTTTCGGCGTCAGCCGCTCAAATCCCGGCTCCTCCTGTTGAATGAACCATGCATTTTCGGCGAATCGGCAGGCATCGAGATAGAACGGGATCTTGTGCCGTCTGGCCACCGTGTGCACCGCTCGGATGTTGGCCATTGAAACCGGTTGCCCTCCGCCGGAGTTGTTCGTGACCGTCAACATGATCAGCGGAATCTTGTCCGCGCCCTCGGTCTCAATTAGTTTTTCGAGCGCGGCAACATCCATATTGCCCTTGAACGGCAGACGCGCCTGTGTGTCGGCGGCTTCTGGCAATGGAAGATCCACGGCGCGCGCTCCGCTGAATTCGATGTTGGCGCGCGTGGTGTCGAAGTGAGTATTGTTCGGAACTATATGGCCGGGGCGGCACATCAACGTGAAGAGAATGCGCTCCGCGGCGCGGCCCTGATGGGTGGGGATCATGTGGCCGAAACCGGTCAGTTCGTCGACGACTTTTTTGAGCCGGAAAAAACTCTCGCTACCCGCGTAGGATTCGTCACCGCGCATCATGGCCGACCACTGATATGTCGACATCGCGCTGGTGCCGGAATCGGTCAGCAGGTCGATCAGGATATCGGACGCGCGCAGCTCAAAAAGATTGTAGCCGGCAGTTTGTAAGAATTGTTCGCGCTGCGCCGGAGTGGTGTGGCGAAGTGGTTCGACACTCCGGATGCGGAATGGCTCGATGATGGTTTTCATCCATCCTTATCGTGGCACAACACTCGCACGGCGAACGCAGTCGCGAGCAGTGGATCGTCTTCTTTTACAAGATTATTACCGTTTGCAAAACTTCCGTCGGCGCGCTCGGTAGGGAGCAGCACGGCAAGCTCCGGCATGGCGCGCGTAATCGCCGCGGCATAGTAAAATCGTAATCCCTCGCTCCATCCCATGCGCGCGGGTTCGATGTCGAAGCCAGGCGCGCGTTCCTCCAGGTGATTCTTTTTCAACCACGCCTGGGCACGTGCGATGCGCGGATCGCTTGCGGCAACGCCAGCCGCGCGCATCGAAAGCAAACCGTCGCAAGTCGTGGTTCCATAGCTGCGGTACTTGCCATTTACGTCGCCGGCCTTGTTGGTGTCGAGATTGACGGTCGAGAAAAAGAATCCGCCATCGGGATTTTGGCAGCGATCCAGATAGACGATCGCCTTGTGCATCGTCGGATCGGAAGTGGAAACTCCCGCCGCAGCGAGCCCTTCGAGGACGTAGCGAGTCATCGCGAGGTCGACATGCCCGGGCTCCGGAGGACGCCGACGCTCGCCACCCATTCCCCAAGCGCCATAAGCTGGGTCGTTGCGGGTCCAGCCATTACCTTCCGTGAACTGCTGCCCGCGCAAGCACGCGATCCACTGGGAGGCGTCTCGTTTAAGACGAGCCGCGACGCGCACCGCGAGCCCCGTCGCATAATTCGGATAATCGGGCGCGGCGGAATCGGACAGGCCGAGCGAGCCATCCGCGTTCGTATTGCGTTTCAGAAACTCAAACGCCTGATCAACACCCGGGCCTTCGTTAGGAAGGCCGAGCAGCGCGTCGAGCACGAACGGCGTCAGTGATTGCCCTGACCGCAGTAACCCGTACGTCTTGCCGTGCCATCCGCCGTCTTGCGATTGTTGAGACCACAACCATCGCACGGCGCGAGCGAGCGCCGAATTGTCGCGACGCCCGCAGGCCGCGGCCCCAAGCGTCGCAAGCAAGAATACGCGTCGTTGCATTTTTACCGGACTGTCAGATTCAGAATAGCCGCACTGGTTACCGCGACGCGACCCGTGATGCAGTGCGATCCGGCCCATGTCCCGTCCTCATTCTGAAGTTTCAAAAGGCGTGCGGTGATGTCGGTGCGCCATTTGTTCCACTCTTCGCCGCCCGTGCGCCGCAATCCATCGCTGACGTTGAGATAGGAGAAAAATTCCTCGCCGCCGACCGATCCGAATCCGTTCACGAACTTCTCATCCCTCAATTGCGACCGGATCGCCGCGATTTGCGGCGCGTTCGCCGCCCGATCCTTCTCGGTGCGGCTCAATTGTTCGAGCGCCTGCGCGCCCTGATACAACGCAACGCCGGCCGATCCCGCAGCGGCGCCTGCCGGAGCCTTAGCCGCCTCCTTCGTATAATTCGCCGCGGCATCCATCGCACGCTCCTCCACTTTGACGCCCTTCCGCTGCGCGTCGTAAAGACTGCGCGACGCCATCGAAGTTCCGAGAATCGGAGCCCATCCGCCGCCGGCGTTCCAGCTCCCGTCGCGCTGCTGATTGCTCTCGATTTTCGCGACGCATTTTTCGAGCGCCTTGCGAACCCGCGCATTCTGCGCCGCCGTCGGCAGCGTCCCGTCGACCTCCGAGAGCAGCCGCGACGTCAGAAACGTATCGATATAAGGCCCGAGCTTGCGCTGAATCTGCGTGCCGCCGCGGTTCGTAATCGTCAGACCATCGGCCGGGCTATTCTCAACCGAGCGCAAAATGAAATCGAGCGCTCGCTCGACGTTCCCCTGATACTGATTGCCCGCCTGGCGTAGCGCGAGCGCAGCCACCGCCGTATTCGCGACATCGTTGCCGTTGGTTTCCAGATGCTCGTTCTGCCGGACATAGGACGTCTCGCCGCCGTCCTGCCCCCAACCCCCGTCGCGCCCTTGCACCGACGCGATCCACCGCGCGCCCTTCGCGACCGCGGTCTCGGCCGGACCATTATTCGTACTCGCCGAATTCGCAGCAAGCGCGAGAACCAGCGCACCCGCCGTAACCATACTGATAGTTTTGACCTGCATGACAGATCTCCTTTCAGACACGGTATGCCGTGCGAACGGAGATCCTTTCAGGAATTTCAACTCAACGGCAGCGATCGGGATCCCGCCAGGCTGGTTCGAGGTATCAGCTATAATTTGGGCATGACACACGAGGAAATTCGCCAGAAATATCGGCGAGAACACATTGATCTTCTAAAATCCGAGATTGCCGACTTAACCAAGGAAGGTGCTGACCAGGATGACATGGCCTTTAATGAAGCCAAACTTTACTTGGAGCGCGCACTCGAGTTCCTTGGGCGGGACGATCTACGCGCGGACTGCAGCTTCCGCTACGCTCTGGCATATCTAGAAATTGTTCGCCGCGACCTAAAAAGCAAGAAGGAACTTCACGCCGCACTCGAAGATTTGTTCGCAAACGAGTTCCCCAGCGCCTACGCTTAAGGCTCTTCCGCTTCTACCCCGCCTTATCCGCCAGCACCCGCACGTGATTATCGCGGACCTCGACATACCCACCCGAGACCGTGATCTCCCGAATCTGCCCGCCCGCCGTGATCTTCAGCGCGCCCTCGCCCAGTTCCCCCAGCAGCGCCGCGTGACCCGCCAGGACTCCGATATAGCCGTCCTTGCCCGGAATCTCCGCGAACTCGGCCCGTTGGTCGAGTACCAGTTTCTCCGGTGTAACGACCTCAATCTGAAACGTGTCCATTTCAGCCCTTCTTCTTCATCTCAGCGTACGCTTCGAGCACATCGTCAATCGACCCTTGCATATAAAACGCCTGCTCCGGAATCTCGTCGTGCTTCCCCTCGACGACCTCTTTGAAACTCCGCACCGTATCGGCCACCTTGACGTATTTTCCCTTGCGGCCCGTGAACGCTTCCGCCACATGGAACGGTTGCGAAAGAAATAGCTGAATCTTGCGAGCGCGGGCAACCGTCGCTTTGTCCTCGTCGGAAAGCTCGTCGACGCCCAGAATCGCGATGATGTCCTGCAGGTCTTTGTAGCGTTGCAGAATCTGCTTCACCTGCTGTGCGACGTCGTAATGCTCCTGTCCGATAATCAGCGGATCCAGAATGCGTGACGTCGATGCCAGCGGATCAACCGCGGGATAAATTCCCAACTCGGAAATCGAGCGCGAAAGGTTCGTCGTCGCGTCCAAGTGCGCGAACGTCGTGGCCGGAGCCGGATCGGTGTAATCGTCGGCAGGCACATAAATCGCCTGCACCGACGTAATCGAGCCGCTCTTGGTCGACGTGATGCGCTCCTGCAAATCGCCCATTTCGCTCGCCAGGTTCGGTTGATAGCCCACCGCGCTCGGCATGCGGCCCAGCAGCGCGCTCACCTCGGACCCCGCCTGCGTGAAGCGGAAAATATTGTCGATGAACAGCAGAACGTCCTGATGCTCTTCGTCGCGGAAATACTCGGCCACCGTCAGCGCGCTCAGCGCGACTCGGAGACGCGCCCCAGGAGGCTCCGTCATCTGTCCGTAAATCAGCGCGCACTTCGACTTCGTGAAATCGTGCGGATCGATTACGCCGGACTCTTGAAATTCCAACCACAGATCGTTCCCTTCGCGCGTGCGCTCGCCCACACCCGCGAATACCGAAACGCCGCCGTGCTTGGTCGCCAGGTTCGAAATCAATTCCTGAATGATAACCGTCTTCCCGACGCCCGCGCCGCCGAACAGGCCAATCTTTCCTCCGCGCAAATACGGTTCGAGCAGATCGACGACTTTGATCCCGGTCTCGAACATCTGCAATTCGGTCGCCTGCTCCTCGAACAGAGGAGCGGGACGGTGAATGGGCCAATGCTCCTTCGTGTTCACCGGACCCATGTTGTCGACAGGTTCGCCGATCACGTTCAGCACGCGCCCCAGCGTCTCCTTGCCCACCGGCACCGTCACCGGACGGCCGAGATTTTCGACGTGCATCCCCCGAACCAGTCCATCTGTAGGTTGGAGAGCAATCGTTCGCACGCGGCTCTCGCCGATGTGCTGCGCCACCTCGCAGATGATATCGATCGGCGTCGGGACGTTGAAACCTTTGCTCGTGATGCGGAGCGCGGTGCGGATCACCGGAATCTGCCCCTCGGGAAACTCCACGTCCACGGCCGGTCCGGATACCTGGATCACTTTGCCATCAACACTCATAAATCCCTCTTTTAGTTCTCTCGGCCACAGCGCCTATTCGCGAAAAATGGGGACTGCCTACTCTGTCCCAAGGCGCCAGGATGCTGCGCGCAAAGACGGCACACCGCGACGCCAGTGGACAGAGCGGGCTGTCCCCATTTTTCGCCCAGCGGACAATACTCGTTTTCCCGCATACTACTCCAACGCCGCCGCACCGCTAACGACCTCAATAATTTCTCGCGTGATGCTCGCCTGCCGTACCCGATTCATATACAGCGTCAGCTTGTCGATCACTTCGTCGGCGTTCCGCGTCGCCGCATCCATCGCGGTCATGCGCGCCGCCAGGTACGCCGCTGCCGATTCCAGCAGCGCGCGGTAAATCTGCACGTTCAGATAACGTGGCAGAAGACTCCCCAGAATCTCTTCGGGCTTCTGCTCGAAAATATAATCGACCGGCGCAGCCGACTTCGGCACTTCCACCGGCAGCAGCCGCGTCTGCGCGATCGTCGACGACATCACGGTCTTAAATTCGTTCACGAACAGATACACTGCGTCTATTTCCGCCTTTGCATAGCGGTCGATGATGGTCTGGACAATCTTTTCCGCCGTCTCAAACTTCACATTTCTGAACACGTCAATATGTTCGCCAACGATGCGAAAAGATCGCCGTCTAAAATAGTCGCGCCCCTTGCGCCCGATCGCCTCGAAGGTCAGCTCGTCGCTTTTGTGATCGTTCGCGAAGCGATGCGCCAGCTTGATCAGGTTCGCGTTGAACCCGCCCGCCAGGCCTCCGTCCGCGGTGATCACCACTAGCAGAATCTTCTTTTCCGGACGAACCGCCAGCAATGGATGCGTTTCGCCATCGCCCGATTGCGATGCCGCCTCCGCAACGTTCGCCAGCATCTGTTGCAGCATCTTCGCGTAAGGACGCGCCGCCAGCGCCCTTTCCTGCGCCCTGCGCAGCTTCGCCGCCGAGACCATTTTCATGGCCTTGGTGATCTGCTGCGTATTCTTCACCGAGCGGACGCGCCGCCGGATATCGATCAAACTCGGCATTTGTTTATTCTGGCTACTGGCTTCTGGCTACTGGCTACTTCTTCCGGCATCTACTTCTGTCCGTGATCCTTGATGAATTGCGGTTTGAATTCTTTGATGACCGCGTTGATCTGCGCCTTGATCTCGTCCGTCAGAGTCTTCTTCTCGCGAATCGACGGCAGCAGCCCCGGGTGCGCATTCTCGACGTGGTGGAACAGTTCCGCTTCAAACGGCCTCACCAGCGGCAACGGCAGATCGTCCAGCACTCCCTGCGTACCGACATAAAGAATGAGGACCTGCTTTTCCACTGGAACCGGCGAGTATTGTCCCTGCTTCAGCAACTCCACCATGCGGGCGCCGCGCGTCAACTGGTCGGCCGAAGATTTATCGAGCTCGGACCCGAACTGCGCAAATGCCGCCAGCGCTCTGTATTGCGCCAGGTCGAGCCGCAGCGAACCGGCCACCTGCTTCATCGCCTTGATCTGCGCATTGCTGCCGACGCGGCTCACTGAAATGCCCACGTTGATCGCCGGACGCACGTTCGAGTTGAATAGATCCGATTCCAGGTAAATCTGCCCGTCGGTAATCGAAATCACGTTGGTCGGAATGTACGCTGAAACGTCGCCCGCCTGCGTTTCGATGAACGGCAGCGCCGTCAGCGATCCGCCGCCCTTTTCAGCCGACAACTTCGCCGCGCGCTCCAATAAACGACTATGTAAATAGAACACGTCTCCCGGAAATGCCTCGCGCCCCGGAGGACGGCGCAGCAGCAGCGAGATTTCGCGATACGCCGCCGCGTGCTTCGATAAATCGTCGTACACGCACAGCGCGTGCCGGCTGCTGTCGCGAAAATATTCGCCGATCGCGCAACCCGCATAGGGAGCCAGATACTGCATCGGAGCCGGATCGGACGCCGTCGCCGCGACTACGATCGAGTACTCCATCGCGCCGTAGGTTTTGAGCGTCTTCACCACCTGCGCCACGGTCGAGCGCTTTTGCCCGATCGCGACGTAGATACAAATCACGTCGCCGCCTTTTTGATTGATGATGGCGTCCAGCGCGACCGTCGTCTTGCCGGTTTGCCGGTCGCCGATGATCAGCTCGCGCTGCCCTCGGCCGATCGGAATCATTGCGTCGATGGCCTTAATGCCGGTTTGCAGCGGCTCTTTCACCGGCTGCCGTTCGACCACGCCCGGCGCGATGCGCTCAATCGCGTTAAAGCCCTTGTTCGCGATCGGACCCTTGCCGTCGATTGGGTTTCCCAGCGCATCCACCACACGGCCGATCATGCCTTCGCCCACCGGAACCGACATAATACGGCCCGTCCGCTTGACCTCGTCGCCTTCTTTGATGTTGGTGTAATCGCCCAGCATCACCGCGCCGACTTGATCTTCTTCCAGGTTCAACGCAATGCCCGAAACGCCGCCCGCGAACTCGATCAGTTCGCCCGCCATGACGTTTTCCAGGCCGTAAATACGCGCGATTCCGTCACCCACGGAAATCACCGAGCCCGTTTCGGAAACGTTGACGACTTTCTCGTAATTCTCGATTTCCTCGCGCAACACACGCGAGATTTCATCCGCCCGGATCTGAGCCATAGAATCCTTTTTGCGGGCCTTAGCTTAAGAGCGTTGCCCGCAGCCTTTCCAATTGTCCCCGTACGCTGCCGTCGTATACCTTCGATCCGACGCGCGCGACCACGCCGGCGACCAGCGCCGGCTCGGTCTGAAACTTGAGTTTCGCTTTTTTCCCCGCCATCCGCGTCAACTGCACTTCGAGCGCGGCTCTCTGTTCTTGATTCAGATCTCGCGCGCTCGAAACATCTGCGCGAACAAAACCGAGATGCTCGTCAAGCAGCACCTCGAACGCCTCCGCAATCGACGGAATCTCATGCACCCGGCGATGATCGATCACCACGTACAGAAAATTGCGAATCTTCACATGAACGTGAACCAATTTCGCGATCACCGCGCGCTTGCGCGAAGGCGAAACCGCGGGCGAGAGCAGCGCGCCGCGTAGATCGTCCGATGCGGCCACCATCGCGGCCACTTCCCGCAACTGCTCCATCGCTGTCTGCGGATCGATACCAGAACCCGGCTCTGTCACCACATCCACCAGTGCCCGTGCGTATCGAGTTGAGATAGCCGAGAGCATCTACTTTCCCGTCCTTGATGTGGGGCAGGCTGGCAGCCT
>PNAJ01000041.1 GCA_003170295.1 Bryobacterales bacterium | reverse complement strand
GCGGCTTAGTTCAATGCCCATTATCGGTAGCGATCCTGTATTCATCCGCGCCGGGCGGCAACTCCCTGCCGTAGCGCAGCACCAGTGGAAAGGATCCCCTAAAATGATGGTTCGGCTCCCGACAGGCTTCGTGCCCGCCCAGTGTTAAGACGAAAGGATTCGATGGCCGCAAAGAAAATGTTTCCGCCGAGCGCAGTTGAGAAGCTGCTCAGTGACGATTACGACGAATTTAAGCTAGGAATCAGCTTTCGGGTTCTGGCTGGACAAATCGTCATGCAGTTCTCGGACCACGTGGAGTGGGTTCGCATGACCAGCAGCGGCGCTCGAAAACTGGCGGCGATGCTTACCGAGAAGGCCGCTGAATTGGACCGTCTAAGGAATGCTTCTGCTCCTGATACCAGGCGTGTTCGTTCGAAGCCCCCCGCTTCTGGCGTTAAATCCGTGCTCGCGTAATGAGGCGAAATAGCCGGCGATCTATTCCGTACTCGTGTACCAAACGCGGTCGTTCTCCTCAGCCCGCTGTGCTAGCCTCGCATTCATGGCAACTGATCACATTCTCGCTCTGCTGGTAAGCGAGAGAAACAAAATAACGAGGGCGATTGAGGCCCTTCAGGGCCCGACTAAGCGAAAGGGAAGGCCACGGGGTTCTGGTCGAAAGGCGGTACTGCCGTCTGTCGAACAAGACTCGAAGCCGCCCGAGACGGTAGGTCCTACTGCGGCGAAACGGAAGATGAGTGCGGCGGGCAGAC
This sequence comes from Bryobacterales bacterium, assembly GCA_003170295.1. GTDB lineage: Bacteria > Acidobacteriota > Terriglobia > Bryobacterales > Bryobacteraceae > Palsa-187. Next base: position 6,539 of record PNAJ01000041.1, on the reverse strand, counting down.
GGGCGATCATCGCGGGGACAAAGAAGCACTGGGCGGCGGTCAAGGCAGCGAAAGCTGCTGCTCTGGCTGCCGCGACGCCTAAGGTAGCACGGGCTAAGGCGTCCGGTGCGGCTAACCACAAAACATCGTCAGCGAAGGACGCCGCGTTCCGAAAGAAGAAATAATGAAGAGCGCATGGGCAGCAAGGAAAAAGAAGGCGGCTGCGAAGGGTAAAGCGAGCTAAGTCCAAGGCGGCGCTTCAGGGTCACCTCCGCAGAGGGAAGGTGGAAGCCGAATTGACTGGCCGAGTGGTCTGTAGGTGCGGGCAGCCGAAGCATTCAATTGCGCTTGGACGATAAGTCAAACTGACCGCCTTCCGCGCCGTCAGACCCAGTTGCGGTTTACTTTGCGGGTGTGGCGAGCGGCTTGCCCTTTTCGATGTAGTAAACGGCGGCCAGTTTAATAGGTACAGTGCCAGTGTTATGCGCATCATGAATCGCCCCGGCCGGGACCACGAAACCATCGCTGGCCTTTATTTGGAGCGGCGGCTGACCATCGATCAGGATTTCGCCCTCCCCTTCGATGACATAGCTCATCTCTTCACCGGGATGGGTGTGGCGTCCTGCGGAAGCCCCTGGGGCAATCGTGACGCTCGCGATTACCGCCTGGTGACCCCCTGAGACGTCCTGGGTCTTGACGACAGTGCGCTTAACGCCAGCGTTCTGGGCGAAGATCGCGCCCACGGCAACGATTCCCAAGATAGTCCACTTTCGGATTGAATTCATACCACTCACCTCAGATGTCCATTGTAGGCGCTCGGTGCAATTCTTGTGAGCCGGGCGGGAATCGGAGCATCAAACGGAAGCTGCTACCCTGGAGCGGCGATAGTACTTAAGAAACTGAGGTGAATTCCGTTGGCTGAAGTGCAGATTATTAATGGCGAGAGCGTGGAAAGCGCGCTCAAGCGCTTTAAGCGAAAGGTACTCAATGAGGACATCATCAAGGACATCAAGCGTCACGCGTTCTACTTGAAGCCGGGCCAGAAGATGCGTGTTAAAGCAGCGTTGGCTAGAAAGCGCAGTCGCAAGAACCGCGCGCGAGATTCTGAATCGGACCATATTCGGAAGTGAGGCCCGACGCTCGGTTCAGGCCCCGCCGACTCAGTCAGCGACCTTCCAAATACTGGCTACGATCTGATCGATCTTCTTGATCTTGTCGTCCGCGAAAGTGAACCACTGGACACCGCGAATGCTGTACGCCTGCCCAGTTGATTTAAACACGCCACTTTCGCGTAACAGCACCGCGATTGATTCGCCTTGGGATATCATCGCTTCGATCTCGGGCTGTTGGTTCTCGATCTGTGCGAAATTCTTACGCGCGGCAGCCACCACTGCGATCCGGCCGCGCCAGTTTCCGTCAATCGCAGGAAATCCACAGATGTTCAACTCGACATCGTCGGTCATGGATTCGCCGAGCGCGTCGAAGTCGCCCCGGATGATCGCGTCGTAGGCGGCGTGAAGAACGTTCTGAGGGTCGCTCGACGACGCGTCAGTCGCAGCACGGCGCGCGGTTGCGAGAAATCTGTCTGTGTACTCCTGGTCCATGGCGATAGGTTATTACAAAGCGTCGTCAGCCAGCGAAGCCCGTGGCGGAACGTTCTGTCAGGCACGACTTGAAGAGTTTCACCAAAGTGTCGATCAAGCGCGCATAGCTATCACGATGGGCCTGCTCAATGTCGCCCTTCCAGGCTTCCGGCATTGTCGTGTCTTCGTGAACGGCTTCGATTTGGCGATCGCGGGCGGCGGCGAAACTGCCCTTGAGGCTCGCCCACGGTTTACCTTTCGAATTCAAAGCGTTTCTCGTTCCATTAGGATCATGACCACACGCTACGTCCAGCGGGTCGCCAAAGTCCAGGCACTTATTTTTCCTGCTTATCGAGCCGCAGAAACGCCTTATCTGGCGGCCCATCCACTTTCCAGAGGCTGACATTTCGTTACCTTCGGGGGATTGACCGGCATCGCTGGGGTTCGGCATACTTGGATGTAAAAGAAGGTCCAGACGTGAACGTTCGATTAGCCCTCATTTTCATTGCAGGCACCGCCGCTGCGCAGACGCCGACGTTCACAAAAGACGTCGCACCGATTCTCAACAAGAATTGTGTGATCTGCCACCGAACCGGGGATATCGCCCCGATGTCGCTGATGTCGTATGAGCAAGCGAGGCCTTGGGCAAAGGCGATTAAGGCGCAAATTGCTACGGGCAAAATGCCGCCGTGGCATGCGACCGAGCCGCGCGGAACCTTTTCGAACGACCGCCGGTTGACTGATCAGGAAAAAGAAACACTGGTGGCCTGGGTCGATCACGGTGCACCGAAGGGCGATCCTAAGGATCTGCCGCCGGTTCCAACGTTTGCCGCGGGCTGGGAGATCGGTAAACCGGATGTAGTGCTCAGTATGGAGAAAGCATACGCGGTTCCGGCGTCGGGGACCATCCATTATCAGTATTTCCAGATCCCAACCAACTTCACAGAAGATAAATGGATCCAGGCGATTGAAGTACGCCCGGGCGTTCGCAGCGTGGTGCATCATATCCTAGTGTTCTGCCACGAACCCGAAGGCACGCAGGCGCAGCCTCCGTTTGTGTCTGTCGTTCCGAAGTTGCCTGTGGCAGGATCGAGCGGTGACAAGCGCGGCCCGTTAATCGCGACCACGGCTCCGGGTACTAACGGGATGACATTTCCGGAAGGAACGGCACTGCGCATCAAGACCGGCTCTATGCTCACGTTCCATATTCACTACACGGCAAACGGCACGCCTACTGACGATACGTCGAGCGTCGGCCTGATTTTCGCGAAACAGCCTCCGCAGCAGGAGATGCGTACCAGCGCGTTCATGAATCCAATGTTCACGCTACCCCCAGGCGACCCAGACAAAGAAGTGGATTCGGTGATCGAGTTCACTCAGGACATCCATGTTTACGCGATCTTCCCGCACACACATGTGCGAGGTAAAGATTGGTCGTATCAGGTGGTCTATCCGGACGGACGCAAGGAGCAGGTTCTATCGGTCCCGCATTACGATTTCAACTGGCAGACCTACTACACCTTCGCGAAGCCTCTGACAGTGCCCAAGGGCTCGCGCCTGGAAGCCATCGCTCATTACGACAACTCGGAGAACAATCCTTCGAATCCCGATCCCAAGGTCGCAGTGCATTGGGGCGAGCAGACGTGGCAGGAGATGCAGTACACCGGACTGACCTTCACGGTAGACGAAAAGGGCGCAGGTCCCTCGCCAGGTGGGCGGCAATAAAAGGGTTGTGTTGAGTCTGCGGCACTTTGGTAATTGACGGGACGGGCGCTCGGCCTCGGTGCTGTCAATTCGAGCGGGTGTCGGACGCCCTGGCTACTCGCGCTTTTCAGTGTCGGCCACCATTGCTCGCGTATTCTTGATGGCCGACAGCATCATGCGAATGTAGCTGCTCACGAATGTGTTGAGGCGGCCAGTGCCCTGATGGGGATTGCGCCGCTGGGCGCGCCCTCACGAGCGACTGGCGGGAGTGCTGGAGCCGGATCTTTGGCCAGTTTCTGCTTGATGTGTTTGCCAATGAGGAACATCGCTGCGCTTAGCTCGGCGCGTTCCCGCAAGAGCAGCTTCAGACTGGCTTGGTCGAGCATGTGGAATAGTGATTGGTGCCGGAACATAATCTCGTGAAAGATCCGACAACCGGGAGTTTTCGGAAAGAACCTAGCACCTCGCGTCGCTCGGCGTCTCCCGCCGGCTCTATCCCTGTGATGCTCCCTGCCGGAAATCCCCGCCCTCTCGCAGCTCTCAGGCCCCAACCATGTTACAAACCGTGGCCTGGATCGAGAAGAGACTACCGCCTGTTCAAGGTCTGCGTTCGCAGCTCCTCGTTGCTTTTCTTTCTTGGCTGATTCCGCTCCGCCGATCTGCGCAAACAGTCTCCTTGTCATTCGTAGCACCGATACTCCTATCCCTTTTTTCGCGGCCCTCTTCACCGGTTTCCAATCGCCACTGATGCCGTGTCTCTGCGCTTCCGCATACTCGATCGCGGCAAGCTTGTGTTGGATTCCGGCGACAGTAGCGGTCTTGTAGGGCGAGTCCGGCCATGTTTCCACAACGCTCAGCCGGTAAAGTTCCCATTTGACGTTCGGTCATGAGGATATGGCGAGAGCGGAGCAGTGTTACGCGCGGGCGACCATTCCTGCCTCCAGGCGGTGTGCCTTGAGTCCGCTCTCAATCGGCATCCTACGTTCAGCCACGGGTTGCGTCAATCGCCCTGAGGTACTAGACGGTACTTCCGCGGGCCAACAACCCCATTTTTCTGAACCCGCGACGGAAGAGCCCAAACTAGACATTCAGTTTCCGCGCGCTGTCGTGTCGAGCGGCGACATGGCGACTCCGGTAGCAAATCACCGGGACTTGTCAGGGGCGATGAAGACTCGTTGAACGAAACGCTAAGAGCCGGAGATCGAGGAGGACCGCGAGACCGTGCATCCGGAGGTCTACAAGCAGCGGATTCGGCTGGGGGCGGTTGCAGCGGGCGCGAGCCGCTTCGCCGCGGTTTTTTTACGCTTCCGCTTTCTTGTTGGCGAGGCGCCCCTGGCCTCGGCAATATCAGAGGTTTGGTTTCACCTTGAACAGAAGCCGGCTGAGATGAACGAAGAGTGGGGCTGCGGTGTTTGCGTCAAAACATTCACGATCACCAGTGCGCGTCGTCGAGGCGTATACTCAACGGATAACAAGGAGGGAATATGAAGGATCGATACCTCTTTTTCGTACTTGGCCTCACGGCGCTGCTTGCAGTGGCGCAGGGGCAAGGGGCGCCGCAAACCTCACTGGCGAAAGCCACTAGCAGTAAGCAGACCTGGGCACCGCCTCGAACCAGTGACGGCCATCCGGATCTGCAGGGCTTTTGGGCCAATAACAACGCTACGCCGCTCGAACGACCCAAAGAGTTGGCGGGGCGAGCCACCCTGTCCGATGAGGAATTGGCGGCTATGAAGAAGAAGGCGCACGAACTCTTCGGCGGCAACGGAGACGCCGCCTTCGGCGACACCGTTTACCTAACCGTGCTCGCGAATGTGCTAGGAACTAAAACGGGTTTCAAAAGCACAGATGGCGAGACCGGCGATTACAGTTCGGTCTGGACAGTCGAGAGGGATTGGGAGAATCGAACCTCGCTGATTACCGACCCGCCCGACGGACGAATGCCCGCCATGACACCGGAAGCGCAAAAGAGACGAGAGGCTGCGCGCACAGCGATGACCCGTCCGGCCACCGGGCCGGGAGACCGATCCCTATCGGAACGTTGCCTCACGTACGGCTCGCCGCAATTGACCGCCGGATACCAAAGCTACTACCAGATTGTGCAGACGCCCCAGTGGGTAATGATCATGACGGAAATGATTCATGATGCCCGCGAAATTCCGTTGGATGGTGGTCCGCATCTGTCCTCCGCGGTGCAGCAGTGGCTCGGGGATTCGCGCGGCCATTGGGAAGGCGATACGCTGGTGGTCGATACGACCAACTACAAGCCGAGAGCCTTCATGTCGGCGTCCAGTGAGAAGCTGCATGTGACGGAGTGATTCTCCCGCAGTACCCCGGAGACGCTAAAGTACGAAATTAGGATCGATGACCCGGGGACTTGGACAAAGCCATGGAGCCTGATGATCCAGTTGCGGCATTCTCCCGACCCCGTGTATGAGTACGCCTGCCACGAGGGAAACGAGGGCCTCGCAGGCATCCTGGCCGGAGCCCGGGCCGAAGAGGCTGCGGCGGCTAAGAAGTAAACGCAAGAGGTAACTTGCCGGGTTGACTGTTCGGAAGCAGCCGCGAACTCGACTGGTTCGACGGGCGGGAATGGCGATGCGCCGCGTGCGAGCCGTGCCCACCTTCACCGGTTTTGAAGCCAGGGTGCTTTCCGGGCAGGCCCACGTCTGCTCCTGTCCCTTCTTACTTTGTCGTGCCACCTCTCGGCACGTGAAGGGACATTAGAACGAGTGCGTCAGCAGCTTCGGTGAACTGGTGAGGGGTGTTTTCCGGGACCAGAAAGAAATCCCCCTTCGCAACGCGGCGCGAAGCACCCCCGTCGATACCAGTGCCCGCCAGATTCGTCGGATTCGCCCGCTTCTCGTCGCGAAGCTTACCGCCGGTCGTTAGCGTCGCCGCCCCTTCCACTACGTAGAACACCTCCGCTTCCGTCTCATGGACAGCCGCGTTGCCGTCGATGCCCTTCACGCGGTATTCCAGGTTCACCGAATATGGAGCCGCCTGCAAGATGGGTTGGATAAAGTTTGGCTGATCGGGCTTTCGCTCGTTCTTGGCTTTCTGAATCATGGCCAACACGTCCGCCGTGCTGGTAAATGTTTTGGTGGCTGGCTGTTGAGCTCCCACTATCGTCGCTACACCAAAAAGCGCAATCCTGAGTTGCATTGTTTCTCCTGAACCACGGTTAAGTCTAACTGCCTGGCACTACAATATGTCAGTAACGGACAACTCGCCAAGTCTCGTCTTCGAAATCGTCTGCCGGTTCAAGGTGAC
>PNAJ01000065.1 GCA_003170295.1 Bryobacterales bacterium | reverse complement strand
TAGAATCCTTTTCATTATCGGCATTCACGAGGCCTAGCACTTCTACGGGTTGGCGACGTTACGTCGAAGTGGATAACTTCCGGATAGCCGACAATCCTTCCACCGCCGAGGCGCAGCCACTTCAACGGCTTGGCGTTTTACGTCCTTGTGCATTGTTTCCGGTTAGATCATCGTTTCAGAAACCAGACTGGCGCTAGCCGAACTGCTGGCGAGGCTCATGACATGCGGTTTCCAGCGGCTACGGCATTGGCCACAATCGCAGCGCTCATACCGGCGCAGGCTTGTGGAGCAGGTCGACGATCGCGTGGAAGAGTTTCGCCTTCACGACGTTGCGCTGCGGCGCGCGGGTAATGTAGCGGACCATCACTTCCAGCCCGGTGGCCCCAGGGCGGAGACTGACGGCCGGCCCGGCGGAGAACTCGTGGGTTCCGTATTGATCGGTGACGCTCTGCCAATCCTTGGCTGCCTCGGCGGCATCCGCCTGTGTTTCGCGTTCGACGATCTCGCTGATCTGCTGCGCCGTCACGTAGGGATCGGCCGCCGGCGGGAGTGTCAGCTGTAACTCGTCCCAGAACCACTGATTGGAAGTCGAGAAGTTGAAGTAATGCCGCTCCATGGCGAAGCTGTTGGAGAAGGCCACGCGGCGACCGGTGGGGTGGCCGGTCTGGGTCCAGTTTCCGAGCTCGAGCAGTACCGTTTTCAGCAATCCGATTTCGATCACTTCACCCGAGACGCCTTCGATCTCGACCCAATCGCCCACGCTAATGCCGTTCTTGCCCATGAGCGTGAACCACCCGAAAAAGGCCACGATGAAATCCTTCATGGCCACGGCGAGGCCAGCGGTGATGAGGCCGATCATGGTTGAGAGTTGCGTGGGCGGACCAAAGAGGATTAGAAGAATCAATAGTGCCACCGCCACTTGCAGCGTGATGCGGGCGATCACCGGCACTTGATGGAGGTGGCGCCGGTCAGCCTGGCTGAAAGCGAAGCGGATCGCGCTGTTCAGCAGCACCGCGGCCAGCAATATACCAAAGATGGCCGCGAGCGAGCGCTCGATAAGATGCAGGACCGAGCGCTGCCGGTGTACGACGAGTGCGCTCCATCGCTGATAAGCGCCAACGATTTGTTTCGTGTCCTCGACGCGCTGTTCGAGGCCAGTGAGCGTCTTCTGCCGCGCGGCCATTTGCCGCAGGCGCGCCACAGAGGCGGAAGCATCGGGCTGGCCAGGCAGTTGACGCTGAAGCGTGTTGTGTTGATCGAGCAGGGTCTGGGATTGGAGGGTAGCCTGCTGTGCGGCGGCCTGCAACTGGCGACTGTGTTCGCGGAGGGAGAGCCATGCTCGAAGCTGTTCGCTCATCGTTCCGGTTGCGCCAAGAGTACCGAACTTAACGACCTGGTCGGCAACCTTCTCCGAAGCTTCGTGCTCCTGCAGCAGGCGCTGAAGCCTGCCGCGTTTGTCACCGCTGATGCGCGCGAGGTTCTGCTGGGCGTCATCAAGCTCGTCCTGGTCGAGAGCGAGCTGCGCCTGGGCCTGGTCCAATGCGCCGCTGGTGTCTTTAGCCAGTTGGTCCACCCGTTTCTTGTCCGTCTCGACGCGCGCCCGGAGCTGCGTGATCCGGTTGCTCAATTGCTGGAGGGGACCGGTGGCCGGCAACGAGGCTTCTGCTTCGGCATCGCGCATTGTCGCGGCAAAACGGAGGTCGAGCTCGTGGTCCGCCAACCTCCAAGCTTCCCGAGCCTGTGTCTGCTCGTCGGGCGTGGCGGCCGAAGCGGCCAGATTTACAGCGCACTGCAGCAGGCTCGTGTCAACCAGCGGCCGCTCGGCCGCGCCAGACTTCTGTGGAGCGGGCGTGGCGGAATCCCGCGTGGAATAGTACGCAAATAGGCTAGCCGCCAGCAGGATTGCCAGAATCGCGACCGCCAAATTCCCAGGAGATTTCATTAACGTGCGTCTCATCTAAGAGTACACTCGGATGGGAGTTGCGAGTCTCAAACCCCTTCGAGGTCCGGCTCTGGGAAGTTGCGAATCATTTGGACGTCGCCGAACCACTGAAGCGACCGGTGCTCTCATGGCTGGAGGTTAGCGCCTGGATGACGTAAGATCTCTATCGGAAGCGGCCCGNNGAGTCGTAAGAAGGAAGCGGCTGGCGCGGCGCGCACGAGACTTCTAGCTATGGGTTTTGAATGCCCATTTTTCCCGAAGACTCCGGGCACAGAAGAGATTTTGCGGCCACCACCAGCGCTCATCCATTTCCTGTTGCACCCGGAACACTGGTCGTCGCACGCGGATCGGGGCTGGCAGCGAGCACGCTTTCCGTGACCGGTTTGCCCACAACCTTGGGTTCGACGTCGCTGGCGGCAAACGGACAGCCCGTCGGTCTGGTAAGCGTCGCCCCGAATGCAATTGCGTTTCTGATGCCGTGGGCTACGGCCGGGTCGGGAAAGATCAGATTGAAAGCCACGGTCGCGGGCGTCGATAGCAACGAGATCACAGTTCGGGCAGCGCCGGCTTCTGCGGGGTACTTCTCCACGACCGGCGATGGTCTTGGCACCGTCGTTGCCGCGCATATTGATGGATCGGCAATCACCGCATCATCACCCGCGGCGCCCGGGGAAACTATCGTGCTGTACGCGTCCGGCTTGGGTTCGCTTTCAACTTCCGTCGCGGAATATGCCTGGCCCACCACCGCCAACTCCACGAGCATCCCGGTGCAGGCCGATGTTGCCACCGTGCAAGCGACGGTGCTTTATGCCGGTGCGGCGCCGGGATTTCCGGGCGTGTATCAGGTCAACATCGTCATCCCGCCCGGAGCCGCGACTTCTGCCGGGGCTAACGTGAGAATCTTCGAAGGCTACGCGCAGACACATCCAAAGGTGACTATACCGATTCGCTGACCTTCCTTATCAATAAAACCAACGTCAGAATCCTGTTCACTTCTGCGACTATCGGCGGCGAGCGGGTGAATACAGCGTCGGCGATTGCTGTTGATCTCAGCGGCGCAGTGAAATAACGGGTAGAGAAGTTCGAATCGAACGAGTGGCTCCCCGGCATGGATTCGAACTTCGATTCACGACGATCTAAAGCACTTGCGGGATCAAAGCTGGCAGCCCTGTCTGAAAGAGGCGCCTCTTTCATAATGCGTTAACAACGCGTCGAATCGGCGGAGATCTCTTGTAGGTATTTTAGCGCGCGGTCGAATACGGATCAAGTGATCACGAGCGGCAGGAACGCTCGATCTTCGGTCAGGAATCGGATCGAGCTATTGTGTCTATGGGCCGACCCGAACTGGTGACTCGCTACGCCAATACCGATGGGAGTGCTTCACGAATGAGCATTTTCGCAAAGTCAATTTCCTCCGGAGAAACTGTATGCGGCCGAAGAAGATGGTAATCATCACGGATCCAGTTTTCGGGCCATACGAGATAGATCATTCGTGATGGCGATTATCAGAACCGCCTCGCTAGCGAGAGCCGAGGACGACTGCTGTATTTCCCACCAGGTCGCCCAGTTCGAAGATCCGTCCGTTGGCGATCACCCGCTTCACTTTGTGAACGTTGGCGATGTCTTCGAGCGGGTTTCCTTCCACGATCACGATATCGGCCAGTTTGCCGGGCTCGATGCTTCCGGCGTCTAGGGCTAGCGCTTCAGCCGAGTTGACGGTAGCCGTTTTCAGAGCCTCGTACGGAGTCATGCCCGCCAGGACATACGACATCAGCTCACCGTGAAGGCTGAAGGCATGGGGTGAATCGGTTCCCGCGGTTATCTTGCCCCCTGCCTTCATGACGTCCATCACCATTTTGTAACTGCCGGCGGCGTTCCCCGCCAGCCGCGGAGGCCGATTCAGTATCTGCGTTCTCAGCCACGCCGGATACAGATCAAACCGGGGATCGGAGCGCAAACCAGGCTCGTCAGCCAGCAGCTTCTGCACGCCTCCGCCGGCGAACAACGTCGGAGTCAGGTATCTTTCGGATTTTCCGAAGATCTGAATGACGTCCTCGTAGGTTGCGGAAAGCGTTGCCGTCTTCGGTGAATAGCCGCGCCGGCTCGTCGCGCCGGAATGTTCAGTGTTATCCACTCCAACGAACGCCGCGGGATAAATTTCATGGGTCGCGACAGGGACGCCGATTCCGTGCGCAAACTCGACCATGCGCTTCTGCTGAAGGTCGGGCAGGCGGACGTAGCTCTTGATCAAATCGTGCTGCAGGATTCTGGAACGCTCCAGTTCCATCTCGAACTGCCCCGGACTCGAAATGGCCACGCCCATTTTGTAATAGACCCGCATCCACTCCATCAAATAGCCCGCCGTGAAAATCCGCGGGCCCTGGCGCACACCGGCGTCATTGGCCTCACGGTCTTCCACGCCTTCATACGGCGTGTTACCGGGGCTGCGGACGGTAGTGATCCCGAACGAGAGCCACGCCCGGTCCTCAGCTTCCCCAAGATCCTTCTGCAGATGCGAATGAAATTCTATGAGCCCCGGCATCGCGGTCAGGTTCGAGGCATCGACGATCTTCGCGCCAGCGTGCAGGCTCGCCTGATGAGGTCCGACGCTGACAATGCGGTTGCCGTCGACCACGATATCCATGTCGGTGCGCGCCGTCGGACTCTTTCCATCCACCAGACGCCCCGCGTGCACCACCATGCGGCCTTTCGGAATCGCCAGCGTGTATTTCAATTCCAGAGGGACTTCGCGAACTTCACCAGTCACAATATCGACGATCTTCAACTTGTCCATCGATTGATAAAGGATGTGCTCGGAATCGCCGGCCCAACTGGGTGAGTGCGCCATCTCGGTGGTGATGTGGCGCGGCGGACCGATCGGCTCGCCCGAATGCGTCACGGGCCAGACCGCGAGCACGCCTTCGTAAATCGCGGACATTTTGTCGCCGTTGGGCGACCAAACGGGGCCGCAGCCGCCTCGCGAATCGATCGACAGATTCGGTACTGGGGCGAACCATTTGTCATTCTTAATGTCCGCCTCGCCACCAGCGTCAGCGGCGATGGTCAATATCTGATTGGTTCCCTCGCGAAAGCTATGCGAGTAAGGCGAAACCATGGCCGAGCGACCCGCTTGCCATCGGGCGACCACGTCGGATTGCCGGGTCCGAACAGCGACGCGTGAATTCTCTTGACCTTGCCGCTGAGAACGTCCACAACCGATACGTTGGCGGCGCGCCACATCCCATCGACGTCGAAAAACGCGATTCGCTTTCCATCGGCAGACCACACCGCGCCCATCGGCTGGGTTGTCAGATGTGTGAGCTGACGATCCTGCCCTGTCTTCAGATCGCGGATCCACAACTGGAGCAGATTGCCGCCCTTATCCGACGAATACACCAACTGGTTGCCATCGGGCGACCAGGCGGGGTCCGTGTCGAGATACTTGTCCTTCGTGATGTTCTCGGGCTTGCTCCCGATGGTCATCGTGTAGATGTCGCCGAGGGCCGCGAACGCGATTCTCTTGCCGTCCGGCGACAGCACCGGACGCACGATGCCAAGAGCTTCGCGGGGAGTGGTGGAGGCGAAGTCGCGCTTGCGCCGTGTGTAGCGCGCCGGATTCACCTGCACTGTCGCTTTGAACTCCACCGCCCGAGCCTCGCCGCCGCTAATGGACCGTTTACGAATCCTGCCGTCGGAGGTGTAGAAGAAATCGGTCGGCGAAGCCCACGACACGCGAAACGCAAACGCATTCTCGCTGCCGCTGAGGGGCTTGCCATCGACTTCGAGCCGGCTCTCTCCATCCGCGGCGGAATGGTAGACGACCTTTCCGCCGGGACTCCAGGACGGGGCTTCGACCACGCCGGCGGCGGTCGATACCTTGCGCTCCTTACGGTCCGCGATGCTGACCGCCCAGACGCAATCGCCGCCCTCGCGCGTGGAGGAGAATGCGATCTCTTTATCGTCGGGCGACCAGCTCGGCATCCGGTTCTCGGCCGGATTGTTCGTCAACTGGCGGATCTCGCCGCTCGCCAGATCGAGCATCCAGATGTTATAGCTGCTGCCGAAGGGACTTCCGCGGTCGGATGCGAAGGCGATGCGCGTCCCGTCGTGCGACCAGGCCGGCTCGCGATCGTCAAACGGTCCCCAGGTGAGCTTGTGCTGGTTACTTCCATCGGGTGCCACCGCCCAGATGTCATAGCCGCCGTCGAGGTAGCCGAAAAACGCGATCCATTTCCCATCCGGCGACCAAACAGGCTGACGAGCGTCGTTGAAGAGGCCGGTGATGCGCTTCGCCGTGCCTCCGGTCGCGGGCAAGGTCCAGATGCTGCCTTGCAGATCCATCGCCAGCATGCTTCCATCGGGCGAAACGGAGACGGCCATGGAGGTGCCTTCGTGGATCGTTACTTCCACCGGGGCTCGGGAAGCAGTTTGAGCGCTCAGCAGCACCACAACGCCCGCGCACAGAATCCAGCCGGCGGTTATATTTTTTTTCAATGAATACGCTCCATCCCGTTACTTGACGGGTAATTTTGCCAGCGCCGCCCGCACCGCCGGAGACTCCTGCACCGCCAACGCCCGGCGATACAAATCGGCCGCCACTGTATAGTCCTGGAACCTGGTTTCAAATATAAGCGAAAACCGACAACGCTTCGAAATTGTCCGGCTGGACGGCGAGTACGCTCTTCACTTCGTCGCGCGCCAAGTCGAGTTTTCCTGCCAGGGCGTCGGTGCGCGCCAGTTCAATCCGCGCCTCTTCCGTTACGCCTTTCGCCAGCGACCACTGCAAACTGCGGCGCGCTTCATCGAGCTTGCCTCTCAACAGCCACTGATGACCGACGAAAGCATGCCGCAGCGCCGGGTGCAGATTGGCGTTAAAGGAGAGCAGGGTCGAAACGGGGTTGGGACTTTTCTTCTCGCTCACGACTAAATCGGCGATTCGGACATCATCCGCGGTAGACGCCTCAAGTTTGTAAACGCCGGGAGGCAACGTGCGAGGCAGCTCCGCCACTGCGACCTGACTCGCCTCGGAAGCCGATCTCCAGAGCACTCCCGAAACACCCTTCCGAATCACCCATTTCACCGTGCCCGGCTGAGGGACAGCCACCACCACAAGCCGTCCTTCGGGGTTTAAGTCTAGTTGCTTGCTGTTAAAACTAAAAGGCGACTGGCGATGCTCCGCCGTCACATCAGTTTCATCCGCCCGCAGAATCTCGCCCATGGCGAAGTGTTCAGCGACAGTCACGTTATACGGGAAAGACGTTCCATCCACTTTAAAAATCACACCGTAGACCCCTGGCAGCAGATCCAGGCGGTGTGTGTATCGGATCGGAGCAGGTTCGGAGAACTTCAGGTTCAGGCGGTTTTGATATACGGTCAAGTCGCCTTGAAGAACCTCGACGTCGACCTTGTTTTGAGCCGTCACTTCCAGTCCAAAATCCACCTGGGATCCGCCGTAAACCGAAAAGGCCTCAAAAATATCGAGCTTGGGGTGACCGGCAATCAACCTGGACTTGACCTTGGAGGTCAAAGGTATTCCGAGGATGTAGGCCGGCGACGAAATCTTTCCGAGGATCTCGTCGTTGCCCGAGTATCGGACACCCTTCGCCACGTTCACCGCGGCCGAGACGATTTCGTCTTCCGCTGGCGACGCCTTAAGGGCGTTGCGTATGTCTTCCTCCTTGAGGCCGTCGTTCGGACCGAACATATGAACGGTGGAGGCTTGCGAAATCAGAAGCGCGCGGATGGTGTCCGTGGTCGGAGAGTACAACTTAGAGAGGCCAGTGCCGTTCTTTTGGAAGAACATCAGGCTCACCTCGGTGTTGATGACTCCCGGGATGATGGAGTAATACCAGATTTCCACGGGTTGAAAAATCCGGGAGGAAGGAATGCGCGAAATCTTGTTCGGAGGCCCCAGCGCAAGATAGACCCGGCCCTGATCCGTATTCGCGCCCGATCCCAGTTTGGTGGATCCGAACTTCGCATCGATATAGGCGATGCGGTCGTTGTACTCTTTCGCCGTGATCGCTTTGCCCGTCCAGAACGCTTCTTCGAACTTTGCGCGCTCATCCGGGTTGAGCGCCCGATACGCCTTCTTTTCGGCCGGAGTAACGATGGGCGCGACCAGATTCAACCAGGACGGCGTAGCCGCGTAGCAGACGGCGGCCACGGCAAGAAGCATCAGGCCGACCGGGGAGCCGAAACGGAACCCCGATTGTAAAGGAGCGGACATGCGACAGGCCACTAGAACTCAAACCGTCCGGCAAACTGTAACATGCGCGACTGGTACGTCAGATCTCCGATCGTCGTCACCTGCGCCGGCTGACCGAAGGACGCGACGTTGACAGTGCTCTGATAGCTTCCGAAGTTTGAATGGTTGAACAGGTTGAACGCCTCTATCATCGGAATGAAGCGGAAACGGTCCTTCACAGTGAAGGTCTTCGACAGCCTCATGTCTAGGCGAACAATCGGATTCCCCACAAAGCAATCGCGACTCACAACGTCCTCTCCGGGGAAATTCGGCGCCGCGCTCTCGCACCCCGATGGACCGTAAAACGCCGTCGTGCTGGGCAGTAAGCGATTGTCGACGACTCCCGACAGCCCCAAAGGAGTCACGCTCGACAACACCTGGAAATTCTGGCCCGATCCGAAGTGGAGCTGGCCGCTGAGCGCGATCCCCCACTTCACCTGGTAAGTGCCCGCGACGGTCAGCGTATTCGTCTGATTGTCCGGCGAAGGACCCCACTCCCCGGCCAGATCGAACTGGTTGTTCGGATAGTAGAACGGACCGGTGGTGGAATCCTTCAAGTGCGAAAGCGTGTAGGCCACTTGAGTAGAAAACTTTTCCGAGAAGCGATGCTGCACCGCGACTTGCAGTGCGTTGTAGATCGACCCCGCGGCGTTCGGCGTGACGAAGTTTTTGATATTGGAGTAATATGTATCCGGCCGGCCGAACGTGGCGGGATTCTGGGCGTAGCCAGTGGCCAGATTCTCGTACAGATTCGCATCGGTGCGGACCCAATCGTGATAGATGCGGAAATGCACGAAGTCGGCCGAGATGCTCCAGTTCTTCGCGAATTGATGCTCCGCTCCGCCGCTCACTTGCAGCGAGTAGGGCGTGCGCACGTTCGGCCCGAGAGGCTGGATACTTTGTATGCTCACCGGAGCCTGCCCGTTGAGGAATTGCGACGCGGTATAGCCGAACGGATTCGGAGACCGGAGGAGATCGATCGGGTTCGCAGCGGTCGGCGACAGCGAAGGCGAGAGGGTGGTCTGGCCATTGAAGATCTGACCGTCGATGGTCTGGTTCGCCTGAATGTCTGCGTAGAACAGGCCCGCTCCACCGCGGATGACCGTCTTGCGCGAGCCTGTAGGGTCATACGTGAATCCTAAACGCGGCTGGAACAGGAGGTTCTGGTTGTAGTGAGGCGTGGGAGGAGCGCCCGGTCCGGTGAGGTGCAGATTCGGATCGAAAATGCCAAGATCGTTATCGTAACGGAGCCCTAAATTAAGGGTCAGCTTCTTCGTAACCTTCCAGTCGTCTTGCATCCAGGCGCCCATGTTGTTGGTCGGAATGCTGTAGATATAGCTGCCGAATCCCTGAACGAACGTCGTGACGTAAGGATCCAGCAGCGCGACATTCCAGGTGCTCGGCTGGTTCCACACCGGGAAAACGTTAATCAGCGGCACACTCGCCGCACCCGCGTTGAACCCGGTAACCACTCCGCGAACGTATTGTCCGAAATTGCCTGAATACGGCAGGTGCTGATAGTCCGCGCCAAATTTGAAGCTATGGTTGCCCTTCAACCAGAACAGATCGTCGCGAAACTGCGTGTTATTCTGGCCCAGCACTTGCGGGTAGTTATAGGGCGCGCCCCAGCTATTCCCGTCCAGCGCCTGAAATCCTTGCGTCTGGAGCAACGGCGTGTTTGCCCAGTTGTAGTGATTGAAGCCGATTTTGAGTTCATTCACCAGCGCGGGCGTGAGCGTCACGCTCCACGTTCCCGCCACCGCATAGAAGGTTCGCGTGGCGGCGTACTCCCCTTGCGGCGAAACCGTTCCCGCCACACCGTTGAACGGAATTGCCCATGTGGAGCCCGAGCCTCTTACCGAAACGTGCTGGCGATCGCTGATCTGCCATTCCATTTTCAGCAGGTGCGCGCGCGTGTTGTACGAGTTCGGGAAAGTGAAGGTAATCTGCTGGCCGGACGAGTTCAGATAGGCGGTGGGCGAATCGACGGACGTGAGCGGCTGGCGCTCGCCTTCGTAGGAAAAGAAGAAGAACAGCTTGTCCTTGAGAATCGGACCGCCGATGGTGCCGCCGAACTGCTGATCGGAGAACGGAAGCACCTTGTGCGCCACCGAGTCCGCGGCGTTGAAGTCGCTGTTGCGGAAATACCCGAACAAACTGCCGTGGAAGGCGTTGGTGCCGGACTTGGTCTGCACCGCCACCTGCAGGCGCGAGGACCGTCCCATGGTGGCGTCGAACCGATTGGTGATGATCTGGTATTGATCGATGGCGTCGTCGCTGAAAATCGGCTGGCCGAAAGACGTGCCGGCGGAGTTCTGCGTCACCTGCTGGCCGTCGACGTTGATCTGCATCTTGCCGCTATCGGTGGTGCCCAGCGGGGAATTCTGCACGTCGTTGCTGGTGATGCCCGGCACCATCATCGCCAGTTGCAGATAATTGCGTCCGTTCAGAGGGATCTTCGAGACCTCAGTCGGGCTCACAGCGCCGGAAACGTTTGAGCTGGAGGTGTCCACCGCGTTCCCAACCGCTTCGACGTTCACCGTCGAGCCGGTCCGCGCAAGCTGCAGCTCCAGGTCGATGGTGGCCGTCTGGCCTACCAGCAGCATGATGGTTCGCTCCGCCGGCGTAAAGCCGGACATTTCAAACCGAAGCCGGTAGGTTCCCGCCCGGAGCCCTGGGAATTGGTACGGTCTGGTTGCGTTCGTAGTGGTGGTGACCTTGGTCCCATCCTCGCCGGTTGCCGTCACCGCGACGTTGGCCATCACCGCATTGGAAGGGTCGCCCACCCGCCCGGTGATTCCCGTTTGCTGCGCAGCCAACGGCAGCCAGACCGATACCGCGAGAAGCAATACGCCGAGACGCTGAAGCGTTTTCAGATTTGCGTTTGAGCCAGAATTGCAAGTCATTTCGCAGCTGCCTCCAGTGAAGTTTTTCTCAATCACTTTTGAGCGGTGCTACGAGGCAGGAGCTGACCGGAATTCCGGAAGTCCCTCAGTGGATATTGGACGGGTTCACCACTGGTGCTGGATTATAAGTGAAAACCATTTTCAAAGTCAAGCATATGAAATATCATCTAGTGGACCGTCCCGGTCATTCCTATGCGCAGTTGTGAGACGACACCGGGTCAGCTTCGACGCTGCCGAAATTGCCGGGACCGCTCACTATTGGCGTGTCGCAGCCAGATCGTCAGCATGTCCCCTCATTCACAGTCGGGTCTCGGCCCTGGGATCGGCCCCGGCACTTCCCACCGAACCCCGACAGTGATGGAGGGGATGACACGACCTTCTTCAATTCTGTGGAACAACATCCAAATGCGTGTTAGAATCTTCTCACCTCGTTGCGTTCGAGGCACTCCGTCGTCTGCTTATGAGATTTTCTTTTTACAAGGGAGACGGCAGATGTTCGTTAAATCGTATTTTCGACATTTCACGCTCGCGTCCTCCGCCAGTGTTTTCATTTTTACGTCGTTTGTGCTCGGCCAGTCCACCAGCGCCATTCTAACAGCTATAAGGGCGTGTACGCATTCCGCGACAAGATCGATATCAAAGGCCTCAACCACCCCCGCCGGATGTTCGACCTCACCGAAGGTCTGATTCGAAGGGGGTACACCGATGCCGAGATTCACGGGATTCTGGGCGGCAATTTCCGGCGGGTGCTGGGCAAGATCTGGAGTTGAGGAATTCCTGCCCGTCTAGGCTCAGACCCGCGCTCCGGTTAGGATCATCAGAAGGCTCAAAGGACGACATCGGACGCTCTCATGTCCTCCAGGAGCCCCACGAACCGACAGTGCCGAAGGTGATTTTCAGGCGTCCACTCCAGGACAGAGCTTATCGCCGTCCCGGGAATCGGTATAAGCGCCGTCGAGAAATACGGGCCACAATTCGTCCGAGCCGCGGTGCCGGTAGGTATCATCCAGTTCCTTCAACGGCGGATCGATAGCTGAATGGTCGACGGCAACACCGTGGCCGATCAGATGGGCCTTTGTGCGGCATTTCAGAAATGCTTCGAAGATTTCCAGAGTGATAGTCATACACCCATTTTTCGATAGACGTGCCGCGATCCGTTCGCCAGCGCCCCGGCAAAGAACGGAACGAGCGATGCGCATCGTGCTCCCCGTGACTGCAACGAGGAGCTGAGGCACGGCTCCGGATCTCCTGCATGGCTACATGACCGGGATGGGTGGCTCACGATGCGATTCAACTCCTGAAACCTCAACATCAGAATCCGCTCGGTGTACAAGAACGGAACGGAGACCATCCTCCTGCCTGGCAAGCATGTGCGCGGGGGTAGAAGATCGGGTGGAATGTAAAGTCAGGCCGGGTTACGGGGTAGTGCTGGTAGGCACGTCGTACACGAGCAACGCGACGTACCAGTGAACGACAATTCCGTTGACATACGACGATCCTCGTAGTAAGATCGTCGTATGTCAACGGAGCATCCGCCGCGGCCGACCGACGCCGAACTCGAAATCCTGACCGTGCTGTGGAGCCGCGGGCCCACCACCGTCCGCGACGTCCATGAGACCATCGCCGCCCGCCGGCCCACCCAGTACACCACCGTGCTGAAGCAGATGCAGGTGATGGCGGAAAAGGGCTTGGTATTGCGCAATGAAGATCAGCGGGCGCATATTTACGAAGCCGCGCGTCCTCGCGAGTGGACCCAAAAGCAGCTGGCCGGGGACATCCTGGCTCGGGCGTTCAACGGATCCGCGAAAAGTCTCATGATGGGGGCGCTCTCATCGCGCAAAGCGTCTAAGCAGGAGCTGGCCGAGCTGCGGGCGCTGCTCGACGAGTATGAAAAGAGGACGCGATGACCGCGCTACAGCATTGGGTAGAAAGCGCGTCCGCTAACGCGCTGGGGTGGACGCTGCTTCATTCCCTTTGGGAAGGCGCCTCGGTGGCGCTGGCTTTGGCAATCGTGCTGACCATGACCCGGTCGCCGCGCATCCGATACGCCGCGGCGGGTCTGGCGATGCTCGTCCTGCTGGCAGGCTCCGGCGCGACGTTTCTCCACTTAATGCCTCCGGACGCCGCCGGCGTGGCTGCTGTAAAGCCGCTTCCGCTCGCGGCGTGGCCTGCTGTGGACGACCTGCCCGCGGCCAACGATCGTATTCCGTGGGCATTTTCAGACTTGTTGCCGTGGCTCGCGCCCTTCTGGATCGCGGGCGTGCTGTTGTTCCAGGTCCGCTGCCTGGCTTCCTGGCTGGCCGCCGGAAGGCTCCGCCGAACCGGAGTCTGCGGCTCGTCGGAGGTGTGGATAGCGAGACTCGATGGCCTGCGCGCGCGCGTGCGGCTCACCAGGCCTGTCCACCTGCTCGAATCATGCCTGGCGGAGGTGCCCGTAGTGATCGGTCATCTGCGCCCCGTCATCCTGATGCCTGTGGGATTGCTCAACGGGCTGCCCGTCGGCCAGATCGAAGCGATCTTATTGCACGAGCTCGCGCACATCCGCCGCGGGGACTACCTGGTGAACCTTATGCAGACGCTGATGGAAGGGCTGCTGTTCTACCATCCGGCCGCGTGGTGGATTTCGTCCGTGATTCGCGCCGAGCGCGAGAATTGCTGCGACGATCTTGTGGTCGCCACCAACGGAAACGCTCATGAATACGCGTCGGCGCTGGCAGCGCTGGCGGAGAATCGCTTGACCATGCGAGATGCGGCAATGGCCGCGACAGGAGGCAGTTTAGTGAAACGCATTCGACGTTTGCTCGCCCAGCCGGAGGGTCCACGCGGAGTGGCTCCGGTCCTATCGACTGTGATTCTCGTGATGACGTGCGCCGTAGCGCTGGCCGCGTGGCAGACGCCGCAGCAGAGCGGTCCGGTGATCACGCCGGCGATCCCCGTTCCCGGGGCTCCTGAGATTCAGACGATGCCGCAGCCGGAGACTCCAGCCGCCTCGCCGAAGCCGGTGCAGAACTCGGAGAGAGCGGCGAAAGCATTGGAGCAATTAAGGGAGCTGACGGAGCGGATGGAGCTCGCGCGGAATAGCCGTTCATCCATGCTGCTGGCGCAGGGCGGCAGCGCCCCATTGGCCGATCCGGCGCTCGTTCCCTATCTGAAGTGGCTGAATGAGGAAGTGCCCTACATCATCACTGACGAGGAGCGCAAAGCCTTCAAAAGCCTCCAGACCAACGACGAGCGCAACCAGTTCATCAACCAGTTCTGGGCGCGGCGCGATCCCGCCTATCCAAAAGCCGCGTCGCCCGAGCAATATCCCGTCATCGCGAAGGGCAATCCGGAGAACGAATTTAAGAAAGAGCATTATCGCCGCATCAAGTACGCCAACGAACGCTTCGCGGGAAAGATTCCCGGCTGGAAGACGGATCGGGGCCGCATCTATATTGAATACGGACCTCCCGACGAAATCGAATCTCACCCCGCTGGAGGCCCCTACACGCGGCCCGCGGAAGAGGGCGGCGGACAAACCAACACGCACCCCTTCGAGCAGTGGCGCTATCGCTACATCGAAGGCATTGGCAAGAACATCATTATCGAGTTTGTGGATACGACCGGGACGGGCGAGTACCGCATGACGATGGACCCTCACGCAAAGGACGCGCTCCTCGTGGTTGCAAGAGCGGGCGTCACCGTTTATCACGCGCTGGGAGGGAATGGAAAGGGCCTCCTCGAGGTTGGGCCGGATCGCCGGATGGAATTCACAATTCCTTTCGAGTTCCACGCGAAGGAGTATCTCGTCACGCTCTCTGCGGTTTCGGAGGACGGGCAATGGAAGTGGTCGAAGTCCGAGATCGTAACGAATCCATGCGAACAGGGCCCAGGTGAGGCCGCTTGTTTGGAGAACAACCCGCGCAAGATAACCTCCCATGCCCCGGCGCCTGGATCGTACAGCCTCAGAGTCAGGGTGAAGGATAGCGTAAGTCTGGCGCAAGCCACCTACGCAGTAGAGTTCTCCGTCAAGTGATTTTGTGGCCTCCGGATCGGCTTTGATCGTGATCTCTCCGCTCCAATTGGCGCCGAGATGTCGCCGGGCCCATACGCCCGCCTTGAAGGATCGGCACATGTTGCGTCTCCGATCGCCGACCCCACCGGTTATGGGGGGTTATTGAGTCATGGTGTCTTCCGGACACCACATTCATTAGCTCTGGTGAAGGGGACGAAGCAAGTCAAAAAGTGCGGACGGGAACGGCAAGGACGGTGATTGCCTTCCGGGCGAACGTGAGGCTTCCATTCTCTGGTGCCGTTCTACGATACGGATTCGGCCCGCGATCCAAAAGTTCCACAACAGGATTGCAAGTCGCTCCCCCGCGGAAAGCGAAATCCGAGGGGAAGGCGCCCGAATTTCGAATCGGTGTCAGCGCTAATCTCGTAAGTGCTTTAGATTCGCGTGAACCGAGGTTCGAATGATGTGCGGGGAGCCACTCGTTCGATTCGAACTTCTCTACCCGTTATTTCACTGCGCCGCGGCTTCAGATCCGCATTGTTGCCGCAAATGGCGGGTTCACGCAGGTCGAGGCGCCTCCGTTGCTGGCCGCAGCCGATGTCACCGGAGGCTGGAGCCGCCACAGCGGCCGGAAGGGCCGAACGTCTCCGTTGCAGCCGTCAGGCTTCCCCGTTATTTCACGCGCAGCCGCGACCAGCCGCTCCGGAATTTCCGCTGACTCGGGTAACGACCGCAGACGGATCATCGCAGCTCGCTCACCATCAGTAACGAACTCGCAGGCGCGTTCGCAAGCTCCCGTCACGGTTGGAACTTATATCGACCGTTCCTCATCTCTTGTGCATGAGCCTCGTTTCCAGGCGTGCCGGTGTGTGCCTTCGAACGGCCCTGGCGGCCGTAACTCTTTTTTCTGCTTCATCTAT
>PNAJ01000027.1 GCA_003170295.1 Bryobacterales bacterium | reverse complement strand
CGCACGCCGCGCTCGAACCCCGCCACGTACACCCAGGTGTTCGCACCGATCCGCGATTTGTATGCCATGCTGCCCGAATCGCGAGCGCGCGGCTATAAGCCCGGACGCTTCAGTTTTAACGTCAAAGGCGGGCGGTGCGAGGCCTGCCAGGGCGACGGACTCAAGCGGATCGAGATGAACTTTCTGCCGGATGTCTATGTCACGTGCGATGTGTGCCGCGGACGCCGGTATAATCATGAGACTTTACAAGTAAAATACAAAGGCCACTCCATCGCGGACCTATTGGAATTACCTGTGGAACAAGCATTGGGACTACTTGAAAACATCCCGGCCATAAAAGCGAAACTAGCGACGATGGTGGACGTCGGCCTCGGCTATCTGCACCTGGGACAATCTTCCACGACACTTTCAGGCGGCGAAGCGCAGCGTATCAAGCTGGCGAAAGAATTGAGCCGCCGGCAGACCGGAAAGACACTCTACATTCTGGATGAACCCACGACAGGCTTGCATTTCGAGGATGTTCGCCGCTTGCTTCAAGTCCTGACGAGCCTGGTCGAACTGGGCAACACCGTCGTCGTGATCGAGCACAATCTGGACGTGATTAAGACCGCCGACTGGATCATCGACCTGGGCCCCGAGGGAGGCGAGCGCGGGGGCCAATTGATCGTCAGTGGGACGCCTGAAGAGATTGTGCGCAATCAGAAGAGCTATACCGCACAGGCATTAAGGAAATTCCTTCGAAAAGGACGTGCGGCATGAGTCGTTATTCAGAAAAGCCTTTGACTTTTGAGGGACTCAAGACGGTCCCGATTAAGGCGCGCGGAGGCAAGGTCCGTATCGAACATTTCGCGCGGCCGTATCGGAAGGGCGAAGGGATCGCGGGATGGCTCGATTCGCTGCCGAAGATCATCGCCGGCGAATCGTTTCGGGGCGTCGTCGAAGCGTTGCGGCAGGCGCGGGATCAGAAACGCGCGATTCTGTGGGGCATGGGCGGCCATGTGGTGAAATGCGGCCTGGCCGATGTGCTGCTCGATTTGATGCGGCGCGATTGGGTGAGCGGATTCGTCATGAACGGCGCGGCATCGATTCACGATTTCGAAATCGCGATTGCGGGGCAGACCAGCGAGGATGTCGAGGCCGTGCTGCCCGATGGACGCTTCGGCGCGGCGGAAGAAACGGGACGCGAGATGAACCTAGCCATCGTCGAAGGGGATCGCGAAGGGCTGGGGATGGGCGAGGCTCTCGGCAAGCGGCTCGAATCTCTCGCCCGGCCGGAGTTTGCTCCGCACAGCGTATTATGCGGCGCGTACAACGCATCGACGCCGGTCACGGTACACGTCGCGGTCGGCACGGATACGCCGCACACGCATCCGGCGGCGGACGGCGCGGCGATCGGAGCGTCCACGCATCGCGATTTTCGTCTGCTCTGCTCACTGGTGCGCGGCCTGGATCGGGGAGGCGTGTACTTGAACGTCGGGTCCGCTGTCGTGTTGCCTGAAGTGTTTTTGAAAGCGGTATCGGTGGTGCGAAACCTCGGCCATCCGCTCGCTGAATTTACCACCGTGAATTTCGATTTTCTCCAGCACTACCGGCCGACCGTCAACGTCGTGCAGCGGCCGCACGCAAAATCGGGGGGGCGGGGATTTGCGATTACCGGGCATCACGAATTGATGATTCCCCTGCTGGCCGCGGCGTTGATCGAATCCGAATGACACCCGCAATCGAGCCTCGCGAGCATCCTTTCTGGACATACGAGGACCTCGGTCTGTTCATCGGCGCGGTGATTCCGGTATTTCTTTTGGCGTTGCTCGCGGTCCGCGTGATCCCTCTGCCGAGCGGCGCAGTCCGGGCGATGGTTTATCAGTCGCTCATCTACGTATTGCTCCTCGGCGTGCTGTACCTATTGGTCGCCTGGCGCTATGCGGCACCGTTTTGGCAATCCCTTGGATGGACGCAATTTCGACTTCCCTTCCTCTATGCGGCCGTTGGGCCTGCGCTCGCCATCGGGACCTCTACGCTCGGCGTATTATTGAAGGCGCCTTCACTCCCATCGCCCATTGAAGACCTGATCTCAGACCGGCGCTCGTTGTTCATAATGATGCTGTTCCTGACCGTCGTCGGACCGGTGTTCGAGGAGCTGACTTTCCGGGGCTTTCTTTTCCCGCTGCTGGCCCGCTCAGTCGGCCCGTTCCTCGCGATCCTGCTGACCGCGACACCCTTCGCACTGGTCCACGGCAGCCAGTATCACTGGTCCTGGCAACACCTTACGGTGGTCGGGCTAGCAGGAGCGGTGTTCGGCTTCGTGCGTTACAAATCCGGCTCGACCGCCGCAGCGACGTTGGTCCATACCGGGTACAACGCGACGCTGTTCATAGGATTTTTGGTCCAGAAATCGCTTTGACGCCTTGACAACCGGCAAGACCTCTCATACACTTAACGCTGTTAAGTCTATGGGAGTTCAAGAACGCCGGGCGCGCGAAAAGAAAGAACTTCGCCAGGAGATTCTCGATGCCGCGCGCGATCTATTTGTCCGCGAGGGCTTCGAAAATGTCTCCATGCGGAAAATCGCGGAGAAAATTGAGTACTCGCCCACTACGATCTATCTCTACTTCAAGGACAAAGCCGACCTGCTCGATTGCATCTGCGAAGAAACCTTCGCCCGCCTTGTCCGCAAGCAAAACGCGATCGACCAGGCCGTCACCGATCCGATCGAGCGCCTCAAGAAGGGGCTCCGCGCATACATCGAGTTTGGGCTGAAATATCCCAATCATTACAAGGTCGCGCTGATGATGACGGAGGATTTCGAGGAGCGCCTGCAATGCGAGCGTTCCCGCGAAATGGGCAAGAAAGCGTACATTCATTTGCGGAATGAACTGGGGCGCCTCGCCGAACTCGGCCTGATCCACGTGACCGATATCGACGCCTCCGCGCAGGTCTTATGGGCGAATATTCACGGGCTCACTTCGCTGTTGATCGCCCATCCGCGATTCCCTTGGCTGGACCGCAATCTCCTCATCGATACGCTAGTTGAGAATTCGTTGGCTGGCCTGCAGGTCACTCAGCCGGCTTTAGCGAACTAAAAGCGACCAGTTCCACGCCCGACTCGCGCAATGCATCGCGAACTTCGGGAGCCGTCAGCGCTCGCAGTTCCTCTTCGCGCGATTCCTTCAATCTGGTGCTCGCCGCACGCAACTCCGCGGTACAGATTCCCGGGTGGCACATGAACTCGGTCGAGCCTTCCGGTAACGACCGGATCAGCGCGGCCAAGTCTGACGCATCGAATTTCCCCGTGATCTGAAACCCCGCGAAATGATCCGTCGACCGGCACCCATGCCGCGCCAGTACACGTTCAAATCGTCCACGCACGACGCCAAAGGCCCTGCTCAGAACCCGTTTTTTCCACGACACTCCGCGCGATGTCAGTGGAAAATCGAATGGCCGCCGCACCCATGGAATTTTGAAATCCTCTGAGATCTTCGCCACCGCGTCCAACACCGGAGGCAGCAGATGCGTGTGTTTATGCGTATCGAGATGCGACGGCGCGAGGCCCGCGTCCAACACCCTTCTCACCTGTCGAGACAATTCCTCATAGATACGAATCCGCCCGAGCATCACTGCTTGTGTCAACTTCGCGACCGTCATCGGAAAGGGAGGCTGCCCCACCAGCACCAGGTGCACGCCGATATCGAGCGTTGGATTCTCCCTCGCCAGCCGCAGTGCGTCGTCAAACGCGGCGCCGTTGCTCATGATCGTGGTCGCGGTGAGGATTCCGTTCCGATGCGCCTCAATGATCCCCTGGTTCACGTCGCACGTGAAACCGAAATCGTCGGCGTTGACCACCAACTGCTTCACTAGAAGATCTTCAATTGTATGGTCAGGAATTTCTTCGGATTCGCCCGGAAATCCTTCAGCAGCGCGCGGACCTCCCGCGTCGTCCCGTCCAGCGATTCATAAAGAGCGGGATTATTCAGCAGTTGCCCCAGCGTGCCCTCGCCCTTGTTGATTTTATCGAGCATCACGTCGATTCGCGCCATCGTCGATTTGATCTGCTCGTGCAGCTCGTCGCTGTGCAGCAGCTTGCCTATATCGCCCTCGCCCTTATCGATACCGGCCAGAATCTTGCGGAAATCGGCGATGGTTTTGAGCGATTCGTTGTACAGCGTCGGATCCTTCACGAACTTTCCAACCGATCCATCGCCCTTTTGAATGTCGTCGATCAAGCCATTGACCTTGGCCATCGAAGCGCGCACATCGTCGTACATCGCGCCTTTATCGTTCAAAAGCTTACCTACGGAGTTCTGATCGGATTCGGCCGCCTTCCTGAGCGTCACCACCAGCTTCTCCGCCTCGACCACAATGCTGGTCATTTTTTTCGCGATCGTGTCGTCCACCAGCAGCATCCCGATGGTGCCCTTGCCGGCTTCCACCTGGCTCACAATCGCGTCCGCCTTCGTCACGATACCTTGCAATGCAGTCAGCGCCGTGTTGCCCTGTTTCACGAAATCGTCGATGCTCGTGAGTTCCTGGCTCGGCAACTCGCCGCCCTTGGCGAGAATCTGCTGGCTGTGGCCCTTCTTGATGTTGATGTATTTCGCGCCCAGCAGATTTCCCGCCGTGATGACAGCTTGCGAATCCACGGGAATCGATTTCAGGTAATCGTCTTCGAGCTGCATCGTAACTTTGATGATGTGTCCCGGCTGGTTCGATCCAGACAACCCCACTTTAGAGACCTTGCCGATCATGATGCCATTCAGCGTCACCGGAGCAGCCACTGCGATCGCAGCCGAATCTTCGAAGTAGGTGTAGACGTCGGACGTGCTCTTGAATAGGCTGCTCGGACCAGCCAACAGGAACACCAGGAAGGCGAGGATGGCCAGCGCGAAGGCCGCCATCACTCCGACCCGCAACTGCGACCATTTTGCTTTGCTCGAAACCGGCATAGGCTAGTATTTCACGAACTTCCGCACGTAAGAATCTTGAGACGCTCTTAATTCCGTCTCCGAGCCATCGAACACTAAGCGTCCTTCATTCATTACGAAAAATTTGGTTCTCACCCCGCCAAGCCCCTCGCCTTCGCGTGCCGGTTCGATCTGACCACTGTCAGGATTGTAGCGAAAATTCGCCATCAGATGCCCGTCTTGATAGCGATGCGTCACCAGGATCGCCGCGGTGTTCCGAGAATCGCGCTCTTTGATGAGCAAGTGGATGATCAGATTCGCGGTGATAGGATCCAGGCCCGCCGTCGGCGAATCGTACAGCACCAGAGGCGGCTCCGTCACCACGGCGCGCGCGATACCGACGCGGCGTCGCATGCCTCCCGATATCTCGCTGGGGAATTTTTCAAGCGTGTTGCCAAGCTCGACGAAATTCAACGTCCGAAGCACCCGCGCGTCCACCTCCGCCTCCGGCAGCGGACCGTCGCCGTTCCTTCGTGCCTGCTGATTCAATAAAGGATAAGCGACATTCTCGGCGATGGTCATCGAATCGAACAGTCCGCCTTCCTGAAACAGGATGCCGACTTTGCTGCGGATCGCAAACATCGCCGATTCTTTGAAATTCGTAACGTCCTCACCGAACAGAATCACGTGGCCGGAGTCCGGCTTCTCCAGTCCCACAGCCGTCTTCAGCATCATCGTCTTGCCGCTGCCCGCCGCGCCGAACACCACTCGGGTTTCGCCCGCGTTCATCGCGAAAGAGACATGATCGAGCGCCGGAGTCCCGTCGAAGTGCAGACTCACATCGTCGAAGCGAAGAACTTCAGATGTTGCGGTTTCGGCCATGGCGCTTTAATAGGTCTTGAAGAAAATTGGATCGATCAACGACGTAATGACGAAAATCCAGATCGAAGCCACCACCACCGCCTGCGTAGTCGCGCGTCCCACGCCTTGCGTTCCGCCCGTGGTGCTCATGCCGTACAGGCAGCCCACCAGGGAGATGATAATGGCGAACAGAAACGGCTTGATCAACCCTTGCGCCAGATCCTGGTAAATCAGCGCCCGCCACGCCGAGCTCCAGTAGTAGGACCACGTGATGTTCAGAAGACCGAAAGAGATGAGCGCTCCGCCGATCATGCCGATAAAATCCGCGATGATCGTCAGCAGAGGCAGCACCACCATCAGCGCGACCAGCCGCGGCGTGACCAGTTTCTGGATCGGATCGGTGCCCAGCGCCCGCATCGCATCGATCTGCTCGGTCACCTTCATCGACCCCAGTTCGCTCGCGATGCCGCTCGCGTTGCGCCCGGCGACGAGAAGCGCCGTCAGCACCGGCCCAAATTCGCGCACCAGCGAAATGGCGACAATCTGCCCGATTTGCTCTTGCGCGCCATAAGTGCCCAGCGCGCGTCCCAGTTGGAGACCCAGGATGATGCCGCTGAAAAACCCGACCAGAATAACGATCGGCAGCGAGCCCACGCCAATCACGTCCATCTGGATAAAGATGTCGTCGGCGTAGTGCGGAGTCCGGAAGATATTGCGGAACGCCCGCGCCGCCAAATAGAGAAATTCCTGAAACCTCTCTATCCACGGTTTTAAGAAATCGAGCAAACCATTTCCCCCGACAAAGTCGATGCTAACATGAGGCGATGAAAGGCTTGACGGACATTCCCGGAATTCTCGTCGGCCATGCATCCGATTATGACGGATTGACGGGGTGCACTGTAATCCTGTGTGAGCGCGGCGCAGTCGCAGGCGGCGAAATTCGCGGCTTCGCGACCGGTACAGCCGAATGGGACCTGCTGAGTCCGCAACACGTCACTGAGAAAATCCACGCCGTGGTATTCGCCGGAGGCAGCGCGTTTGGACTAGAAGCCGCAGCCGGTGTGCGCCGTTTTCTAGCGCACAAAGGCATCGGAGTGACCAACGTTCCCGTGCCGCTGGTAGTGTCCGCGATCCTCTACGACCTCGCGTTTGCCAAAGCAGGCGCGCATCCGACAAGAGAGATGGGCGAAGCCGCCGCCGCGGCCGCGACGGATAAAGCAGTGGTAGAAGGAGCCATCGGCGCAGGCACCGGCGCAACGGTCGGCAAAGTTCTCGGAATGAAAAGCGCGATGAAGAGCGGCATCGGCTCCTGGACCGTGACGCTCGATTCTGGCGTAATGGTGTCCGCGTTAGCAGTAGTGAACGCAGTAGGCGATGTGATCGACCCCTCCACATCGAAAATCATCGCCGGTGCCCGCAACGCAAACGGAGAATTCGCCAATAGCGCAAGAATCGTAAAGAGCGGCTCCGGCCAAACCCTGGTACATCAAAACACAACGCTGATAGTGGTAGCGACCAACGCCGCGCTGACGAAGGTCGACGCCAACCGCTTAGCACACGTCGCGCAATTAGGGATGGCAAGAACGATCAACCCGGTAAACACAACGTCGGACGGCGACCTGGTGATCGCACTGTCAATCGGCACCGGAAAAGCCTCAATTGATGCGTTAGGCGTCGCGGCTTCTGAAGCCGTCGCGGAGTCGATATTGCGTGCCGTGCGATTAGCTCCAACGCTCGGGGGAGTGCCGGGGTTGAAGAAGTAGTTAGAAAATTAGTTAGAAGCTCCTCTTTCTCAGCTAACCGGATCACAGCGACCCCAGTCTAAACTGGCAGCCGGACTGCCCCAGGCAATGAAACGGCCTTGCGAGGGATCAACATGCTGTTATGGCCAGCGATTAGAGTTTCGGCCGTCACTGGATTCGCGCTGTTTGGCTTGAATGCGCAATCCACGCCGCGGCCAGAGTTCGAAGTGGCATCAGTCAAGCCGGTCGCGCCCTCTGACACCGCCCTCCGAGTTTCCATGATCAGCGAGCACGGGCGAATTAACTATACGAACGTGACGGTGCGAGTCCTCATCAGAAAAGCGTATGGACTTCGGATCTATCCGCCCTCGGGAGTATCGGACCCGCTCTCAACGGACAGATACGATGTCGTCGCTAAAGCGTCCAGTGATGTTTCGGAGGAGCAGACAATGCGGATGCTTCAGGCGCTCTTAGCGGAGAGGTTCAAGCTGGTGCTCCACCGCGAGACGAAAGAGCTGCGCGTGTATGCGCTAGTGGTGGGAAAGAGCGGGCCAAAATTTCGCGAGGTGCATGATGATGGAAGTGCCCCGGAAATCGGCAGCGGAGAAGGCCATCAAATAAAAGCCCACCACATCTCCATGAAGCTGCTGGCCGCCAACCTGCAGGGATTCCTGGGTGACCCCGTTCTGGACGCGACTGGATTGACGGGACTCTTTGACTTCACACTGGACTTCACATTGGACGAAAGCACGTCACCCGATCGTGAATGGGGCCAAACGCCTTTCGAGGCTGTGCAGCGGCAGCTTGGGCTCAAGTTGGAAGCACGAAAGGGCCCGGTAGAGGTGGTTGTCATCGATCACGTCGAGAAACCTTCCGGAAACTAAGATCAATATTCGAGGGTGGTGCAGATTCACTCGCCCAATGAATCTATCCTCGGTTTGGTGGCGCGAGCTTCAGCTTGCAGCGGCGACTTCAGTCGACGTCTTGCTCCCAAGGCTGATCCTCCTCCATGAATCTGGGATTTGGATTCTGTGGGGCGAAATTATGGTCAAATAAGGCTCCGCAGAGCCGCTTTTTTGACGCTTTAAGGACAATTAAGGTCACACAATCGGCAACCCATACCGATGCAGCACCGATTCGACGTCCGTCTTCATCATTCGCGACGCATCGTAATCCACCGTCAACGTATCGAGCCCTGGAGCCACCTGCACGCGCGCGATGCCGTATGTGCTCGGCAAATTCGCGACGCTCCCCAACTCGGGCTCCGTCAACGGCCGTGCAAGATTGTAGTGCAAAGTCACTTTCGTCATGAAAACCTCAGTTTAACAACTTCCATTTAATCTGCCGCAGCATCCCGAGCCACACTTCGGCATCGTGCGAATTCAATCCCATGCGCCGCACCAATCTGCGGATCTTCATCTTTGTCGAACCCTCGACGCGCGCATGCACGTACCCCGAGTGCTCCAGCACTTCTTCGAGCAGCGCCGTCACGCGTTCCATCTCTTCCGCGCTTGCCGCGCGTTTGATCTCGGGCTTCGCGCGAACCGCCGCCGGATTGCGAATGATCTCGTACAAACACACCGCGACCGCTTGCCCCAGATTCATCGAGCCATGCTCTTCCCGCGAAGGAATGCGCATCAGCCAGTGGCAGTAGCTCATGTCTTCGTTCGTGAGGCCGAATTTCTCCGACCCAAACAGCAACGCGACCGGCGCCGACGCGAGCTTCTTCGCAATGATGCGCCCGCCCGTTTCGAGCCGCCGCAGAGGATGCTCGAGCGCGCGATTGCCGATCGAAGTGGTGCCGACGATCAACGAGCAGTCCGCGACAGCATCCGCGACGCTCTCAAACCCACGTGCATTTATGAGTATTTTAGATGCTTTAACGGCGCTTTTTGCCTCCAAAAATGCGACATTATACGCATTTACGAGTCTTAGCTCAAAAACCCCGAAATTGCTCATCGCGCGCGCCGCGGCGCCAATGTTTAAAGGGTTTCTAGGCGAAACCAGCACGACACGTAAGTTCATTTGCCGAGGTTCATTTTTCGCGGCTGACGGCATCCAGCACGCCGTTGATAAATGCCACCGATTCGTCGCCCGAAAACTGGCGCGCCAAGTCGAGCGCCTCGTCAATCGCCACCGCCGCTGGCGTCTTCAAATCGGTCATTTCGTAAATCGCCAGGCGCAGAATGTTGCGGTCCACCGCGGGCATCCGTTCAATACGCCAATTCGCTGATTTATCGGAGATTATCTTGTCTATAGAGGCCGCATTGTCGACCGCTCCCCGGACTAGTGTTTCCATGAACTCGTCGGGATCGGTCGGTGTCGGGTCATCCTCCTCCGAGCCAAGAGTATCGTAGAACGACGCGATCGCCTCGCCGAGTTCCTGCTTCCGCAAGTCCCACAGAAACAATACTTGCAGCGCGCGCGCGCGGGAACGATGGCGGGCGGGCATGTCAGTTCGCCACGCCGATGGCGAAGCGAGCCATCTCGATCGCCGTCATCGCCGCGTCGAAGCCTTTATTCGTTCGCGATTCCGCCTGCGCCAATGTGTCCGTGGTTAACACGCCGAATGACACGGGGATACCGGTTTCAAGCGCAACATCCAGCAGCCCGCGCGCCGCTTCGCCCGCCACGTACTCAAAATGCGGCGTGTCCCCGCGAATCACCGCGCCCAGCGCAATGATGCCGTGATAACGATGGGTATTCGCAAGCATTTTCGCCGCTAACGGCAGTTCAAAGGCTCCGGGGACCCGAAATACATCGACTTGTGCCTTCGCCAGCGCCTTCCGCGCGCCTTCGAGAAGCTTCTCGGTAATCGCGGAATTGAAGCGCGCCACAACAACCGCGAACCTCAGTCCGGTTGCATCAAAATCGTTCCAATCAAGAGAATCCTCGGACATCGTGGGATAATTAGGGGTTTCCAGGTTCATCATACCGCATGCTCCCCGAGTTCATTCGAAATTTCAGTATTATCGCGCATATCGATCACGGCAAGTCAACGCTAGCCGACCGTCTTTTGGAAGCCACGCACGCCTTGGCGCAGCGCGAGATGATGGCGCAGGTGCTCGACACCATGGACCTGGAGCGCGAGCGCGGCATCACGATCAAAGCGCACGCCGTCCGCCTGACCTACATCGCGCAAAGCGGCGTCGAGTATCAGCTCAACCTGATCGACACGCCCGGCCACGTCGATTTCACGTACGAAGTGTCGCGCAGTTTGCAAGCGTGCGAAGGCGCGCTGCTGGTGGTCGATGCGTCGCAAGGTGTGGAGGCGCAGACGCTCGCCAATACATACTTGGCGCTGCATCACAATCTTGAAATCATTCCGGTGATTAACAAGATCGATTTGCCGTCGGCCGAGCCGGAGAGGATTCGCGAGCAGATCGAGTCGTTGATAGGGCTCGATGCGAGCGGTGCGATTCTTGCGAGTGCGAAGAATGGCGTCGGTATTCAGGAGATTCTGGAAGCCGTTGTGGAGCTGGTGCCGGCGCCCAAGGGGTCGCCCGACGCTCCTCTGCGTGCTCTGATTTTCGATTCCTGGTTCGATCCGTACCGAGGCGTCATCATTCTGGCACGCGTGATGGAAGGGCGGATGTATAAGGGCCAAAAAATTCGCCTGTGGTCGAACAACAGCCTGCATGAGGTCGAGGGGGTGGGGTATCAATCGCCGAAACCGATTCCCTGCGACGAGCTGTCGGCGGGCGAGGTTGGGTTCCTGTT
>PNAJ01000055.1 GCA_003170295.1 Bryobacterales bacterium | reverse complement strand
TCCATCCGGGCGCAGCCCGGACGTTTTGCCCCAGTCCTCCAGAGTGCCCCCCCCTCCTGACAATGCTCCCACCCCTCTCCGGCCCCCCTCTCCGCATCGAGCTCCGAAACACCCTAGGTCCCCACCTAGCCGCGACCTCCATCCCTAGCCGCCTCATCCTCCTCGATCGCGCAGTTCTATCAAAACCGGGAGACTTCGAGCGCATCCTAATCCACGAGATCTTCCACTTCGCATGGGTCCGCCTCTCCAACGCCCTCCGCCGCGATTGGGAAACGCTCCTCGCCTCCGAGCGTTCCCCCGGCGAGCTAGGCTGGAGCGCCGAATGGCGCAAATTGAAACTAAACCCGTCCGATGCTAACCTGCGCTCCCCCAAATGGAAACGCTACGCCCGCGAAAGCTTCTGCGATTCGGCCGCCTGGCTCTTCGCGGATCTAAAACGCCACGAAGAATTCACTCTGCCCGCCCCGTCCAGGCGCGCAAGGAAAGCCTGGTTTCAAAGGAATTTTGCATCCCATGCCATCGCTATATAATCAAATAAGAGTGATCGTCCGCTATATCGCCGCCGCGACCGTCCTCTGTGCTGCCCTGTCCATCACAGGTTGCTCCTCCCTGGAGCGAGCCTTCGGAACCTCCACCGTGAAGGCCGCCGTCAAGGCCGAGCACGACCGCAAGCCAGCGCCCGACTTCACCCTCAAGGACGTCCACGGCAAGCCCGTGAAGCTCTCCGATTATCGCGGCAAAGTCGTCCTCCTGAATTTCTGGGCTACCTGGTGCGGCCCCTGCAAAATCGAAATCCCCTGGTTCATGGATTTTGAGCAGACATATAAGGATAAGAATTTCGCCGTGCTCGGCATTTCGCTTGATGAGGACGGCTGGGAGTCGGTGAAGCCGTACATTGAGGAGAAAAAGATTAACTACCGCGTGATGGTCGGCACGGAGCAGGTCGCGACGCTCTATGGCGAGGTCGATTCGCTCCCGACCACATTTATGATCGACCGTGAAGGCCGCGTCGCCGCGGTGCACATCGGCTTGGTGAACAAGAGTGAGTATAATCATGACATTCTCGAACTTCTCGAAGCCCCGCAACCGAATCGCGGTGGCATTGTTGTCGAGCCTGTGCTGCTTCGGACAAAGTAGTAACGTCCTGACGCTCGCGCCGCCCGAAAAGGTCACGGCGAAGATCGGCTCCGCCTTGCAGGTGAAACTGCCGCTCGAATTGCGCCCCGGCTATCACTGCAATAGCAACAAACCTTCCGACGAATATCTGATCCCTCTGAAACTCACATGGGCCCCGGGCCCCTTGGAATCGCCCGAAGTAATCTACCCGCCGCCGCAGATGGAGAAGTACTCTTTTTCCCCGACACCCCTGTCGGTCTATAGCGGCAACTTTGAGCTGCTGACAAAATTCAAAGTCTCCGCCGCCGCCATGCCCGGCCAAGTCATCATCACCGGCAAACTCAAATATCAGGCCTGCACAGACCGCATGTGCCTCCAGCCCAAAACCATCGACGTCTCGATTCCCATCGACATCATCAAATGATGTGTGTTAAATCCGCGTTCATCCGCGTTCATCAGCGGCCAATTTTGTTTTTCCTATCGCTCTCACTCTTCCTGACCGCCTGTACCAACGCACCAGAACCAAGACTCGACCCCCAACTAGCCTCCGAAATAGCAAAAATAAAAGCCATCGACAATCACGCCCATCCCGTCCGCCCCGGCGCCCCTCCAGACACCGAATTCGACGCGCTCCCCGTAGAGCATCTCGAGCCCTACCCCGAGCCGATCCGCACCCGCCTGGATTCACCCATCGTGGCCGAAGCCCGTCAAAAAATGTCCGCAGTCGATAAATCAAATCCAGCCGCCGTCCTCGACGCCCTCGGAATCGACGTGATGCTAGCCAATCGCGTAGCCATGTCTCCGCCCGTGATCGAACCGCGCTTCCGATTTGTCGGTTATGCAGACGCGCTGATGTACCCGCTCGACAACGCGTCCATGATGAAGGACCCCGATAAGAAGGAGTTTTTCCCGCTCGAAGAAAAGCTCCTGAAGCGTTACTATGCCGAGTCCGGCATCCCATCGAAACCCGCCACTCTGGACGACTATCTAACGAAGGTAGTCCGCGCCACATTAGAGCGCCACAAAAAATCCGGAGCCATCGCCGAGAAATTCGAACTGGCGTATCTCCGTGCCTTCGATATCGGAAACCCCAACAAATCCGAAGCCGAAAAAGCATACAACGGCCGAGGCGATTACAAAGCCCTGCAAGATTATATTTTCAGATTCCTGGCAACCGAATGCGGACGCCTAGGGATGGCTGTGCATATCCATTGCAGCGCCAGCGCCGGCGGATATTTCGATATCGCAGGTGACAATCCCCTGCTGCTGGAGCCTCTGCTGCACGACCCAGCCACACGCAAAACAAATTTCGTCCTGCTCCACGGCGGATGGCCGTACATCGGCGAAATCACCGCCCTGCTCCAAAACCCCAACGTCTACGCCGATTTTTCCGAGCAGACCTTCAATGGCTATCCTCGCGAAGTCTCCGCCGCGATAAGAAAGTGGCTCGAATATGAGCCCGAAAAAGTGCTCTTCGCCACCGACGCCTATCCGTTCTCCAAAGAAATCGGATGGGAAGAAGCCGCCTACATCGGAGCAAAAACCGGCCGCGAAGCCTTGGGTATCGCCCTAACCGGAATGCTCCGCGACGAGGAAATCACCCGCGACCGAGCCCTGCAACTAGCCCGCATAGTCCTCCGCGACAACGCCCGCAAACTCTATAGCTTCTGATGGGCCTTCGCCTTTCGTAGGTAGCGATCAAATATCGGGGACTGACCACCTTTTTCGCCCCTCCATATTGGGATAAGCAGAGAGCGTTCGCAGCGAAAAAGGCTGTCTGTCCCCTACCTGACACAGATTGGAGTCGTAGCGCCCATCACTCCGATTCTTGTGGAGCGGCGCTCCTGTGGGGCGGCCAATCTTGGCGGCAGCCGCCTTTCGAGGCGGCTCTTCCGGCCGCATCGCACCCATCAAAGCACACAACCGGCGCGCGCCGAACATGCGTACTCTCGCAGATCCTCGCGCAGCCGAGGGCCGCATGCAAGGAATTCGTCGATGATGCTCTCTACTTCTACTGGATGGTCGTGATGCCAGTGGCCCAGCCCATGAAGCGCGCTTTCCTCACAAGCCACGTGGTCAATGGCAAGAATCGCCCTCATCGACGCGAGAAAAGCAGAATCCACCGGATTCCCATCAAGCGGATCGATGGTGAACCTCCAGCAGTCAAAGTCAAACCACATGTAACAGGCTGAATTCAGCGGACTCCCTTCTTCAGATAGATGCCCCAAAACAGGTCGACAGCGGACCGCAAAAAACTCGCGGAACAGCGGCTCGAAAGAACGGATAAAGCGCTCACGGACAGCCCATTCAATCGACTCGTCTCTTACAGAAACCAATACAGTGCTGCTAAGATCCCAGAACGCCTGATCGAGCGATTCGTCCTCGTAATGCCCCAACAGGGTTGAGGCGCATTCGAACACTTCGGTTAGCCGCTGCAACGTCGCCGCATCTCGCCCGCAGAACTCATCGAGCTCGCTGAGCCTTATGAAAATCCTTCGTAACGGGTCTGCCAAAAACCCGACCCACTCATTCCTCCAACTCTACCGCCACGTATTAATAGTATCGCCCTCGACTGCGCTTGTTAGCATAAGGTGGCACAGGCTTCAGCCTGTGAACAAACATGCGACGCCTCCTAATCCGCCCCGGAGCCATAGGCGACGTAATCCTCTCCCTCCCAGCATTAGAATCCGCAAAAGCCGAATACACCGAAGTATGGGCCCCTCGCGTGACCCTCCCTCTAATCCGCTTCGCCGACCGCACCAGAGCAATCCCCGACACCGGCCTCGATCTCCTGGGCATCACCACAACAAAATGTCCGCTGTTAGAAACCTTCGACGAAATCTATTCCTGGTACGGCACCGCGAGACCCGAGTTCCGCGAAGCCGTCGCGCACCTGCCGTTCAAGTTCTTCCCCGCGCAGACGCTCCCCGAAACCCCGCCAAGAATTGAAGTCCCACCATCCCCTCGACAAGGCTTCGCCATCATCCACCCATACTCCAGCAGCGCAAAGAAAAACTGGCCCTTAGAAAACTTCCAACAAATCGCGTCTCAACTAACTAACGTCGAATGGTGCACTCCAACCCGCATCGAAGATCTTTATGAGCTAGCCTGCTGGATCTCAACAGCAAGCCTGTACATCGGGAACGATTCCGGCATCAGCCACTTGGCCGCCGCCGTCGGGACTCCCGTGATCGCAATTTTCATCTCCACCGATCCGCAAATCTGGGCTCCCCGTGGGAAACACGTGATCGTCCTCGAAAATCCTAGCGTCACCCAGGTTCTCGACGCTTGTTCGCAACACCAGGTCCTGAAGCGCATCTGAATCGACCCCGAGCACTCGCGCCGCGGACCATGTGCTTTTGACGAACCGCTTCACCGTGCGCTCGTCGCGCCTGGTTCCCAAATCGATCAATGCGTTGATCATCGTCGCTTCCCGCGCCAACAATTCGATAAGCGTTCGCGGCTTCCTTTTCACCGTGTTCAAAATGTCCACATGCCAGATCCGCGCGAACCGGCGCTTCAGCCGCGCATCGCTGGGAAACCGAGCCGATATTTGCGCCAGACGCGCTTGCAGCGATCGTCCGATCAGGCGCAGAGCCGCCGCCAGCGCGGCCGGATCGCCCATATCGTAAGTGAACTCCATCGGCCGTTGTCCATAACAAGGTTGGCAGGAGGAGTACACCACCATGGTGAACGCCCGGTCAAGATCGTCCGCCACGCGAGATTCGGAGGCGAAGAATGTTTGCGCCGCGAGCGACCGCACATCGCGCTGTACTTGAACCGCGACCCTCTGCCAGGTGCGAAAATGCCGCGCATCGCGCTCCGGCGGCGCGTCGGCGGTCCTATCGAGAAAAATTTGTATGCGATCCATATCGTCCCGGCCAGATTCTACCGCACGCTTCGAACGATTCCGCGCCAACGTGCTTCAACTCCGTGTAGAATAGCCGCATATGCGACGCAGAGATTTTGTGACCGCCCTTGCCGCCGTTCCACTCGCCGCACAAACGCAGGAACGAAAAGGCCGCCTGAAACAGTGTGTAACCCAAGGCGTTTTCGGCCGCGGAATGCCTTTTGAAGATACCTGCCGCGAAGCAGCCCGCCTGGGCTGCAAAGGCTACGACCTGCGCGGCCCCGCCGATTGGCCCATGCTCAAAAAATACGGCCTGATTCCGACCATGTATCCAGGACCTGGCGGGACCATTCCCGAAGCGCTCAACCGCATCGAAAATCACGACCGTCTCGAAAAAACGATGCACGCCGCGCTCGACGAAGCCGCGGCGAACGGAGTGCCGAATATCATCACGTTTTCCGGCAATCGGAAAGGCATGTCTGATGCTGAGGGCGCCGACAACTGCGTGAAATTCCTCAACAAAGTGAAAGCCCACGCCGAGGATAAAGGCGTAACCATCTGCATGGAGCTGTTAAACAGCAAGGTAAATCACAAAGACTACATGTGCGACCACACAGCCTGGGGCGTGGACGTGATGAAGCGTGTCGGTTCGCCGCGCACGAAACTGCTCTACGACATTTATCACCTGCAAATCATGGAAGGCGACATCTGCCGCACTATCAAGGACAACATTCAGTATTTAGGCCATTTCCATACCGGAGGCAATCCCGGCCGGCATGAAATCGACGACACGCAGGAACTGAATTACCGTTTCGTCGCCAAGACGATTGCGGACCTAGGCTATACAGGTTACGTCGCCCACGAATACTCGCCAGCGCAGGGCCGCGATCCGATCCAAAGCTTAAATCAGGCTATGGAGATTTTTGACGTTTAAGGTATTCTTCGCGAACCCAATCTGGGGCTTCTTCTTCGTAGGTTTTGAACTTCAGTTTTTTGGCCATCGCCCAGCGATGGATCCATGAAAATCCGCCGGTTCCAGTGTAGTCGTCCGGAAGGGCATAGGCAGGGTCTTTTAAGGCTTCTTCTAGTGTGATGAAGGAATACCCGCGGGCGCGGAACATGGCCAGAATCTGGGGCATTTGATCGGCGTTTAGCTGGTTCGAGTGAATCAGCAGAATTTGGGGGATTTCATGGCCAATTACCTCCATTCCGCGCTTTTCGAAAAACTGCGTAATTAAGGTCAAATAAGGTACGTAGTCGTTCACTACTCGAGCTTTTAAGGGCGAATAAGAGTACACTAACGCGAACATGTAGTCGGAAGTATCGAGGGTGACGGGCGCAATGCGGTATCCGCGAGCCGTCAAAAACTGCTCGAAGGCGCGCTTGGCTTCCGGGTTCGGCCCGACGTTAAGAAAAGGATGGCGGAAGTATTCGAGCTTGCGCCCGCGAGCGGCCAGAGCGGCTCGGGTAACCGGTTCGCCGTCAATCACTTCCTTTTCAAACTCGGCGAGAGGCGTTTTATAGAAGTTGGCGTGCGAATACGTGTGATTGCCCAGATCGGCGCCCGCATCGAGCCAAAGATCCAATATCTTACGTAGTTCAGGCGCGGGGAGTTTGCTTTCATTCACGAAGCCGATGACGGGAATTTTCTCGACGCGGAAAGGCGTGAGGAGCTTTTCGGTCATCGCGCGGATGGACTCGTAATCGCGAGGGCCTCCGTCGCCGCCTCGGGGCAGATCGTCGATGGTGATGGCCACTCGGTGGTCTGCTGCAAGGCAGAGTAGAAACGCCAAGTACATCATGCGAAGGACTTTCGGATCAAGCCGATTTGTCCGGCGTGATAGGCCTGGTGCTGCACGACTCCGAGGAGCAACCAGTACATATTGAATTCCATGCCGGGCAGATTCGGCCAAAGTGCGTCGTCCTGCAATTCTCCGACGGCAGCGATGAGCGCTTGCATCGAGCTATCGAGAATCTCGACAGCCGATTGCCATCCGGCGTCATCCGTTCCCGAAATGGCTGGCCAGTCTTGCTCCCCAGCAAGGGGTGCATATTGTTGGCCGTCGATGACATTGATCGTCTCATTAATCCAGGCGGTTACGTGTTGCACAAGCTCCCAGACGCAATGTGCCGACGGGATCGGCTTCTGCACGGCATCTTCGGCGGTAAGCCCGTTCAGGTTCTGCATCAAAGACGGGCCGTGCCAGGGAGAACCGTTGTGGCCGCCCTGCAAAAGGTCGACGATGCACTCGATTTCAGACATAGTAACGATTCTACGCCGGAGATTGTCTGGGCGTAGCCCTTGTTACAACCCTATCTGGCGAAGTAGATCAGCGAAGCGGGGATCGTCGCGCAGCTCATCGAACACAGGATCCATTTTCAGAATGACCGCGGCTTGACTCCGTTCCGTGACCGCCTTTTGCAGCGATTCGAAAGCTTTCTCAGTGTCCGCCAAGCCGATGTAAACCAGTGCAAACGCGTAGGGGGAAACATAACGAGTTTTCGAGAGCCGGCTTAAACGCGCGAGTATTCTCAACGCCTCTCCTCGATTCCCACTCTTCCCGTAGGCGTGTCCAAGATCAGCCAGATAGAGCGGTGTCGCTGCGGCTTCATACGCTTTCCGGAACTGAACGATTGCATCTGGAAACCTGCCGCGGTATTCCTCGATCTGGCCTAAGTACCTGTGTGCCGTGGGATGATTGGCGTCCAGATCCACGGCTCTGTGGCAAGCATCGGCAGCCTCGTCGAAGCGGCGAGCATATGCTATCCGGTGCGCATAACTAGCCCGGTAAAGGGCGGAAAGGGGATCGAGCGTCATGGCTTTACGGCTTTCCTCCAGCGCTTCCTGCGACCGGCCGCGGATCGCCAAGTCGTTGCCGAGCCATTGGTGAGCCAGTGCGTAGCTGGGGTTGAGCTCGATGGCCCGCGTGTATTCCTTTTCAGCCGCAGCGAAATCCC
Source organism: Bryobacterales bacterium (assembly GCA_003170295.1). Classification (GTDB taxonomy): domain Bacteria; phylum Acidobacteriota; class Terriglobia; order Bryobacterales; family Bryobacteraceae; genus Palsa-187. Next base: position 3,635 of record PNAJ01000055.1, on the reverse strand, counting down.
AATCCTCCATTTCCTGAGCGTGCGCCAGCGACGTGTGAGCTTCGGCCAGGGAGTCATCGAGCGAGAGAGCTTTTAGAATCGCCGCCCGCTCCTGATCCTTGAACTGCAATGGCGGAACGATTTCGGAGTACTGCAAGGCAAAATACGAGTCTGCCAAGCCAACGTAGGCAAGAGCGTAGCCGGGATCGCGAGCGATGGCCTGTTGAAAATAGTCGATGCCTTTCCAGAAGCCGTCCTCGGTTCGCTTGAACCAATAGAACCGCCCCAGCAAAAACGCTTGATAGGCTTCCGGATCAATGACTTTCGGATGTGACCGCTGCGCCGCGTTCTTAGCGGTCAAGCTGCTTTCGATTTGCTGAGCCACGGCGCTGGCCACATCTTGCTGGAGTCTCAAAACGTCTTCGAGATCTCCTTCGAAGGTTCGCGACAACAAATGCCTATCCGAGGCGGCATCAATCAATTGAGCGGAGACGCGCACCCGATTGCCGGATCGGAGCACTGTACCTTCCAAGACGGTATCGACACCCAGTTCACGCGCGATCTGGGGGAGCGGTTTGTGCGCCCTCTTGTACTGCATGGTCGAGGTTCGCGAGACGACGGTAAGACCCTGAATGCGAGCAAGCTGGTCAATAATCGCGTCCGTCATACCGTCGGCGAAATACTCTTGCTGCACATCGCGGGAAAGGTTCTCAAGCGGCAGCACGGCAATTTTGCGGAGCTGCGAAGGATTCTCTGCATGCAGCTTAAGCCGGCTAACGATCCAGGCACCGGCAATCAGAACGACCAGAGCAGCCAGCACGATGCCGATCCTCAGCCTGGAGATTGCAGGTTCTGACACCTGACCAGGAGTTGCCACCGCAGCGTCGATGGGAGGTACATAATGCGGCGCCGCCAGAAAGCGGTAACCATGCCGGGCAACGGTCTCGATGAATCGCGGCGTTTCGGCTGAGTCTCCCAATGCGTGGCGCAGTTTCTTGACAGCATTGTTCAAGCCGCTTTCAAAATCGACAAAGACTCCGGACGGCCACAATCTCTGTTGCAGCTCTTCGCGAGTCACAACGTCGCCGGGGTGCTCCATGAGCAAGGTCAGAATTTGAAAGGGCTTCTGCTGGAGCTTGATTCTGAGTCCATGCTTGCGCAACTCCCCCGATTCCAGATCCACTTCGAACACGGCGAAACGCATCGAACGACCTTGAGTGGAAGGCTGCGCCAAGTATACTCCCGCGACTGCTTCGGATTATCGAGTTATGTGCGATTCAAAGCTTATCAAATTGAGTGGCTTAGGGGGATAGATACAAAGTAGCCGAGGATTATTGACAGCGGTGGGAGCTTTATTGAAGATCGAACGTACCCACGAGGCGGGAACTATATGGCATCACGAAGGACTGATCTATTACGCGGAGACGAGCACGCTGGTCCCAGCAGACGCGGATTCATGAGCTTCCTGGGCCTAGCCTCCGCGCCGAGTTTCACGGGCGTCACCGGAGCTGCGCTGTTATCAACGCTCGGAGTCCCTCTGGCATACGGCGATACCGGTCCGCTGAACGCACACCAGCGTCGGCAGCGCGCTTTCGTCATACGCCGGGATGCGGCAATGTTTCAGCGAGATCGCCCGGACACGATGTCGATCGACAACGGAGACGAGCAACTTTATCCGAGCCGCATCGCGAGCTATACGAAAGCCTTGCCGCACAGCGCCAACGGCGAGGTGGATCTCAACGCCTACAACGCGCTTCTTCGGGCGCTGGGCAGCGGGCTTCGCAGCGATTTTGAGGCGATTCCGCTGGGAGGTACAGTCAAGCTGGCGTGCCCGCAGGCCGCCTACTGCTTCAATATGGAAGGAGCGGACAGCCACGCGCTGGTATCGCCGCCTGCACCCGCGTTCAGCAGCGCGCAGGCCGCGGCGGAGATGGCGGAGGATTACTGGTACGCCCTCACGCGCAATGTACCGTTCAGTCAATACGGATCCGACCCTTCGATCAACCAGGCCGTGGCGGACCTGAACATGCTTTCCGATTACCGCGCTCCTAAAGTGAAGGGGCAGGTCACCACTGACGTCATCTTCCGGGGCAACACGCCGGGAGATTTGAACGGCCCATACCTCTCGCAGTTTCTATTGAAAAATGTGCCCTTCGGCGCGGCAACGTTCGTCCAGACTTACCGCACCACGGTGGCGGGCGACGACTACATGACCAATTTTCCGGCGTGGCTGGCGGTCCAGCGGGGGGTGGCGGCCGGCTCGAATGTTTTCGACACGAGTCCGCGCTACATCCGAAACAATCGCGATCTGGCGGAATACCTGCACCGCGATTTCACCTATCAGGCGTACTCGTTGGCGGCTCTTCTGCTGGGCAGTTTCGGGAATCCGGCATTGGCGCCGAACAACTATTACCTCAGCTCGGCCACGCAGTCAGGATCGATTACTTTCGGCGCCATGTTCAACCTGGACCTGGTGGCGCGCGCAGCCATCTACGGACTTCGCGCCGCGTGGTATCAAAAATGGCTGGTGCACCGGCGGCTCCGGCCGGAAGCTTTTGGCGGCCGCATTCACGCTCACCTCACGGGAATGGCGAAATACCCGATTCATGCGGACATTTTGAATTCCGCGGCGCTGCCCGCAGTTTTCAAAGGCACTGGCTCCTATCTGCTGCCGATGCCCTACCCGGAGGGAGCGCCCATCCATCCGTCCTATCCGGCGGCCCACGCAGCGGTCGCGGGTGCCTGCGTCACGGTTCTCAAGGCGCTGTATAACCCTTCCTTTGTGATCCCAAGTCCGATGACCGCGTCCGATGATGGCCTGAGCCTGGTTAATTACACCGGATCCGCGCTGACGGTGGGAGACGAGTTGAACAAGCTCGCGTCAAACATGTCCCTGGGGCGGGAGGCAGGCGGAGTTCACTACCGCTCGGATGGGATCGAAGGTCTCAAGCTGGGAGAAGCCGCGGCGATCTCCATGCTTCGAGACGTGGCGACTATCGTCCATGAGGAGTTCTCCGGTTTCACGTTGACTCGCTTCGACGGCACTTCCGTCACCATCTGCCCCGAGTGCTAAACCCGCAGCCGGTCAGGCGGTCGCCCCGGGTCCCTGCTGGGTGCGGGTGTACTATTTTCGGAGAGTCCGATTGGCAATCGGCGGCAGGTTCGCAACCTGCACCACTAACGCACTTCGGTCATTTGAGGGAGACGGGGACGGACGGACCGGTGCTCCATTTCTCCAACCCACGAACGAGTCCGGGCTTCGCCCGGATGGACCGATTGACAATCGGTCCGCAGGTTGCCAACCTGCCCCACAATCCATCGAAGAGCTCGGTTTTTATCGGTATCGGGCGGCGCGGGCGCTTCCAAAACACGAGTGTCGACGCGCAGGCACGAGTGTTTCTCGGCCCGGCGGTTGGGCAACGATGAGAATGAAAACGCCGATCGAAGAGCCGCCTCAAAAGGCGGCNNCCGCCACAATTGGCCACCCCACACGAGTGTGACCATTGTCGGTTGATGGATGGCAGCGCGCGGCGTGCTAACCGTGCGAGATGATTTTCAGGCCGGGAACGCCTTTATAGTCGTTGTGGTTGTGGGTCACGAGCGGTAGATCATAGAGGAGGGCGGTTGCTGCAATCCAGGCGTCGGCGCATTCGATG
>PNAJ01000110.1 GCA_003170295.1 Bryobacterales bacterium | reverse complement strand
GCACGTCGGCGGTGTGGATCGCCGGCGCCTTCTCCGAAGCGCCTGGCCGAATTGAGGGGCATGACCATCCCTCAGATTCTGCATTCCGGCAGGCAGGAGAGGCGCAGCTCAAGCCCGACGGTCCGTGATCCTGTGGAACATGCGCCGCTGCTCGGTCCAATCAGTCTGGCAGACAATTGATCGCAGGTTTCTCTCGTTGAGGCCGTTGATGGGCGGGAGAAAAAGGATCTGTTCCTGAATGTCCGGCGCGAGATGGAGCAGTTTCATGATTTGCGTCATGCGGGCTCGCGTTACGTGGCCGCGCCGGGCTAGGTCCGCGTAGTCGCGAACTGTTCCATCCTTCACCAGCCCTTCGAAACGGATCGCCAGCGCCATCAGGCGAGCGATTCGGGAGATGGATATACCAGCCGCTTCAACATCCCGCGGCTGTCGATCAGCGGATTTACCAGAGCGAAAATCAACCGCATAGGTGACTTCCATATTGCAGTTCATGCCTGCGCCTCCGCATGGAACCGGATGGAAATTTGCCGCGCGTTGCCGTCGTAGCCGACGCGTTCGACGATGGCTTGTATCGCCTCGACTTGTCGGGCTCGATCCATTTGTTCCCACTCAGTTGCTTCAAAAACCCCGAGGTGCCCTTCCCTGATCCGACCGAGCACCGATTGCTCGATAGCTTGTGCCGGAAGCGATTTCGCAGGACACACCGCCCAGCCCTTGCGCTGTGCATTCAGGCAGAGGTAATAAGGATACTTGCGGCCGCTCTTCATTGCGTAGGTGTACACCATTCGCGCGGCGCACGATTCGCAATAGAGTAGCCCATTGAGCAGCGCCAGGTGTTTGTTGCGCGACCTGCCCCTCGTGACGGCCGGTCCTTGCGCTGTTAGCGCTTGGACTCGTTCCCAGGTTCCGGGCGCGAGAATGGCTGCATGTTCACCGGAGTACGGTTTGCCGCGATGCTGAATCGAGCCAGTATATATAATGTTGCCCAGGATCCTTCTCAGCGAGTTCATCGCGAACGGGCCGCCCGCGTGGCACCGCCCCGCATTGGTCGTCCAGCTTTTTAGCCGCCAGTCCCGCCGCTCAATTTCCTGGAGCGTGAGCAGAACCGAACTATTCGTTTCGAACATCGCGAAGATAGCCCGCACCTGTACAGCTTCTGCTTCGTTGATGACCAAGCGTCCTCCGCCTGGGGCAATGTCATAGCCTAGCAGCGGATAGCCGCCGGTCCATTTTCCCTTCTTCCGTGCGGCCGACATTTTGTCGCGCGTGCGCTCGCCGATCAGTTCTCTCTCGAACTGAGCGAAACTCAGGAGGATGTTCAGCGTCAGCCGTCCCAACGACGTGCTGGTGTTGAACTGCTGCGTGACGGCTACGAAACTTACCTTGTGCTTTTCGAAGACGCTGAGCATGCGGGTGAAGTCCAGCAATGACCGGCTCAGCCGGTCGACTTTATACACGACGACGCAATCCAGTTCGCCTGCCTCGACCGCATGGATCAGTCTCGTGAGAGCAGGCCGGTCCATGTTGGCACCGGTGAAGCCGCCATCGTCATACAACTCGGGCAGCGCGATCCACCCTTCCCGCCGCTGGCTCTGAATGAAAGCCTCGCCAGCTTCGCGTTGCGCATCGAGCGAGTTAAATTCCTGATCGAGTCCTTCCTCCGTCGATTTTCGCGTGTAGATCGCGCAGCGCAGCCGGGTTATTGCGGGCTTTGGAACGTCCAGATTATTTTTTCGCATTGGACCCCGTCAACCCGAAGAAGGCTACGCCATTCCAGCGCGTCCCGGTGACCGCAACCGCGATGGCGCTCAGCGAAGTGTAATGCCGGTTCTCATACCGGAATCCCTTCGCCAGGACCTCGACCAGTATGGTCCTCCCTTTCCACTTCCGGCTGAGCATTGCCCCCGGCAGCGGCAGTCGACGATCTTGTTGCCGCCGATTCCGATCCCCTGAGGTCGTCTGTACGGGCTGGCCTTCGACCTGAAAGAAGTCTCGCGGCGCGACCTTTCGCAAGTCGGCATCCTGGGCGATCTCATGCGCCCGGTCGCGAGCCCGCTCGGTGAGATCGCCTTCCGCCAGCGCCTGTAGCCTCCAGGCAATCCTGCGGAACAGATGTTCCCGGTGCCGCGTTCGCGCGTCCTCCTGAAACACCTCGCGAAACCTCTCGCGCAAGCTTGACAGACTCGCCCGTCGCAGCTTTTCGATTTCCATCAATACCGCGTTATCCATTCTTGTTTTCCTCTCGGTGACCGTCAACCACAGTCACATTCACGCTCTTCGTGGCCAGACAAGCAAGGGTATTCTCAACAAACCTCAAACAAATAAAACACGCCGCCAGCATGAACCCGGCGGCGTGAATGGAAGGCGATGATCCGCCCTATTTAACGCGATACGTGCGCTCCTTCTCATTCGAACGGAACGACTCGACGTTCAAGCTCAGCTTCTTGATCAACGTCCCGCTGACGAAGCCGCGTACGGTATGCGATTGCCAACCAGTCAGTTCCATGATCTCGGCAAGCGTTGCTCCCTGCGAGCGGCGCATCAGATCGATCACTTCCGATTTCTTGCTGCCCTCGCGGGAAATGTTGACCGCCTCCTTCGGCGTAGCGGGCGCTGTGTGGCGGCGCTCGCGCTTCGCTGCGTCCTTCTTCCGCTTCCCTTTCGCGGGCGCGACGGGGGTTGCCGGTTTCGCAACGTTCGCCAACAGAACCTGGACCGCATCCCAAATACGTGCTACTGCTGCCTTGCCGTCGGTAAATCTCTTCACCGGCTTAAGCGTGGTGAACGGCGCGACTCCGGCGAAGCTGTTCCAGATTTCGACCGGTCGGGTGCGGGGCCAGGAGCCGACCAGCTTGGCCAGTTCCTGGGGAGAGCCGAAATACCCGGCGCTGTGAATCTTGGCGGCTCGCGCTTNNGAAGCGAAGGCCGTGATGTTATTGCTTGCGTCAATCGTGAAGGTGTTCATAGCGACACCATTCATCGCTCTCTTCGCACCAAAAGCCAAGTCAATTGTGCGAGTCGCCAGTGGAATTCGCGAGCCGATCGGTGTCGCTTCGTCGCAACCTTGGGGAAACGCCGAATAGGGAACCTTCACCAGCATCACCAGATAATAGAGCCGGAATCTGGCCCATCCACCTATCCAACAGACCTGCCAATCGCCGAACCGGGTGCCGAACTCGACCGGAGTTCGAAGGCGAAGGTACTTCGTTTCCATTTGCATCTGTGCCCAGCCACTCCTTGTGGTGGACACATTCATGCCTCTTGTCGCGCGGAATGGCAAGTTCGATTGGAAAGCAATCGCTACTGAAGCGATTATTTCCGATCTGAATGGAGCGTTAACCGAAAGGTTCTAGGTTCGAAACCTGTTTGTGGAGCCAAAGTTATCAGCTACGAGTTCTCTCGGACTTTTGGTTGACGGCGGGCAAGCCTACACCCCTCAAAATGGCTAATACTTGCGAAAAAGAGCTGTCTCTGGCGGCGGGCACGACTAGGCCGCTCGCCCGGCACGCCTCGCTGACGCTGGTTGCGGTCAGCTTTCTCAGACTCTCCTGCGAGGGACGCGCCTTTGGTTAACTGCCTGTGGGAGCAACCGGACGCGCCGTAGAGCTCATCTCCCGAGGTGCTGGCAATGCGAGGAACAATGAGCAATCAGAAACTGGGAACGCTGCTGCGGATGCACGAGGCCGCCTTCCGGGAATGGGGCTCGCGGTGACTCCGATGTGACCGCCAGACGCAGGCCTCGTAAAGCGATACTAATATTATTCCCGAAAGGTGAGCGAAATCGCAGCCCGGGCGCCAATCACTTCGCCGCGCTGAACCTCCGTAAAAACTGGTGGCCGCCTTGGGACAGAGTGGTCAGTCCCCTCGTTTTCGCAGACTGTTATAGACCGCGACCACCGGGCCGGGCTGGCGCACCAGACGCCCTATCTCGCTGATGAGATCTTTTATTCGAATTGGCTTGGACGCATAGCCGCCAGGCATCGCTCCCGATCGCCCACCATGGCGTGCGCGGTGAGAGCAATGATTGGCGTGTGTTCTCCTCTGCTCTTCTCGATCCCGCGAATCGCGGCTGTTGCCTCAAAGCCATCCATTTCCGGCATCTGGACATCCATCAGGATCAGGTCGAAAGTCTCACGCTGGAAGAGTTCGAACGCTGCGCGTCCCGTGACAACCGGGGTCACGGAATGGCATAGCTTCCGCAGCAACTGGACCACATCCAGTCACCGCGGCGGAGCGGAACGTTCTCCTTAAGGGGAAGGGCGTAGATTCCAAGCGAAGCATCTTGTAGGAAGAGCCAGTAAGCGGCCGACTTCCGGGGAGTAATCACTTTCCCTCGGATTGCCGACTAGCCGCTCGTGTGAAAGCCTTCGTTCTGATCGAATCGAATCAAAACTCCAATCGTGCCTGAAACGCGATCATTCGCGGGGAACTGTCGCCGCCAAGTCCAACGCCAAGCAATCCTGTCGGCGGCGCGGTGGTGTAGGTAAGCGCTCCGAATCCGGTTTGGGTCGAAGGTCTGCCGGGAATGCCTGCATACACGACCGTTGGTAGCGCGAAGTCTGGATGATTGAAAAGGTTGAATGCTTGTCCTTCAAGGCGAAGTTTTACATGCTCACGAAGGGTAAACCATTTCGTTAGATAAAAATCGCCCCACGCGAATTCGGGACCGCGCAACGCGTTCCGTCCGAGATTGCCGAACTGGCAATTCTGCCTGTTATCTCCGCCGGTGCAAGCTCCTGTGCTCGGGTCCACCGCCGAGACGAACGCGTTCGGATTGAGCCACTGCACTGTCCCCGCCGGCGTCACTCCTGCAATTGGCTGATGCTCATAGAGAGGAACACCCGCGACAACGCTCGCAAATTGCGGGCCGCTCCCTTGCACAATACCATCGCCGTTCGCCGAGTACGGCGTGCTCAACACCGAAAACGGCACACCGCTGTGCCAGAACGCGGTCCCCGACACCTGCCATCCATTGACTACAGCCCCTAGGTCTCTGACCGCGTGAAA
>PNAJ01000104.1 GCA_003170295.1 Bryobacterales bacterium | reverse complement strand
TCTAAAGCACTTGCGGGATCAAACACTGGCAGCCCGGGCTAAGGAGGCGGGATTCAGCGCTCGTGCGGAGACTTGCTTTTGGCCCAGAACGAGAGGCATGAGTGGTCCTATGAAGATCCGCACGAACAACGTGTTGCCGTAGGCCTGTACTGGACCAAGGAGGGCCGGGCTCCAGAACGGGTTTGTCGTTCAGACGCGACGCATCAATCGTGACTTGTGCGCCGGCGAACTGCGCGACGAATAGCAGCAGAACCGTCGCTCTCATCAATGGAACCTCGCCACCGCAGTCATAGTCAATCTATAGCATCAACCGGCTCTCCCGGCTCATTTTTTGCTCGCCCTCATCCATTACTCCTCTTTGGCAGGGATAATCCCGCGCTACGCCGTCCGCGAAACTGCTTCAACGCCATATACGCAAGCTAGCCGAACTCCACTGGCGTGCGAAGGCGAAGGAATTTCGTTTCCAACTGCATCTGTGTCCGGCCACTCCTTGTGGTGAACACATTCATGCCTCTTGTCGCACGGAATGGCAAGTTCGATGGGAAAGCAAACGCTACCGAGGTGATTATTTCCGATCTGAATGCCGTGCGCGTACTCCACCTGCCGTTACGATGTACTTCCATTGCCGTGCTCCGTACCTCTGATGCCGTGCCGCCATGGCGCGTCCAATGCGCAGGCGAAGGCACCGGAGCGCAGCTTGGGTATATGCCCGCCCTTGCTTTCTCGGTCATCCCTTTAATGGTCTCTTCGCCCAAGTTCTGGCTGTAGTTCCGCGCCACCAGAACTTTGATGCCGTGAACGAACTGCTCGGATGACCTCGAGTCCGGGCCGATGATCTGGTTTTCCTTGACCAGATGAATAGTGACGCCGAGTTCGTCGAGCGTGGCATAGTCCGTGAGGTTCCTGTACAGGCGGTCGGTCTTCTCCACCAAAATCTGCCGGCATCCAGGATGCTTTTTTAGAAACACAACCATCTCGCTGAAGCCAGCGCGGCCCCCTGTTTTGGACGATTCGACATCAACAAAATCGTGGATGATCGTAATGCCGTTGAGAGCGGCGTATTCCCGTAGCGGGCGAATCTGGGCGGAAAGGTTGAAGCCTTCCTCTTCCTGTTCTTTACTTGACACCCTCGCGCGCAGCACTGCTTGGATGGCACGCGCCGCCGTCCCGTTCTTGGAGGCTGGCGTCACTGTTAAGGTTCTGGCTGGCATAGCACCTCAACATTACCTCTTCGCGACGCTGTCGTCTTTCGGTCCCAGTCGCGCAAGATGCCCGCGAACTCCAGCAGCCTGGCGCGCGCCGCCGCCCATTGAGCATCGGTGAGCGCGCGGCCCGCGTGCAGTTCGATTGCGGTGCGCGCAGCGGCCTCCATCTGCCCTCGACTTCGGTCGGCGCGATTACTCTGTGCGTGCATGGCGGTTGGAAAAAGAAGCTCGCGTGGCCTGCGGCTAATCCTAGCGGGCTGCACTCCTTGGTTCACCAGCGTTGAGAGTGAGCGCGACCTCCCGATGTTGTGTCGGCGATTCCTGTCCCGAAGAGCGATAACCGCCGGTCGCCAACCATTGCTCCACCCAGCGCACATCGATCCGGCGACGGCGTCCGACAGCGACAGACGGAACCTGGCCGGTCCCAATCAGGTGAAGACAGAGCCGGTACGGTAGTCCGGTGGCCTCCGCGAATTTCGGAATGGTAATCAACTTAGTCATCATTTACTCCAAACAGGCCGATGCTCCCGGACCAGTGGATGAGCGATGTTTACTGCGGCCTCGCCTTTTAGGCGCTGCGTTGTGTGGCTTCCGGCGTTGAGTGCAAACTTCTGCGTACGACTTCGCAGAAATAGAATCCGGCGACGATTTCCGATGCCCACGAAGAGGTCCAGATCCAAGGCGAGCGCGTCGGCGATTGAGAGCACTCTGCAACAGCGCCCGTGCGCACTGCGGAGGCTCGATTTCGTTCGGAGTGCGGGCGATGCGCTCGCGCAATTCTTGACCTTCAAATACCATGTGGCCGGGACTCCTCTGGCGTAGTCTCTCCCGATGACCCCAGGGCGAGGGGAGAAATCAAACTTCAGTTTCTGATTGAATTTTGTATTTTTGCGCCGGAATCGTCCACTTTCGACTTCGGAGGATTCTCAGGGAGGCCCCGCAAGTCGCTCAGTGGAAAGGGCTTGCGGAGGGACGTATCTGCTTCACCAGAGTAGTTACTGTAACTATTTTTTCGGACCACGAGCGAATGCGGGAAGGTCCAATCGTCCCCACGCCTGCGATAGCCATGCGCTCGCCGTGTGGCGGTTCTGCTGAAATCCCTTCAGCCATCCTCCGGCGGCCTTGAATGGCTTTCGATTGGGAATCACAACTTTTCGGTCGTCGAGGAATCGGAAGACCTCTTCGTGGTTCTTCGGCCGCGCTGCGGAAATCTCACTCAATGCCCTGTCGATCCCTTCGTAGTTGACGTTCCGCCTGACCGGTTTCTTCCCGTTGCGACCTTTCCTGGTTTCTTGTGGTGACTGGGCGCGGAGCGCCTGAACTGAGTCGGCTCCCTGGCTCTGATTGGCGATTCCGATACCAGGTACGCCCCCGCGTAGTGCCGCGCCTGGCGGCCTCACTATCCTCAAGGCTTCTGCATAGAAGGTCACCGCAAGCGACTCCGTCATCGCGTGCCTGCCTGTGGCTACCACGCGAAAGTCCCTCGCACGTTGTTCGCCGATTCGATCCTCAAACGTAACGGTCACTCTATGTTCTTTTGATGGAAGAGAGTGAACGAACTCGGCAACGCATTGCCCGTGCCCTGGTGTATGCCCGCTTTCATCGACGACGCGAACGGTGCCTCCAGGAGCGATGGACGCTACTACTTCAGGGCGTAGGGCTGACTTCCTTGGGCTTTCGGTAGAACATTGCAGCCGGACATTCTTGGCAGCCTCTGTGCCTTCATTCCGAAACGACAACATTCCGCCGGTCCAGTAGGGACCCCAGAAAACGTGAACGTCCGGTCCGGTCCTCAAGGCTTCGGTCATGGATAGCCCGAGAGAATTGAGTTCTTCGTGGTCCCCCGTCGATAAGCGCGCATCGGTGGCCAATTTTAAGGCCTTCAGGCGAAGGGCTGCTTGTTCGCAACTGAAATCCTCTGGCAACTCCTGAACCGCCAGTTCCAACGTACTTGCCGTATCTAGCCTTGGCTGCGCGTCTGCGCCATCAATCAGCCCACTGGCGAGCAGTGCGATCCGCACATCGGCGGTCGTCATGGAATTGGGGGTTGGTAATCCCAACGGACATCCCATTTTCCGATCCGCAGCGGCGAACAAGCAGCGCTGCCAATCCTCGGCGCGGTCCCGATCGTAGCTCGACCTCAGGAACCGCGCAGCCCACAGCGCGATCTGGCCCGTCACGTTTGCGTCTGCGACCACGGCCGTTCCTAAGGCGATGCCAAGGATACCCGCCGCGTCAGAGCAATATGGCATTGCCACTCCGCTAACCACAGGACTGCGACCAGCCAGTCTGGTGAGCCCCCTCTTAAGAGCCTCGACCTGCGGTTCGGAGAGAAAGCCGGCGTCTGCGGCAAAACCGAGAATAGCAATCGTCTGGAAATCCCGGTTCGCGCCATCTCGATTGGCTGCTTCATCGGCGATCAAAGCAAATTCAGCACGCTGTTCGGGCTCCTGCAGCCCCGTTTCAGTGCATCTTTCTCTTTATCCTGCCCCGAAACAATTGTTCACGATTTTGTTTAACGGAAGGAGGGCGGCCGTGTTATAAACACTAAGAACACTGATCACTACATGACCCTTTGCTCCGTGCAGCCCCTGGCTCGCAAACCGTGGCTCCACGAAACCGTACTAATGTGCTGGGCCGCGCAACAGCGGCCCTCGTCGGTTGCCAGTACTTCTGTCCCCTTTCTGGATCTCTCCACTCAGCTTCAAAGCAAGGCTGTTCGGAAAGAACTGCAGGTTACATTATAATCGAGTCCAGTGAGCTGTGCTCGGGGGAATCAGCTCACTGAACTGTGCTATAAGGGACTGATGGCCACGGCAATTGAAAGCTTTTCGACGGGGAGGCAGTCCGGATTACCGGCGTTTCCTTTCGCAACATCGATTACTGGGCAAGAACAAAGTTCATCGCGCCGAGCATTGCGGAAGCCAAGGGCACTGGCACGGAACGCAGATACTCCTTCTCTGACCTGCTTGCGCTGCGCGTCGCCAGGGAACTTCGGGAAGCCGGCGTCTCAACGCAATCGCTCCGCCGAGTCGTGGGGTTTCTGCGAGCTCGAAACGGCTGGAGGAATCCACTCGCCGAGTGCCACCTGATTGTAACCGGCTCCGATGTTCAGGTGGCGACCAGCCGCGAGAAGATAATGAGCGCTCTGCTTAGGCCGGGTCAGACTTCCTTCGCGTTCGTGTTCGATCTCGCGCGAACCGTGGGAGAGATGAAGGAGGAGATACAGACCCGCGAACGGAAGCCTCCCGCTCGTGCGTCGCTGCCCCAACGCGCTAGCAGCCGGGCAGGGCGACGCGCGGTCTAAGACCCAACGGGTTCGATTCCCGTTAGCGCTACCAATTCCTCATAGACTTACAGGCACCAAGTGCGCACAAGTGCGCTCGCGAAGCGTTCGCGCGTAAGCGCTTCTCCGTCGCCCTTCGATTGGGAATGATGGGCGAGTATACTCATCGGAGGAGGCTCTGTGCAGCTAGGTCCATCAGAACCGGTTCCCGTGGCGGTGCCCGCCGAGCAGAACAACCGAGATGCTGACGTGCAGCCTTTGCCTATTGAGGCGATCCTCACGGAACTACGCCTTCGCTGTGGGGCAGCGAAAATCGAGGTCAGGGAGTTTTCTCGGTCGGACCTAACATGGAAAGCCCTGCGTATCCAGCTTCCGCCGGATCCTTGGACCTCGATTCGTGCAGCGGTAGTCGATAGCGAAGCGAGGGCGCGCGCACTTTTCGAGGTCCCATTTGAGCAGTATATATTCCTTGGAGATTATGAGGCGATCTGCTCTGTCGGTGAAGGTTTATTGAAGCCAACGTTGAGGGTATCGGCAACCAAGTGGAAGCGGAAATGAAAAAAAGGCTCGGCCTCCCTGCCAACGTCTACGCGTGGAAGACTGAGGATGCGATCCGCATCGATATCTTGCCGAGCGGGTATCGGCCAAAAAGGCGAGTCTAATTCCGCCGCCTGGGCTCAGATTAGGGCAGTTAGGTAGGCATTTTAGCCATTATCCTTGCCTCAGGATTGAAGGGTGTCGTTCGTTACTCACGACGAGGGGTTACCCTCCTTGAGTTAGTTGCAGATGCTCTGTTCTTCGAGATTGATGTTCGTTTCGATATCACCTTGGGTTTGAGAAGGGGTTACAACAGGCAGCAGATTCGCCCCCTAAGCCCGGCGGACGAACTGAGCCGGAAACCGCTACAGTTTCCCGAGTACCGTTATGAGAAGCATCCCATCTCCCTCTATTGGTACGCTCGGCGCGGCCTAGGCATGCCGTTGCTTCAGTTTCTAGCGTTCTATCAAACGATTGAATACTACTTTCCCATGTACTCACGAAACGAGGCTATAAAGCGCGTTCGGGCGTTCTTAAAAGATCCGAGCTTTCACGTTCACAGCGACGGTGATGTTAGCCGCCTGCTTTCGTCCTTAGATCCTGGGAGATCGGGTGGACTCGGTGATGAGCGTGCACAACTTCGGGCGACAATCATCCAATGCGTCGAGGCTGGCGATCTCAGAGAGTTCTTGGAGTCGGATGAGCGGCTTAGCAGGTTTTACAAGACACAGGCGGAATGGAAAACAATCAGCGACAAGAAGATACTGATAGGTAACTTAGACGCCGACCTCCGTAATGATATTGCAGATCGCATCTATGACATTAGATGCAAAATTGTCCACGCCAAGGGCGACGGGGGACCGGCTAAAGCGGAGGCGCTGCTTCCCTCTCGAAAGAGGCGGATTTATTGGGTTTCGATATAGGGCTCGTAAGGTATATCGCCCGTCGCGTGCTTATTGGTTCCAGCACTCCGCTGAATATTTAACGCGCGCGTCGCCATTGACGCCCAGCCCTATTGAACCTGCCCCACCGCTGGCGACGCCACGATGATCGGCGTCAAGCCCGATGGAGGGCGGCTCGCCGACATCGGAAAGTTCATCGAGAGGCGACATTCGAAGACTACATTCGAACCATGCGACACTAGCACATGCCGTTTTCTTGTGGAGCGCTGGAGCACGCCAATTTGGTGGCGGAGTGCCAGGATCTCGATCTGAAGAGAGACATGTTTTTGAAACACGGACGACAGCATTGCAAACGATGCCGACAAAACATTGAGCATTGGATTACGCGATGGGGGAATAAAGTAACCCCCATCATCTCAAGCGAATTGGAGTTTACGGGAGGGACAGTTGGCGTGCAAGGAAGCCGGGTTAGTCGAGCAGACGTTCTACCGGTGGCGAAAGGAGTACGGCGGAATTCGACAGGGGCAAGAAGAAAACTGGTCGCAAAGACAAGGTGCTTTTCATCGACACACGCTGCCTAAGCGCAGCAGATACTTCCCTACACTTTATTCAATTGTAGTGTATTCTGATGAATGCAACGACTGGAAGAAGGGCTATTGGGGAACGCTATGAAACGGAATCTCGATTTTGCGATTTGTGTAAGGGCGGTATGCGCCGCTGCCGGCATCGGTTGGGTAGGCGCGGTGCAGGCGCAGGCGCCCGCCGGATCGGCCAAGGGCGGCGGCGACACCAAGCAGATGGGCGCGCACTGAAAGATAACCATGCGAGTGCTCATCGATCAGATGCCCATCCGGGAGGACCGATCAAGATGAGACGGCGGGTGGAGTAAATCATGTGGAGACTGTAATTCTCATAGGCATTGGTGTTCTTGCCACAGCTATTGGCATCGCGCTTGGACGATATGTCTGGCCGGGAGTTCGCCGAAGTGACCGGGATGCACTGGCCAAGGCCCAAACGGAAATTGCTCGGCTTGGCCAGGAGTGCGTCGCACTTCGGAGCCGGACGGATCAGCTTGATGCCGAACACAAGGCCGCCGATGGCGAAGCCAGAAGAGCCGGGGAGGAAGTCGCACGACTGACCGAGCGGGTTGCGGGCCTCACGAAACACATTGAGGAACAGGCAAAGCAAAACACTACACTGGAGACTCAGCGCGATGGAGCAGCGAGTGAGGCGAAAGCGTCGGCGGCCGAGCTTGCGCGGCTCACGGAGCGTGAAAGCGCTCTGACAGAAAGGATCCAAACGCAGACTGCGCAGCTTGCCGAGCTGCCGAAGCACCTAACGACGGAATTTGAGCACATCGCAAATCGCATCCTGAAAGCGAGCGCCACCGAGCTTTCAGAGAATTCACACGAGGCGCTGACGGCCGTCCTCGATCCGCTACGCGAACGAATTCATGATTTTCAGAAGAAGTTTGAAACTACGTACGATGCGGAGAGGGAAGTTCGCTCGCTCAAAGAGCAGATCAAGCTCATTGCCGAAACGGCAACCAAGCAGATGGTCGCCTTCAGAGAGAGGATATGAGGCGCACTGACCTGCAACCGTTTCCGTAGCCTAGATCATGGAACTGACGGGTTGGCAGGCGCACACCCGTTCGACCTTCCCCACAACCGTGGAACGACCATGTCATCGACACGAGCCGCCATGCTGTCGTCGGCCACCTTCATATCGTGATCGACACTGAAGGTGTGGTAATCCCAGGTCGGATTCGAATAAACCATGAATTCTAAGAAATTCGTGCCAAAGGCGTGTTGCAGGCTCTTCTCGGTTGGGCCGCTTTGCTCGACAGCCATCCGCACTAGAGATGTTCGAAATATCGCTTCATATGCTGATGCGACTCCAAACCGGAAAACATACTGTCTGTTGGGACGACCAACGGTCAGGGCCGCCTAGAGCAATTCATCCCAGTTCGTCGTCAGAACCCCGGCACCAGTCAAAGGGGAGCCAGCAGGGAAGCCCTCCGAGACGTACGAGATTTCAAGCCGTGGGACCATTCGGGATCAACCGCGATAAGTCCTTATCATACTCGCGCCGAGAACCGACGTTAATCAACTCGGCAAGAGCCACTCCTTATTATTCGAACTCTCTCTGCCCGTTATTGACACCAATCCTGGGTCTGGACCGGCATTCTTGCCGCAAGCGGCGGGTTCAGCCAGCTATTGAGAGTCTCCGTCGCAGATTTCGCCGGTGCAAGGCGCGTTCCCAGCCGGATCACTCCTCAGTTGTATCCCGCCGAGGGAGTTCTGCAGATAGGATCGCCGCGTCTTAGAAACTCTCTCGCACGGTTATCAAGGACCTCGCCTACATTCACAGCTATAATTAGCCCCGACTATTTTTTGTACGAGATCCGCCAGATCTTCTTCCCGCCGTCGTCGGAAACCAGCATGCTGCCGTCGTGGAGCTGCGCGAGCGCCACGGGTCTGCCCCACACCTCCTTTTTATCGGGCGACAGCATCCACCCAGTGAGAAAATCGCGTTCGGGACCTGAAGGCTTTCCATTTTTGAAAGGCACAAACGTGACGTTATATCCAACCCGCTGCGATCGATTGGATGAACCGTGGTTCGCAAGAAAAGCTCCGTTGCGGTATTCCGCTGGAAACTGGCTGCCGGTGTAAAACAGAAAATCCAAAACTGCAATATGCGACACCAGCGATACGTCCGGCGTGATGGAACTCTTCACCAGATCCATCCGCTGATCCTTGATGCGCGGATCGGCATGCGGTCCAAGGTACGCGTATGGCCAGCCGTAAAACCCTCCCTGGCGGATGCTGGTGAAGTAATCCGCTACCAGGCCGTCGCCCAGATCGTTGCGCTCCTCCACTGTCGCCCATAGCTGGTCCGAGCCCGGATAGAACCGCAGCCCCACGGGATTGCGCACGCCGCTCGCGAAGATTTCGTGTCCGCTCCCGTCGGGGTTGTAGCGATTGATCGCGGCGCGCGTCTCAGGGTCGCCCGTCACGAGATCGGCCGACGATCCCACAGCGACGTACATTTTCTCGCCCTTGCGGTCGAACACGATCGTGCGCGTCACGTGACCCTTGGTGAAGCCGGTCAGCGGCACCACGTCTTCGACCGTGCCCGCCGTCATCGTTTTGGAATCATATTTGTACCGCTTGATGGAAGATGGTTCGCCCACGTAGAGGTAATTCTTCCAAAGCGCCAGTCCATAAGGCCGGTCGAGGCCGCTGAGCAGAACCTTCTTCTCGCCACCTTTGAGGAGATAGACGAAACCGTTGGCTACGGTATCGCTGATCAGCACTTCTCCGCCCGGGCCCTCCACCATGAATCGCGGGCGCTGAAACCCAGACGCGTATTCTTCCACCAGGAAACCATCGGGTGCGTTCACCTTTGCGCCCTCCGGCCGGGCGATCACGATGGGCGGATTATTGACCGCAGGCGTCTCGAAGGGTGGCGGAAGGGTCTGGGAATACATCCCGAGGGTCGTCGGCAAGACGCCGAACAAAATGGCTTTCAGCACGTGGCGCTTATTGTAGCAAAGGACCAAATCAGAACACGACGGAACGCAACCATGCGCTGGCCGCGACGGGATTCTCACGTCCCCGGAACAGTCCAATCACGACGCGATCTCCGGTGGGGTTACCTTTCTGCCACCAGGTTCTCGCGAGGGTTTGGTGGTGATGGAAAAGCTGACGCGCAGCGTGGTCTTTTGCGATAGCGCTTTGAGGAGGCCGAGATCGCGGAGGATCAGCGGGCCTCGCGTTTGAATCGTCAAGACGCGCGGAGAATTTAGGAGCAGCGCCTCGATCATGCGCGGCATCATTTGCTCTGTGGCGTCCGCGGGCTGGTAGGGATCGACCAGCGGCGAGTAGTAGATGCTGCACCGAGGCAGGTCGGGAACCTGCTCCACTAATTCCACGGCGTTGGATTTGAACGTGGTGAACTGGCCCCAGTGCTGCCAGTCCTCGGGCTTCAGGCCCCCGTAGACGCCCATCGTCGGCACGTAGCAATAGGTGCAGCCGAAGTGCAGTTGCGCGTGGGGCTCAGCGAATGCGTGAAGCCAGCCTCAGCGATGAAGCCGGATGTCTTGGTCAGGATGCTTTTCGCGAGGGTGCTTCGAATGTCCACTCTGGTTAGAGAGAGACGCTCACCCTGGCAAACGTTGCGGAGATCGATGTGCCTCCGTCTGTGGCTTTATTTTCGGATTTGGCCAGCTCCAGAAGCTGCGTATGCAACTCTTCCAGTTTGCCGTTTTTCTCCGCCGCTTCGAACGCGTTCATGGTGGGGCCGTAGAACTTCCGGAACGTTTCGATGAAATCCGCCGAGCCGTTGCGCGAGGTGAACAGGAACGTGTCCTTCACAATCGAAATTTTCTCCGCTGCGACGCCGGCCTGCCCGAAGCGCTCGATGATGTGCGAATCCACGCCCCACGTCATGGGGCTCACAAAGCCTTCCGGGGGCGGAGGCGTGAATGCGGAACTGATCTTCAGCAGCTGAGATACGAACGAGGTGGGATCGTTGGGGATCCAGTTGCCCATTACGATGCGTCCGCCCGGTTTGGTGACGCGCACCAGCTCCTTGGCCACGTCGAACGGCTTGGGAGCGAACATCGCGCCGAACATCGACAGGG